>JBBRZE010000198.1:0-1558 GCA_038236995.1 Bacteroidales bacterium | reverse complement strand
CTGGTTTGGGTTAATTACCCGTATTGTGAAAACTCCTAAATCATTGCAAGCCGAATCGAGCCAGTTTCTATCAAAAAAAGGACAACGATGGGGCGGGAACCTGTTTCATTATGGCATTCTTATGGTGTTCATCGGGCATTTCACGGGTCTTTTTACGCCGGAAAACCTCTACCACATGGTAATGACAACTACTACAAAGAGAGCGATGGCCATCGCGATGGGTTCTGTTTTTGGTACTTCCGCCGTTGTGGGTATCATTATACTACTTATCAGACGATTAAATAATGAGAGAATAAGAATAAACAGCAAACCACAGGACATTTTCCTGCTTCTATTGCTCTTGGTTGAGATGGGGCTGGGAATGATTTCAATATTTATTACAGCCGGTTCGTCCGTTGAAAATTACGCGGAACTGGGAGCCTGGGCGCAAAGGGTGATCACCTTCCAGCCTGATGCAGGTGCTTTAATTGCAGGTCACAGCCTGATTTACAAGCTGCATATCGTCACAGGCCTTTTAATTTTTATGATTTTCCCTTATACCAAACTCATGCACATGTTTGTGATGCCTGTTGCTTATTTTTTCAGATCGGGTTACCAGCTGGTAAGGCGCGGATTTACGAAACGGCCAGCTTAAAGAATATGATAACTGGCTTCGATGAGCTGTTAGGCATCTGCAATGATTATTAGACTTCAGCAAAAAACTGATATTCATTTATTTACCGGAATACTTGTGTAAAATTAGGGAGCCAAAACGTTGGATTCCAAAGACTTTACAAATTTTCGTCCGTATTCTTCACTCATCTTTAATGCAGCATCATCAGGAGCCCAGATAAACCGGAGCGGTTCCTGTATAATTTCAAATCCTGATTCTTTCAGGGTATCCTCAATCACTTTTGTTGATACATCGTGCCATCCAAAGCATCCAAAAGCGGCTGCCTTTTTATTCATAAATTTTAGTCCTTTTACCATTTCGAGCAATCCCGCAATTGACGACAGAATACCGTTATTTACAGTCGGAGAGCCAACCAATATAGCCTTTGAACGGAAGATATCAGTAATCAGGTCATTCTTGTCATTTTTTGCCGCATTGAACAATTTTACAGTAATGTTCTTGTCAGCAGCATATATTCCCTTCACTATACTTTCGGCAACAGAGCGGGTTCCATTATACATGGTATCGTAAATTACGGTTACCTGGTTTTCGCTGTACCTGTTGGCCCAGTCAGCATATTTTGTGACTATTTGCATCGGATCATCCCGCCATACAATGCCGTGACTCGGACAGATAAAGTCAACCGGAAGATTTAATTTTACAATTTCATCAATCTTTTTGGTCACCAATTTGCTGAAAGGCGTAAGAATGTTGGCATAGTATTTTATGGCTTCGTAATACAATTCATACGGATCTACAAGGTCATTAAACAACATTTCTGAGCAATAATGCTGACCAAATGCGTCGTTGCTGAACAGGATATTATCGCCGGTGAGATAGCAGAACATTGTGTCGGGCCAGTGAAGCATAGGAGCCTGTATAAAGATCAATTCCTTGCCGTTGCCG
>JBBRZE010000197.1:0-1754 GCA_038236995.1 Bacteroidales bacterium | reverse complement strand
ACTCGAAATAGAAAAACCCTTTGTCTTAAGTGTATCCGATACACCAAAATGAATCTTCAGTTTGAACAGGTCTATTACATCGGCCAATGAATCGGTCAGTTTCTCAAAATCTGATGCCACCTCTTGTAGGTCTCCAATTTGTTGTGTACCTTTGATCTGTTGCATATTTCTTTACATAATGGAATTTTTTTATTAATCATTTCAAAATTAACCATTTGCATTGATTTATGCAACTTTTGCTATCCTTTTATTTGTCTGAATATCAAATTATTAACATGTTTTTACTTGATTTATTAATGCGTTGATAATTAGGTATATAGCTCCTCCGAAATATTAGTGAATAACTATCTCTGCTAATCAGAACAAATTTAATCGCCATCAAATTGTTAAACATTACAAAATTCCACAAAAAACTTATATGATTACACTATAAAAAGGCAATCCCCAAATTGCATTTAATTGGTTCCGAAGAAATAACCGGCTACATCAAATCTTTTACAACTTGTACACCTGTAACTATTTGTGATGCATTTCTCGATTAAGATATTTTTGCAGGCGTCCGAAACATTATTCAAAATGGAATTCTTTATATCATAAGGGTCCATCCCGAATCAGTAGTCGAAAAAATACCTTACCAAAAAATTAAAAAACTCATCGAAGAAACAAGTGATTATACCGGAAATTTCCGGGGTGGATTTACCAAGATCGTTAGGATTTTGGAAATTCAGAGTGGTGCAAATCACTTTCGTTTTCCTTTTATAAAGATAATAATATTAGCTGGGGTATGCACATGTCACATACTCTTAATTAGTTTATATTCAACAGGTACATGTACGACTCCTTGTTCAATTAGTCTTTGAAAAAGTAATCCCCTGCTTTTTGATTTTCGTCTATTATGTCTGAACGTATATTCATCTAAATAATAACTCAGATATTGTTCGCCAATATAATTCTGATGAGTTCCAAGAAGCCATCTTTTCAGCAATGAAGCAATTCTGTGAACATTAGGCAATACTTCTATATCATCTTCAATTTTGGTTTTATCATCAATTATGTGAAGGTATCCTTTTTTTGAAATTTCTGAGTATCCTTTCCATCCATCAGTAATTACGGTGCTTCCTGTTTCAATATTTTCAGATATAAATTTTAGTAGTGCTTTTGATGAAGCATCTGGTATTAATGACATTCTCACTCTACCTGTACCTTTTTCCATAATTTCTATAGCTATGACTACCAATATTTTCCCTTCTGCACCTCGTCCTCTTTTTCCTGCTTTTTTGCCTCCGACTAAAGTTTCATCGACCTCAACTTTCCCAACTAATCTATCTCTACTTGGAAATACCATTAAGCGCCGAAATTTATGAAGCCATGTCCAAGCAGTTCTGTAACTTCCTAAACCTAAAACCCTTTGAAGGCCAACAGCACTTACTCCGTTTTTCTGAGCTACCATCCACCATAATGCTCTGAAAATTACGACAAGTGGCAACTTACTTCTATGGAAAATGGTACCAGCAGTTATTGAAAGCTCGTCTTTGCATTTCTTGCAAACCATTATCCCTCGGTTATTAAGCCAGTATTCTGGATGTAGACACTTCCGACAGATATAACCATTGGGAAACCTTAGTTCTTTTAAATAAGTCAAACATTGTTCCTCTGTTGTGAACATTCTTTCAAACTCTATTTGATTCTTGGGAATACTCATATCCCCCAAATATAGGACTATTTCTTATATGTCTTAAGTGCATACCCCAGTT
>JBBRZE010000196.1:0-1792 GCA_038236995.1 Bacteroidales bacterium | reverse complement strand
TTGTTACTGTTTTCATGATATAAAAATTTAAGTTTAAAAATTATATGCAAGTGAACAGCTTGGAAATAAGGGACAGGCAAGGAGGAACTGGAATACCGGAGTCCGTCTTTCAGGATGAGGATATGCCGGGAAAATCCTTTCGTGAATGAAATGGGCCTGAGATGATCAGAGCTAACTTAGCAGATAATTTTAACGAAATTTATCAGGAAGACTGTACGCAGCCCAAAATGATATCGGAAAACTGATAGAAGGAATGATGCCAGATTCGCCAACCTGAAGCCAAAGAAGCGTGGGGAAATGTATATGGGGTTTTGCCTGCCCGGAATTCTTAAAGAGCAGGATTCGTTGCTGAAAAACAGGAATAACTTGGATGGGGCTTAAAAACAGGGAGTGACCATGCCAGTAATTTCAGTGGCATCACCGGACGGCCCTTGACTTTTCCGGCAGGCGATAAATAACTTTGCTCGAAAATTTGAGTGTAACAACAAACTTTCTCTGAATTCTGACTTGTGTTATTATTCATTACTACGTTCAGATATGAATCTAAAAAATTCACAGAATGTGAATCAATTTCAGAAAGGAATAACAATTTTGGTATCTTTGATCAATTCACAGATCAATAAGTTTTCTTTTTTTGCTTTAATAAAGTAAATTTGCAGAAAGAATTAAGAAGTCCAATGAGCCAATTTAATTACATTAAGGATATTGCAAAGTTTGGTCTCGAAAATGACCAACAGAAACTTTTGTCCGTATTAAATGAACTCATTGAATACTCGAAGAAGACTAAAAAGGTCAATTTTGCATTACAGCTACAATCCATCTTAAAAGAGGCTATTCGACATCAGCAAACCACAGGTCTCACAAAAGTTGGTTCTGATGTTCATTTTCAAAGGATCGAAGACAAGGATTATAATGAATTCATCATTGAAAAACTTACTTCCGATTATTCGTTTGAGAATTTGGTTTGCGAGGAGTCAGTAAAAAATGAGTTAAATTACTTTATTCAGGAACACAGGTCTTCGGAAATCTTAAACAAATTTGAACTGCCCATTGCCAACAAAGTTTTGTTACATGGTCCATCAGGATGTGGTAAAACATTGGCCTCCTATGTTATTGCAGGCGAATTAGAGAAAATGATGGTTGTCATCAATCTGGGGGCCATCGTCTCATCTAAGCTGGGAGAAACAAGCAAAAATCTTTCGAAGGTTTTTAAACGTGCAGCCAGTGAGGATTTGATCATCTTTTTTGATGAATTTGATTCTCTGGGAAAAGTGCGGGATTATAGCCAGGATCATGGAGAAATGAAGCGTATTGTAAATACGATACTTCAGCTTTTTGATTATCTGCCACAATCAAGTATAGTAATTGCAGCTACCAATCAGGTTAATATGATTGATGAGGCCTTGCTTCGTCGTTTTGACATGAGCTTTAAATTTGAATTACCCACCGAAAACAGGATCAAAGAATTGATAGATTTAACGCTTAAGAATGGGAGATTTAGTTTTGACAAACCCAAATCGGTTCGTGGAATAATTATAGAATCAATTGGACTATCGTATTATACCATTCAGAAAACATTGATTACAGCCATAAAAAGAAGTTTATTTGATTTACCAAAAGACAGTCATCCAAGTACTGCAAAAATCAATACTGCGATTTGGAAGGAATTAATCCTCAAAGAGAAGAGTTCATTTTCACTCTCCAAATCAGTTTAAGCTTCGTTATCCAGTATTGCTTCCAAATCAGCGATATTTTCCAAATTATTTATTGCTTCCAATTCGGAATAGAGATT
>JBBRZE010000195.1:0-2015 GCA_038236995.1 Bacteroidales bacterium | reverse complement strand
TTTGTGCAATTTGCATTCAATCAGAAAGATTTAAATATAGACAGTAAGCTGGAAATCAAAAATAGAGGTAAGAACATCCTCTTTGGAGGACTTTATCATGGCTATTTCAAACAGGTGAATGACACCTCCCGTTTTGGAAGTTCGTTGAAAATTCGAAAAGAAATTTTTAGGATTGAAAGATCTGCCCGTGGGGATTCGTTGGTAAGCCATCTTTCCGAAAGCCGTCCCGGTGATTTGCTGATGGTGCGTCTGTTGATTGAAAATGACCGCGATCTGGGGTTTATTTCAATTGACGATCAGCGACCTGCCGGAACCGAACCTTTGAAGCAATTGTCGGAATATGAATACAATGGTGGTCTTTGGTACTATCTAGTGAATGTTGATACAGGTACGAGGTTCTTTATTGGTAATTTACCCAAAGGAAGATTTGTACTCGAATACCCGGTCCGGGTGAGTCATTTAGGTACTTTTTCGGGAGGCAGGGTAAATATACAATGCAGTTTTGCTCCCGAATTTGGAGCAAATCATTCACCGGGAAAGGTAAACTTTGAATCAAAATAAAAACAAAAATGCGGGATGGCGAAATATAGTTTACTATTTTCCTCCATCCCGCATTCTTAATATTTATTGTTAACGAAAACCGCGACTGGTACCAGATTCAGTATTAACTCTTACACTATCAACAAAATAAGTGTTCTCGCCTTTCCATGGCAGTGTTCCGTTCTTTTCCCGGTAATGAACAACAATACTTTCTCCCTGCACTTTTTCAAGCTGTAGCGCCACATTTTTATCAGTCACTGAGAAGAAAAACTTTTCGGAAGCAATCGCTACATTGGAATTACTTTGAACGCTACTAAGGATCATCTCTCCTTCGTAAGTTTTAAAAACATTTCCTTTCTTTGAAAATTTCTGAAGCAGTCCGGCGCGGTATCCTTCACTGTATGTGAAAGAATATTTCCAGTAAACGAACGAACCGAGCAGCAGCACAATGATTAAGAAGAAAAAAATTGCAAATTTTTTCATATGGCAATTGATTTGATTTTCATTTAACAAACTTAATGCATTTCTGTTTATTTTACTGTTTCTGTTGAAAGAAACTTAGGACTAATTTATTGAAAATTAATTAATTTACAAAGGTTGTTTTATTTGCAAAAATCGTTTGACAAATCTGATTAAAAATACGAATTTTGGCATTCGAATCAAAAAAACATTCCATGGCAGAAGATAGACAAATTATATTCTCGATGTACAAGGTGAGTAAAACTTATCCACCTCAAAAACAAGTAATTAAAGATATATCGCTTTCGTTTTATTTGGGAGCAAAAATCGGAATTATCGGTCTGAACGGATCTGGTAAGTCGACCCTTTTGAAAATTATCGCCGGACTTGAAAAAGATTTCAATGGTGAACTTTCATTTTCGCCTGGTTATACAGTTGGTCATTTGTCGCAGGAGCCAATTCTTGACAATACAAAAACGGTGATGGGTATTGTTCAGGAAGGAGCTCAGGAAACTGTAGATATTCTGAATGAATATGAGGAAATTAACCAACGATTTGGCTTACCCGAAGTTTATGAGAATCCCGATGTGATGGATAAACTGATGGACCGCCAGGCCGTGCTTCAAGAGAAAATCGATGCGACTGATGCCTGGAACCTCAATAACCGGCTCGAACGGGCAATGGATGCGCTTCGCTGTCCGGACGGAGATACGCCGGTGACGGTATTATCCGGAGGTGAGCGCCGTCGGGTTGCAATGTGTCGCTTGTTATTGCAACAGCCCGATATTTTGCTGCTTGATGAGCCTACGAACCACCTTGATGCCGAATCTATTGATTGGTTAGAAGTTCATTTACAACAATATAAGGGAACAGTTATTTGTATTACACACGACCGTTATTTCCTTGATAATGTTGCTGGTTGGATTCTTGAACTCGATCGTGGCGAAGGTATTCCATGGAAAGGGAACTACTCAAGCTGGTTGGAGCAAAAGTCAAAACGGTTAGAGATGGAGGAA
>JBBRZE010000194.1:0-2115 GCA_038236995.1 Bacteroidales bacterium | reverse complement strand
TATTCAATCACTTCCACCTGCTGATCCATACCGGTGACTTCGGTAAAACTGATTTTAACGCCGCCCCAGTCGACCTGATAATGGTATCGTGGTAAAGGATATTGTTGTGCCATAACTTTTTATTTTTTAATGATATGAAAAGAAAATAGTTTGAAAAGAATTTCTGATCAGGATTCGGCCATCTTGTGAGAGAACCGAAGGATAATAAATTCTGCTGGACGAACAGCTGCCATTCCAATCTCAATGATCATGCGACCTTCGAGAATATCAAGCGCCGTCATCGTTTTGCCCAGTCCCACAGCAACATAAAAAGCATGTTCTGGTTTCATTCCCTGAAGTGCGCCCTGGCGCCAAAGTGTGGAGAGAAAGTTTTCGATCATGGCCTGCACTTTTACCCAGGTATTTGCATCGTTTGGTTCAAATACAAAAGCTTCCGTTGCATTTTTCGTGCTCTCTTCTACCATGTTAAAGAAACGGCGAACGCTGATATAGCGCCATTCGTTATCGTTCCCTGCAAGGGTACGGGCTCCATAAATTAAAGTACCTTTTCCCAGGAATGACCGGATGGCATTGATTGACTTTCCAGCAACAGCATCAACATTTAAGTTTTCCAATTCCGTTTTTGAGAATATTACCGAAGGAGAAATTACATTCGCCAGACTTATATTCGCAGGAGCTTTCCAAACACCTCTTGTCCGGTCGGTAGCTGCATAAACACCAACAACAGCTCCACTTGGTGGCATACTCGTCATACTATTGCCCACACCGGCAAGAATTGATTTGTAAATTGGGAAACGAAGTGCTAACGACTCGTCCAATTTCTTTGTATACGTTGCAGCGGCACCTACAACTAAAGATAAATAGCTCTGGTTAATTTCTTCAAATAATGGCAGCAGGTTGTTAAAAGCGATCTGTCGTTTATCTTCCGGAGTTCCGGCACCTGGGATTAAATTTGTTGCTCCCGCACCAATAACCCCCGCCCAGCTTGCTTCTACAAAAGTTGGCGTTAAAACAGTTGCTGTATAAGTCGCTATTTTAGCAGCAGTTTCAGTTTCCAATCCGACGACCTTAATGTAAGTAGGATTGAAATTGGAGGTAACTGCCGCAATAACATCAGCATTCAAGGATGAATATGTTAATACTGCGGGACTTGCAGCTTTGATAAATTTATCAATCTGAGCTGCAATGCTATAATAAAAGCCAAACATCGCTTTTAGGTTACTATCATTATTGACAGCTAAGAACGCTGCTCCTAAAGTATTTAAAGCCGTTCTTAAGTTTCCGTTAGGCGGGCTTAACAATTTTGTTTTTCCATCAATATTTGCCACATCAGCAAACGCCTTGTTCAAATCGGCAATTGCAGCTTGAATTACCAAATCGCCGGTTAATCCCTCTAAATTTGTAGCGACTCCTCCCCGTTTGATCACACCCTTCACATCATTATAAGTGACACTCTTCGGCAAATTAACCTTTAACCAAGGTGTATAGGCGGTACCATAACTCAAATAATTGATACCTACTTTACTCCTGAAAGTGGCTCCCAATGCATCATTTTCTTTTACATCCATTACTGTAACCCGGTCTTGTAATTCCTGACATTGTTTCAACGCAGCTGCCTGTACATTGGCAATTTTGCTATCGTCTAATGAAACCGCATCCGGAAATAAAAGGATCGTAGGTTCCGATTCTTTAGCAATAGCAGCAAAGCCACCTGTATCGGCAGTATAGGCCGCATCATCAATAGTAGCTGAATAATCGCCTACTGAAACAATAAAACAATCGCCACCACCATTAGCATAAAACATTCTCAGACTGTCATATAAATAAAATTTACTGCTAAGCGTTGCCGATAAAAAATTGTTGGAATCACTAATATTTACCTCGGTAACGTTGGGTGATGGACCGAATCCGTAATACTGTTCATATTCAACCAACGAACCAATTCGTTTGGGAACATTATTTAAATCGCCGACGGCGAGTTTTTTGGCTATTTGTGTATACCCAATAAAGGCAGGAATAGCCGTTTCCACCTGCGCTACAGATGGCGGAAGTTTTGGAATTTCTTCCACATAAACCCCGGGAGTTTTGTACGATGTTGCCATATTGATTTATTTT
>JBBRZE010000193.1:0-2199 GCA_038236995.1 Bacteroidales bacterium | reverse complement strand
CAGAAACCACGCAACGAAATCCAGTGTGCTCCAGACTGGTATCCCAACTGGTTTTCATTCGGGCCGATACCCGAAACCCCGAACAATATTGATCGGTGCACAAAAAAGAACCTCCCCTGACCACGCGCTTCGGGGTATATGGTTCATCGGGATCAAATGGTTTTTCCGGACCTTGAGGGTTTATAATGATCCCTTGTTTTTCGCACCACAAATAATAGTCCGGACGATACCAATCATTGCACCATTCCCAAATATTACCTGCCATGTCAAATAAACCATAACCATTTGGAGGATACGACATGACCGGGGCTAACCTGTAGAATTTATCTTTCAATATATTTTCATTCGGGAAATGCCCCTGCCATGTATTGGCCTTTGGCAATCCCTGATCAATTAGTTGATTTCCCCAGGGATAGATCCCTGATGGAATTCCACCGCGTGCGGCATATTCCCATTCCGCTTCAGCAGGTAAACGTTTTCCTGCCCAAAAGGCATATGCCTGGGCATCTTCCCATGAAACTTGTACTACCGGATAATCGTCTTTTCCCTGAATGGTGCTTTCCATTCCCTGCGGATGTTGCCAGTTGGCTCCGGCAACCCATTGCCACCATGCTGCAACATTGTTAAGTGGAACCGGATGGGAAGGAGGGTTAAATACCAGAGAGGCAGGAATCAAGAGACTGTCAGCTGGTCGTGATGTTCCCGGGGGTAGTTGCTTTTTCATCTCTTCCCAATCTGGTTTTCGCTCTGCAGTGGTCAAGTAACCGGTTGCTTCCACAAAAGCACGAAATTGTGCATTGGTTACCTCGTGCTTGTCCATGTAAAAGGATGAAACCTGAACCTTATGGCGGGGAAACTCATCGGACCTGCCCCAAAGCGAATCTCCACCCATAACAAAATTACCTCCAGGGATGAGAACCATGTCTTCTTTATTGGAATTATTTGCTGATCCCTTTAAATGAACTGTTGTATCCGCTTTCGCACCTCCAAATCGTGATGGAAGTATGGAAGAACAGCAACTTAATGTATCTGTCTGTCCTATTTTATCTGTTATTTGTCCGTGTATTTCGGTGTTTTTTTGTGACTTCGAATGACAACCTCCCAGTGACAACATCATCACTACCGCTATTACCGCCCTTTTTTGAATATTTTGCTGTTTTTCTTGCTTCATAGTAAAAACGTTTGATGACAAAATAATGAAAATATTTCTTCAAAATATTCCAGCCTTTTCTGCTAAGATAATAAGTAAACCTATCTTCATAGTCTATTATTTCTCCTCCTTATCGTTTAAAATTCTTCATGAAGTCAGCTGAAGCGTTATAAACCCCGCCGGTACGATCATGCTCCGCATAATCATTTTGTTTTTGCTTCCAACGTTCAGCCAACTGCTTCATCTTAGCATCGGCATGTTCGAAAAACATTTGATATGCAAGGCAGAACCGCGGTTGCCGTTGGTCGTTCGGATCTTTGATCCGGTCTTTGGTACAGCCACCAAAACATTTCGTGTACCAGGGGCAGAATTTACATTTGCGGGGAAGTAATGCCTTGACTTTGCCAAACTCATCCTGTTTTTTCGAATTGAGCATATCGGTGATTTTGCTCTGGCGGATATTTCCAAGCCGGTGACGGGGTTCAACAAAGAAATCGCACGAATAGACATTCCCGTTGTGTTCGATCACAACGTAAGGTCCGCATTCCTTCATCATTGTGCATTCCGGCGATTCTATTCCAACATAGCTGTGAAACACCGATTCGAAGTGGCGAACCGAGGTAGTTGGCTCGCCATTTTTGAAATCGTTCATCCATAAATCGAAAAGTGTGATCAGAAATTGACCGTATTTTTCGTCGGTCACCGAAAAAGAAGCAGCTTTAGTTGGGTCGTCCTTGTCAGTCTCCACAATCGGGATAAACTGCATCCAGGTGAGGCCAAGCCCTTTGTAATAGTTATAAAGCTCTTCGGCATAATCAGCAGAGTAATCGGTGATGCAGCACATCGCATTAACTGCTACACCTTCAGTTAACAGCATTTTAGCAACCCCCTCCACTTTCTCCCACGTCGGTTGAAGTCCCTTGTCCAATCTATAACTGTCGTGAAAATGCTTCGGCCCATCAAGAGAAAGACCTATCAGCCACTCGTATTGTTTAAAAATTTTGGCCCATTCAACGTCGAGAAGGGTCCCGTTAGTTTGAAAGCCATTT
>JBBRZE010000192.1:0-2208 GCA_038236995.1 Bacteroidales bacterium | reverse complement strand
TAACTTAGATTTCAATAACACATCAAAATCTTTTTTTATCTCGGCACATAATTCCGCCAAATCATACCGTTCCCTCTTATACTTTACAACATTATGTCAAAATATAGGCGATGACATAATCTTAACCTGACGGCTATGCGAAGCTTCGGGATAACGTCCGAAGAATACCAACATCGTTTTATAGTAGATCTATATTAAAATCACGAATGAAATATGGCAAAGAAAGCTAAATCGGAGTATTTTGGCAGCTACTTATTACTGAAAATTAGCATATTAAACCTTGCTTTTTTAGTTTAGATATTGTTGATAGACTTTCTTTTTCTCACCGGCTTTTCAAAATCAGATGTATAGCATTTTTCATCAATGATCTTTGATTCCGCCTAACCTTTAAAAAGCAAATTATAAAAGGTAAAATTTGCTTACAATAATCCGACAGAAGAAATATTAACCCCATTAAAACAATCATCCATACAACCATCCGGAACATACCCGCAGGATGATATCATACCATTGTTGTTTGCTTCAAAATACACACTGACATCTTTTCTTTTTATCAGCCATTCGGTACGGGCCTTTTGGTAAATCTGGTCTAAAGTTAAAGCATCAGCTCCGGAATTGGTGTGTGAGTTAATTTCGTTCTCATTTTCAGTCCACTCCAGCACTTCCGCTGGAACATTTACCATTCCGGTTACGGCAGTATATTTAAAATGACGTTGTGTGACTTTTCCATTGGTGACCGTAATATCGGTTTGCCATGCAGGTCCAAACACACTACCTCCCGATACTACATAGTGGTAAGAATTACCTGAGGTTTGCTTAAAACTTAACCATTCCTGATAACTGCTTTCAAAACCGTTCTGATAGTTTAAATTGCTTTTATCACAAGAAGTAAGTAAGAATCCGATCAACAGCAGGGCATAAAAACACCGTATTTCCTTCATAACTGCATTAATTTAGTAAAGTCAATAGATAGATGCATCATAGGCAAACAACAGTTGCGTAGCTTCCGCATTGGCTTTTCTTTTTTTAGGAAAATACCTTCTGTCACATTCGCTTCTAATTCCGGAAATGTAGCTTTTGTCGTTGCAAGCGACAGACGTCAAACTTCTTACCGAAAAACCCGGGCTGGCTGTTACTGATAAGGAGGAACGGAGGTGAGGGACTTGATGCCAGCTAAATCTTTTTTTGTCTGTCAGGAAGATGCTGTATATTTATTCAACTTTCGTTTCCTATTTTTTCCTGGGTCGTTTTTTGGATTGCTTTTTTGCTTCCAGCTTTGCTAATTCTTCTAATTGTATTTTATGTTCTTCTAATACCTCGTCCCGTTGTTCATCGGTGAAATTCTCCATTAATTGATTTACTAATAGACAAAGTTTTTCATATTGCTTCTTTATCTCTTCATTTTTGTCTAATATTTTTTGATTCTTTCGCATTAAATCTATCACACGCATATACATACAAACGTGTGATATTTCTTCGTCTGTCAGTTCGTGTTCCATAATTATTTTTTATTAGTTATTATTGACTGTTACATTTTTATCATTCAGCGAACCTTCCTGCTCATATTATAACGATTTGCGACTAATAGGTGCGATCTAACCTCTGTTCATTCCAAAAATAGTGTACTTCCAATATACGTATTCCTAAGAAATCATGTTTCGTATATTTTGAAAATATTGATGGAATTTGGATCTGTCACATCAGCTTTTTAAAATAGGAAGGCGGGCTATTTAAAGTCGCAAATGACAGGCAGTTAAATTCTCTCCAAGAAACGGGCAGTCTGGATACCACGATTACTTTAGAACGCCTGCGCAAAAGAGGGTACGAGAACTCCCGAAATTTCGCACTAAAGTTTTTGAGAGGCGAACCGGCGGTCAATTGACAGTCTGCTGTTCAATAGATTCTGCGCTGCCCTTTTTTCTATCAGTGTCGTGTTATACTGAATGTGATTTTCTGAAACTGCAAAATATAAAGTTCTGAATTGTGCCGAAGGGTGTCGTGTGGTCAACTGTTATGCATTTAATTTTTTCAAAAAACTTTGTCAGCCGGTCGGTCATCGTCGTTTCGGAATATTGTTTGATTTCTATTCCGCTGCATTTTTTCGGTCCTTGCTCCGAAAATGTCCCGATTACCAAAACACCTGTTGGCTGAATGCTCTTTTGAACGGTGTCGAGATAGTTTTCTATTTCTTGCTCTTGTGTCAAAAAG
>JBBRZE010000191.1:0-2294 GCA_038236995.1 Bacteroidales bacterium | reverse complement strand
GCAAACAGGACTTTGTGGCGCAGCAGCCGTTCAAACATTGCTGCATCTTACACAAAATAACCCTGATATCACCTTCAAAAAAATTACTTATAAAAATTCGGGGGACGTTCCGGAAGGTGATAAAAACCGGGTTGTCGGATATTGGGCCATTGAGGTGACGAGGAATAAAACGGAAATAAGTATCAGCGCTGAGGATAAACTTGCAATGTTGAAACTGGCAAGGGAAAGTATAACCAGGTATCTTATCCATCCTAAAAGCGAAATTTTAAAACCGATCTCTTCTGCAATTATGAACGAACATTTTGGGGCCTTTGTAACTTTGAAGAAAGAGGGTAAACTTCGCGGCTGCATCGGTCGATTTGAACCATCAACATCAATTTATCAAACAATTACAGAGATGGCGATAGCGGCGGCAACACGAGACTCACGTTTTGATCCCGTCACAATCAAAGAAATCAGCCAGATCGAAATTGAAATATCAATCCTGACACCGCTTAAAAAGATTAATTCCATTGATGAAATTGAGTCTGGAAAGCATGGCATTTATATCAAAAAGGGATTAAACAGTGGAACTTTTCTTCCACAGGTTGCTACAGAAACCGGCTGGACAAAGGAGGAATTCCTGGGGCACTGTGCCCGTGATAAGGCCGGAATCGGGTGGGAAGGATGGAAAACTGCGGAGCTTTATACCTACGAGGCGATTGTCTTTGCAGAAGATTAAATTCGCTTCATTAAGATCCCTGAAAACCGAATAACCAACGGAAAAATTATTTTCCAGTTAAAATCTCAAATAGACATTTTTCTTTGAGTTTTAATTGACTTCAAATCAGGTTGAACTGTGCAGCAAGCCTGACCAGGTTAGCGGTATTTTTAACATCGAACTTTGCAAGTAAACTGTTTCTATGCGTATCGACTGTGGTGGTACTGATAAAAAGTTTCTCGGCAATTGCATGATTGGTAAGGCCTTCGGCAATGAGTTGAAGTACTTCTTTTTCTCTTCGTGTAATAACAGGAATTCGGGCGTCTTTATTTTCGCGTATCGTCCTGGCCGCCTCACCACTTAAAAACGATTCGCCTTTTACCACCGTTTTAATGGCTTTCACAATCTCTTCCTGACTGGCATTTTTCAACAAATAGCCTGAAGCTCCATTCTGAATCATTTTCTGAATATAGCTTTGCTGGTTAAACGAACTGAGTCCCAAAATCTGGATGTCAGGATATTTTGCTTTAATTTCTTTACACAAATCAATACCGCTTTTATCAGGCAGGTTGATATCCAGCAATAAAACATCAGGCTGCTGTTGCCGGATGAAGGCCATACACGATGCAGCGTTCGTGGCATGCCCCATCCATTCAAAGCTTTTCTCCTGCAGAAGTAATGAACGGATACCTTCAACTACCATGTAATGATCGTCGGTGATAAATATTTTGATTGCCATTTTGATTTACATTTAAAATTAAAAGTTCAATTCAATCTGAACGGAAGTGCCTTCTCCTTCTTTGGATCTGATGTCCAGTTTGCCTTTCAGAAATTCGACCCGGTTTTGAATATTTGCCCAACCAATGCCCTTGTTAGTTTTTAGAATGCCGGTATCAAAACCTTTACCATCATCTTCAACCGTGACCGAAAGCATAGCGTTCGAATTCGTAACCTGTACGATGGCAGAACTGGCATGTGCATGTTTCATCACATTATTCAACAACTCCTGAACTATGCGATAGAGTGTAATGGCTACGGTAGGATCAATCGAAATGTCTTCCATTCCCAACGATTGGTAGTTGACTTTTAAAGCGCCGCTCTGGTTGATATCGTTGCAGAAATCATTTAATGCCGTATCCAGTCCGAAACGAATAAGAGCTTCGGGCATCATGTTATGTGCCACGCGACGCATTTCGCGGATCGAACTATCGAGCATATCCATACTGCGTTCAAAAGTCTGCGCATTGTCGGGTGTCATGACCAGATTTCCCTTCATGCTATTCATTGAGAATTTGACACCGCTCAACATACCTCCAAGACCATCGTGTAAATCTTTCGCCAACCTGATCCGTTCCTGTTCTTCCCCTTTTAAAACGGCCTCAGTGGAAGACAATTGCTTTTCCATTTCAAGTTCAGATATTCGTTGCTGATGAAGTTTTTGTTTTTGCTGGTAGGTTCGGTAATAGAGTGAAGAAATAATTAATAAAGTGGCAGCAGTGATCATCAACATATAGTTAATCGTGCTTTTCCGGCGTAGCTGAATTTTCTGAAGTTTCATCTGGTTGTCTTTCTTCTCCGATTCATATTTTTTCTC
>JBBRZE010000190.1:0-2468 GCA_038236995.1 Bacteroidales bacterium | reverse complement strand
CGATGAATAGTGCCGTATTGATGGCAGCCAGCAAAACCTTTAATGTTGCCGGTCTCTCTACAGCCTTTGTGATTATCCCCAATAAAAAAATCAGGGTGAAGTACGAAAGGGTTTTGCATACAGTTCACATTGATGGTGGTAATATTTTCGGAAATATAGCTACCGAAGCAGCGCTTCACCACGGTAATGAGTGGCTTTCGCAACTAATGATTTACCTTGAAGACAACTATAATTTTTTAGCGGCATTTTTTACAGCAAGAATACCGAAGGTGAAAATCATGAAACCAGAAGCCACATTTTTGGTCTGGCTCGATTTTTCGGCCTATCATCTCACTGAAAAACAATTAGGCAAAATACTGATTGAAGGAGGAGTAGCCTTAAACAACGGGAGTAGATTCGGGACAGGAGGAGAAGGCTATTTCAGGTTAAATTTTGGTTGCCCAAGAGCAGTACTTGAAGAGGGGCTGAACAAAATTGAGAAAGCCCTGAACCAATTCAAGTAATTTCATAACATTTGAATAAACAAAAGAAGTACCCTTCCGTTAATTGGAGATGAAACTTCTTTTGATCATCTTCCTGATATATGCATCCTGTCCGTTGTTTGGACAACTAAAAAGCGAAACGAAAGCTGTCGTGCGGGATACCAGCAGCACTGCTGTTGAAAAGTTATCGCAACAGACCTACGACCTGTCAGAAATTCGAATAACCGCATATCGCACACAAGATCTGCTCAAATCTACAGCCGGATCAGTTTCGGTGATTACTGCTGACCGGCTCGAAAACTCAGCCGTAAACATTGCTTCCTCATTATCAACGGTTCCGGGCATTGTGATGCAGGAAGGAACCTTTGGAACCGTCAAATTAACCCTCAGGGGAATCGGTTCACGTTACCCGTATGGAACAAAAAAAGTCAAACTTTTCTTTGGCGACATCCCCATGTACAGCGCCGAAGGCGAAACTACTTTCGACGATGTAAATCCGGAATACCTTAGCCGGATTGAGGTTATGCGAGGTCCCGCGTCGAGTATTCATGGCGCTTCGTTGGGCGGAACAATTATTCTTTATCCGCGGCGAGCGGAAATGAATCTCGAAGAAATCAAACTTACCAGCTCAGCGGGTAGCTATGGATATTTCAAAAACGGTGTCAGCTATTCACTTGGAACAAATAAAAATGATTTGCTGATAGCACTATCCGGCATTCAATCTGAAGGATATCGCGAAAACAATAAATACAGTCGCTACTCCTTTTTTGTCAATCAGAATAAGATCTTCAGCAAAAAGTTTTCAGGCAATCTGATCCTCTCAGGTTCCAAAATACGTGCACAGATCCCAAGCTCGACCGATTCCGTTACTTTTGTAAATCACCCTCAAAAAGCGGCTGCCAACTGGCTGAAGACAAAAGGATACGAACATCCTGACAGGATTTTCGCAGGCTATAACATTCAGTATAGCACACCCGGAAACTGGGATTATTCAGCATCGGCATTCCTGAATTCAAGAAAAGCAGAGGAGAACCGTCCATTTAACTATTTAGATGAATCGGGATTCGCTTATGGTGGGCGCATCTTAAGTCGATACACAAAGAAGCAGGATCGCAACACCTTCCATTTCCTGGGTGGAACCAATCTTTATTTTGAAAATATACAGAGTTCACTATCTGAAAACACAGGTGGAAACGGGACAAAAGGGGCACTTCAACAAAAAGGGAATGAATCGATTTATCAGACAGATCTGTTTACCCAACTTGAAGTGCGGATAAAACGAATATCAATTACTGGAGGGGTAAATTTCAATTATGCGGGCTTCCGTTTTACAGATCAGTTTACCTCCGATACGCTGAACCAGTCGGGAAACTATAGCTTCGCCCCCATTCTTGCACCACGACTCTCTATTTCGTGGAATCCTATGAATGATATCTATTTATATACGTCGGTAAATAAAGGGTTCTCAATACCATCACTTTCAGAAACATTAAGTCCGCTCGGATTGATCAACAGAGATATTAAACCCGAAAAAGCGTGGAGTTTCGAAGGCGGATTCAGGGCCAGTCTGCTGAATCGTGCCACTTTTATTGATCTCGCATTTTACTATATGCGTGTAACCGACCTGATTGTTCCCAAAAGAGTTGCGGAGGATGTCTATGTTGGAATGAATGCTGGTTCTTCACTTCATAAAGGAATAGAAATCGCTGTTCAGCAATGGATTATTGGTCATAAAAATAGCGGCTCAGCCGATAATTTTGCGTTAATTGCGAACCTGAACTACGCAACCAACCGCTATAATTTTCAGAATTTCGCAGAAAACAACATCGATTATTCGGGTAATAAATTGCCCGGAATGCCCGATCAGAATTTTTCAGGCAGTCTCGATTTAAAAACTCCAATTGGATTGTACACAGGCCTTGAGTTAAACAGTTCGGGTAAAATTCCACTCAATGACCTCAATAGCAAGTATTCGAATGGATGGCT
>JBBRZE010000189.1:0-2472 GCA_038236995.1 Bacteroidales bacterium | reverse complement strand
CGGTGGCTAATCCAAATTGTGAGTCAAGTAATCCAAAGGAAATTCATGTAACTGTCTCAGAAAATGGGAAAACGTCCATTTTAAGTTTTGAAATGCCCGTTGGAGTTTATTCCGGAAGCAGTGTGACTAAAAAGTTAAATAAATAATAGTAGAAACACTTAATGCAGAAATATGACTTACATGAAAAAAATACTACTAATTTCCCTTTTGTTTTTTGTCGCTTCGCTGCCGGCAAAGCAAGCATACGTATCTATTCTCGATAAACTCAACCCCGACTCAGTGAGGGTTTTATCGAACGAGAAAGCAGCTGAGTATCTGTTGCAAAAATACCGAAATAAAGAAAATTTGTATTTGTGTGCTGATGCAGCCAATATCGAAAACATCCGAAAAACATTTCCGGAAGAAGTAAAAACAAGTATTGAAGTTGCCAATCAGGTGCGACAGCAATATTTCCTATTCCGCTACGACTGGGATATGGAAAAAACAAATGTGCCTTATCAGTTCTAAGGGCAAATTGACTGGACTAAAATACCTTTTGGTGATGAAGAGTGGTGTTTTATGCTGAATCGACACAAGTATTGGATAGATTTAGGACGAGCGTATTTATTTACACGAAATGAAATGTATGCCAAAACATGGGTGAGTCAAATCAGCGATTGGATCAAGCGAAATCCGGTAAATGACACAAAATTAGCGAAATTGAGCTGGCGTAGACTTGAAGCTGGTGTTCGTTGCGAAAACTGGATAAAAAGCTTCGAGTATTTTAAGAAGTCACCTTCAATTACGCCGGAATTCACGGCTCACCCGTAAAAGTTGTGGATTAAGCGTATATTTTAGTTAATCTAAAGAGAAAGAATTTAATATCAATCACTCCTCTTAACGATGCTCTAAAAGCTTTGATTTTAGCATTAAATGATTCAGCTGATGCGTTTGTTGAACGATTGACAAAAAAGTTTAGAATCTCATCGTAGTGTTCGTAAATTGTTCCTGCAATTGTATTAAACGATTTAAATCCTGATTCTCCGACCTTGTTGTACCAATGAGCTAGACTTACCCTGGCAACATCTTTAATTGTATTCTTAGAATAAATCATTCTCAATGAATGAGTAAGAGAATGTGCCTTCTGTAGGTCGGGATAATTTTCAAAAAGAATTTCAGCTCTTAATTTCTGACTTTGTGTCCATTTCTCAGGTGATTTAAAAAGTAAATACCGACTTCTTGCCAGTAGTTGTTTTGAAGTGTCACCGTTTCTAAAAACTAGTGGATGATAAGCAGTTTGAGTCAATTTAGCTTCTTCCTTTGCATTTGTTTCTTCGTTGATTGCATCCCAGCGATGAGCTATACGCATTTCTTGAAGAGCATCTAAAGCTAATTTTTGAACATGAAAACGATCAATCACACGAATAGCTTTGGGAAAACAACGTCGTACAATTTTGCGCATCGAATCTGACATGTCAAGCGTCACTTCTTCAACCTGTTCTAACTTATCTTGAGGGATATTATCTTCCAATACCTGAATGATATCTTCAGAACAAACCCCTTCAACAATGGCGACTATTGCACCTTTAAGACCTTTGGCTGATTTGTTTGTAACGATGGTGTATAATTCGCCGTTTGAAACAGAAGTCTCGTCTATACTCAAATGAGTGCCCATATTTTGGGGAAATACAAGCCATTTGTCAGCATGTTCTTTCTGATCCCAGGTTTTATAATCACTCAAATACTCTTTGTATTGACGACCCAGTTGTTCACCATCGATATGGTAGAATCTTTCAAGAGATTGGCTTTGAATCGGGTAAGTATCCAATAACTCCTTTTAAAAAAGTCGCGAAACCTTGTGTGTAACGCGTGCCTTGTGCAACCAAATCCCAATCTCTACTTACTACCTTATTTAACTCTTCAACTAACCAACGTCGTCTGCGTACGTGAAGCATAACACCCCTGTCTCGTATGGGAAAATCCTTTATCAATGCCTCTGGATGGAAACCTTTAGATGATAATGTATAACTCGAATAGCCCTCGGGAACTATCAGACTCTCATCCAAATAAATATGAAGTTCTTTGAAGTTTTGTTCTTCAATCTTGGTTATCTCAAAATAAAGAAAAATCTCTTCTGGTAAAATATATCTCACCAATGCTAATAAATGGGGATCGTTTTTCATGGTAGTGATTATTAATTTTGATTCACAAAAATAATAATCATTATTTTAATCCACAACTTTTACGGGTGAGCCTGTAATTTGGCTTAAAAATAGTACCTTTGCGCTCCGAAAAAGTTTTGGCTAAGACGAAGGAAGAGGCAAAAGATTTGAAAAATGAAAAAATGGAAGAATGGAAAAATGAAAAAATGGAAAAATGGAAGAATGAAAGAATGAAAAAATGGAAGAATGGAAAAATGAAAAAATGAAAAAATAACCTTTTAAACCTTTCAAACTTTACAAACTTTCAAACCTTTCAAACTTTTCAAACCTT
>JBBRZE010000188.1:0-2502 GCA_038236995.1 Bacteroidales bacterium | reverse complement strand
TTAGCCAGTCAAGATCCTTTCCTACCAGCCCGGTAATTGCAGAAAGATTATCAGACCACTCTTCAAAATCATTGAAGGATTGTACAATTTTATTAAAACCGATTACAAAACCGCCAATAGCAGCAGCTCCGGCAACAACAATTCCAAAGTATTTACTCGCGCCATTTGCCAGCCTGCTCCATCCGCTCTCTTTCTCCTTCATCACACTGCGCACATTGTTCAGTTCGGCGGTTATTTTTTGAAGGTCCTTTTCTTTTGCAGCATACGCTTCTGTACCGCGCTCAATATTCTTCATCTGGAGAATGACCGCCTTTTGCGCTTTTTCAAGATCGCGCCAGGTAACCTTATTAATGTTTTTGAGAACACTTTCTACATCAAACGAAGCTTTTGATACTGACCGCTGGGCAGACTCAACACGGCCCAATTCTCCTCTAAGTTTATCGTACTTGATGCTATCTCCTGCCTCAAGCGCTTCCTTCAGGTCTTTTTTTAAATCTTTGGCTTTCTTGGCCAACAGATTAAGTGCAAGTTCTGCCTGCTGTCCATTGAGATAAACGGTTGCCCTGGCTGTTTCATTTTGTGCCATCAGTAGTTATATTGGTGATGATTGATAATTGTGCTTTGTAAGCGTATTTTTCGCTGATGATTTCACCCAGTCGTTTCACCTGGCTAAAGAAGGTTTTGGAATACCATTGTTTCACGCGACGCTGACCGTTGCCGGCCATATTCTTTGTAATTCCGTTTCCTACTCCCATATCGACGAACTTGCCATAATAGTTAAATGCAAATTCGATAAATGCAGGATTGCCATTGGCTTGTGTGGATACATGAGCTTCGAAGCTTTTTAATAATGCTCCTGTTTTATAAACCTTGAGCCTCACAACTTTTTCTTCCCAACGTTTGATAACAATATCCGCCCATGCTTGAGCCGTTAATGAAAGATCAGTATTTGATGTGGCCATCTGCTTTTTTTAAAGTGTGAAATTTTCATTCTTCACGATAAACGAAAACGAATAACCATAATACCCATTGCCAACCGGACCAATGCGACTAAAGTCAACCCGGCTCTTATCGAACCCATAGGCAACGTCTCCAAAATCCTTTGCATCGTCGCCCATGAGTGCGAAGAATTTCAATCCCTGGTTAAAGGTGAGTTTTTGAGCACGTCGCCGATCGGCGCTATCGTTCAGTTTTACCTTATCCAAAAAGTAGATGGTATTGTATTCGTTGTCAAAGTTTCCGGATTCCAGATCAAGATAACCATCTGCGCTGTCCTCCACCATGATCACCGGTGTTAGTGCATCACGCATTTTCTGAATCAGCTCTTCCATTTCTGAAATTCCACTGCAGGCGTAAATGGCTTTTATCTCCGGCAGGAGAGAAGCTTTACTTTTGGCATATTCGAGTGCATCAAACATTGTGTGGCTGATTTTCAATTTTTTGATTCAATTCATAAAAGACCTCATGCACGTGTGTATGAAGTATTTCTTTATTCCTGGTAACGTCTCCATTATTCAGTGATGTGAATAGTCGTAAGATATGTTCGTCTGGTGAAGGGATCGAAGTTTCTCCGCTTTCGGTACCGCCAAACATATAGGGGTATTTGTCGATGATCCATTTCTTAAAACCTGAGAACCATAGGTAAACGGCTGTTTTTGCATGATTGGGGACCGACCGCAAAATATTGATGTACTTCTTGTATTTCCGCTCATCCCATTTCTCTCCTGACTTACGGTAGAAGACCGCAATAAAGCGGTTCAGATCATCCACTCTTTTGCTCGTTGAATAAGTTGCATACAATTGATCGGCCAGCAGGTATTCTTCGAGCGTGACGCCAAACAACCTGGAATCAACCGGTGATAGTCCTCCCAATTTTTCGGGCAACCGGCACAAGCCAACAGAATCAATTAGCCAGCGTAATTGATCAATCAAACTTTTCATTTCTTCAGCTGACAGCGAAAACAGTTCTCCCGCCGGATCCAGAAATTCAAAAAGTAATTCCCCATCACCGGGTACCAGTCCATGTTTCACGGGTTCAATTCCGGTAAAGCTGATCAGACTACGGGTAAGGAACTCCGATTCTGAAAGCTGACTATCAAACAATTTAGATACAAAAAGGAGTTGCTCCGATGTGATATCATGCCAACCGACAGGCGCTGTAAGGTGTATCTCTTTCATAATCCTGCAAAAAATAAAGGTGAATCAATGTTATTGACAGGTTTGATCAGTTGCGCTGCTGTCCAGGACTTAAAAATATCACTGTCGCGAAATGCAGCGTATTTGTCGGGTGAGGCATACAGTACTTTGCGGACCCTCGCTAGATATGCCTCTGCAGTATTGTTCAGCTTCATTGTGAAGTTCGCAAAAGCAAATCTCAGATTTTCGAGTATCGCTTTATTGTCAGGAGTAAGATCGTCATCCCGGAGCTGCTCTATAATCTGATCAGACAGTTCCTGACTAATGACCGGTGCAATTTTCAGGTTGATGGCATGGAGCATGTCC
>JBBRZE010000187.1:0-2503 GCA_038236995.1 Bacteroidales bacterium | reverse complement strand
GTGTCGTTCAATTCGAAAGTGGTTATAACGCTATTTTCATAACCAACCATCGCAATTTGAAATGCTTTGTTTGCTACTTCCAGGTTATTTAAAACCGATTCTCGCTGTGCATTGAGTGAATGGATATGTTGAATAGATGTTAAATATTTATTTTTGAACTGGAGCTTGAAACTTTCTTCGTAAGCTTCAACTTTCTCTATACCGGCCTTGGTTTCCTGAGCTTTACTTTTCGATAAATTTCCATCAAACAAATTGATTCTAAGACCAACACCAATCGCATAACCTGGCCTCCATGCCTTATCAAAAGGTGGCGTGTCCGTACCATGATAGACGTGGTAATTACCAAATGCAAATAAAGTTGGCAAATTTTCAGCCTTTTCAACTTTCTCCTTGAATCCAAGCACATTTTTCATCGCTTTCAGTGACTGTATCTTATTATTTCCGGCATCTATACTGTCTGAAAGTTGTTCCGACGAAAGTATTGCGTAATCAATAGGATTGGAAATTGAACCCATACAAATGACGGAAGTGGTATCCAGCAGATTTAGCAATACATTTAATGCATCCAGCGTAATCTCTTTTTTGCTTTTAAGATCAAGGAGTTGACTTTCGAAATCTTTCAATTTAGATTTGAACATAAGTACATCAAATTCTGAACGAACACCTTCCTGATACGATTTTTCAGCCATCGTGAGATGTTCCTGAATTTGACTCAATGCCTGCTCATTCACCTTCAAAACTTCATTCAGGAAAAGCACATTGTAAAATACAGTCTTAACATTCAAGCTTAAATTCCCTTCTGTTTCCTGAAGATCATTCTGGTAGGCTTCTCTTAAGGCGTTGGTACTTTCCAGTGCATTTTTTCGTTTCCCTCCTGCATAAATAGTATAAGTCATATTCATGTCTATGGTTAAAACATCTCTGTCGAGTATCGGGAAAGGCGCTTTTGCATGCATCATAATATCGTCACCGGTTGGTTTTCCATTGTTCATCACCGGAACGCTGGAACCTTCAAGCGGGAATAATCCCATCGTATTATTGGAATAAAAATACTTTGAAAGTATTTCTGCTTGAGGCAGAAAATTAGAATAGACCTGGTCGCGTTTGGCGTCAGCTTCCTTAATTTGACTTTCATTTATTTTTATGTTTGGATTTTGATCTAAAGCTATACGAATGGCATCATCAAGCGTAAGCGCTTTTTGTGCAAAAGATGCTGTATTCAATAAAGCAAGTGACATCAGAAAATAACTAATAATACCTTTTTTCATGATTAAATCTCCTCAATATTTAATTTAACATTCTCAAGTTTCGATTTACTTTCACGATGTTTTCTTTCAAATTGGCCAACAATTATGGACACTATTGACAATGAGAAAAATAATCCTGTGAATTGCCAGAGTTTGTTCATAAAAGGTTGAGCCGCAGCAAGTGGCTGATGGTGGTTAAATACCAGATAAAGTGCTTTCAGATAATATCTTAATGGAAACCAACCTCCGATTTGGGTTGGGAAATCAGCCATTTGTTCTAAGGATACCATAAATCCTGAATACATAAATGCAGGCAGAACAATCAGGGTGATGATGGCAGCTAAAATTCCACTGTTGTGAATGTTTAATACAAGAAAATAGGAAATGCTTTCCATTGAAATGGTGAACAGGAAGATCACTGCTACCACATTCCAGATTTCGGACTGATCGAATGGAACACCAAATAATAGCATGGTAGAATAGAATGCAAGAGAAATCGATGTACCTGCAATAAAGCCGGAAACTATATCCGCCATGCTTCATTTGTTCGAAACGAAAATTCAGGAGAATAATTTGGAGTTAATTAAAGAATACGATGCTGATATTCCTGAGGTCCTGGTTGGTGATCCGGTACGTCTGCACCAGATTATTTAAACCTGGTGAGCAATGCCGTTAAGTTCACGACAACAGGAAAAATTACTGTTGGTGTTCATTTGCTGCATCAGGATGATGAGAAAGCAACCATTCTATTTGAAGTTGCTGATACCGGAATTGGAATTTCCGAAGATAAAACCGGTAAAATATTTGAAAATTTTCAACAGGCAACCTCGGGAACCTCAAAAGTATATGGCGGAACAGGATTGGGACTTGCCATTGCTAAACAGTTAGTTGAAAAACAGTATGGCAGTATTCGTGTGAAAAGTAAAATAAATGAAGGCTCTACTTTCAGTTTTACATTGAGTTTTCTAAAAGCCAGAGAAGAAGTCGAATCAGAGACCGGAATGGTTGAATTGGACGAAGAACTGAAAAACATAAAAGTATTGGTTGCGGAGGATGTTGAACTAAATCAGTTGCTGATTAGAACGATATTGAATGATTTTGGATTTGAATGTGATTTTGTCGGCAACGGCAAAATTGCTATCGAAAAACTACAGACTGAATCTTACAATATTATACTGATGGACTTGCAGATGCCGGTTATGAATGGGGTTGAAGCAACCCAATATATTCGTTATAAATTGAATTCCAATATTCCT
>JBBRZE010000186.1:0-2623 GCA_038236995.1 Bacteroidales bacterium | reverse complement strand
CTTGGTATGATATCCTGCACCCTGAAAAAGTTCACCCATGGTAACTTCGCCGGCATTCAATCCGATGTCGTTTATTCCCGCATCGGGAGCCGGGTTTTGAACCATCCCATGTCTGAGTGGGAAACGGCCTGTTAACAAAGTTGCCCTGGATGGCGCACAATAGGGAGTTGGGACATAAAAATCAGTGAAACGAACACCTTCGGTTGCCAACCGATCGATGTTTGGTGTTTTTATCTGCTTCTTATTATAGCACGAAATTTCCCCATATCCCATATCATCGGTCAGGATGATGACAACATTTGGCTTTTTAAGGAGTTTTGACTTTCCGTCACTTATGAACGGAAGGCAAAATACTGAAGAAAAAATCGCAGTAGCTATCTGAATTTGAGATGTTTTCATTACTTATTGTGTATTTGTTTTTTTAAAATTTTACCAGTTATCTGTTCTGAATGGAGCTACGGGTATGCCGGACAAACCAAAAATACTCGCTTCAACATAATTCTTATACGCATATCTTACGGCTACCGGATTTGAAACTTTATCACTCCAAACAACCAGACGTGTGGTAGATGTTTCAATTTCGGCATTAGCCTGATAGAAAACTTTATCATCACCGGCAACTTCAAATCCTTTTAATGCAGTCCACATTGGATAAATTCCTTTATCTGCATTTATGAAATCAACATATATTCTCTTGTCTTTTTTCTCCATCGCTTTATAAACAGGCGGAGCATATCCAAAACCATTTCTGCCATACGTTTCACCTAATGCCCATAAAGCCAGCCGTTCGCCCACCGTTTCTTTATCTATCGGATGAATAAAAGTCGGATGACCAATATCTATCGTTGTTACCATTCCCGAATTGGGTATGTCCTTCATATTCTGAAGTTGTACTTCGCGTAAACGTGCGGCAGAAGTGCTATCGGCACCTTCATAATTAAAAGGTGCTATCTGAACGAAATAAAAAGGGAACTCACCAATATTCCATCTCATTCGTAAATCCTTCACAAAGGCAGGCATTAATTTCGCATATAAGTTTGCATTTTTCCTGTTGCTTTCACCCTGATACCACAAAAAACCTTTTATTGTGAAATTAGTAAATGGCGCTATTTTAGCATTATATAAAACACAGGGAGTTGCCTGTGGCTTTTTTACAACAGAATCATTGTCTAAGATCGAAAGATCAATTTCTTTAAAAGGTTCAATCGCTTCACGACTCATCCAAGCTTCAACTATCGATCCACCCCATGATGAAACAATTATACCTACCGGAACATCCAATACCTCTTGCACATACCGGGCAAAATAATATGCTGTGGCACTAATATTTGCTACGTTTTCGGGAGAGTTATCAAGCCATTGACCCTTACAATCAATTTGAGATTTCTTATTGAATTGCCTAACCCAATTTCCTTCGTTGGAATCGGTGGTAAACATGCGGATGGGCACTTTCGGATAAGCTTTGGCTATCACATTATTGCCACCCTTTACAGGTTGACGAGGAAATCCTTGCATCGGCATTTCCATATTTGACTGACCGGAGCAAAACCAAACTTCTCCAATAAGAATATTATTCAAGGTAAGCACTTCACCATCAGATATTGTTATTTGGTAAGGCCCTCCTGCATCAGGTGTATTCACCTTGAGTAACCAACAGCCTTTATTATCGGCAGTAGTTGTATATGTTATTTTATCCCATGATGTTTTTACCTGAATTTTTGCATTTTCGGTAGCCCACCCCCACAATTTGGCGTCCGTTTTTTGCTGCAACACCATATTGTCGCCAAGTATAGAAGGCAACTTCACTTTTGCCTGAAGACTTGCTGCAGAAAGCAAGAAAGCAATAATCATAATCACTTTCCAAATACTTAATTTCTTAATCATGTCCATTATTTATCTTCTTCAATTGTTCCACCAATATTTTTATTTGGTTTACTACCCATCACTATTTTTAAAAGTCCACCTTTTAAAATATCCTTATGGTTGATCGTAGTTTTTGATTGTTTTTGATTATTCAAATCAAGTTGCTTAATATAAATATTATCAGGACTGTTGTTGACTACCTCAACTGTAAATTTTTTTCCATCAGGCAAATGGATGGTTGCTTTATCAAACAAAGGACTTCCTATCACATAATTTCCGGAGGCAGGGAAAACCGGATAAAAACCAAGCGATGAGAAGATATACCAGGCTGACATTTGACCACAATCCTCGTTTCCGATCACACCATCAGGATCATCGTGGTAGAACTCCTTCATGATGTAGCGCACTTTTTCCGCAGTTTTCCATTGCTGACCTGAAGAGGCATACAAATAAGGCAATGTGATGGCCCGGTTCGTTGCCGTGCGCATACTGACCAATCAGACCAGTTAAATCAACCAGTACTTCCGAATTGTTTTCAGATGTAATAGTAAAAAAGCTGTCCAGCCTTGCATTGAATCTATCTTTACCGCCCAAAAAGCGTATTAAACCCGAAACATCTTGTGGAGCGAGCCACAAATATTGCCAGGCATTACCTTCAGCGTAATCTATTGCCCACGGTTTTTGGGATTTGATAGGATCAAATACAGGATTCCTTGTTCCATTTTCCTTAATACCTCTAAAAAATCCAACGGATTGATCG
>JBBRZE010000185.1:0-2639 GCA_038236995.1 Bacteroidales bacterium | reverse complement strand
GTATTACCAACCACAGCTGGCTGAACAAATATCACTTCTGGTACTGGTTCTGGTTTTGGAACCGGTTTTGGTTCGGGAGTTGGTTCCGCGATTGGAGTTGGTTCTGGAATAACGACTACAGGAGCTGGCTTCTTTCTTCCGAAAGTATACGAAAGACCAACATGAGTATAAAGTTTTGTTCCGAAAATATCAGCTTCCGTATTTCCCGGTTTGACATTTGGAGGATTACCACCAATAACTTCTCTATAACCGTCGAGTCTGTCAGTATTTATCCAACTCCACTGAGTTCCGACATTTAACTTCAGATTTTCGTTCAAGCGGAAAGCAACACCTGTTCCAACAGGAATCGTAGGAAATTTCCAATGCTGGTCATTTAACGGAGTTGAAGCTGTGATCGCATTTATATTGGTTATACCTAAACCAATTTTAGCATACCAGTAAATCTTACGTTCAAACTTATTCTTTGAGAATAAATTATTGATATTCCATACGGTATTCACATCAAATTCATTCACACGTGTATGAAAATCAGGCATCGCACGGCTGTCGAACTTCCATGAACCTGTAAGATTTGAATAATTCCACGCACCTTCCACCGCAAACACATGCGAAAAGTTCTTTTTCACCAATAAACCAAAACCCAGATTCATATCACTGTTCCAGTGATTGAAATGGTTAAAGCGGGCTTCCTTAAACATATTGTACTCTCCGGTGAAGTTAGCAACACCTATATTTACACCAAGTTCCCAGTTATTGAAAGGCTCTGATTTTACCTTATCCTGGGCAAATGTGGAGACGTAGCACATCAACAGTACTACAATACTAAAACTTAGTTTTTTCATGATTTTTTAAAAATTGAGTTAAGATTTTATTTGTATAAAAGAAAATTTTAAATAAGATCATTATTTGCTATTTAATGAATTTTAACAGTGCAAATTTAAGCGCCTATAACCCAATAATGTTACAAAATTTATGAAATGAGTTACATGATTCACACATTTGAAGATAATCTGTCATACAAAGGTTATTTTTTACTTAACCGTAGAACGACAATTACAATAACGAGAATTATTTTACAAAAAAGTCCTTGCAGCAATTTGCAAAGGATCCCAAACCGGAGAAAAAGGCGGTGCATACGACAGATCCAAAAATGCTAAATCCCGCGCTGTCATCCGGGCAGATATAGCTGTTGCCAATGTATCGATCCTTTTGGCAGCTCCATGTTTCCCAACAATCTGTCCGCCCAACAACCGCCCGCTTACCTTTTCAATCAACAATTTCACGCTGATCTCCGCCGCGCCCGGATAGTAACCGGGAAGTGTACTGCTAATTATCGTGGAGGTTTTATAAGGAATACCAAGGTCCTTCAGCTCTTTTTCATTCAGACCGGTACGTGATATTTCAAGATCTTTAATTTTAGTGATGGCAGTACCTGCCACACCGGGAAATTCCACACTTCCACCGCTGATATTCTCGCCAGCAATAAGCCCATGCTTGTTAGCAACGGTTCCCAACGCAATATTGACCTGTTGTTTCGAAACCAGGTGAAATGACTCAGCACAATCTCCTGCCGCCCATATATTTGCCACCGAGGTTTCCATTTTTTTGTTAATCCGGATCGCATCTTTTGCACCAAGTGTAATCCCGGCTTTCAGCGCAAGTGATGTATTTGGTCTTGTTCCTATACCTAAAATAACAAGGTTGGCATCAAGGATTCTTTTATCGGTAACAATGCCAGTCACTTTACCCATTTTGAATTCAAAGTGATCCAATTTCTCATTCAGGTACAAATCGATACCAATTTCGCGCATATATTTGGATATCAGATTTCCCATATCAGGATCCATCGTTGTCATCACCTCGGGAGCCATATCCAGCAGTGTGACTTTCAGGTTCCTTTCCAGAAGAGCTTCAGCCATTTCAATACCGATATAGCCACCCCCGACAATCACTGCATTTTTTAACCGATGGTCGTGCAAATATTCGAAAACATCCAGTCCGCTCTGAAGGGTCGATAATCCAAAAATACCTTTGGAATCGATTCCTGCAATTTCAGGTCGCACCGGAGAGGCTCCGGTTGCAATCAGTAAATCATCATAACTTTCCCAGAACTCAGACTCTTTTTTCAGGTTTCTGACGCGTGCACGTTTTTTATCCGAATCAATTTCCACAACTTCATGCAGTATCCGTAAATCGATATTCTGCTTTTCACGAAACTCTTCCGGCTTGCGGGCAATCAACTGATCGGCAGACTTAACCATCCCTGCAATGTAATAAGGCATTCCGCAAGCGGCATAAGATGCATACTGTCCCCGTTCAAAAACCACAATCTCCCACTCATTTTGCATTCTTCGGACCTTTGATGCCGCACTCATTCCGGCTGCATCGCCACCAATAACCACTAACTTTCGTTTTGTCATCGTAAAATAATTTTGACAGATCAAAGTTGAGCATCAACTACACAGAAAGCATTACAAAATTCCGTTTAAATTTTGCATTATTCCCACATTGGGAAAACGGGAGTCAGCCGGCAATAGGCAGAAGTTGAAAGATGTCCGATCCCCGGATTTTGATTTTCTGTCTTCGAACTTCGCCCTTCCATTTTCATAATCCTGTTTTCGGACTTTGCACATCCGGTT
>JBBRZE010000184.1:0-2639 GCA_038236995.1 Bacteroidales bacterium | reverse complement strand
CCGGAAATGAAAGTCAAGGAGCTTGTAAATGAGACGTCGGACCAGAAACCTACTGTTCAGGAGAATGGCGATGAATTAATTGTCAAGGCTGACAATTATAATTTCTTGTTTAGTAAGGTTGACGGAACAATTCAGGAAATCAAGCAGGGAGAGAAGCTTATTCCGCTTTCAAATGGCCCGCTTTTCGTGAGCAAAGAGAAGAAAGTCACGAAAGTTTCAAACCGATTTGAAGGGAATGATCTTGTGATCGAAATGCGCTACGACAACCAGGATATGGTAAAGTGGATCGTGAAAGGGAATGGATTAGTCAGTCTTGAAGTAAGTTACGAACCCGGAAACAATAGTTTATTTGCCGGAATAACCTTTAGTTATCCGGAGAAGAATGTGGCAGGTATGAAATGGCTGGGTAACGGTCCTTACAGAGTCTACAAAAACCGCATGAAAGGTACGCAATTCGGAGTTTGGGAGAAAGCTTACAACAACACGATTACGGGTGATTCAGGTTATGTCTATCCCGAATTTAAAGGCTATCATTCCGAAGTTTACTGGGCTAAGATTGCAGGAAAGGGAGTTCCTGATTTTAAGGTTTATATTCAGAGTAAAGATATTTTTCTGCGGATGCTAACTCCTTCGGAGCCTAAATCACCGGCCAAAACAAAGATGGAGTATCCGAAGGGTGATATTTCGTTTTTACACAGTATAACAGCCATTGGAACCAAGTTTACCGATCCGGCATCTTCGGGTCCGCAATCGTATCCGGCGCCGTTCAGCGCTTCAAGAATTCATGGCGGAAAACTATTTATGAAACTGACTTTTGACTTCAGATAGGATTTTTTTTACCGCTATTTTTTCTTACTTTTGGGAATAACGAATTGCTAATATTAAATTGACTATGAAGAGACAAACATCATTTTTTGCGGGGATGCTTCTGATTGCTACTGTATTATTCAGTTGCACAGAGAAGCAGAATGTATTGACGGACCAGGAAAAGCAGGACGGATGGAAGCTTCTGTTCGATGGGCAAACCCTGAACGGGTGGAAAAATTATAACGAACCCGGTATCACGGGTTGGTCTGCACAGGATGGAAATCTGGCATCCAGCGGTACCGGAAGTGATTCTACCGGATACATTATCACTGACAGGAAGTATGATAATTTCGAATTGGCTTTCGACTGGAAAATTGCTGCCGAAGGAAACAGCGGCGTAATGTACCACGTCACCGAAAGCAAAAAGTTTAAAACACCATATAAGACAGGTCCTGAATATCAGTTGCTCGATGATATTGGATTTCCACAGAAAGTCGAGAACTGGCAATTGACCGGCGCCGATTATGCGATGCACGTTGCTGATCCAGCGGCCAAAAAACTAAAACCGGTCGGCGAATGGAATACTTCCAAAATTATTTTCAACAATGGTCATGTGGAACACTGGCTCAACGGCAGTAAAATTGTTGATGTTGAAGCGTGGACACCTGAATGGTTTGCTCTTAAAAATAGCGGTAAATGGACTTCTGCTCCCGAATACGGTCTTTCTGAAACAGGATATATTTCATTACAGGACCATGGAAGTAAAGCATGGTTCCGAAATATGAAAATCAAAGAACTTCCAAAGAAAGAAAAAGCGAAAGTTGTCCTTTTCAATGGCGTTGACCTTACCAACTGGATTGCATATGGAACAGAGAAATGGTTTGTACAGGATAGCTTGCTGGTCTGCGAAAGTGGTCCCGACAAAGGATATGGTTATTTCGCTACTCAGCAATATTTCAAAGACTTTGACCTTACTGCCGATTTCAAACAGGTATCGAACGGTAACAGCGGTATTTTCTTCCGTTCAACAGTCGAAGGTACAACTGTTTCAGGCTGGCAGGTTGAAGTAGCACCCAAAGGAAATGATTCAGGTGGTATCTACGAATCGTATGGCCGCGGATGGTTACACCAGATTCCCGACAGTCTGGAGAACATTCTTAAAGTTGGTGATTGGAATACGATGCGTGTCAAGGTGGTTGGTCCTGAAGTGACGACCTGGCTGAACGGAACGGAAATGACGCACCTGACCGATTCATTGATTGGCGCTACCAACGGCCGCATTGCGCTTCAGATACACGATGGTGGTGGTATTAAAGTTCAGTGGAAGAACCTTGTTATTCAACCGCTTTAATTAGAAAATATTCAATAACAGGAAGTCAATTTAAAACTGGCTTCTTGTTATTTGCATTTAATACCGGATACCATGAGATCATTGACTCTTTTCATCCTTTTTATTATTTCCGGCCTGAATACAATGGCACAACTCAAATACATTGCGCACCGCGGAGCATCATATTATGCTCCCGAAAATTCGTTGGCAGCCATTCAGCTGGCCTGGGAATTGGGTGCAGATGGCGCAGAATGCGATATTCAGCTCACCAAAGACAACCAGATAGTGTTGTGGCACGACAGCAATACGGAAAGGTTAACAGGACAAAAACTCGAAGTCGCAAAAACCGATTATTCCGAACTGAATAAGCTGGAGATCCGGCTCAGTCCGACCAATTCGACCTTTTTCGAAGGTGAACATATTCCGCTGCTGAAAGATGTATTGAAAGCCACGCCGAAAGGGCAGTTGCTTGTGATTGAGATTAAATGTGGAAATGAAATAT
>JBBRZE010000183.1:0-2706 GCA_038236995.1 Bacteroidales bacterium | reverse complement strand
TACTCATGGGCAATGTCGTTTCTGATTTTTCGCAACTGTATCCAAAAAAAAGCAGAATCTAAGATTCCTAACTTTTCAAGCCTGTTTAAAATATCAATAAATGCTTTATCTGATACTGGTTCTGCAAGTGCTTCCAGTGTCAGCGGAAACAAACGAGTGCCCATGATGTCCTGTAGTTTTGAGAAACGAAAAATATACTGATCCAGAAAACCAATTGTTTCATCATCCAGGCTGTAGTAATTATCCCTGTTCAATGGGATAAAAGCGCCTACTTTTGATTTTGCAAACTCCATTCGTTTGAGATGAAGGGCACAGGTATCAAAAGTTTCTGCTATTTTATCGTTTTGTTCCGGGTCTATCATAACGCAATTCCATTTAATTGTGCGGACTTGATGATTGGTAAATGGTTGTTATCCCGTGTTTTTATCACTACGTCAATCTTTTGTTCCCTTAACAGTATATCTAATTTACTCAGGAAAGCAGCCTTTTGTATCATTATTTTTTTGGGTTCCTGCTCTTCATCCAATTGAATATACAGATCAATATCGCCTCCTTTTTTTGAATCATCTGTTCTGGAACCAAATAGATAGATAAGTGTTTTATTACCCCAAACCTCAATGGTCACTCTTTTAATTATTTCTATTTCAGATGCTGAAAGTCGCATTTTCTCTTTTGTTTCTGTTTTTCAAAGTTATTAATTTTTGCCTGAAGTTTCAACATTCTTTCAACCTATAACCCTGCCAACGCTGATTTGCAATCAGAAATGATATTTCGGGCAATATACCCGGATAACAACGACTAAATATAATGTTGCTGATTTGTTCTTCCATTGCTACCAGCTCCGTTTCAGGAATACCGACAACCTCAAAGGGCTGTCTCTTATTCCAATTAATATAGCTCCGCCTGCATCATTGGCAAAGGTAACAGTTAAGTACCGCGTTGCCGAAGGAACCTGTTCCACCGCTAATTAAAAGCGTTTTGTCTTTAAACAGATTAAAAAATTGTACGGGATGCTGATCCTACAGCTTGTCCCGGGTATTGGGATATGAAACGGATGGATGCAGATAAAAATTTCAGATTATTTCCACTCCGGTTCAGAGGTAACCTCTGCTTATTTTGGCCCTATAACGTTTTGTACGGGTTTAGATTTTTATTTAAAATAAAGAAAATCTAAATGAGAACGCGTTGATTTAAGAAAATCTAATTTCAAAGACAAGCCCAGAAGAAGCTGAATGAAAAATAAGTTACACAGGGTTACACAGGGTAAAGTACAGATTTTAACGGTTTAGTTTTACTTTACAGCATCAAATCGTTTGCTGAAATCATTGTGTAACACAGCGTGAACTCTGTGAAACATTGTGTAACTTTTCCTTTAGAGTCAGGTTTATTTAAACAATTAAGGGCTTTACCGAAAAGTGAAGCCCTTATTTTTTATAATTCGAAAGAAGTTAAAAAAATATTTTTGAGATCACTCCAGGCTGTAGTTCTCCATATTATTTAATTTCAAGAGGCCTCTCCGGTAAATCTTTAAATACCTTATAAACCAAATTGTTTTCAGGATAAAGAATAGCCCATGCGGTTAAGAAGATCAGCATTAAATCAGTATACAGCGAAAGGTTTTTTTGATACCAAAGTTCGAGCTCTCCTTTATAAGGAGCAATATTTTTTTTGTAGTACTCGTCAAGTGGCATTTTAGTGTCAGACAGAAGTTGCGCTTCATTTCGGAATATAATTGAGCCGATTCCTGTCAGACCAGGCTTCACATTGTAAATGACTGATCTTACAGACTCAGGATAGGGGTCAAAGGTTTTATCAACAAGAGGTCTTGGACCAACAATGCTCATATCGCCAATCAAAACATTTATTAATTGAGGTAACTCATTTATCTTCGAGTGTCTAAGGAAGTTTCCCATTGGTAATATCCGTGGATCATTCTTGGTTGTATAAAGTCCGGTACCTAAATTTGGACTTGCTTTCAACATCGTTGCAAATTTCCAGATCTTAAAATATTTGTTCTTGTAACCAATGCGTTTTTGAAAATAAAAGACATAGTGCTCGCCGGTAAATAACAATCCAATACAAACCGGAATTAACAATGGTGAAAGAACGATTATCGCAATCAAAGCAAGCAGAATGCTGAAAAGGCGCTTGAAGAAGAATTTATACATATAATTGATTTGGAAGGTTTTTATTTAGATTTCAGTTGTGGAGTTGTTTTTTACATTTTCGAATCCAGTCCCTTCCCTGTTTCAATGTGTTCAAAGTTGGGTAAATAAACTTTCAGGACATCTACAATAGCTGCCTTGGTTACGTTATGTGATTCGAATAGGTTATGAAGCCGGTCAAAAATAGCATCAATCTCCTGAATACTTCTTTTTTTAGAATTTTTCACTACACCGAGATTGACAAATGAAACGTTGTCCAAAACTTCCTTATCGGTAAAGAACTCTTCAAATGATTTTTCTCCCGAGGTGTCCGATCCAAAGAAGTAAATGGGATAGCGGGAGGAGGGGGAACTGGGGAGAGAGGGAGAAGGGGAGAGGGGGAGAGGGGGAGAGGGGGAGACTGCAGGACTGGACGAAGGCACGCCTTCTTGAACTCGTGAAGTCATTTTCTGTCGTGCTTCTTCTTCAGATTGACAGATATCAGGTTCTAATCCCAATGTTTTTAACAAATCAAGGGCAAGCTGATCAAAAGGGATCATGT
>JBBRZE010000182.1:0-2815 GCA_038236995.1 Bacteroidales bacterium | reverse complement strand
TAATCTTCAAAATTTGGTACACGATCGTAACTGACAGGCTGACTGTCTGACGGTTGTTTTCCGGTACCCTGTACCCAGCCTAAAAATCCATTAGTGTGGACCGATTCTTTTGACATGCCACTCCATGCTTTTTTAATCACTGGCAGGTATTTCTTTTTACTTAGAATTCCGTGGTTGACGCCCCATGCCATTCCATAAGCAAATAAGGCAGTTCCGCTCAATTCCTTGCCTCCAAAATTATTGGGGTCGTGGAGACTGGCATTCCAGAAACCATCCTTCCGCTGAGTCGGAATCAAAGCTTCAAACATTTGCTCCAGTGTTTTCTGATATTCATCGCGGTGAGGAGCATCTTTAGGCATTATTTCCAAAACACGGACGAGCGCGGCAACTACCCAACCGTTTCCGCGCGACCAGTAACAATCCTCTCCGTTAGGTTCTTTGTAAGGAGGTACAAAATCTTTGTCGCGCCACCACAATTTATCCTTTGGATTGTATAAACCGTTGCCTCCCTGAACGGTCTTGCTGTGCATATACATCTCATACATCCGTTCGTAATAGCGGTTATCGTTGTATAATACACCGAGTTGTGCATAGACAGGCATTGCCATCTGCAAGGCATCTATCCAATTCCAGTCGTCAATTTTGGATGATTCGAGCATTAAGTCTATGGAGGCCTTGATATCTTTTATCCGCTCCGGTTTTTTGTCGACCCTAAATAAATCCATATAGGTCTGGCCACAACACTGATTGTCGGCATTTCGTGTCTGTATTCCACCGTTTAATCCCCATTGGTGCGATTCGCCCCAGCTTAGCGCATAATTGTAATAAGCTTTGTCCGGATTAAGTCGGTATAATGCCATTAATCCTTCGTAATAAACTGCCCGCGTCCAGATGTGGCTCGGACGTGTTTTGTCGGTTACAATGGCTATTCCGGGATCGGGCCACTTGTTCATAAAGTAGGCATTGGTAAGTATCATTTGATTCAACACTTCCTTTTTAGATGGAAGTTTCTGTGCCATAGCTGAACTGAAAATAAAAGTCAGAACCAGCAGGAGGGTTGTAATTTTTTTAGTCTTCATATCTAAATGATTTACTTGTATAATTGCAGTGCGCTATCATTAATTTCAATCTTATGGGTTTTGATGAGTTGAATCATTTCTGCACCAGCCAAAAGAACCGGGCCATATCCATGCGCCGCATAAACATTTACCGGACGGTAATAGTAGAAGGCAGGATCGAATCCCATTCCGGTTCCAACACATGTTCCTTCCACCTGACCTTGATCGTTGACCTTGCTGGCAACTGCATTCCATGCAAGACATACCATTGGGCCGTAAACAGCGGCATCGACATAACCTCTGTTGATGGCTCTTGCGATCGAATATGTATAAATGGCCGTTGCCGAAGTTTCAAGATACGAATCATTGCGGTCGATCAACTGGTGCCAAAAACCTGTAGAAGTCTGGTAGTTAGCCAAGCCCCGAATGTGTTTCCTAAGTAAATCGAGTACTTTAGCACGTCCCGGATGATTTTCAGGAAGTACTTCCAACAGTTCAACCATCGTCATGACTGCCCAGCCGTTTGCACGTGCCCAATGAAATTGAGGATGCTCAACCATCCCTAAAATCCAACCGTGCATAAACAACCCTTTTTCGGAGTTAAACATCCGGGCTGAAAATTGCTGTACCTGTTTAACGGCATCATCGAAATATTTCTTTTCTCCCGTGTACTTTCCCAGTTGTGCCAATGCCGGAACGCTCATAAACAGATCGTCGAGCCAAAGTGAATTGGGCAAAGGACGGTTGCGCGCAAGCGTTCCATCAGCAAAACGAAATTCCTTATTGCTGATATAATCAGCGAAGGTGTTGATCATCGGTTTAAGGTCGCCGTCAAATCCAGCCATCTGTTGTGTTTTAATCATCGCGGCACACATCGCACCGCAATCGTCGAGTGCATGAGGATGAAGCACGCGGGACAAGGCGTGCTTTACTTCGGGCTGTTTTTCTTCCAGTTTCACAAACGAGGTGTGAATTTCGGAAAGGAACCTGAGCCTGCTTTTTGTATAAGCCGCATATTTCGGATCGCCCGTAGCTTCGGAGGCAAGCAACATTCCTGCGTAAGTCACCCCCCATTCATAACTCACCAGACGGAAATCGCCCGGCTTAAAAATAGTTTTCTCATCCACCTTCGAATAATCGGTCACCTCAGCCTGCGTTTCTTTATTGACTAAAGCCATAGGCGTAACCTGATCGAGATAGCTATAAATCCTATCCAGCACTTCGATGATACTTTTCACCTCCGGTTTCCCGTAAGGAGTTTCATAGTCGGGCTTCATCAGGTGCAGCGGCGATGTTGAATCGGTTACTTTTTGTGCGTGAAGAGAAAAGCAGGCACTCCAGATCAAAACTGTTGTCAGTATAATTTTCATAGCATATAGTTTTTTACTTCAATGTTTTATGAAGATAATACCATCGTATTATTTAAACCTTTTCAGTATTTCATTCACTTCTTCAGGTTCGAAGTAATTAGCATCCCATTCTTCATCTTCCAGACCAAGCCACTCTTTCATGTCCTGGTGTTCTTCATGTTTCGGGTCAGCCAAAATTGCTTTCAGGTTTTCGTAACCCCAGGGACCGCCGCAATCTTCAGGTGGACATGTGCCTTTCCCTGCCAGACAAACCGGACGCTTAATTTCATCCGGAAGTATTTTTTCAAGTATAATTTGGTGGGACCAATCATCTCCAAAATCATAGAGATAGTTGAATTTCTGCTTTTCGGTAGTGAAAACCTGATTTAATTTGGTTTTTTTGGCATT
>JBBRZE010000181.1:0-2846 GCA_038236995.1 Bacteroidales bacterium | reverse complement strand
TTGTATGCACCGTCTGGGCGAATCACCTGATGTAAACCGGAATATGGCGTACAAAATTCAGTGTATTTTCCATTACGATCGAAATTATACGAACCGCAGAAATAATCCTCGGTTCCTGTTCCGCAAATCGTTGGAAACTCCGTATCGCCAGCCATGAAAAATTTGATTTCGCCGTCTCCCCACCAACCATTATTGTTTACTTGCCAGGCCAGGAAAGTTCCAACGTATTGTCCTTTTCCTTTGATCTGATCAACAATTGTATATACATCCTTATATTTCAACGGATTCGTGCGGTGAAACTGTGCATGAAAGTAGGAGGCATTCTTTGGAACTTCGGTCAGGCAATAATCAATCTGATAATAGAGACTCATCTCCTTCTCATCGATGTTCTGCATCGTAATTTTACATTTTTTCCGGAAGGGCATCTGCCAGTAACAATTAAATGCGCTGCCAGGGTTCACACAAATGGCCAGTGACTGAAGCGGTGCATATTCGCCCCATCCCATGCCAAAGAAATCACCTACAGGACACTCGACAGATGGATCTTTCTCATCATCCCAATAAATGCGTAGGATTGAAAAACGCCAGTTTCCTGTAGGCGTCATCCAGATATGGTGAATGGCTCCCGAACCATCAATTTCAGCAAGCGTAAAAGTTTCCCCTTTGGCAATTTTCACGTATGGATTGACTTTCCATCCCTGCCCAAGATCACGTGCGGCATTTGAAGCCGAACCTTCACCCAGTTTCGCCATTCCGCCTCTCCCCTTTTCTCCTGAGAAGTTCTCCGGACTGATTGATCGGCTTTTAGCATTAGAAAGAAGAAACAAATTTCCCATGTTATTCTGAATACCATCGAATTGAACATTCTGACTAAACAGTGAGCCAAAACCCATTGTCATCAACAACAGCAATGCAAATATTTTTTTCATACTTTTATGTGTTAAAGTTGGGATAAAACTAATAACTTTTTTAATATCAGGCAACAAGGGATCAGTTAATCAGACACTAATTATCGGATCACTTTTTACGGAAATTCTACTCTATGTTAATAAAAAGCATTAAATTTGCGGTTGTTATGAAAATAACATCGGGGTGTAGCGCAGCTTGGTAGCGCGCGTCGTTCGGGACGACGAGGTCGTCGGTTCAAATCCGGCTACCCCGACAAAACGGGAATCCAAACCCAATCAAAAAGCCACAAATCATTGATTTAGTGGCTTTTTTAATTTTTGTCAAATCAAAATAAACCATTCAATTTCAGAACTTATGTGACCTAAACGGTGACCTTTTTTTATTTTTAATTTTAGGTCACCGGTCTCGCTGTATCTGCTTGTATTATATGAATTTACAGCCAACCATCTCATTACAAATACTTCCCAGATATTGTTGTGCAGGTTTCATGAAAACTTTCTTTTATCAAGATAGGATTCGGGCATTATTGTTTCGGGACACAAAACAAGTAGGCGCTTTATTTTTATCTCATTTGTCGTTCTCCCAGTACAAATGCAGCATTTTTTCTATAGCGAATACTACTCTTCGAAATGGATTCCAATTGCAGAAACAATTTATTCGGTTTTCATATTTTAGTTTTGTTAATTGCAAATTAATCCTAATAACCAGAGTTCGATAAAAAAAAGGGGTTAAAATATTTGGAGAACATATGGATTGTTTTTATACTAAGAAGTTGAAATACATTAATAACCAGAGTTCGAAATAAGCAGAACTCTGGTTAATACTTATTTTGCATCCACCGCACACCTGAATCCCGTATTAAACAATGATGTCTCAAGCGTATTGGAACCTCTTCCCGTAGTGGAATAACTATTCTCTACGTTCTGGTCAAAAAAGAAGGAACCGCCACGAATGACCCTTAGTTCAGGATTGTCCTGAAAGGGAGAATTATTGCCGGGATAAAGTTTGTAAATATCTGAACACCAATTCCAAACATTTCCTCCCATATCTGCCATCCCGCACGGCGTTTCTCCATAATGACCAACCGGAGATGTAAGGTCAAACCCATCGACGCCCTGCTTTGCTGAAAGATCTTTACCCTGCCAAACGTTGGCCATATATTTCCCACCGATTATCAAATTATCACCCCAACTAAAGCGCGTTTTACTCGTGCCCCCACAACGAGCTGCATATTCCCATTCAGCCTCGGACGGAAGCCTTTTTCCAATCCATTGTGCATATGCTTTTGCATCATTCCAGCTAACCTGAGTTACCGGGTGATTGTCTGCTGCTTGAGATGAATTCTTCCCCAAAGGATATTGCCAGTTTGCACCAGGAATTAAAATCCATCCAGAAGTTTTAAAATCAAAGACTCCTGAATCGCCGAATCTTTCAGCATCTGTTTTGTACCCGGTTGCTTCTACAAAACGGCTAAATACCTTTACCGTAACCGGATATTTATCAATTTTGAAAGATTTAACTTCGACCTTATGAACAGGTTGCTCCTGCGGGGTGCCATTTGCAGATCCCATCATAAATATTCCGCCCTTAAAATAGACCATCTCACTATCGATAAATGATTTAGCTGTATCTTTGGTTTCTGCTGACCCATTATTTTCACTCTTAGCTTTAGATTTACCTCCCGGATTGGAAGAACAGGCCAACAATATCATTGCGAGTACCAATATTGAACTACGAACAGCCATATTTTTAAGTCTATAATTTATTTGAATGTTTCATTGTTGAAAATTACTTGACAGAAACCACGCAACGAAATCCAGTGTGCTCCAGACTGGTATCCCAACTGGTTTTCATTCGGGCCGATACCCGAAACCCCGAACAATATTGATCGGTGCACAAAAAAGAACCTCCCCTGACCACGCGCTTCGGGGTATATG
>JBBRZE010000180.1:0-2926 GCA_038236995.1 Bacteroidales bacterium | reverse complement strand
GTACCGATCTGTCTGGAAAATATCCTCAGATTAAGGAGAAAATGATTAGAAAATATCATGATTTTCTGAATTCACTTCATTAAACCTAAAATTAAACAGATGAACCGAAAAATTATGCAACAAATCAGAATTATACCCGGATTACTTGTCATTTGTGGTCTTCTTTCTTGTTTTCAGGTTTCAGCAAAAAAATTCGAAAAACATACCATTTCGCCAGGGCTGATCATGGCTGGCTACCAGGGTTGGTTTGATGCACCCGATGATGGTGCCAATCGAGGTTGGTATCATTATGGCAAAGGCGGAAAGTTTGAACCGGGCTTCTCTAAAGTTGAGATGTGGCCCGAAATGGCCGAATATGAAAAACACTACACGACTGCATTCAGATTTTCAGACGGTACAGCGGCAACCACTTTCAGCTCGCATGACGAAAGTACGGTTCGTCTCCATTTCAAATGGATGAAAGATTACGGTGTCGACGGAGTCTATTTACAACGTTTTGTCAACGAGATCAAATCCGAATCGGGCCGTTCGCACTTCAATAAAGTACTGACATCAGCAGCCAAATCTGCATTGGAATACGACCGCACCATATCGGTTATGTACGATATGTCGGGAATGCGTTCGGAGGATGTAAACGTGATGATCGCCGACTGGAAAGACTTGATGAAACAATTCGGGTTTGATAAGCGAAGCCGGTATTCAAACTATCTGTTCGACCAGGGCCGGCCTGTTGTGGCCATCTGGGGCGTCGGTTTTAACGACAACCGCCGATACAACCTGGCCGACATCGAAAAGCTGATTCGTTTCTTCAAATCGGAAGAAGCAGGCAACTGCGCAGTTTTACTGGGCGTTCCAACCTACTGGCGTGAACAGGGAAACGACTGTATAAAAGATGCCAATTTCCTGGATATCGTAAAAATGGCCGATATTGTTCACCCCTGGTTTGTGGGTCGGTTTGATGAAGGAAAATACGATTCTTTCAAATCGTTAATTGGGAAAGACCAGAAATGGTGCGATGAAAACAACCTGCAATATATACCTGTTGTATTCCCGGGTTTCAGTTGGGCAAATATGTATCCGAAGAGTAAAAGCGATTTAATATCGCGCAACCACGGCAATTTCTTTTGGAAACAGTTGGCGGGTGCAGCTTCCGAAGGTTCTCAAATGATCTATGTGGCCATGTTCGACGAGATCGACGAAGGAACAGCCATCTTCAAATGTTCACACCGGGTTCCGGTAGGCGAAGGAAGCCGATTTCTACCGATAGACAACGACATTCCGTCTGACCACTATCTGTGGCTGACCGGACAAGCCGGGAAAATGATGAAAAACAAAAAGCAATTACCAAAAAATAAACCGGTACAAGATGTTAAGAAGTAAGATTTTTGTATGCTGGCTTATCCTTTTACCGTTTTTAGCTTTATCTGTAAAGACAATCGCGCAGCAACGCTATAACCGTTTATTTAACCCGATGCGTGGATTTGTAATCGATGTAGAGAAGCCTTTTCGGGAGGAATTGTGTCTGAACGGGAAGTGGCAGTTTATGCCGGTATATGATACCGTAGCTAAATTTGTAAAACCCGAATCATTTCAGTGTGATGGAACCATATATTGGTACGCATCTGCCGCGATTCCGAATTGTGCAGATGGCAGACAAGAGTCTGTTTAAAGCCAAATAAGGAAAATTATTTAAACCAACTGAAATCATCGGTAGGATAGTAAGCACAAGCAGTTCTTTTCTCCTGCTTCAAACGGGAAGCAGAGAGCCGTTTGTTTTGATATAAACAACTAAATATTAATTTTTAAAGGCCTTTATACTGTGTTATGAAGATAATAAAACCGAGTAAAAGGATGTTTGTTTCTATGTTAGTATCTTTGTCATTTATTCGTTGTTTTGCACAAAATCCAATCATTACGCGCATGTATACCGCCAATCCATCTGTACACGTTTGGGCCGATGTTCTACTTTATCTCTATACATCTCATGATGTTGATCCGCCGCGAGGATATGATTTGATGGACAAATACCATGTTTTTTCAACAAATGACACGAAACACTGGAAAGACCACGGTGAGATACTAAATTCTACTCAGGTTCCTTGGGGCCGTTCTGAAGGTGGTTTCATGCGGGCTCCCGATTGCGCCTTTAAAAACGGTACCTACTATTTCTATTTTCCACATCCAAGCGAAACCGACTGGAACAAAATCTGGAAAATCGGAGTTGCAACCAGTAAAAAAACAACTGCTACATATACCAGTCAAAGTTATATCCCCGGTGTTGGAGGGTTTGCCATGATTGACCCATGTGTATTTCAAAGTTAACCAAACCCCGGGTTAGTCTTAACCGGCTAACTCGGTTCTGTTTTTTTACCAGACAACAGTGTAAAGCAATATGGAATGAAGAAGGAGAAAAGTAATATGCGACAAGATTTGTTTAAGTTTATACCGTAATCCTGATTGATTATCATAACGATTACGTAATAAATAAAGTAAGATTTCAAATATGGCATTAAAATATCGTCCGCTCACTTCTGTTTTGGTCAAACCTTCCGGCCCCGACTGCAACCTGGGTTGTACTTATTGCTTCTACCTTGAAAAAGAAAAACTGTTCCCTGAAACCAAGGTTCACCGGATGACCCCGGAGATCCAGGAAGAGATGATCAGGCAGGTAATGCAACAGTCGGGCGACGCGGTTTCGATAGGCTGGCAGGGTGGAGAACCGGCATTGATGGGATTGGATTTTTACAAAAGAGCCATTGAACTGGAGAAGAAATATGGTCATGGACAGTCGGTAGGAAATGGCTTTCAAACTAATGGTACCCTTCTCGACGTTGAATGGGCCAAGTTCTTTAAGCAATACGACTGGCTGATAGGTCTTTCACTTGATGGGCCGCAGCATATTCACGACAGTTATAGATTGGACATG
>JBBRZE010000179.1:0-3073 GCA_038236995.1 Bacteroidales bacterium | reverse complement strand
CCTGTTTCTTTTCCTTGCATGGGCGATCACATCATTAGCCTATGCACAGGATGTGAAGATAACCGGAAAAGTAACAGATGCTGCAGATGGCAGCACATTGCCAGGTGTTAGTATAGCCATAAAAGGCACTACAGCAGGAACGGTAACCGATATTGACGGAAAATTTGCCTTGAACGCAAATCCTGCCGCAACGCTGGTTTTTACATTCATCGGCTACCAGCAACAGGAAGTGGCTATCGCAGGTCAGCGAACGATCAATGTTAGATTGGCAGCTACTACAACAGGTCTTAGCGAAGTAGTGGTCATTGGCTACGGAACAGTTAAAAAATCTGATGCTACTGGTTCTGTAGTGGCTGTTAGTTCAAAAGATTTTAACCGCGGTGCCATAACTTCTCCCCAGGAATTGCTGGTCGGTAAGAGTGCAGGGGTAGTGATCACAACAGCTAGCGGTGCTCCTAACAGTGGTGCAACCATCCGTATTCGTGGTGGTTCATCTCTATCTGCATCCAATGATCCTTTGATCATTATTGATGGCGTACCTCTTGATAGCCGGGGAATTTCAGGAATGGGTAATCCTCTTTCATCAGTGAATCCAAACGACATTGAGACATTTACCGTTCTTAAAGATGCTTCTGCAACTGCTATTTATGGTTCAAGAGCTTCAAATGGCGTAATTCTGATTACGACCAAAAAAGGTAAATTGGGAAGCAAGATGAGGTTAACATATGATGTTAGTATGTCAGTTGCCAGTCCAACAAAATTTCTTGATGTATATTCAGGCGACGAATTCAGAAAAATGGCCTGGGATCATAAGAGTCTTTATGATGTAACCGGTTTTTCCCGTTTAGGTCAGGAGAACACAAACTGGCAAAAAGAAATTTTCCGCACTGCTATTTCTCAAGATCATAACTTAAGCGTATCAGGCGCTTACAAAAGTTTACCATACCGGGTTTCACTTGGCTACACCGGCCAGAATGGTATTTTAATGAATACCGATATGCAAAGAACAACACTTTCTTTAAGTGCTGACCCTACCTTCTTCAGGGACGATTTAAAGGTTTCTCTCAACGTAAAAGGCATGGATATCAATAACAATTTCGGGAATACCGATGCTATCCAAAGTGCGATCGATATGGATCCTACAAAACCGATTATGAATGGTAATACAAGGTTTGGCGGATATTACGAGTGGACAATTGACGGAACACCAAACGGAAATGAGACGGCTTTCGGTGCCAATCCGGTTGCACAAGCCACCCTACGGGATAACAAATCAAATGGAAAACGTGTCATTGGAAATGTACAGTTCGATTATAAAATTCCCATGATCCCTAATTTGCGCGCAAACCTTAACTTAGGGCTTGACTATACCAAAACAAAAGGTCATGACAACACCGATACCATTGCCACCTGGATGAGAAGGGGCGTTTGGGGACAAGTAAGGAACTACAATGGAGAATATAAGAATCAGTTACTTGACTTCTATTTAAACTATACGAAGAATCTGGAAGGAATATCAAGCAAAATAGATGTTACAGGGGGGTATTCCTGGAACCACATCCGCAGGGATGAAGACAGGTTGCAAGTTAGTATTGTTGATGCACTGCACCCAAGGGTTCCTGCATCTGACAGCGCTGCAACAGCAACAGAAAGTTATCTGGTCTCTTTCTTTGGCCGTGTGAATTATACTTTGTTGGATCGTTATTTATTGACATTCACCATGCGTGATGACGGATCTTCACGTTTTGCCAAAGGAAACCAATGGGGCCTTTTCCCTTCTGCAGCCTTTGCATGGAAAATAAAAGATGAATCATTTTTCCGCGATGTAAAAGCATTATCCGAATTGAAACTTCGTATTGGCTGGGGAAAAACCGGACAACAGAATATTCAGGATAATGATTACCCAGCCCAGGCACAATACCTGGTTTCGCTCAGGGGATATTCGTACCAATTTGGCAACGACTTCTACCAGACATTACGTCCGGGTGCATATGATGCAAATATTAAATGGGAAACTACGACTACTCAAAATATTGGCATGGATTTTGGTTTCTTTAACAACCGTTTCTCAGGATCATTTGAACTCTACAAGCGTGTTACGGATGATCTTTTAAGCAGGATTTCAATTCCCAACGGAAGCAATTTCTCAAATGTATTGCTGACAAATGTTGGTAGTCTTGAAAATAAAGGGGCCGAGTTGTCTTTGAATGTAATTCCGGTCTCAACGGTTGATCAGAGTCTGTCGATAGGATTTAATGTTACCTATAATAAAAATAAAATCACCAAATTGTTGCGCACCGACGATCCAAATTATATAGGCGTAGCTACAGGTGGTGGTATATTTAGCGGCAATGCTGAAATTCAGCAGGTCGGATCTCCGGCAAATTCATTCTTTGTGAACCAACAGGTATATGATGTGAATGGTAAACCTATTGAAGGTGTTTTTGTTGACCTGTCAGGTGATGGTGGTGCAATAAATGGGATTGACAAAAACAAACACACCTATAAGAAACCGGCTCCTGATTATCTGATGGGATTATCGGCCCGTTATACATACAAAAACTTCGATCTGGGCGCTTCATCACGTATCAGCATCGGGAACTATGTGTATAATGCTGTTGCTTCGGGTGCGTCTTATGATATCAGGTATGCGCTTGGCTACTGGGCGAATGCTCCCAAAGCACTGGAAGACACCAAATTCGTTACGCGTCAACCTTATTCTGATTATTTCGTTCAGGATGCTTCGTTCTTTAAATTGGACAATTTAAGTGCCGGCTATCTTTTTAATAACATTTCCAAGAAGTTTACCGCCCGCTTAAGTTTTACGGTCCAAAACGTATTCACCATAACGAAATATAAGGGACTCGATCCTGAAGTTAACATTGGTGGGACTAATCCTGGAATTGACAACAATTTCTATCCGCGTCCAAGAAACTTTATTCTAGGACTAAATGTAACGCTCTAACAATCAAATACCATGAATAGAAAGATTTTAATATTGTGTGTTGTATTTACAACAATGATGGTTACATCCTGTGTCAAGGATTTGGATGTAAAGCCAATAGACCCCAAT
>JBBRZE010000178.1:0-3188 GCA_038236995.1 Bacteroidales bacterium | reverse complement strand
ACTATTCCCATCATTCCCAAACCAAACCAAACACTTTTATTATCGTTATGCAGTGCTTTTAGTTTGCGTTGTGCTTTTTCTTGTACCTGTTTACTAAACAAGTTCTGATTTTTTTTACCGGTAGATTCCATTTTTATCCTTTTTGAAATTTTTCCAGATTATAAAGGAATCCGTTTTCGATCTTTGCCATAGTAGAACGGACGTCCCTTTCACGATCATCGAGTTTCTTAAACTCATTTTCTACAGATTCGTGAAGCTTACCAAGGTCAGTACCACCAAATGCATTGCGAACCGAAACCATTACCTGTGACCCTGCTTTTACCAGTATACCTTCATCAACCGCTATGTAATGAACAGTTTTTGAATCTGTTTCATAAGTGAGAATACAGGGAACTAAAGCAGCAACACAATCGAGCCTTTGCGGTAACAAACCAAATGAACCTTCAATGGTTTCTGCAACAATGCTAGTGACATTTTTAATTTCAGCGAAAATCCGATAGGGAAGAAGAATTTTTAAGTCCATTGCGGTTTTTATTTAGGTTGAAATTCTATGGCCTTTTCAGGCTTTTCCTTTGATTCTGTATCTAATTTTCCTTTTTTTTCTTTCGTGTCTCCCTTTCCCTTGGCTTCATCTATGGTTCCAATCATGTAAAATGCGCTCTCCGGTAAATCTTTAAACTCATCTGCAAGAATACGCTCACAGCCAATAAGTGCGTCGTCTAAATCAACGTCTTTCCCTTTCAAACCACTGAATTGCTCGGTTGTAAAAAAAGGCTGGGTAAGGAAACGTTCTAAACGCCTGGCACGGTTAACTAAATTCCGGTCATCAACAGATAATTGTTCCAGACCAAGCATGGCAATAATATCTTTAAGATCTTCATACTGAGCTAAGGTATGCCTGATTTCTTGTGCAAGATTATAATGTCGCTCACCAATTATTCCGGGTGTGGCCATTTTTGAGCTTGATTGCAGTAAATCAATAGCCGGATAAAGGCCTTCGCTAGCCTTTTTTCGCGAAAGCACAATAGATGCTGAAAGATGGGAAAAGGTATGTACCGCAGCAGGGTCGGTTAAATCGTCGGCAGGCACATACACTGCCTGAATAGATGTGATCGCCCCCGCTGACGTATTGGCGATGCGTTCCTCTAACTTTGCCAGCTCTGTTCCCATGGTTGGTTGATAGCCCAAACGTGAAGGCATTTGTCCCATTAAGCCAGACACCTCCATACCGGCTTGAATGAAACGAAAAATATTGTCGATTAGCAACAGTACATCACGATGCTCATCATCTCGAAAATACTCGGCCATTGTCAAAGCTGCATGACCTACGCGAAAACGCGCGCCCGGTGGCTCATTCATTTGACCAAACATCATGACCATGTTGTCGAGTACGCCCGCAGCTTTCATATCATGATAAAGTTCTTGTCCCTCACGGCAACGTTCGCCAATGCCGCAAAACATGCTGACACCTTTGTTGTGCCCAACCATATTATGAATCATCTCTGTAAGCAAGACGGTCTTGCCCACACCGGCACCTCCAAAAAGACCCGCCTTACCACCGCGCTCTAAGGGTATCAAAACATCTATTGCTTTAATACCCGTTACAAAAATCTCGGATTTGGTTGACCGTTTTGCCAATGGTGGTGGCAATTGGTGTATGTTTCGCCTTTCAAGATCAGATGATAATGGCTTCTCCTGGTCTATAGTATTGCCGAAAACATCGAACATTCGACCTATTATTGTTTTCCCAACCGGAACTGTAAGTTCTTTCCCATCGGTTTCCACAACCATACCACGCGCCAATCCCTCAGTAGGAGTTAATGCAATTCCCCGAACGTGATGAGCATCGCGCTGCTCCTGCACTTCGATAATGATTTGACCATTATCTCCTGCATGCAACACAGTGTTTATCGATGGTAAATTCGTATCGAACTTTATATCAACTACACTTCCACGCACCGAAATGACTTTACCTTGAAATAGAAGATTGCTTTTATGCTTTGGAACTATATCCATTTTTTTGTATCAGTTAACCCGAGTGCTTTCACATAGACTTCTATGCATTTCAATAAACATTGAATCATTCGCTTAAATGATCACCTGTTTTTTGACCTCAGTTTTTTTTGTTGGAATTATAAAAAGTGGTAAAGTCGTATATTTATGTATAATTTCTGTAACACTTCCCATAATAATATTTTCAAGCCATTTTCAGCTATGTGTACCCGAAACAATAATATCGGCACTCATTTCCTTTGCCGTTTTTATTATAAAACCCAAGGTATCACCCACTTTAATTAGGGTTCGGATTAGAACCACGCATTTATAACCGCCTTATAAGTACGATTATAATCCAGTGCTTTCAGTTTATTTTTCATTTTATTGTTTTTAAAGTTGATATACTAGTGAATCAAAGTTAAGATGCAAAATCAAATAAGTGTTACACAACTTTTGAAAGAAATTACATCATTCACACATTTCCAATATTAAACTGGTTAAAGTTTTTCATTTGGTGAATCCGCGACTCCTTCTGTTGCCAGATTGTCCGGCAAATCAAGCCGTGCCACTCCAATGCGGTTGTCTGCCATCCCATAATAAATGTCGAATCGATCAGGTAAATCAAGGTCGATCCGTTGATCAATACCGGTAGGAAATACAACATTGGCAATGATGCCAATACGTTCCTGCTTCAACTTTGGTGTTAAAACTGGCTCTATCGAACGATAGTGGATATTTTGCGGATGCTCCTTAGAGAGAATCATTATACCAGCTGAATAACAAAACTGGTCTTTATCGTTTACCGGTTTCTCAATTTTACGCACTCCGTGGTAAAGGACCAACCAGCCATGCCGGGTAAGAATGGGTGGAGTTCCGCCACCGATTTTGAGTCGTTCCCAGAAAGACACAGGACTTGCAAGCCGATAATGGGAATTGAACAGACCGATGTGATCTAGATTCGGTCCATCCAAAGGCATTGGGCAATAGGAAATCCAGATGCTCTCATGAACGATATCCACCTCTCTCTTTTTAGCCTGGAAGACTGTTTCTTCCGGACGCGTACCTTGAAAAAGAGGCCGGTGTAGAATAGCCATTTGCATTTTCCCATTATGATTGGGTATGGCTACCGGAAAGAGGACAGCATCTTTATTATCCACATTAACGAAATCGATACCATCGAATGGTTCGAAGGT
>JBBRZE010000177.1:0-3211 GCA_038236995.1 Bacteroidales bacterium | reverse complement strand
ATTTAACGTAATTATTAAGAATAATATTTCCAGTATTATCTTTGTTTTTTCGATTGAAAAACATATTGTCAATTTGTTAGAAATGTTGCTGAAGAACTTCTTTCACCAACAGGTTATTTTCATTGCAAAATACAAAAAAAAACTGGTGACATGGCACCAGTTTTCAAATAATCTTTTTTCTTTTTCCGAAACCGGTTAAAGAGGCAAGGCATGAAGTTATTTCTTGTAAACCAGTATGATGACTAGTTAAGATTTAAAAATTCATTCTCAAAATCCCTCCATATTTCTTTTGGCAAAGCAGAAAGTGAATGATCGCATAATTCGCCACCATCCTGTAATATCACCATTGAAGGTTCCGGTGCGTAATTTTTCATCGAAACTGCCAGAAAATCCTTAAACCTTTCCAGCTCTGTTGCTGACCATTTTGTTGCTTCTTCGGCAAAATAGCAGGTCTTCGCTTCTCCAATCCAGTTTGTGGGCTTAATTTTATAGACCCATCCTTTGCCATATGGATCTTCATTGAGCATTCCGGGGTTTTCATTAATTGAAGCGTTTAAGTTCAAAATCTTTCCAGAAACAGGCGAAAAAATTCGAAGAAGTTTCCCGTTTTGATCTATCTCCATGAGTAAATCTCCTTTGCTGATCATCTCACCCGGATTTTTAAGATGATTGAATTTCACCTCGCCGGTAATATGAAGCAACAGATCATCAAGTCCTACTTTGGCAGTCCCCGATTTTTCCATATACATCCAGGTGTGATTTTTGGAGTAAAACAGCCCCTGTGGAATCTTCAGAATTCCTGCTGATAGAAAGCCTAAAGCTTGTTGGATCCTGATTTTTATTTCTCCTTGTTTGTTCAATACAATCCAGAAAGGAATCAATAAAACCAGGAATGTAATGATAATCAGGTATTCAATTCCTTTGGTTGCGAAAATGTCAGAATAGCTAAAACCGTCCATTTGTTTGATTTTTATGTAATTACCTTTTACAGTGATTACGGGTTAATTTATTTGTGTTCATTTGCCCAGGAAGGAGAGTCGCGTAAAACAGGCATGCGGTTTATGACCCACCTGAAGATCCATATTTGTATGAAAATTACAGTAAGAGCAACGATAACTTCCATCCATGAAGGGACATATCGTATAGCTGCGTCCCATCTATATCCTATGATTGAAACGTTTAGTCTGTTCATAATGACGCCAATCATCGTCAAAAAGGCTGCAATTTTGATCATTGTGATGTTGTTGTTCCGGTAACTGACAAAGAATAGGATCATTGGAAAAAGGACAAATCCCAGCATTTCGAGGAGAAACCAATGTCCCATTCCTGTATTGAGTAAATCCCAGTGTTGTCCATGAATAAATACAAGTAATTGCAGGAAAAAGTAGGCAAACATAGTTCCAGCGCATATTTTTGATAATCCATGAATGATGCTTTTCTGTGCTTGTTTGTTTTTTTCACTTATCTGATCGAAAAATGCTTTATCACTGATTGATCCTTCAAAAATGACCATCGACAAACCAGCAAAAATGCTGGATACTAAAAACATGACCGGTATAAATTCGTTGTACCACAGCGGATGTATTTTTTCTTTTGCCATGAGAAATAACGCGCCTAAACCTGATTGATGAAGCATGGATAGCGTTATTCCGAATATAACTGCCGCCATCGTCATTCCTGAAAGAATTTTGTGGGCCCGTCTGGCTCCAAGCCATTCTGCAATAGTCGGAGAAAACTCAATTAGCTGCGCTACCATATAAAGCAGGAAGTGCCATGCTACAAGGAATAAAACGGAACTTGCCCCGAAGCTATTCCCGATAATAGGATTGAATATATGCCATGGCCGCCCAAGGTCAAGTACCAAAGCTCCTGCGTAAAAGGCGTATGCGAGAAAGCCATTCAGTACTGTCACTCTGATAATTGAATGATATTTACGCATATTAAGGATATAGACCATAAATGTCAGAACATATGCGCCACCGGCAAAGGCCACGCCTGTAACTACATTAAATCCTTTCCATAAGCCCCAGGGAACTTCCTGTGTTACATTCGAAACCTCGCCAAGTCCTTTCCAGAAACGGATGACAATCAGCGCCAACCCTAAAAGAATAATAGGAACTGAAATTATATTAAAAGGGGTAAACCATTTTCCTCTTGGTTTCATTTCACCTGCCAGGAACTTCCAGATTGATTTACCGTCGTTGTCCAATGCGATTTGCTGGTTATTATTCATCTTCTTTATCTTCGTTGAGGTGGTTGTTTTTTGTTGCCTGATGGATTCCTAATAAGAGTGTAGGTATCAAAACGAATACCGATGGAACGGTGTAAAGGAAGCCTTTTGTCAAGGCAGGGTAGGAGGATTGTTGGATTGATGTATTCATTCCAAGTTGATCAAAGGGAACCGGTGAAAGATATAACCATCCGGTTCCACCTGCTTCATGTTCTCCATAAATATGATCAGTATACAATTCAGGCTTTTCATAAATTCTCCTGCGCGCTTCTTTTATCAGGTCCCTGCGTTTTCCATATAGTAATGCATCATTTGGACAATTGTAAGCACAGGCAGGACTCTCTTCGGTTTTTAGTCTTTCGAAACACTGGTCGCATTTTTGAATTTTAGGATTTGCGCTGTGATATTCGAATTTAGGACTGTCAAAAGGACATGAAACCATACAATAACGGCATCCCATACATTTATCAGCGTCCCAGGTTACAGGTCCGGTTTTATTTTTACACATTGCCTTCGTTAAGCAAGCTGCTGCGCAGGCAGGTTCATTGCAATGCATGCACTGCCGCTTAATGAATACTTTGCCTTTCTCTGTTTCGTACGTATTCACAACTGTATTACACGTTTCATTTGTTTTACGTATTGCTGCAATCTCTTTTGAAGGCAAAGGTGCTGGTAAACCATGCGCTTCGGCGCAATCAAATTCACAACCACGGCAACCTTTGCAACGTGTTGCATCATACAAAATTCCATTAAATTCCACATCGGTCTCGCTTTTAGGTGTTGCAGTTACTTTCTCACCGATGGCAAGCGTAATTCCAGTAACACCCAGCAGCTTTAAAAAACCTCTTCGTTGAATGCCCATAATTTCAAAATTTATTAGGTTAAAAACTTATAAAAATTAACTATTTGGTTATTATCAATAAATTTTGTTTGAAAATCTTCCCATATTTCAGGTCCGAAATCGGCCAGAACGTTATCTTT
>JBBRZE010000176.1:0-3310 GCA_038236995.1 Bacteroidales bacterium | reverse complement strand
ACGCATTCCAGAGATCATAGGAAGTCCAAATGGTAAAACTACAGTTGCGACAAACATTACAATCATCGATGCCCATGCCCCGGCCTGGTTGGATCTGCGCCAAAGCATGCCCAGCCAAAACGCGGCAGCAAGGATGGCGTTAAACATCATCGTCATCTTAAAAAGTCCAAACAAATCTTTGGACTGAGTTGCAAAATAAGCCGAAACAAGCATATATAATGCACTAAAAACACGGCCTGCCCAGATGTAATGGTTTTCCGAACAATTAGGACGAAATGGACGATACAGGTTGTTGGTGATTAAAGCCGCTGCCGTGAGCATAAAAGCAGATTTAGCTGCCATAAGTGCCGCAATCAGGCAGGCGATCATCAAACCGACGAGTCCAATATTAAGAGGCCCGAGTAAATCGCGGGTGGCGTGCCCCCAAACGTAGTCCGGATCCGAAATTGTTCCGCCATAAAGCACCACCGTCAATAATGCCACAACACCCCACATTACACTCGAATATCTTTTCAGTAGCATTCCAGAAACAAAGCCATATCGTGCGGTATAATCGTCTTTTGCAGAACCACATGCAGTCATCTGGTTAGCCTGAACGGCAGTTGCCAAAACAACAATTACCGAAAACCCCACAATCCAGAACCAGGAAAATTCAACCAAGCTCGGTGATCCCCATATTTCCATAAACGATGCAGGCAATACTTTATGCATGGTACTGAATGCGCCCAGCATCCCCTCCGAGCCATGATGAAGATTAATCTTCATCATGGCAAACGGAATAAGCAGTATAGATAGTAAAATGATAAAAATTCCTTGTACCAAATCAACCATAAATGCCGCAGCAAGCCCACCAATACTGGCGTAGAATAACGTCACTGCTGCAACAACAATAATGAGCCAATTTTCATCCACATAAGAATATTCCTTTTTGGGATTGAGCATCTGCAATTCAACTAACCGTGACTTTTGATCTGCTGCTAACAAAGCAAAATCAGCTGCTTCTAATTTCTCGCGTTCAACGGCCTTCGTATATTCAACACGTTCAATCATGTTAAGCTCTGATTCAGGTTTAGCCGCAATCGCCGCAATCGTTTTTGACATCGCCACCAACCCGATTGCTGCTATCAAAACGAAGAAAATAGTTTGGCACATCGCATAAAAAGCCGCCATACGTTTTGAATTGTAACGCTCTTCAAAGAAATCGCCCAGCGTAAGTAAGCGCAATCTCCTGTACCAGATTGAGGTCATCCAGAAAACGGGCAGGTTCACTAATCCTCCAGCCAACATTGCCCAAATACCTGATGCACCGTTAGAATTAACCATCGTTGTTGTTGTCGTAACATTTTCGACCGATGTTGCCTGCCCAAATGCAGCAAAAGTCTGGATTAATTTACCGAAACGCCGACCTGCCATGAAGTAATCTTCACGATTATTTACTAACCGTGCAGCACGTATTGCGATGTAAACGATCACAACAAAATAGATGATGATAATGGCAATGTCGAGGATAGTTAATCCCCAAAAAGTAATCGTTGTCATGAAATTATTATCTGTGTGGTGCTATTCGGTTTAAGATCAATCAGTACATCTACTACATATACTGAGTTGCCATCGAACGCTTGTTCGACATTCCCATTTGAAACTTTGTATTTTCTACCCGGAGGCATTATAAATCTTACTTTCGCCCCTTCGATGGAGAAATCAAATTTGTTGATAATGGTAGCAGTGTTGATCGCTGATGAACCGTTATTTGTTTCAACGAATGTCAAACTGAGTTTTGGCCTGTACAGTGCCGGTGTTTTGCTGTCCTCAGGGTTTTCGACATACACAACCTGTGCGGTTGTCCCACTAACAGGCGTATAATTACCTGTTTTTTGATTTACCTTAAACAGATTGAATTCCATATTATCCCTTACTGAATTTGCAATATATTGGATGGGTTTGTTTTTCAGAAGAGAGGGATTCTGGTTTGCAATGTAATGATTATGTCCAATAAGTACCAATTCCAGATTTGCAATGCTGTCGAAAGTCGACATTTCCTTGTTCCTGATATGAGCTGCTCCAAGCCTGAAATTACCGGTACCCGCTTCCTTAAGCCAGGATTGTATTTCATTTATTTGTTGTGCCGGATTAAATCCATTCCATCCGTTATTAATCACCATAAAACGTCCGTTTCCGTAGCTAAAATTATAGGTTTGTAATCCCCACCATTTATTCCACCAATCCGACTTCTCTTTATAAAAACCTTCTTCAGGCATGTTGTCAAAATCGATATCGTGGTTACCAGCTACCGAATATACTGCAGCTTTAATCTGATTTAATCCTTTTTGCCCTTTTTCGCTGTTACCGGCAAACAGCTGGTTCATTCGTTCTTCTGTGGGGCGATACAAATTATCGCCTGTATTGAATACAATTTCCGGATGAATGATATTCGCAATATCGATGATGGCCGAAAGCCGGTTCAAAGTGGTTTCATATCCATTCTGAAAAGCGTGAATATCAGAAAAATGTAAAATGTAATAACTTGATTTATATTTTTTTATAACTTTAACTCCAGCCTGCGATTCCACCATTCCGGTGGAAGTGTTCAGTACAACATCGTAACGATCAGCGGGTGTCGATTTCGGGACTTTAACCGTAATTTTTGTATTATATCTGTTTTGTGATGTAACATCGTACACCCAGCTGCCTGTCTTAATTTCTATGGGCGTTGCGACACTATTGAATGGGCCATTTAATTTTACTGAACGAACAGTTTGTCCTGCGTCGGCATTGAACCAGACCTCAAAACTTTCGCCTCCCTTTACAATGGCAGTTGTAGCCCTCCAGGGATAAACAACATTTCCACAAAATGCCAGGATGCCTGAACATATCAGCAAGAAAAATAAGGTGAGAGATTTTATCATTTTGTAGTCTTTTCTATTTTATCTTTAATCTCAAATTCAACAACTATTGGCTTATGATCCGATGGATAAACGCCATTGACATTAAAATCAACTTCCTCGTAATTTAATACTTCAACACCTCCTTTGTAGAGAATCCAATCAATTTTATTGGGGTCTCCAAACGAATTTTTAAGCAAATCCGGATCGCTTGAGTTTTTATCACCCACCAGAACTTTATATGGAGCACTTCCCGGACGACAATTAAAATCCCCCACCAGAAATACGGGACGTTCGGCAGTCCATGACCCAAATCGGTTTAGGTCGTTCACTCTTTTCAGGATTAATTTTGATGCATTCAACCTGGCCAGCGTATCGATGCGCCCATTGAAATAATGGGTATTAAAAACATAAAACTCAAGGTTGTT
>JBBRZE010000175.1:0-3649 GCA_038236995.1 Bacteroidales bacterium | reverse complement strand
TGAAAAACTGATTTTGGAGCAGAACTATCAGTTGGTTCAGGACAGTGATCTGCGAAATCACAGCACAGAATTGATTTTCCCGAAATTAAATTCAGGGCTGTACCGGATAAAAGTAGAGAGTATTTCAGGAAACGACACCTGCAATTCAAACGCTTTATTCACTGTTTCGGGAATCAATTTCAGTGAGCAGGCTGGCAAGTTTAATGTCGTGGATATTGAAAATGGGTTGCCTGTGAAAGGGGCAGAAATTGAACTAATTACGCGGAAAAATCAGAATTGGATCACCAATAAATATAAAATTTCAGGTGAAGGCATTGGGAAAACTGCCAGACAAAGTAACCTGCTTCGCATTACCAATCAAGCAGATACTATTACAATGCCCTGGTATACCAATACTAATCCTGATCCCGTAAAGGTGGCGGTTCAGCAGCTTTATCTCTTTACCGATCGCAGTATATATCGACCGGGTCAAACCGTTTTCTTTAAGGGAATTTTATTCGATAAAAATGAAGATAAAACAAAATCGATTGAAAAACAGTTAGTTGAAGTTGTTTTGCGAAATAGTAATTACCAAAGCATCGATACTTTAAAATTAACCACCAACCGTTTTGGAAGCGTTTCAGGAAAATTCAGAATTCCATCAGGTGGTTTGCCTGGTAACTTTCAGTTGAGTTCAGATAAAGGATCGGTTGGCTTTCGGGTAGAAGAGTATCGCCGGCCTGGTTTTAAAATCGATGTTGACGACCTAAAAGGGGAGTACCGACTTAATTCACAGGTTGATGTAACCGGAAATGTTACGTCGTTTTCAGGTGTACCGCTAAAAAAAGTGACAGGGAAATACCGGATTTCGCGCAATCAGGTTTGGGCATGGCGCTCATTTGGAGCGGCAGAGCAAATTTCAGAAGGTACTTTTACGACGGATCAAGATGGAAAATACCTCATTGATTTTGTTGCAAAACCCGACGAACGTTCTATTGAAACCGCCACCTATTCTTTCAGATTTGAGGTAGAAATTGAGGTAACGGACATTACAGGCGAAACACAAAATACCACAAAGTCACTGAATATCGGAAAAGAAGCGCTAACGGCTTCGATTGATGGGCCTGCAGTTTTTGACTTTGCCAATACTTTGAATAAGAAAGAATTCAAATTCTCTTTCAACGTGATTAATTCAGATAATCAGGAGATTAAGTCGAATGGAAAAATAGAACTGATTCGTCTGAAGCGTCCTTTAACACCAGTACGAAAAAGGCAGTGGGCTAATCCCGACCGACCGATCTATTCCAAAACCCAGTGGGATCGGCTTTTTCCGGGAAATCAGTTCGCAGATGCGGTTCAGCCCATTGATTATGAAGAAGAAAATTCAATTCAAACGATTGATTTCGAAGGTAAGGATAAGCGATTTGTAAGCTTTAATACGATGAAATTAGAACAAGGATATTATAAAGTAAGAATTTCAACTACCGATCAATTCGGGTCACCTGTTAAGGCGGAACATCTTGTTAGCGTATTCGATAGCTCCAAAAAGGCCTTTTTATTCCCTGAAAGTTCATGGGTCAATCTTTCCAAAGCATCAGCTTTACCCGGTGAAAGCGTTGAATTGTTAATTGGAAATTTTGGGAAGCAGTTCTGGAATATTCAGTTATACCGAAAAGATGGAGCTGTCACCTTATTTAATGGTTTGGTTGAAAAGACAATGGAAAAAATATCAATTCCGGTTGAGGTGCGTGATCAGGGTGGTTTGATGATCAGCGTCTCTTCAATGAATCAGGGTATTGCCTACTATGAAGTGTTTAGTGTAGACATTCCATGGATTCAAAAGGAACTCAAACTTTCGGTTGATGATTTCCCTAAAATTGTTATTCCAGGAAAAGAGGCTGTATGGAAAGTTCGGGTGGTCGATTCCGAAGGAAAACCTGTTAAAGCTGAGATTGCCGGAGTTGTTTATGATGCCTCGCTTGATAAAATCCTTCCGCACGACTGGCAGTTAAATCTTTGGGCAACTTCAATTAATTTTAATCATTCCCGCTTACCAGCGCAGACAGTTTGGGGAGTTGGACAGTGTACGCAACAAGTTTGGATTGCCGAAAAACAGGAAATACTTCCTGAATTTAATAAAGTGATAAATTATCAAATATATAATACCCGTAGATTTTTAAATTCAAGGAAGGAAGGGATAATGATGAAGTCTGCAACGATAAGTGATGAAGTGCTTATGTCACCACCTCCGCCACCTCCTGCAGCGGAAGAAGCCGTTTTTATGGTTGTTGAAACAGGGATTGCAGTTCCTATGATGAAAGATGATAAACCAATCCAAATGCGCAACGATTTTCGTGAAACTGCCTGGTTCAATGCGCATTTGGAAACCGATGAAGCGGGCAGGGCAGAGGTAAGGTTTAATCTTCCCGAATCGGTAACCGAATGGAAGTTTATGGCACTGGCTCACACATCAGATGGTTTATCTGGTACCATGACCGATAAATTTGTTACCCAAAAGCAATTGATGGTTGAGCCATTCCCTACACGCTTTCTAACAGTTGGCGATGAGGTTACTTTTCCTGTAAAGGTAACCAATCTGTCGGGCAAATTGTTAAACCTTCAGGTGAAGATGGAACTCATCAATATGGAAACCGGGAAAAATATGGGTGCTGCTTCCAAATCTGAAAGAATCGCATTAGGTGACGGGAAATCGGAAGCGGTGTACTGGAAACTGTTGGCTCCTGCTCAGCCGGGTCTTTATCAGGTGAGAGTTACTGCATTTGGAGATGGATATTCCGATGGATTTGAGTCAATACTTCCGGTAGAACCCGACCGGAAATGGACCACCGAATCAAAAGCGTTTACGGTAAAGCCTGGCAATGATTTTAAATTGAATTTCAATAAACTGGGAAGCCTTGATCAAATCAATGAGGGGAAATGGAATCTTTCCATCATGACAAATCCGCTTGGATTGATTCTGGACGCACTCCCTCAATTAATAGGTTCCGAATCTTTCACAATATCGGGTGTTGCATCCCGGTTAAATGGTGCCCTGATCTTAAGAAAAATACTTGCTGATCATCCTGAGATTGCGAAGGAGCTTGAATTACAGCGAAATAAATTAGAAAATTCTCCCGATTCTTTTAAAACACGTCTTGAAAAAGCAGAGCAATTCACGAATTTAAAATTGGATGAAACCCCCTGGTTGCAGGAGTCCATGTACGAAAAGGAAAAACTGGCAAGATTCAACCCAGATACGATTAAATCGACGATTTCAGATGCCATTGAGCGTATTGAAGTAGCGCAATTGCCGGATGGTGGATTTGCATGGTGCCCTGGAATGGAGTCTTCGGAATGGATGACCGTTCAGATTTTGAGCGATATAGCCCAGATGAGATCGAAACAACTTTTGTCCGGATCGGAGCAAGTCCGGATGATGACTATTGCTGCCAAAGTGGTCAGTTATTTAGATCTGAAAATCACAAAGGATTTCCATCAGTTGAAAGAAAAGGAGAAGATAAGCTACCAGCCAGAAGGATATATTCTTGATTATTTGTTCGCCAGAAGTGCGTTCATGGATTTTGAATATGCTTCAGGTGCAAAAGAATCGTATAATTTCTTTTTGGAAAAAGCTTCGAAGAATTGGGCTAAAACCGGGATCTGGCAACAG
>JBBRZE010000174.1:0-3674 GCA_038236995.1 Bacteroidales bacterium | reverse complement strand
TATCGTTGTTTATACTGCAGCTGTGAAAATTGCAGCGCTTCAGGATAATTTGCATTATGGATATCTTGTGGCAAAGTCGGCAATTACAACAGCCTATCAATATGTTGTTGGTGTACTCACTGGCCGTATCACCCTTGCAACTGTTGCTCAAAATGCGTGGAACCTGGCACAGAAACTTAATCCGATCGGAATAGTTATCGCGTTATTGATTGCTGCAGGAACAGCGCTTGCTTTGTATTCTAAAAAACTTTCTGACGCCGAAATTGCACAGAAGGCGCTGAATGATATCAATACGGATGCTAAAAAAAGCATCGTAGAACAGAAGGTCGCTCTTGAGGAATTATTACGTACCGCACGTAATGAAACAAAATCGAAGGAAGAGCGCTATGACGCTATTAAGAAGCTGAGGGATATCAATCCTCAATATTTGGGTGGACTAACGCTTGAGAAGATCAATACCGACGAGGCAAAAAAAGCAACCGATGACTATATTGAATCGTTACTGAAGGCTGCTAAAGCAAAAGCGATATCGAAAAAGCTGGAAGACAATGCGACGGAAAGATTAAATGTAGAGAATGGCGTTGGTGTTGAAGCAACAATAATGCAAAAGGCCGGAAATATTTGGGATGGAAACGTTTTTGCAAAAGGAGATTTTGCTGCACGCAACGCAGCTTCAGGCGAAAAAAATAAAAAGCAACGTTTAGCAGAATTAGACGCCTCAGACAACTATTTGATTTCTCAGCAAGATACAAGAACTGTTGCAGTTTTTTCTGCAAATGCCAGCGATGGGAAAAATCCGGGTGGAAGCGGAAATTCCGGTGAAACAGAAAAAGAAAAGAAAGCGAGAGAGAAAGCGGAGAAGGCAGCTCTTAAACAGGATAAAAAGGAGGCTAAAGATATTAAAACTCAACACGCTGAAGAACTTGATGAGTTGAAGGCAGCCTATAATGATCGCTTACTAATTATTAAAACTGCCTATCTGAATGAAAGCCAAACAAAAGAGGAATATGAAGTGAAAATGCAACTTGCAGAACTGGCATATTTAGAAACTCAAAAAGCGCTTCTCATCCAGCAAAAACAGGATACAACGGACATTGAATTACAAATCGTTGAAGCAAAAATTAAAGTACAGGCGGATGGTCAAAAGATGATAAACGACCTGGCAAAAGCTGGTCAAAAAGAATTGGAAGATTCAATCAGCGAGTCAATAAGAAGTGTAGATGAAATGGTTGCTGCGCTGGATAAACTAAAAAACGAAGAAGAAAAAACAAACGAAGATCGCAAAAAAACCTATATGGATGTTGCTTCATCAATCGGTGAATCATTTGCTGACACCCTGATGAGCCAGGAACAGGATTTCGGTCAGTTTCTGCGCAACACAATTGTTATGGCGCTTGATGCGCTGGAGAAAATGTTGATCTTAAGTATTGCTGAGACATTTATAAAAGATACAACAAAGAAGGGCTTTTTAGGTATTGCCACTGCAGCAGCTAAAATAGTATTGTTAAAAGCAGCATTCGGAACGGCAAAAGCGCTGGTTTTGGGAGGCAGTAAAGGCAAACAATCCGGAGGATACGCCGATAGCGATGCAAATGATGCCAAACCGGTTGGTATTTATCACGCAAACGAGTTTATTGCTTCAGGCCCTGCAGTGCGAAATCCCACGATTAAACCGGTACTGGATATCATTGACATTGCCCAGCGAAACGGTACCATCAGGAGTTTAAACCTTCCTGCTCTCCTTGGTCAATCCGGAAAACAATCAGGAGGATATGCTTCATCATCATCCTCTCAATCACCTATTCAAATTTCAGGAAGCAATTCCAAATTAGAAGCAGCCATCGACAAGCTAAACGCCCATCTCGATAAAGGTCTTACCGCCAACGTCAATAAATTCGGACATAAAGGTATTGATGAAGCTTATGCAGACATTACAAAATTTAATTCTTTGACCAAATGATGCAGCTATTTTTGAATGGACAGCCTGTGGCGCTTTATCCTGGCACCAAGATCGGCATAACATCGATGAACCCCTACTTTAACGAGATTGGAGCGTTTTCGTACCCTTTTACGATCCCGTACAAACCCAATGCACAGGTGCTGAATCATGCTGCCAGGATACAGAGCGTTAACAATCTGTTTATCTGGGATGCTATCCTAATAGTTGACGGGATACAGTTGCTGCGTGGTGAAGCGGTAGCGGAAGGTGACGTGGCAGATGGTGCATTCCCGATCATTCTGAGGTCTTCGGCTACTTCGTTCGCCAAGATGGCCGAAACAAAAACACTGCAGGAGCTGGAATTTGGAATAGAGCCGAATGCAGGTTTTGCAAATGAAGTGGTGTTTGCAAACAGAACTGCAACCCTTTCTAAGTGTTATCCTGAAAGCAATTACGTTTGTTCACCTTTCTATAATAAGGATGCTTGGACAGATCAGGAAGGGAGATATGCCATTTTGAATTATATCAACCAATACGATCCGTTGACCGAATCGCTCAGTTTTGTAGTTGATGATGGCCATAGTATACCCAGATTAAATACGATCACCTATAATTTCTACGTGCGTTATATTCTGAGAAGAATCATTGAGTTATCAGGATTGACACTTGACATTGACGAACTGGAATCGATCCCTGATCTGAACCGGTGGTTTTTACTTTCATTCAATGCTGTTGCTGGTTATTACGATATAAAGTTCAAATCTTCATTCTCGCGGGCGAAAATCCGGGAATTTCTGACAACGATCCGGCAATTCGGCATTGCAATTATTATTGATGATGGAATACAGCAGGCATCAATCAAATTAGTAAAGAATATTTTCATTAGACCTATAGTAAGCAGAGTTTTAAACGACAGGGCATTGCTTGCAGAGGTGATCGTGATGGCAGCAAGTCCGGAGGGCTATTCTATTGCCTATAAAGATTCAGAAAATGAATTCCTGGTACAGGAAATTGAAGGTGATGGAAAACCGGTGGCGAATGCTGCAGCATTACCGGCACCAGGGTATTTAGAAATGGGTGCGAAATACAGATCTACGGCTACTGGAATCTATTATATCTCGATACTCAAAGAAAAGAACCAGGATACAGATCCCGATGTCTGGATATGGCAGGCCGTGGGTTCTTACCAGCCACTGGTGACCGGAGTAGGTCAAGCAAAGGTTGATATTGATGTGACAATACCTGCGCAACGATTGGAAACGCGTGCCATTACAAAAACGATTGGTCCGCTGCAATATGGCGTTTATGTTACAAAAACATGGGATATCAATCTTGAGTTGCCCGAGATCAATAAAAAAATGAATGATCTAAGTGGAAGCTGGTTTGGTTCGGGTGAAAAATACGAAGATCCTCCAATTGTATTGCTGTTTAACTGGGGTTTAAAAACCTTTGAATCGGACGATGCCCGTGTTGCGGTGAAATACCCGGTTACCAGTGCGGATGCTTACGACCGTGAGGACCTGGAGAAAGGAACCATATCGATGCGCACTTACGGTGCAAAGAGCATCATCACCCAACTGGTGAAAGATGAACAGGACTGGATGGTGCGACGGAAACAGAAAAGACAGTTCTTCAGTCTCACAATGGTCGATTATGCAAATTTCAGGTGGGATTACATTTATAAAATTAACCCTGGCAATTTTATTGTGAACTCATTGAAGTTCGATATATCGTC
>JBBRZE010000173.1:0-3729 GCA_038236995.1 Bacteroidales bacterium | reverse complement strand
AGCTGGGGTTGCCCCGCACTTCCGACTGTTTTGAATAAGCTGATTATTGAAAGCATTAAAGGAGGCACCTGCTTGTTTGTCTATAATCCCGACAAAAAATACATTTGCAGCTCCTCCTTACTAAATTAAGTTGTATACATCCTTTAGAAATGTCACTTTCGTTCCATTGACTGTTACCGGCATATATATAATAAAGACAGGTATTTTATGTGTAAGCGCAATGGTTTTTGATTTGGTGTTTTTCTTACCGCTCTTCAATTCTTTGATATCAATCTTATCGGGTAGTAATTCTTTTGCAAGTTCAAGCGGCTTTTCAAGTTGAATACACCCATGACTTAAAAACCGTATATCTTTTTTGAATACACCCTGCCAGCCATTTGAATGTAAAAATATGCTGAAAGGATTTTCTAAATTAAATTTCAAAACACCCAACGCATTCCGGGGGCCCGTTGCCTGACGAAAAAAGTACGGGAAGTTCTTTTCTGTATAGTTTTCCCATTTCAAATTTGAATCATCCAATTCTTTACCCCGCGCATTTACCACACTGTAATTATGCTGTTCGAGGTAATTTTCATTCTTTTGCACTTTGGGTAAAATTTCCTTAACTGCAATAGAATGGGGCACATTCCAGTGAGGGAAAGTGACAATATTGGTGATGTAGGAAGCAATGAGCGGTGTTTTATTCTTTTGCTTTCCAACGACCGTACGCATTTTCAATTTGAGAAAATCGTTCCGGTAATAACTCGCCTCGGTTGCCGGAATATTTGCGACAATGTATTCAGATGTATGATTCGCAGTGAAATACCTGCGGTAATTCATTGCAAGAATAACACTTTTATATTTCAAGGTATCCTTTGCTGTGATAGAATCGTTCAAATATTTTTTCAAAACAATATAGTCGCGATCCTTACAATCGAGCCTTGAAACCATTTGGGAAACCGATTCCCCAGGTTTTGAATTAAGCAACTGATGAATATACATCGAATCGCGCGATACATTCACCTCATCATAATCGAACTTGATATTCCCTTCCTGAAGGTTTTTGAGAAAATTTAAAACCATCCCTGTTATCTGCTGATCGCGTTGTTCTTTGTTTATATTGTCTAATGTATTATTGCTGAGCAACGCCACATGAATCTGATTAGATTGATATTGATCAGAAACAATTCCAAAACTTTCGGATGTTTCAATCATTGTAAGCCATTCAGTGGCTTTACTTCTATTTTTATCAGACGAAAACCAAAAAAGAGGTGCCTGATTGACCGAATAAAACTGTTGAACGATTGTATCTTTCTTTGTGGTATCTTGCTGTGCCTGACAATTAATTACGAAGAAACAAACCAGGCATAAGGAAAGGAAAATACGCTTTAAAAGAACAGATCCGTTTTGTTTGTATTTATACATAGGATGATGAAATAATTTTTGCTTATCTAAGATTGTTTTTGATTCAATTAATAATGCAAAGGTGGTTCCTTTGAAGAAGAATGAAGTTACATAACTATTGAAATAAGTTACATTATTCACACATCCTGTATTTAAATATTGAACGCCAGTTTGATTCCCTCGATCAGCATATTTGCGCCCAGAACTCCAATAATGATACCCATAATTTTGCCAATGATTACAAAATTGTTCTCACCTACAAGCCTGACAATGTAATTACTATATATGAAAGCCAGGTAGGTGCAAAATATAATCAGGGCGAATATCAAAATGGTGATGAATACCTGAAGAAAGTCGGCATTCACAACAAAGTTCATCCCTGTAACAATTGTTCCCGGACCTGCCATAATGGGAATGGCCAATGGGGATATGGCAACACTATCATCAAATTTAGGTTTGTCTTTCAGCGGCTGGTTGGTTCTCTTTGACTGGAGCATATCGAATCCGATATAAAAGATCAGGACGCCTCCAAATACTTTGAATGATGGAATCGTTAATCCGAAAATCTCGAATATATATTTACCCATTAAAATGAAGGCTACAACAATGAATAAGGCGACGATATTAGCGGTTTTAGCGATTACCTTTTTTTCCTTTTCATCGGTTCCTTCTGTGAGCTTAACGAAAATAGGAATGTTAACAAGCGGGTTCATAATGGCAAAAAATGCCATAAAAACAGTTAAGGAATAGCTCCAATAATTCTCCATTAAATGCATTTAATTCGTTTCAAATGATGGTGCCAAAGGCATATTTATTTATTTTACAACGACACCGCAAGATACGATTTGTAACAACAAGAGAAAAACACTTTTAACCGGCTAAAAAGGGTATCCGATGGCCACATTCAAAATCAGGTTATCGCCTCGCCAGGCTGAACTTCCGAAGTTTATCTCATTGGTTACCCACCTGAAATTAGCTTCGGTTTTTGGAATCATTCGTAATGGCATTGCAAGATCGAACCTCAAAATAAAGAAGGAAACATCAACTCTTAATCCTACACCTGTTCCGACCGCCACCTCGTTCATAAATTTTGAAAATACAAAAGGGCTTCCAATATTTTCAGGATTTGATTTAAGTAACCATACATTTCCGGCATCCACAAACAAGGCACCTTTTAGATAACGCATGATACCGAAACGGTATTCTGCGTTCATTTCCAGTTTCAAATCACCTCCCAATTGCAAAAATCCATTCTTTTTTGTATCCTGGTAATAGGTACCCGGACCAAGAGAATTAATATGAAAAGCACGAATACTGTTTGGTCCGCCACTGAAAAATTGTTTGGAATAGGGCAGAACATCAGCGTTACCATACGGTTTGCCAACTCCGGCAAAAAACCGCATTACCATCATGTTTTTATCTCTGAAATTATAATAGCCACGGGCATCAACACTTATTTTGGCGAATTGCGAATAAACCGAACCTGCTATCGTACCGGGATTTTCGGATGATACTTTTTTTCCGGAAATAACTCTTGCTAACGAAAAAAGGTTCCCGGCGAGCTCCGATTTCAAAAGAAAATAGGATTGCACCTTTTTCCCTGGTATCATTTGATTGTTAAAGGAGAACGAATAAGTTCCTCCAGCTATAAATTTCTCCTCATAACTTTTTTTCAGAAAAGGATTGGGGTTCACCAGATCGTTAAATGCAGCTGATTTGTTTCCAACGGTGGTATAACTAATATCTATTGGGTTGAATTCGTGTTCTTTGCGGATGTTCTCTTTCCATTTATAGCCAAAAACGAATTGGAATGTTCGCATGTCGAAATAACTGACCCGCTTCAGATAGTTGTACGAAAGTGAAAAATGCGTCTTGGGTATATAGATACTGGTTGATTGCTTTAGTTTAAATGGAATTAGAAAACGCGGGAAAGTCAACTCCAATTGCGGATTCCAGGAATACGAAAACAAATTCTGATTATTACCGCTCAGTTGTGCCTCGAATGATCCCGCAAGATTCAGACTCAGCAGTTCTGATCCCTTAAAGGTATTTCTGTTCAGAAGACTTAAATTCATACGTGGTCCGGTGAAATTATTCGATTTTGAAACCAGGTCAAGTCCAGCCCTGAAGGTGTGTTTCGGCAATGGAGTCATTAAAATATTTACATCTAATAATCCTGTTGCTTTTGCATCCTTTTCCAAAAAATTCACCTGGACCAATTTAAAATTACCCATCGACATCAAACGGTTCAACGTGATAATATGATTCTGTCGTGAAAAGACATCCGGCTTTCGCAAAAAAATCGATTCTAAAATCACTTCCGGCTTGATCTTCATTTGCGTTTCT
>JBBRZE010000172.1:0-3827 GCA_038236995.1 Bacteroidales bacterium | reverse complement strand
TCGTTCAGACGGTCAATCCCCCGGTTGTTTTCAAAGAGAATGCTTGCCCAGTTTTGGAGCAAATCTTCTTCGGTAGGGTATTTTATCAGCTTTTGCTCCCAGCCTTTTTTTGAGAGGATTTCGATGAAAGCTTCTTCAAACTCCGCTTCTGTTGTAAATGTCATTTTATCTAAACTCTTTTATGGGTAAGCTTGAAGAAATGTCAAACAAACATTTTTTCAAGCATCGCTTTTTTAATATTCTTTAGCTTTTCTAACTCACGCTGATTAAGGGTGATAATCCTGTCGAGGCGTTGAAAAAGATCACTAATTTTAAATTGCTCTACACTGTCAATTGGATAAAAGATAGCTGTATCTTTTATTGCTGTTTTAGAGATTGATGAAACCTTAGTTCCTTGCATCAATCGCAAAAGCTGAGTATGATATGAAGGAGAATTCATAAAATATCCAAGGTATCCAGATGCAAAATATAGCGTTGGTCTAACTGGAATTGTATGTAATCCAGAAAGTACCATTTCATCGCCAACATTTACTAATTCAGTACATTTTCCAACTGTTTCATCTTCTGCTGCATCTGCAATAATCACATCGCCATTTTGCAACTTTGATGACCTTAATTTGTTTACTATTGCATCATCTGTAATATAAGGTATTTCGTCTTTTTTGACGTCCAATAATTCACCAAATTTGATTAGAACATCCCCGTAATGTACGTTTTTAGCTTGACCAGAATTGTAATTTAATTCAGCTCTGGAAAGAGTATTATTAGGTATATTTGTAAAGGATTCACTATATTTCCTCTTTTCCCAAGCATCCCCAAATCCCTTGAAACGAATTTCTGGAACATCAGCTCCATTTTTCGGGAACATTTTTTCGAGCATGGCCTTTTTTATAGTTACCAGCTTGTTGTACTTGCTTTGGTGAAGGGTGATAAGGGTGTCGAGGTGTTTGAAATAGGTGCCGATTTTGGATTGTTCACTACATTTGGGAATGAAAACTTGAATACTATTGATAGTTACTTTTGATAAACTTGGAACTCCAGTAGATTCATCCTTTTTTTTCCAATTAATTTTTTGGAAGACATCATAAATGAAATCCAAATCATTTTTTTCTTTAGGGACAGTATAAAACAGCGTGTCTACAGTCCAAAATGGAGCTTTTAATATATACGGTTTATCAATTGTTCCTTTTCGTCCAATACCTATTGCATCTTCAGTATAGGATAATGCTTCATTTACGCTTAACATATATCCACCTGTTCCATAAACTGGAATATTACCATTTAATAGGTGTTTATAATCACGTCCACTTCTTACATCAACAAGCTGAAATAAGTCATTCTCCTCCCAATCCTTGCTAAACCCCTTAAACCGAATCTCCGGTATTTTCTTTTTCTCAGCCATTTTATTCCCCCTTTAATAACAATTGAAACTCGCTGAGACCTTTCGTATCAAATTCATTGCCCGTAAGTTCATCAATCAATGAGGCTAAAACAGTTTCCGTTTCGTGTATCTCTTCTACCACTGCTGAATAAGTAATGGCGTATTTATCTGCGAGCGCCTGTACCTGGGTTGTCAGTTCATGGATAAGCACCGTGGGCAGATTGTTTAATGCGATCACAAAAGGAGTAATCCATTTCAATTCAAGCAATTCGAACACCTGCTCATCAGTAAGCTGCTCAATAGTTTCTTTTGTAAGCAGATGTAGCTTTGCGGTTTCTAAGTAAAGTTGTTTTTTGAGTTCTTTTTCTTCAGCAAATAGTTCGCTGACTTTGACAATTTTTGCTTCGTAGGAATCCACTACCAAAGCACCGTTTTTCTTCCTATCCGCTTGTATCTGCTTTGCCTCTTTTGCAACAGCCGCAGTAACAAAACCGTCCATTGCATCATTTACGATGTCTCCTTCTTTTTCTTCCTCCGAAAGTGAGTCGAGAATTTCCTCATATTCAACTGTTATTTCTAAAAGGCGACTTTCTTTTTGCTTCAAGTTCTGTAACTCGTCTTTCAGGTAAGTCTCCTGAACCAATTCAAATGGCATAATACGACCCATCCAACCATCCTGAACTTCCTCCTCATCCTTGCCTTTCTTCTTGAGCACCATTTTAGGGTCAACTATTTTAGTCGCTGCAAAACCTTCAGTCTGGATAATTTCCAAATCTCCCTCTATTTTGGTCCAATCATCGTCGAGTAGCTGGTAGGCCTCATATTTATCAATGAGCGGAACTGATTCCATACGTTTAAATATATCTTTACTTAATACCGCTTCTTCCCTCGAAATATTCACCGACTCCATATTGGTCAGCAGTTCATTCTTCAGATAAGCTCCAAATTCGCCAAAAGAGGCCTTGAAATTAGTAGCAAACGCTTTTACATCGGTATGTTCCGTAATAGCATTCTTGACATCTTCCACTTTTAATTCGGCATGATGACTCGAAGTTTTTGAGAATAAAGTATCTCGCAATCCGGGGAAGGCTTGCCAGAATTTTCCAAGTTCATCAATTTCATTTACCGGAATTCCGCCAAACATCGAAGCATAAATGTCCCAACTTTCGGTAGTTGCAGATGAATCGACATATCGTGGTATATTCAGGTTGTAATCATTTTCACGAATTTCGTCACGGCTTACCACTCTTGAATATTTTGGGGTAGTTTGCCTGTTGATAAAAGCATCAGCACATCTTTTTATATCAGAAGCTCTGAGCTTGTTGTTTTTTCCGACTTTAATAAATCCTTTTGAAGCATCAACTATTAAAATATCTGTATTTTCTCGTTTTTGTCGTAGGACAATAATGGTTGTAGGAATACCAGTTCCAAAGAAAATATTGGCAGGTAGCCCGATGATGGCATCAATATGATTACCTTCAATTAGTTTTTTACGAATTACACCTTCTTCTCCGCCACGGAACAGCACACCATGGGGTAAAACAATGGTCATGATTCCATCTGGCTTGATATGGTACAAGTCGTGCAGCAGAAAAGCATAATCCGCTTTTGTCTTCGGTGCAATGCCAAAGCGTGCATAGCGAGGATCGGTTTCTTTGTTGCTCGAATCCCATTGCTGAGAATAGGGAGGGTTTGAAACTACCGCATCAACATAAAGGGGGTTGTATGAATTAACCGAATCATTTTCATCAAAATAGGGCCAATCGTCCTCTAATGTATCACCATTGCGCGTAACGATATTGTTGGGAATAATACCGCGCATTACCAAATTCATTCGGGTAAGGTTGTAGGTGTTCTTCTTTAATTCCTGTGCATAGTATTTGATGTTGTCCTTATCATCCATATGTTTGGCTGCACAGTTGCCAATATTGATCAGCAATGAGCCAGAGCCGCTTGTCGGGTCCAAAATCCGAATTTCTTTTTTGTCCTTTACATGATAAGCAACAATTTCGGACATCAAAAGAGAAACTTCGTGAGGGGTATAGAATTCGCCTGCTTTTTTCCCGGCATTTGCTGCAAACATACCTACCAGATATTCATAAATAAAACCAAGCACGTCGTAATCCTGCTTGCCATCCATTGGTATGTCTTTAATCAACTGAATCAAATCACTAATGGCCTTTGTCTGCGATCCTGCACTATCGCCCAGTTTGCTCAATCCAGTTTGTAAGGTGTCAAAAATACCGTCAAATATTTTTTTATGTGCAGGACTAATCAAACGGTTAAAAGCAGACAATGCGTCTCTGACATTCGACACATCGAAATCCTTACCCATTTTAATCCACGTGGAAAACAGGTCTTTATAGGCAATAAAATAACCGATGTTACTTTTGATGTGTTCCACTGTTTCGGTATCAGCTTCCGAAAGTGCTTTTATATCTTCGTC
>JBBRZE010000171.1:0-3962 GCA_038236995.1 Bacteroidales bacterium | reverse complement strand
TCCCAACGTTGGTCGTCAGTAAGGATGAAAATGATATTGGGTTTTGCTACCATCGGCTTTTTCGCCTGGATATTTGTAGCAACAGTGGCCAAACAGGCAGTAGTGTAAAGAAAATGCTTAATCATCAGTAATATATAATTGGAGAAATTATTATGAAATTAAAATTTGGAACAGGCACCTGGGGATTCATCGTTTCGTTTAAATTGGTCAGCCTTTTATGGTTCCCCCGTGTTTCTACCTTCATTTTTCTGATCGTGTAGTTTATGTCGATATTCGGTGCGTTGTTAGTCGTTAAAGATATGAATTATTCTTCTTCCTACACAATTGTGGATTTTATTGAACCATTCGTCATCCTGTTGGTTAAGTCATTGAAATAGACTAATTCAAAATCATGAAACAAATCGGAATATTGATCGTGCTTCAAATAATTGTTTCAATGCAAAATAAGATACCCAAAATGGAAAAGACAAATGAGATTTTGATCGAGGAATTTAATTTGACCAATCACCTGAATTGGGAAGTCATCAATGATGGGGTGATGGGTGGAATTTCTGAAAGTAACTTCCAAATTAAACCTGATCAGACTGCTGTATTTTCAGGAAGGGTTTCGCTCGAAAATAATGGTGGTTTCGCTTCTGTCAGAGCATCGTTGCGTGAGCCGGTCTCAGGAAACTTTGATAAAATTGTAATCCGTGTGAAAGGAGATGGTAAAACATACAGTCTCAGAATCCGGACTGATCAGAACTTCGACGGTGTTGCTTATGCAAGCAGTTTTTCAACAAAAAAGGATGAATGGACCGAGCATGAATTTTCACCAACAGATTTTGTTCCAACATTCAGGGGAAGAACACTGTCTAATGTTCCTCCCCTGAAAGATTTGAAAATCAGCAATATTGGCTTTCTGATTTCGGACAAGCAATCCGGAAGTTTTGGGTTGATTATCGATTGGATTAAAATGATTGTATTATAGTTTCCACCCATTTCTGTATTCGTAATGCAGAAATTGGTCAGCTTCAGGCAGATTCGGAAAACCAAATTTGTCCGGGTCCCAGTTCAATGCCTGCCCGCTCAGTTTTTCCTTTAACTCCCTGCGAAGCGCAATGTTCCCCAATAATACGGTTTCCGTAAGCGGTCCCGCCCACTCAAAGTCAGAACCTGCCGGAACTCCGCCTTTACACGCTAATATCCATTCCTCTTCGTGCCCCGGAGAAGCGGACAGGTAAGGAGTAGGGGTTTTATAAGATTCCCGTAACGACTTCGGAAGAATTTTGTCGTCAAGAATTTTTCCTTTATCGCCGATGAAGAGTGTTCCTCCCGAACCCATTTGCATACCTTCGTCGAGTTCAGGTATTCGCATAGGCCGAAGACCGCCATCATACCAGGTCAATGTCACTGGTGGCATATTTTCACGCGCCGGGAATTCATAGCGCACCATCGAGCCTGATGGATAGGTCTCTTGATTGACAAGGGTAGAAACTGCCTGCAGACTTGTTGGATATTTCAGTTTGAGTGCACGGAAGATTGGATCCAATGAATGACAGCCAATGTCACCAAGGGCACCAGTGCCAAAGTCCCACCAGCCACGCCATTTAAACGGATGATAGGCTGGATTGTATGGCCGCATCGGGCTGGGACCGACAAAAAGATCCCAGTCAAGATCTGCAGGAACCGGAGGCGTTTCCGCAGGACGACCAACTCCCTGAGGCCAATATGTTTTTAACAGACCATTGTTGGGCCGGTCGGTCCAGACATGCACCTCGCGGATGGGCCCGATAACGCCATCCCAGATCAGCTCCCGGAGCCTTCTTGTCCCTTCGCCTGCCTGACCCTGGTTTCCCATTTGGGTTGCCACCTTATATTCTTTTGCCGCTTTGGCCAGCACTCTTGCCTCATGAACGGTATGTGTAAGTGGTTTTTGCGTGAAAACATGTTTGCCACGTTTCATTGCCTCCAAACTGATCACCGCATGGGTATGATCAGGTGTGGCAATGACCACTGCATCAATATCTTTCTGATTATCTAACATGATCCGAAAGTCTTTGTACTGCTTTGCACCAGGGTAAGTATTAAAGACTTTTGCGGATGCCTCTCCCCAGTCGACATCACACAACGCAACGATATTTTCAGTCTTTGCAACATTGGCCAGATTACCTCTGCCCATTCCCGCAATGCCAACACCGGCGATGTTTAGTTTATCACTTGGGGCGATATGCCCTAATCCTGAAACTGCATGAGCAGGAACAATCATAAAACCGGCCGATGCAAGTGTGGAACTACCTATGAATCCTCTGCGGCTCATAGGTTTCGAAACGCTGTTCTTCATAACTGTAATATTAAGGTGAGTAGTAACTTTGGTGATCAATCCTACAAATTTAATAAATTGAATGAAAACAAAGATCAATGAACTTTTGAATTTTGAAGAAAATACCTCATTTCCATTTTACGGCTTTGAAAACGATCTGTGAATAGTCATTTCTTTCGTAAAGTACTCCTATTTGGTTCTTACTGATTTTTACAATATCAGAATAAGCAGTAAAGTCAGATTTGTTATTTCCGGGATTTTTATCAATCGGGTAGGAGAGCGGCCATGACAAACCTTCGTCTTTGCTTATCCGAAGGGTAAGATTATTTCGCTCATTTGGATCGGCAGCATTACAGAAGGCGAGAATATTTTTTCCTTTCCTGGATCCAATATTCAGGATCGTACCTTCGCATACAGGATCGGGAAGATTCTTGTCGAAGTAGATACCGTCCCATGTTTCGCCTCCATTATCGCTGATTGCCACAATCCGTGCCCTGATATCGCCTTTCTGATTTCTTGCATTTAACATCAACCGTCCATTTGAGAGTTCTGCGGCGCTGCATTCATTGCTTCCGGGTAAATTAACTGTTTCGCTTAATTTAAAGGATTTGCCATGATCGTCAGTATAAAATCCATGTGTAAAATAATCGTCGTCGTTTTTTTGAGGTTTTCCTTCGGAATGATTTGCTGCGATGTAAATTCGGCCTTTGTAGGGCAATGATGTAAACTGCATGGCATGACCAGGTGTGTTGGCATAATGCCGACAGTCTTCTTTAAAATTGTAGGAAGCATTGATGTTAGGCTGATTAGGTTTATGAACCTGAAGTGTAATGTTTACCGGTTCGGACCACGACCTTCCTTCATCAACGGCTGTTTTATACCAAACTTCGCGGAGTCCATTCCCTTTCCGAACTTCGCCCTCATGGTTATTACCTGTATTGTAAAAGAGAAAAATTCTTCCTTTCGGATATTTTGAGTCGAGTAAGTCAACAACCGGGGCAGGATTTCCGGCCTGGAGGTTGTTGAAATCAACAATTGTCTCAATAGAACTCCAGGTTCTCCCCTGATCATTGCTCCGTTTCAGAACAATATTAATATCACCAAAATCTCCTGATCCGTTCACCCGCCCTTCTGCAAAAGCCAACAAATTACCTTGGGGTAATTGAATAATTGCTGGTATTCTGTAGCTTTTATGACCTTCGGTACCGGAAGTAAAAACCGGAACATTGTTTTGCTGAGCTTTAATGTTGATGTTTAAAAAACAGAAAATCAATATTAAATATGAATATCGCATAGCTAGGAGGAAATTAGTCAGTCGTGAGTTATTGTTTTTCGACCTAAAAGTAAAAATAAATTTTCTGTTCCTTCATTTCCTTTGGTTATGCATGAATAATAAATCAAATTTAGGGTAGTTGCGAATCAGACAACTTCAAATCCACAGGTCATTCCTTCTTTTCTTTAAATATTTCTTTTCACCATTTGGTAGTATAAATCAGAATGTTTACTTTTGCACTCCAAATGTTCAGGATGGCTCTAAAAGAGGAGATGTAGGTTTCCCGCCAGCCGGACCCAAATAAAATAAATTGTAAGAATGTACGCAATTGTAGAAATCGCCGGACAACAGTTTAAGGTTGAGAAAGAAAGAAAGGTTTACGTGCAC
>JBBRZE010000170.1:0-4031 GCA_038236995.1 Bacteroidales bacterium | reverse complement strand
TTATCCTGCGAATTGGGTGCAATTTCTGTTGACCATTTGGAAGCCATTCAAGATCAGGAGATAAAATTGTTGGCGGCATCAAATGTGATTCCGGTTGCACTTCCGGGTGCTTCATTGGGCTTGGGTTGCCAGTTTGCCCCGTCCCGAAAACTTTTGGATGCAGGTTGTTCGCTTGCGATTGGGTCCGACTGGAATCCTGGATCAGCCCCCATGGGCGATCTTTTGATGCAAACCGCAATTTTGGGTATCTTTGAGAAAATGACAATGGCTGAATCGTTGGCTGCTATCACTTTTAGAGCAGCAGCCGCTCTTGGTTTGACCGATCGCGGTGTTTTAAGAGTCGGATTACTGGCTGATATGATCGGTTTTCCAACATCCGATTACCGCGAGATTCTTTATAACCAGGGAAGTTTAAAACCTTCAATGGTATGGAAAAGGGGAGAGATTCTTTGAAAGTGAGAAACCAGGAAGAGGAGAATGGGAGACTTATCGTAGATTGGATTTTTGGTCAATAATGATTAATAAATTTGAAGTTTTCAGTTATATCCGATGAAATTATATTTGATTTATAGGCTTTAAGATATTGAAAGTGAAAAAATACAATAACTATGACACTCAGACTTTTTAAGGATGATGATTATATTTCCTGGCTCAAGGAGATTAATTTGAAAAAGTGCAACAAGTTGTTGCACAAACTTCTTTACCAGCAAGCCAAATTACAATTGAAAATATCCAACAACTTGTTGGACAAATTCCATGGGGACATAATATCCTGATAAGGATATTGAAAACGAATTAAGTAATGATAACTAATTAATTATGAAACAACTAATCGAATGCGTCCCCAATTTTTCAGAAGGACGCGATCTTTCAATTATAAAACAGATTACGGATGTCATCGAAAGTGTTAAAGGAATCCGGCTTTTGAATGTCGATCCGGGACATGCGACAAACAGGACGGTAGTTACTTTCGTGGGTGAACCGGAACAGGTTGTCGAAGCCGCATTCAGGGCAATTCAACGGGCTTCTGAACTGATTGATATGCGATATCACAAAGGTGAACATCCCAGGTTTGGCGCGACAGATGTCTGTCCGTTTATTCCGGTATCTGATATCACAATGGAAGAGACAGTCGAATATACGCGGCTTTTGGCAAAACGTGTTGGAAACCAATTAAATATTCCAGTCTATTGTTATGAATTTGCTGCCTTTGAGGTGAAACGCCAGAGTTTGGCAAATTGTCGTGCCGGAGAATACGAAGGATTGGCTGAGAAGATGAAAACTGCCGGATGGCAACCCGATTTCGGTCCCGTTACGTTTAATGAACGGTCCGGAGCAACAGCTATCGGAGCAAGAAATTTTCTGATTGCATATAATGTAAATCTAAATACAACCTCGGTGCGGCTGGCAAATTCGATTGCTTTTGATATCCGCGAAGCAGGACGCATTAAAAGAGAAGGAGATCCTATTACAGGAAAAATTATCGTGGACGAACATGGTGAGCCTGTAAGGATTCCGGGTACATTGAAAAAAGTGAGGGCAATTGGGTGGTTTATCAAAGAATATGGGATAGCGCAAATATCAATTAATCTGACGGATATAACAACAACATCTGTGCATCAGGCGTTTGATGAAGTGTGCGAAAGAGCACGCGACCGTGGAATCCGTGTCACTGGTTCGGAGCTAATCGGGATGATCCCTTTACAGGCGATGCTTGATGCCGGAAAGTATTTTCTCCAAAAGCAGCACCGGTCTGTAGGTATTCCTGACCGTGAAATTATTAAGATCGCTGTGAAATCATTGGGCCTCGATGAATTGGCACCCTTTGATCCTGATAAAAGAATCATTGAGTATTTTCTTGAAGATAAGGACAAAAATTTGATTGATTTATCATTGACTGATTTTGTCTACGAAACGGCATCCGATTCTCCGGCACCTGGTGGTGGTTCTGTGGCAGCGTATGTGGGTGCAATGGGAGCGGCACTTGGTTCTATGGTCGCAAACCTGACATCACATAAACGTGGTTGGGACGATAGATGGGAAGAGTTTTCGGAGTGGGCTGAAAAGGGAAAAATGATTTATGATGAATTGCTGAAGTTGGTTGATAAAGATACAGCGGCATTTAATCAAATCATGGACGCTTTCAAATTGCCAAAGGAAACTTCGATTGAGTTGATTGCCCGGAAGAGAGCCATTCAATCTGCCACAAAAAATGCTATTGAAATACCTTTCAGGGTGATGCAGTTATCATACGCTTCAATGGATGTAATTGTGGAAATGGCAGAAACAGGAAATCCAAATTCAGTGACCGATGCCGGAGTCGGAGCATTGTGTGCCGCAACTGCAGTGTCGGGTGCTTATCTCAATGTGTTGGTCAATGCTTCTTCATTTCAGGATAAAGAAGCGATAAAACAATTACTGGAGCAGGCTGCTGAACTGGAGTTAAAGGCAAAGAACCGGTGTGAAGAGATTCAAATGCTTGTCAGGTCTAAGATCGGAATGTAAATAAAAAAATCAGTCGGATTATCTTCAAAATAAAGATCAATCCGACTGATTATAAAATATTAAATTGGAATTATTTTCCAAAGGCAGCTTTGATTTTATCAACGTAATCAAGCTTTTCCCATGTAAAGAGTTCAACTTCTTTTACTACCTCACCAAAGTAAGGGGATGAATATTTCTTGACGACTACTTGTGGAGTACGACCCATGTGACCGTAAGCTGCAGTTTCTTCATAAATCGGATTACGAAGTTTTAAGCGCTCTTCAATTGCATATGGACGGAGATCAAATAATGCTGAAATCTTCTCAGCAATCTCGCCGTCATTTAATTTCACTTTCGCTGTTCCATAGGTGTTTACGTAAATATTCACAGGTTGTGCAACACCAATAGCATAAGCAAGCTGAACTAAAATCTCTTCAGCAATACCTGCTGCAACCATATTTTTTGCAATATGTCTGGCTGCATAAGCGGCAGAACGGTCAACTTTTGACGGATCTTTTCCAGAGAAAGCGCCACCGCCATGAGCACCTTTTCCGCCATAGGTATCAACGATGATTTTACGTCCTGTTAAGCCGGTATCACCGTGAGGACCACCAATCACGAATTTTCCTGTTGGGTTGACATATAGAATATAACCCGGTTTAAACAATTTTTGAATTGATGCAGGTAATTTGGCAATAATGGCAGGAATCAGGAATTTCTGAACATCTTCCTTGATTTTGTCGCACATCGCCTGATCCGCAAAAGCCTGAGCTTCCAAAGTATTTACATCTGGAAGTATAAATTCGTCGTGTTGCGTTGATACGACAATTGTGTGAACTTTAACTGGTTTGTTATCATCATCGTATTCAATGGTAACCTGCGATTTTGAATCGGGACGAAGGTAAGTCATCACTTTCTGTTCACGGCGGATGGCAGCAAGTTCAACCAACAATAAATGCGACAAATCGAGCGACAATGGCATGTAATTCTCTGTTTCGGAAGAAGCATAACCAAACATCATCCCCTGATCGCCGGCGCCCTGGTTTTCGCGGTCAACCTTTTCAACACCACGATTAATATCGGGTGATTGTTCATGCAAGGCCGTCAATACGCCGCATGAATCGCCATCAAACTGGTATTCTGCTTTTGTATATCCGATCCGGTTGATCACCCTGCGGGCAACCTCACGAACATCTACATAAGTTTGTGATTTGATTTCGCCAGCCAGAATAACCTGACCTGTTGTTACCAAAGTCTCGCACGCCACTTTTGAGTTGGGGTCGTAAGCCAAAAATTCATCAAGTACCGCATCCGAAATCTGATCGGCAACTTTGTCAGGGTGTCCTTCTGACACCGATTCTGAAGTAAAAAGATATCCCATAATAAAAATATATTCTGATCTGATTGCTCAGGTCAATTAATAATTAATAAATTACAGGGATATTTGATTGATATAGGAGAATCCGAAAATTTTGTTTTAGCATTTTTTTCCGTGGTTGCAATCAATCAAATTTATCCACCAATAATGAGGCAAAGATAAGGTCTTT
>JBBRZE010000169.1:0-4078 GCA_038236995.1 Bacteroidales bacterium | reverse complement strand
CATAGATTACTCACCCAGGCAGAAAATCATGAACTATTGGTTAAACGGGAGACGATTGACAGTTTGGCCTTTATCCGTAATATTGCTGGTGATCTCAGGTATCATGAAGTTGCAAAAGGAAAGAATATTGTACTCAGCGAAAAATCTGATTCCGTAAGTTTTGAAAGTGACCCTGTACTTTTACGCCGTGTTCTGAACAACATGATTAAAAATGCACTTGAGGCAAGTTCAGAAGGACAAACAATTACGATTAAGGCAACCAAATTGGATCAAAAAGTGAAATTTTCGGTTCACAATCCCAAGTTTATTCCAAAAGACATTGAAATGCAGGTATTTATGCGTTCATTTTCAACCAAAGGGGCACAGCGGGGTCTTGGAACCTATAGCATGAAAATCCTGGGGGAACAATACCTTGGAGGAAAAGTTGATTTTACTACTTCCGAAACAAAAGGAACAACATTTTGCTGTATCCTATAAAAGTTAGGTTTCATTTTAAAGATTTGCTACATCTCCAAAATGAAACCTAATCATCCTTTTAAAAAATATCTATTTTTGATATGCCTCGATCACCTTTTTAACCGAACCATGGATCAATAATAACCTTCGGGCTTCGTCCGTTGGTATATTAATTTCATCAACAATCATCTGAGTACCTCGCTCAATCAGTTTTTTATTGGTAAGCTGCATGTTGACCATTTTATTCCCTTTCACCCTTCCCAATTTGATCATAATGGATGTTGTAATCATATTGAGAATCATCTTTTGGGCGGTACCTGCTTTAAGGCGGGTGCTGCCAGTTACAAACTCCGGTCCAACAATGGCCTCTATCGGAAATTCGGTGACCTTGGCAATTTCACTTCCCGGATTGCAGGTAATACAACCAGTAAGGATTCCGTTCTCGCGGGCATGGGTGATTCCACCTATCACATAAGGAGTTGTTCCTGATGCAGCAATTCCGATAACTACATCATTTTTATTAATATTGAAACCTTGCAACGAAGCCCATGCCTTTTTGGGATCATCTTCTGCCGCTTCTACTGATTTTCGAAGTGCAACATCACCGCCTGCGATCAAACCAATTACCATACTTTCAGGAACACCAAATGTGGGCGGAATCTCCGAGGCATCCAGAACTCCAAGTCTGCCGCTTGTTCCGGCACCAAGGTAGAAAACGCGTCCCCCTTTTTTCATCCTGATTTCAATTTGTTCCACTAAACTTTTGATCTGCGGAAGCGCCTGCTTGACCGCAATATGAACCTTCGAATCTTCTTCGTTAATATTTGTAAGCAACTCTTCAATCGACATCTTGTCAAGATTATCAAAATTCGAAGGGGATTCAGTAACGCTTGTTTTGGCTTTAGTTGTTGACTTCATGACTAAACTTCTAAATATTTTATAGTGATACTTTGTTGTTATGGAACCTGATAAGTCCTTGCATCGGAGCACGTTCAATATTGCCCAATATAAGATACCGTTCTTCAATGGCTTTTCGAAGCTGAACTTCAAAATGAAAGGCAATGCTGCCTGTAAAATTAATTGGTGTTCTCTCAATACCAGTATATTGCAGTAAATTTCGGGTCACAAACTCACGAAAACCTACTAAAACAATATTCTCAATCTCAGAATGTTTTATATTTTTAGAGAGAAATTTTGTAAAATCGGCCAGGTACCGGCTCGGAAAAGGTTTTTTGTAAACATTTTCGAGAATCTCTGCTGCTGTTGTATGGTAAGTCTCAAAGAAATCATTGATCAATATTTGAGGCAATTGTTTTTTTAAAATATCACCGATGAGTTTTTTTCCCAATACAGCACCACTACCTTCATCGCCAAGGATAAATCCAAGCGGTGAAACATTGGACACTATTTCACTTCCATTATAATAGCATGAATTTGAACCCGTTCCCAAAATGCAGGCAACTCCAGGCTGATCCTGGCACAATGAATGGGCGGCAGCCAGAAGATCACTTCCTATAAAAATGTCAGAAGTTTCAAATACCTGCATTAACGACTGTCTTACAATATTCTGCTTTTCCTGGTTAATGCATCCGGCACCATAAAAGTAGATCGAATCGAATTCTTTGGCTGCTTTAAACTCCCTTTGCAATATCGATAAGATATTTTCTGCTTCCTGATAAAAAGGATTTATCCCCGAGGTTACCAAAGATTCAGTGGTTCCATTATCTGTTATTATACACCATTCTGTTTTGGTTGTGCCGCTGTCTGCAATTAAGATCATTCGTCTGTAATATATTTGTGTTTTATAACATGTATGACAAAAGTACAAATTTTTTAAAAATTAGTTCTATTTTTGATGAGTATTTTTAAAAGCTTATTGATGAAGAAATTTAGTCGGCTCCACATAGGCATTATCGCAATGATCCTCTCGGTTATCCCCTTTTTTGGTTTTTCACAAACAATTAATCGGTCCCGTGTGATCATCAAAGCCGAAAACCGTCTCCAAAAAATGGGGAACCCGATTCAAGGTTGGTCGAATGTGGGACGCATTCGGTTTGACTCACTTTCAGTTCTTCCTGACAGACATATCGTTCAGGTATATTTCACCCCACCTCTTTCCTATCTACCTGTAAGAGAGAGTAATATTTCGCATATTGAGAAGGCTGTCAGAGAAGCTTTGGGTCGGAAATTCAGGAATTATGCGATTGAAATTTATACCGATCACCATTTATTAAAAGAGTTAGTTCCCAATTCATTCAGGACGATTATTCCCGTCGATCAAAACAGAATTTCAGGAGACAAATCTAATAGAATTCCTGTTGTACAGCAATCCGGCAAAGATAAACCTATGTTAGGATTGTATAACAATAACATAGCATTATGGGACAGTCACGGATGGTACTACGAATCGAAGCTTGACCGATGGGAGTGGCAGCGCGCCCGTTTATTTGGCACTGTGGAAGATATGTCAACAATGAGCTATGTTTTGCCATACATCGTTCCGATGTTGGAGAACAGTGGAGCAAACGTTTTCCTGCCGCGCGAACGTGATTGGCAGTCGGAAGAGGTGATTGTTGATAATGACAAGTCCACACCAGATTCAGAAATGATTATTTCGGATGGAATAGCAGTAGAACAAATAGTTAAAGGCTTTTTAATGAAGGACACCTTGTTTTCGGGTGAAAATCCGTTTCAATTGGGAACCTCGCTCCGATTTATGAGTTTGAAGGAGAATAATAAGTTGATCAAATATATACCATCTTTTAGCGAAAAAGGACGGTATTCTGTATCTATCACCTATCGAGGCGATGATGCTTCTTCATCCGAAGTGAAATATTCCGTTTATCATGCTGGTGGAAAAACCGAATTTTTGGTGAATCAAAAAATTGGCGGAGGAACCTGGATTTACCTTGGAACATTCGACTTTCTTGTGGGCAAAAACCCTGAAATGGGAATGGTAACCATCAGCTGCACAAGCGAAAAACCAGGCTTTATTTCTGCAGATGCTGTCAAATTTGGTGGTGGAATGGGAAATGTTGCGCGCCGTCCGCCAGAAGAATCAGTGCAGAACAAGAAGTCGCTCGCAGAAAAAAACACAAAAACCGAATCAGTTAAAAACAACCCCCAATTATTTGATTACAAATTAAGTGGTAAGCCTGGTTATCTCGAAGGTGCAAGATACTATCTGCAAAGTGCCGGGTTTCCGGATACATTAACATACAATCTGAATAAAAACAGCAACGATTACAACGATGATTACCAGTCGCGGGGTAAATGGGTTAATTACCTGATGGGCAATCCAAACATTTCAGCTAATGAGGGTGATCTCACAGGGATGCAGATCCCGATTGATCTTGCCTTTGCTTTTCATACCGATGCAGGAGTAACTCCAAACGATTCAATCATAGGAACACTGGGTATCTACAGTACAACGGCCAATCAAGGTCTTTTCCCAAATGGAAAATCCCGAATGGCAAGCCGCGATTTAACAGATTTAATTCAGACACAAGTGGTTGATGATATTCGGCAAATCTATAATCCGCAATGGACACGACGAGGACTTTGGGACAAACAATATTCCGAAGCGTGGCGGCCAAATGTACCAACCATGCTTTTGGAACTG
>JBBRZE010000168.1:0-4128 GCA_038236995.1 Bacteroidales bacterium | reverse complement strand
CGAAATTTATTTGATTTTAGAACCGAGGAAGCCAGAGGTCGCTTTTTCAGGATGATAAAATCTACCATTTTTAATACTTATTCCGAAGAACAAAGCGATTTGCTGGCAACTATTTTTGATGAGAAATGTAGCTTTCAAAATAAGAACATCATTTTTTTCTGGCAATTATGCTTGTCAAACCGTTTGTTTCATGATATTTCAGTGAATGTTTATTTGAAAAACTATTTCGCTGGCCGTTCACTTTTAACTGCGAGAGATGTTGAAGATTTCGTTTTGCATCTCAAAGAAACCGATCCAACGATTAAAAACTGGTCCTTTTCAACCATTAAAACTTTGTCATCTAAATACTTGACCATTCTTAAAAAATTAAATCTTCTGGAAGGAGCAAATAAAAAACAGATTCTACCTGTTTCCATCGACAACGACACAATGGTGCTGTTTGTTTACTTGATTAAATCAATTAATCCGGATAATTTTAACTTTCTTAAATCCGAATATTTTCAATTGTCACTGATGAGTAGGGAAACCTTTTTAAATTTTGCCAAAAAAGTGGGGAACATGAGTTTTTGGGACATGACATTTGATGGAACTGCCTTAAAATTTACATTGAAACTAAAACCTAACCAGATAGAACATGCCCTATTCAACCGAACATAGACGTAAGTTTAATGATCTTATTTCTCAACTGAGTAGTGAGAACAGACACAAGATTAAATCGAAAGCAAACGGCGGAAATACCATCCTGTTTGTGTATCCTCCGGAGGACGAAGAAAAGTATCTCGATGAAGCATTAATTTTATTGGAAAATTCTTCATTTATTGATCTCAATCAATTATTGGTGAGCTATATCGAAAAGATTGGACTCGAGGATTTCAAAGAATTCTATGAAGCTTATGAATCAGACAGATCGGAAGTGTTTAAGAAGAACAGTTTCGATGAAAGAGAGGATTTGTTAGATATGATCATCAATGAAATTGAAAAAGCATACAATGACAATCTGATTCCAGTATTGATTCATACTGGTGCTTTGTTCGGAACCGGCATCGAGAATGTTAACATTATGGAGCATCCGGTTATTATGCGACACAAAATTCCGCTGGTCGTATTCTATCCGGCCACTCACAAAAATGGCAATCTTTATTTTCTAAATGTAAAACCAGCTTCAAAATACCGCTGCAATTTAATCGACTAATTATGGACCTCATTAAAGATATTTTGACGCTCGATATTAACGAGGATATAAAAAATGTAATCGATCTTGAAGATCAATCAGAAAATGAAATTCAGTCAGAAATTGAATCTTATATTCTTACTGACAATTTAGGGAAACACCTTTCTTCATTCATCAATCAGTATAATTCCAACATAAAGGAAACCGGAGTTTGGATTTCCGGATTTTATGGTTCCGGCAAATCATACTTTGGAAAAATGATGGGCTATTTGCTTTCTGATAAAATAATAAACGGCACTTCAGCTCGTGAACGATTTATTCTAAGACTTAACGGTCTGAAAGACCACAACTTCCTTGAAAATCAAATCAGAAGTCTTGACGCACATAAAACAAAAGTGATCTTCCTCGATATAGCTAAACAGGATACCGCCAACGGACTTTGCTTTACTTTATTTAAAAATTTCCTGAGCACATTGGGTTTTCTCCCAAATGTATATGGTTACATGGAATACCTGATGTGGTTAGACGATGAGCATGTGGAATTTAAACAGAAAGTAGTTGAATCAACCGGAAACGAATGGCAGAAGATTCAGAAAAATGCCATGAAAGTTCCAACTGTAATTAAACGGGTATTGACCAGCTATAAGTTCTCTGAAGATGAATACAAAGAGACCATCAACCATTTGAATAATACGATTAAACATTTTGATGCCAAGGAATTCAGAAACGAATTGGAAAAATACCTGGAAAAAGTAACCGATGAGAAATTGATTTTTATTTTTGATGAAGCCAGTGAAGCTTTGGCCCAAAAGAAATTTGACTTATTGGAATTAGAAGGACTAAGCGAATCTCTTTCAAATTCTTCGTTGGCCAGTAGAGTCTGGACCCTCGCAATCGCTCAGGAAAAGCTGGATGATGTAATCAACAACTCCAATGTGAATAAAAGCCTGCTAACCAAGGTGACTGACCGATTTAAAACAAAACTTCACCTGGAATCAACAGAAGTCGATAAAATTATCCGATTCCGACTATTGCAGAAAAAAGAATCAGCTTTCGAAAATCTAAAATCATATTATTCGAAAAATGAAGGTCAATTAGCTGATGCCAGTAACCTGAAAGGTAGTTTCGCAACCCGTGTGGAATCGGCCGAAGAATTTGCAACGTATTACCCTTTTCACAAATATCAGTTCAGGTTGATGCAGAATTTCCTTTTCAGTTCAAAAGCATTGTCTTCTACTCAGGTTGCAGCAAGAGGTATGATCATTACCACTTTTGACATTATCCGGAAACAATTGGTTGATGCTCCCCTTCACCAATTTGCAACGTCTTTCGATATTTGCCGTCAAGCCCAAACTGCACCACCATCGGAGTTGGTTAACCGTTACGACAATGCCGATGTAATTGTTGGATCATCTGTTCTGGAAGGAAGAAAAATTCTGGAAGTCATCCACTTTTTATCAGAATCGGATCTGGTAAAAACTTCAACAGAAAATATTACAAAAACATACATCCGTGACCTAAATGACTACTACAAAATAAAGCCATCGATGGATGAAGCTTTGCAGGACTTAGTTGATGCAAAGCTCCTTTTGTTGTCCAATGGGGAATATAAAATCACTTCCGATTTAGAAGGAAAGTTACTGGACGAGATGAAGGATTTTCCGGTTGAACTTTTCAATAAAAAACGTGATTTTATTGATTTTTTGAAGAAGTTTCAACCATTACGGTCGCTTGCGCCGGTTAGTGATGGAAGCAATGTTTATAATTTTAATATTTCCACCGACCAGGACGATGAAATTGTTTCTTCATCAAACAAAAAATTGAGATTGGCTGTTACCGGGCTTTTTAATATTACTGGCGACTATCGCGATTATGTGGAAAGGATCAAACTTGAGAACCAGTCGAACAAGGAAAATATTATTCTGGTCCCTGATAATAAGGACTACAGCCAGATTGACACTTTATTGACTGAAGTAAAGCGGTTTAAATTCATAGATGAGAAATACAGCAATGATCTTGATCCCATTGTTCGTCAAATCGTCAAGGATTTTAACATCATTCGCGAAGAAAAAGAAAAGAACCTAACAGCATTGATTCACAAGGCTTATTTCAATGGTACAAGTATTTATCTGTTTGACGAAAATTTATTAAATGAAGATTCTTTCCGGAACACCATCACCGAGCTGCAGAAAAGGCTGATCCGTAATGTATATACCAAGAGTCTTTCAGAACAATTATCCGAATCCATTGCCCCCAAGGTAATGGCAGAATCTCAAAATGAAAAATTACACAAATATTTCAGCGGCAATGACTTTAAGTTTTTTGATGCCACCGGTAATTTTATTGGCGACCACCTTAAAGTAGTTGAAGAAGTGACTTCAAGGATTAAGACAACTTATTCTGATGGTAAAACACTTGAATCGGAATTGTTACTTCCACCAACCGGTTTTTCTTATGGAACAGTGGCAACTACCCTGGCTGTACTATTCAGGGCGGGTAAATTAGTGGCAAAATACAATGGTGACGATCTGTTTTCGTACAAAGACAAACAGGCTGGAGATATTTTTGCTACGTCCAAAAATTTCCAGAAAGCTTCTTTCAAGTCCATTTCCAAATCACTTTCAGCAGCACAAAAGAATGAAATAGTCGAAATTCTTCACGAACTAAAGTATAAAGAGAAAACAGGTGATAAGGTTGATTGGAATACCAACGATTTTGAATTGGTTAAAGCAACTGGCAAATTGGCTGAACACTACCTGTCAACCATCAAATATTCAATACAGAAAGTGGAGAATTATCAAAAGTTTTTCCCTGGTATTGAAAATGATAAAGCAACTTTACTCAAATTTACCTCGCTTCTGACAGAGAACAACTACATCGAAAAAGCTGAATTTTTTATTCAGGAAGCCATTGCATTTAAAGCAACTGTAAAGAGTATAGAAAAGACGGAGAAGTTT
>JBBRZE010000167.1:0-4162 GCA_038236995.1 Bacteroidales bacterium | reverse complement strand
TAAAAGGAGTACTGTCAGTAAACCTTGAAGCAGACAATGTTTGGTTTTCATGATGATAATTTGAAATTGATTATTTCCTGATTCATCGCAGGTATGAACAAAAATACAGAAATATAATTACTCAGACGTTATCGCGGATCGTATGGGTGGAATACCTCATACCAAATGTCACAGAGTCAAGATATTAAGCATAATTAGTGAACCAAATATTTTGCAATAAAGCACTTGCCCGGATTATATTGAGATATATAGTTCAATCCCTAAGATTTAAGAATCAGTTTAAAATTAGTTTTTCATCCTGTAAGGGATCATATCTGTTTTCTTTATATTCTACCCCTATTTTGCGCCTCCGGCACATTCATTGGTTGTAAATGTTCGATCTTAAAAATGTATTTCAAAAAAATCAAACAATCTTTAAGATGATTGTATTTCGGATGGTGAAAATCCCCCTTGGTCCCCCTTTGAATAAGATGGGAAACTTTCCGGATAATTTATAAATTGCAAAAATGGTTATTTAGAACTCGTTCCCCGAGGGGATTCGATCCCTGATAGACCTGGTCCCAGCCTTGACCCATGGTTCGATAACCCCAAAAATATTGAAATGCTTAACCAATCGATAGAACAAGTTGAAAATGCTTTAACAGTTACACTTTCCAAAGAAATTAAGCAAAAACCGTTGGGTTAATAACAAACATCGTCTTATTTATGAAATTCACGATGAAATTGTAACTGTCATGTTGCTTAGTACATATGATCATTTTGAAGACTGAAAACCAATTAAATCTAAAGTTAAAGCAATTCTTTAGTACTGCAACAATTCCCTGTTTTTCATATGTCTATAATTTGTTTTTTAATTGCCATATGGAACTCGCTAACCAGTCATCCTCGTGTGTGAGTAAGTTTTACTCATGGCTCGTTTCATCTGTTTATTTTTTTGTTTTTTAATGGCCAGATGGAACTCCCCATAATCATTCGCCTGTGTGAAAAAGGTTTTCTCATGGTCGTTTTATCTGTAAATCAACGAACGACACTCAATCTTTAATTTTTCTCATTCCTTCACTCCGAAGTAAATAATTTTGGCTTCCGCAGTTTTGAATTCAGCATCTATCCGGGCCAAACCCGACTGATCAATCTGAAGCTTTATTCCTTTGGTTTCCCAATGCTTTGGATCGACTTTGTTTTTCGAAATGTAACTGTATGTTCCGGCATGGCTGGAAAATATTACGATTGCTCCTTTACCGTTTTCAGGATTGATTTTTTCATACACCTCGGGACTTCCGCCAACAGCTCCATCGCGGATCAAGGCTGTTTCGGTCATGTCGTCACGAACTTGTTTGTACATACCGAGTGTTTTGGCAAAGAAAGCAACTCCTTCCGGAGAAATATTTGGCAAATCACCCCAGATTCCGTTTTGCCCTAAAATAAGCGAACCAACAGCAATCGATTGGTTTTCATAAGGATCGTCAGGCAAATAATGGGTCAGGAAAAGGGAAGTCGGGATCCATTTGTCGAAAGTAAGCGGTGTGCGGCAAATCCAGGTACGGGCTGGCCCGGGATAGAAAAAGATGTTCCACTGTCCGTTTTCACGATCGAAAGGAATGTCGTAATTGAAATAATAAGGTCCGTTGTTGATCAGGAAATATTTTCCGGAGCTGAGAAACCCCAGACCGACTGACCGACCACCTTCTGTAATATCGAAATCAACAATGGCCTCCGGACATTCCTTGCATAGCTTATCCACCACATAACACATCGATTTTCCGATCTCGAAGGCATACGAATCCATGCGTTCTTGCGGTGTATTGGAAGCATCTCCATGAAAATGGCGCGGATCATCACACTCGTACTGGCCAATGGCATCCCATTTAAAATAGGTGACCCCCAATTCCTTGTTCAGCCGGATGAGTTCGTCAGTAAAGGCATCGCGGTATTTGCTAACCAGACACATACCGAAACTTTCTTCCGTTTCCCAAACCTTAAAAGGCTTTCCTTCGTCGCCATTGCGGGTGCGTACGCAGTCGCGTTGGTTTTTCAGCATATTGCTCGAAACAGCTGCAACCGTTGGATTGAACCACAAACCGAGTTTCATACCGTTGTCTTTCAGTTTTTTGCTGACAGTTTTTAATCCATCCGGAAAACGTTTCAGGCTTGGTTGCCAGTCGCCGGTTTTCTCGAACCAGCCGGCATCGATCACAAATACTTCGATACCAATTTTGTGTGCTGCATCTATTTCTTTCATCATCCGCTCGAGTGTCATATCGGCCAGATAAGGTTTTTTGTACCAGTTACGGTTGCGCTCCTGAAAGTTCCAGGTATTGTAAAAGATATATGGTTTTCGGCTTTCGCGGTTCTGGCTCATGTGGTGAAGTATGAAACTACGGAAGTTAGTGGCCAGCAAATGCTCGTCTCCGGCAACCGCTCCCGCATCGAACCAGATGGTTTGATACGACTGATTTGTATTGATCTGAAATCCATCGTAATAATTTCCCTTTACTGCCTGAAGTGTGATGGAATGGTCGGGATTCAGGCTGAATTCCAGAAATTTATCGGGAGCCTGCGAGCCATGTTCGTATCCCATTATAAATGAGTTTGCTCCATCTGAAGCCACAACCAGCGGCCCCATTAGGCGAATGCCGTCGGCAAAATGTTTTTCTTCAATGTTTCGCTCAGAGAGGTTGAAACTGTGCACCATTTCGTTGAATTCGGAAAGTTTGATTTCCTTTACTTCTGAAAATCCATTCAGCGATACTTTCAGGTAGTTGATTTGGTCGTGGCCTGTAGTTTTGGTCAGTTTATGACTGCCCTCGCCGATTAATTCGTACCTGAATTTAACCATCGGATTGTCGCCTGAAACCTGAAAAACAGTACGAAGCAATAGATCTGGAACTTCAAGCAGTTGGCCTTCAGTCACATATTCGGTTACTCCGTTTTTTAGTTTTACCGGTTGATCGGTCAGGGCAACCGACTTTAACTTTGCCTGACATATTTTACCGTCAATTTCAAATTCAGGAGCCTGAAACGAAAAGGTTTTGCCGGTTTTCAGCACGGTGTATTGCCACAAAACCTGATTGGTGTTGGGAACAGAGATTTTCAGCAACCCATTTTCAGCAACTGACAATGCCTTTTCATTTTTGCAGCCTATAAGGTAGAAACTCACCATCAGGAAAGCAAATAAAATCTTTGCGTTTCTGTTTATCTTAGTAATCATGCTCATAGTTAAAATTACAGTTAGTTTAATTTTAGTCAATTGATTGTTCGTTAGTTTAGATAAAAAAGGAAGAGAACAATTGCATTTTTGATTGGTGCAATTGCTCTCTTTAAGGCTTATTCAGCGATATTGAATTTCACTTTTTGCTTGTCAACAATTACAAAATAATCACCACTTTCCAGAAACCGTTTCCCGTCGGCATTGGTGTAGCTCAAATCCCGATTAGGATCAATCTCGAATTTAAAAGTTGTTTTTGCCCCTGCTGCCAATTCCTTCTTTTCAAAATATTTCAGCTCTTTGATGGGGCGCGAAATTGAACTGGCCGGGTCGTTTATGTACCACAAAACGGTTTCGGTTCCAGCAACTGCACCGCTATTGCTCACTTCCACTTCGACCGTTAGTTTTTCGGTCTTTTTAATATTTGTTGAAGAAAGTTTTACATCACCATAAATAAATGTGGTGTAGCTCAAACCGTGTCCTAACCAGTACAAGGGATCGGTCGGAATATCCTGATAGTTTCCTTGTCCGCCAGATGGACGTGCTGCCTGGCGCATGTTGTAATAAGTCGGTATCTGACCGGTTGTGAGTGGAAATGTGATTGACAGTTTGCCAGAAGGATTGATCCGACCGGATAAAATTCCTGCAAGTGCCGAACCGCCAGCAACTCCGGGCTGCCAGATTTCAACAATCGCATCGGCCAGTGGTTCCAATCGCACCAATTCCAGAGGCCGACCGTTCGAAAGGATCAACACAATTGGTTTCCCTGCCTTTTTTAATTCCTGAACCAATTTTTCCTGAATGGCAGGCAAAGCAATCGTTGAACGTGAAGCATTTTCGCCGCTCCATCCCTTTTTTTCTCCCAGGCAAACCAAAATTACATCCGATTTTTTGGCGAGGGAAATGGCTTCGGAAAAACCCGATTCATCGTTGCCATCGAAGTCACAACCTTTCGCC
>JBBRZE010000166.1:0-4245 GCA_038236995.1 Bacteroidales bacterium | reverse complement strand
GTTAAAGTAATATGGACCGATTCGGCCATTCAGGATTTAAACGATATCGGGGATTATATTGCTCAAGATTCTGAGAGATATGCAGCATTGACAGTTGAAAGATTATTCAACTCGGTTGATATTTTAGAAGAACACCCCAACTTAGGAAAGATGGTCCCAGAATTTGAGAATGAATTGATCAGGGAGCTTATTCGTGGTAATTATAGAATTGTATATCATATCATCAACGATTTAAGGATTGATATAGTGACAGTCCATAATTGCGGGAGAATGATTGGGAATACTTACGATTTCTCTGAATTCTAAGACGATTAGATAATATCATACCTGACAGGTTTCCAAAACCTGTCAGGTATTTTTTTGTTCGTTAATTCAACACAAACTCATTCCCCGCTTCCGGGATTTCAATATCTTTAAATCCCGCTTCGATCATCCGGTCCTTATAGTATAATTGTGCGTCGTAATCACCATGAACAAGAAAGGTTTTCTTAATCTGTGACTTGTCCTGACAATTCAGATACGACAACATCTCGCTGTAATCGCCATGTCCGCTGAAGGCTTCGATCTTCTCGATAGTTGCATTCACCTCATACTGGATTCCGAATATTGAAATCAATCTTTCACCGCGAATAATCCTTGCCCCCAAAGTACTTGGTGCACAATAGCCGACCGCGAGAATTGTATTTTTCGGATTGGAGATATTATTTGCCAGGTGATGTTTTATGCGCCCGGCTTCCATCATCCCTGATGCGGAGATAATCACGCAAGGTTTTTTGATGAAGTTGAGTTTCTTGGATTCTTGGGCAGTTTTGACGTAGTGCAAAGAGTCGAATCCGAAAGCATCATTATCTTTTTCGATCACCTCCAATACATCATTGTTGAAACATTCAGGGTGCAACCTGAAAATATCAGTTGCATTAATAGCCAGCGGACTATCGACATAAATCTGAACTTTCGGTAAGCGCCCCTCATTGAAAAAATTATTTAATGAAAGAACAAGTTCCTGGGTGCGGCCAATGGCAAACGATGGTATGATCAGTTTCCCGCCTCTTTTGACACACGCTTCGGTAACGACGCGCAACAACTCTTCTTCTGCATCCTGCATTTTCGGATGTAATCTGTTCCCATAGGTTGCTTCAGTGATCAGGTAATCGCACTGGGCAAAAGGTTCGGGAGCCTTCAGGATGCGGCTCGATGGTCGTCCGATGTCACCTGTATAGGCAATCTTAGTTACTTTTCCGTTTTCGGTTATTTCGATTAAGGCTGCTCCTGCACCTAACAAATGACCGGTTGTTGTAAACCGGACTTTAATCTGATCGTTGATATAAAATTTTCGGTTCTGTGCTGTGCCTATGAAAAGCTCCATACAGCGTACCGCATCATCCTTGACATAAATTGGTTCTACGGGTGCCTGTCCACGACGAGCCCTTTTCTTGTTGTTCATCTCGGTATCACTTTCCTGGATATGACCGCTGTCGGCGAGCATAATCGCACATAGGTCGCGTGTTGCATTCGTGCAGATCACCGAACCTCTGAAGCCCAGTCTGTAAACAAAAGGGATCAATCCCGAATGGTCAATGTGGGCATGTGTCAGTATAATATGGTCGATCTCGCTGGGTTCAAATCCCAGGTTCCGGTTCATGCTATCGGTCTCCTGACCTTTTCCCTGGAACATTCCGCAGTCGAGTAGGATCTTTTTCCCGCTGTCAAGCGTGATCAATGTTTTACTGCCGGTTACTTCGCGTGCAGCGCCTATAAATTTTATTTTCATGTTACGAGTGTTTTAATAATGACCTAAAGGTAAACAAAAAAAGGTGAAAGGATAAAGGATAAAGGAGAAAGTAAAAAGGTTAAAGGATAAAAGTCAGCAACCGAACGACAACAAAAGGGAGAGGCAGGAAATTATAGAATTAGGGAATGAGAATTATTATTTTAGGAGCATGGCCTGTGACTGAAAAATTACCGCAGAGCGGTTACATCTTTGTTGATAAGAACATTAACCAAATTTATGGGCGAGTCAGAAAAGTTCTATTCCATGTTGAACCTTGCGTATATATCACCTTTATGGCATTTTTGCAAAAAAAAGCTGCCCCGGATGCAGGAGCAGCTTTGATCTGTATGAATAACAATTAATCTTCGACTTGTTCGGCTTCGTATGCTTTGAGCAACTCTTCCTGAACTTCGGCAGGAACTTTTTCGTAGCTCGCGAATTTCAGTTTGAACATTGCACGTCCCTGTGTAATGGAACTTAACGATGTGGAGTATTTGTTCATCTCTTTGAGTGGAACCTTGGCAAGAATTTTTTCGAAACCTTTTTCCGAACTCATTCCCATAATCAATGCCCGGCGTCCCTGAAGGTCGCCCATCACATCGCCTAACCGATCGGAAGGAACCAACACTTCAACGTCATAAATCGGTTCAAGAATTTTAGGTCCTGCAATCTTAAAGGCAGCGCTGAATGCGTTACGTCCGGCCAACCGGAATGAAATTTCGTTCGAATCGACAGGATGCATTTTTCCGTCGTAAACGCAAACCCTGATGTCGCGGGCATAAGATCCTGTAAGCGGTCCCTCTTCCATTTTTTCCATGATACCTTTTAAAATGGCTGGTAAGAATCGTGCATCAATAGAACCACCAACTACACAATTGCAGAAAACCAGCTTTCCACCCCATGGCAACTCGGTTACATCTGTGCCACGCAAGCTTATTTTCATCTCCTTACCGTCAATCCTATACATTTCAGGAACTGGCATACCTTCTTCGTAAGGTTCAATTACCATGTGAACTTCACCAAACTGTCCCGAACCACCGCTCTGTTTGCGGTGACGGTAGTCGCCTGCTGCAATTTTAGTGATGGTTTCGCGATAAGGAATTTTAGGTTTTAGAAACTGAATATCAATTTTATAAACATTGTCGAAATACCATTTCAACGTATTAATATGATATTCGCCCTGCCCATGGAGCAGGATTTGTTTTAACTCTTTGGAATACTCAATAATATAGGTTGGATCTTCTTCGGAGAGTTTGTGGATATATTCTCCCATTTTTTCTTCGTCCGACTCGTTCACAGCCTTTATAGCGGTAGTGTAGCGGGGGGCAGGATATTTTAATGGTGGATAGCTAATCTCTGCGTCCTTGTCGCAAAGGGTGTGGTTATGTTTGACGTCTTTCAGTTTTACGGTCGCACCAATATCTCCGGCTTGCATTTCAGAAATTTTCATGCGGTTCTTTCCTGCTACACAATAAATCTGCGAGATCCTTTCTTTCGAATTTTTGGTTGTATTGATCAGATCCATACCTTCTTTCAAAATCCCCGAAATCACTTTAAAATAGGTGACTTCACCGACATGCTGTTCGATAGATGTCTGGAATACGAAGATAGAGGTTGGACCATTTATGTCCATTTTAATAAATTTTCCGTCGATTGTTTCAACCGGAGCAAGTTCGCCCGGATTTGGAGCTACATTGCAAATAAATTCCATCAGTCGGCGGACTCCCATGTCGCGTGCGGCGCAAACACAGAAAACGGGGAAAAGGCTTCGGCTTACCATTCCTAACTTAAGTCCTTTGCGCATTTCGTCTTCATTCAGGTTACCTTGCTCGAAGAAAAGTTCCATCAACTCTTCGTCGTTTTCAGCTGCCATTTCGAGCAATTGGTTATGAACTTCCTCTGCACGCTCAAGTTCTGCAGCAGGGATATCAAGTATTTCGGGTGCTCCTCCGGCTGGTCCCCACTGGAGCATTTTCATTTTTAGTACGTCTATAACTTTATTGTAGGCTAATCCGGGATTAAGCGGATATTGGACGATTGCAAGTTTGTTGCCAAATGTAGTTTTGGCCATGTCAATCGTATTTTCCCAGTTACTGTTTTCATGGTCGAGGTGATTGACAACGAACATCAACGGTTTATTGAATTTTTCCGCATTTCTGTTTGCAATCTCTGTTCCCACTTCAACCCCATTTACTGCATTGAAGACCAAAAGCCCGGTAGCAGCTACACTTAACGCGGGGATAACACCACCTACAAAGTCGTCCATCCCGGGAGTGTCGATGATATTAATCTTGCAACCTTCGAATTCGGTGTAAAGAACGGTGGCATGCACTGAATTGCCATATTCCTGTTCAACAAGATTGTAGTCTGATGCAGTGGTTTTGCTTTTTACATCACCTCTGCGACTAATTACACCACCCTCGAAGAGCATCGACTCGACAAGGGTGGTTTTCCCGGCGCCGGAATTACCAATT
>JBBRZE010000165.1:0-4261 GCA_038236995.1 Bacteroidales bacterium | reverse complement strand
ATGGTTCTCGCGCCTGGAGCGGTTCGCCGCTCACCAGTGCCTTGAATGTATCGGGCTTTATTTCAGTGCCTTTTTCGCTGCTATAATTCAGCAGGACGTTCGTAAGCTTCGCGCGGTTATATTCCGATTCAAAGTTGCCCAATGTATAGTTCAGCATGTTTTGCCGGCCCACCAAAGCACTAATTATATTGAAGAAGACGCTTTTACCATTGGACCCGCCGCCGATGAGCATCAGCATTTTTTCGAGGTTGAGGTTTGTAAAGATGTAACCTGCAAACTCCTGCAGGACCTTACGGCTATTTTCATCAGGAAGGACTTCAAGCAGGTATTTATCGAAAGTAGGACAGCGCGCTTCTGCATTGTATGCAAAAGGAAGTTGATACGTCAGGAAGTCGGCAGGATCGAATCCGCGGGATATCCAACCACCAGGTGTAAACTCCATGGTCGCATTCTGGAGATTGATGAGGACCTTGTCAGGATTTTTAGGAGGAGCAGGCAGATAGGCATCGCTAAGGAATTGCTTGAGCAGTTTATCTTTAAATTCATAAAACCGCACGTCATAATCAGGAAAACTCATTTTAACGGATGCTCTGCCGAGAAAATGTTTCATGTCCTCATTATCGAGCTGTTGCCAGAAAGCACCATTGTACACATAGGTATAGGCAAATACTTTTGCGAGGTTCCACTGCTTGGCAGCAGCAAATTCAAGCAAGTATTTTGTGATTGCAACCAGGCTATGCTTTTGACTTGTCTTGACATCATCAGGAAGGTCGAGATATTCGCGAACTTTAATGGATTTGATTTCATCGAGCAGGCTATCCAGGATTTCATCATGGTTTCTGCGGCCTTCGAAAGCGGCGAGTTTCGCGGGGGTGATTGTGAGTGTTTTCGTTTCCTTGTTCATCGGGAGACCTCCTGTTTAGCTATGAGATACAATTGAATCATGTTCCTTACACCGAAATGTTGCCGGATTATACGCAGATAATCGGAAGTACCAGTCGTAGCTTTGTTGTTGTTACGAAGTATAAAGGGGCTGTTGCTGTGAGAGGTGGCGGCCCCACGTGTTTTGTGGGGTTTCATCTTGCACCTCCTCTCTTTACAAGGGTTGGGCGGGGATTGGAAGCGATATCATAACGGGTTAAACGACGGCCGTCCTCAATCCATTTGGTAAGCTGCGCTTTCGAAAAATAAACGCGCTTCTGCCGTTTCATACTCGGAATTTCCTTTCGGCTGATGAGCCCGTAAATAGTCTGGACAGCTAACCCAAGAAATTTGGCAGCTTCGGGGACGGTGAGGAATTTGTCGGTAAGATCTTCCTTTTGGGAGTTCTCTTTGGCGTAATGTTGAATCAGTTGAAACTCGATGCGTTCGAGACGATCGATGATTTCCTGGAATGGATTTGTTTGTTGTTGCATAGCTGAGTAGTATTTGTTACAGCATGCAATATTATATCGATAGCTATGGATATTTATCACCCAAACCACAATGTTGTTAAAAGGTGGTTTGGGTGGTTTGGGTGGCTTTTTTTATGATTGTAATTATATCCTGGAATGGGCTTAAAAATTCACTATTACCGACGGAAGAAGTTTTGGCCTTTCCCATTGCCGCTTTATAGGGGGACGAGTCAACGGTGATACCAAAAGTATTTTTAATTAGCAGAACATAATCACTTCCAGTATAAGCGTCAGTTATAAAGCCGTGCAATAAACAAGCGTAGAAAAAACCAGCCAGATAACTTTTATATTTCATATTGGATTTATTCCAATTCAGCATTCCATTGTCAGCTATAGAAATCAACGGCACTGAAATATTCAAAAAGGACTTTGAAGAAACGGCTTCGATGATCTGATGATAATAACGTTTATCCGCGATCCAAATATCAAGTAGTGTCTGGGAGTCAATTTTTGGCTTTTTATTTTGGGTTCTAGGAACAGGAAGAGATTTAGTTACTGCTTGATTTTCGGAATGTAAACTATTATACGGGAAGACATTAATCAAATTATTGATCATTATACCACTGTTTATAACCCGGGGCTGGATAACTGCTTTTGATGAGGGCTGTAATGAAAGTACATGGGTAGGAAAAGGCAACTGAGCTTTTTCTTTCAGCCAGGCCATGTAACCATTGAAATCGGCCAGCAATTTATCCTTGAATTCCTGATCCTCTTCGTCCTTACATTGGGAATAAAATTTGTGTGATTGCTCAAACCAGGTCTTCTCGCGTTGAATATGTTCAGGAAAAAATTTGCTTTTTATTTCTATGCGTGAAAGCGGTTTTGAGCTTCGTTCATTCCTGAGCATAAATACTTTAAAAGCGGATTTAAGGTAAACCTCATAATATTCGGGGGGATCTAAATATGTAATATTCATCAATGCTTCAGGAAGAATTTGATCAGGCTGCAACCAGTGGGCATAAAAAGCTGAAAATCCCCGGGCAACTGGAGGAGTATCATACAATGATGTTTTGGCGCGTTCATCACTCCCGGGATGCTCAGCATATTTATACATTAATTGATCAAATTGATCAAGGACGAAGTAATTACGGTATAGCATATATTCGCCCGTGCCAGCAATGGTATGATGGTCAAGGAAGTCAATCCAGGTAAGAATTTTATCCATGTAAGGAAAGCATTGAAGATTAGTGCATATGAGGGATTAATTATCGCTTGAATTTAAGCAGGTTCTGGGCCATCTTCTTTTTTGTCTCCATTTCAAAGCTGGCCAGGTAGTTTTCGGTGGTGGAAATGTTACTATGTCCAAGGCTCTCACTAATGTATTCAATTGTCGCTCCTGAGCGTTTCAATACCGTTGCATAGCTGTGGCGGGCGGTATAGGTGGTAACATCCTTTTTCAGTTTCAGCGCCGTTACAATACGTTTGATGTATTTGTTAATGGTTTTGGTTGCCTGCTGGATGAGTGCCCTTTCTTTTTCGGGGGTGAGTCCTTCGCGCAGGATCGGGAAAACATACTGGTTTGGATGAATGTTTTCATTGCCGATACGCTTTATAATCGCTTTGATTTCGGGACTGAGTGGCACCTCGATCTGCTTAAGGTTCTGCCGTTGCTTGCGTTCGGTCTTGGCACGCACAAAGAGTAACGCGTCATTGCTGATGTTCTTATATTTCAGGCGGGCAATATCCTTCACATTGATGCCATTGCAGAGGTAACTGAAGATCCAGAGGTCATGCGCACGACCTTCGGGGCTACCTGCAGGTGTGCGATAGTTATAGATCTTGCCGACTTCGGTAATAGTCAGGGCTTTTTTAACATTACTGCTGGCAGGGATTTCATATTTGCCGCTCCCAAAGGGATAGTGATCGGGCTTCATGAGTCCTGCGGCTTTGGCCTTATTTAAAATAGCACGGATATTGCGGGCATAAATGCCTACTGTAGTCAGTGCATTACCTTCGGAGATCATCCATTTCTCCCAGGTGTTGAGGAATTCGATTGTAACATCGTTGAAGAGAATGGATTTAAGCTTTTTGGCTTCTTTGAATCTTTTGAGCGAGTGGAGCGTTGAAATATAAGTGCTGGCGGTGCCGACTCTTTCCTGGATGGTGAGTTCTTTGACATAAGCCTCAATGGCCTGGAAAAAGTCCTTTTCCACCTTCTGTGGTCCAAAATATTTTTTTTCAAATTCATCGAAGGAGAATTCATCCATATCCAGGATGATCTTACGTGCTTCGGCTTCGCTATGGGCTATTAATTCCTTATAGTCTGAAAAAGGTTTACGGGGCTTGTCGGACCTTGTTTTTTCAAAATCATCGCGTGACATATTAGCGGGGACGCCTGGGATGAGAATGGTATAAAATTGTTGGATCCGCTTGTGCGTAACCATTAATTTTATTTTATAAATTTGTTTGGCATTTGGCCACCTTGTTTCGAGGGTGACATAAGCCGTGGCGGGAGTTTGGTTCTTTTCCATGGTGACGAAAAATCAACATACAAATCAACATACAAATATAGTCAAAAAGGGTATATAACAATAAAAAAATAATAACAAGCAAGTCGTAAAAAACTGATTAGCAATGTTATGAAAGAAAAAAACAGAGAATGAAAGGGGGCTTTTTGGGACTGTTAATCAGAGGGTCTCAGGTTCAAGTCCTGAAGGGGGAGCCTACTAAATGTGTTAAAGCCCTGTATCTAAGCATGATACAGGGCTTTTTCTTTTGTCAACTAACAAATAACTAACAAAATACTTCTTAATTGCATTGTTTTCAGCCCTTCATGTGTTTTCCTTTTGGCTGAATTAGGATAAGAT
>JBBRZE010000164.1:0-4299 GCA_038236995.1 Bacteroidales bacterium | reverse complement strand
GTTCCTTGACCTGTTGGAACAACTCTATAATGACACACTGTCTATTCTGAAATCATGTGAAGTAAACCTGAACAATCCGCCGATGCAATCCAAGATGATTGTGTCGATTAATGAAGTGCCGCTTGGTACACAAGGCAACCTGCTTTGCATTACAGGCGGCGAGGGAACGGGCAAGAGTAACTATGCAGCCAGTTTGATAGCCGGTGCGATAAGAGATTGCAGCGTTTCTGTTGATACGCTCGGCGTAGAGGTTGCGCCCAACAACAGGCAGAGGGCAATCCTATTATACGACACCGAACAATCGGAAGCGCAACTCTACAAAAACACCGTCAATATCCTGCGAAGAGCGAAACTCAGGGAGATGCCGCAATATATGAAAGCATACAACCTGACGGGAATGTCACGCAAGCAAAGGCTCCAATCCATTGTCGAGAGCATGGATAAGTTCTATTTTCAGTTTAAAGGGATTCATCTTGTCATCATAGATGGTATTGCTGACCTCATACGTGGAGCAAATGACGAACAGGAGAGTATTTCCCTTGTCGAAGAACTTTACCGACTGGCCGGTATCTATAACACCTGTATCGTCTGCGTCTTGCACTTTATTCCGAATGGGTTGAAGTTACGTGGACATCTCGGCTCGGAACTTCAACGTAAGGCTGCTGCAATTCTCTCCATTGAGCAGGACAACGACCCCGCATTGTCGGTTGTCAAGGCGCTTAAAGTAAGAGATGGCAGTCCTTTGGACGTTCCGTTGATTCAATTCGGGTGGGACAAACAACTCGGTATGCACACCTATTGTGGTGAAAAACCCAAAGAGGAGAAAGAGAAACGCAAGGAAAACGAACTGATTGAGGTTGCCAGAAACATCTTCAACCGTCAAAATTTTGCCACTTACGTGGATTTGTGTGAACAGATACAGGAACTCTTGGATGTGAAAGACCGCACGGCAAAGAGTTACATTAAGTTTATGCGCGAGAAAGAAATCATACTGAAAGACCCTTCCAATTCGAGTTATTTTATCATCGGACATCTATAATATTTGCTGTATGGAAAACATTACAAAAGAGAATTTTGAGGCATGGATGGAGCGCATACTGGACAGACTTGACAGGACGGACAAAAAACTGGAGCAAGTATTAAAACGGCAAAATTGTCTTGATGGCGACGACCTGCTCGACAATCAGGACTTGATCGGCCTGCTCAAAGTGAGCCACCGCACATTGCAACGGTTTCGTTCAAGCGGCAAGCTATCCTACTGTCACTACAAAGGCAAATCGTATTACAAACTCACCGATGTGCATAAGTTTATCAGAGAACATTTTTAGGGAGAAATAATGAACCTGTTTCTGATTTCTGTAACCATTTGTTTTTTATTTTAAGTTCAAAATTACACGTATGGTCTTTGAAGGCATCTCGAAGGGAATGTCAGGCAACGTGGAATACCGGACATTATGGTACAAAACTCAAACCATTTTTTGGAGGATTTGAAACTTTTAAGTATACTATTCGCGGCTTAATCACTTTCTTATTTATTTAAAGCATTTAGATTGTTTTTGTTGAAAATAAACACCATTTAATGCAAGCAATGCCGGTAATTACATTTTTACAGTTTTCGGTAAATAAGGATGTACAATAATTGGTGACAATGATGTACAATTTGGGTGTATCAATAATAGCCTACCTTTCATATTTAGATTAAAGTGCTCTTATTTTTGAAGTTGCCTATACTTATATTTAATTTATCCGGTCAAAGCAGAATACGACCGGCAAGAATTTTATAGAGGCTGTGCTTGGCGCGCAAATAGTGGTGAATTTTATAGCCGTGAATGGTTATTTCATGACCCCCATTAGTTGGATTTGGGCAAGATTCGTTTGGTGTATGCCTTCATTTAATTATTGGTAAATGATCGCTTTAAACAATTGACATACAGATTTTCAGATCCTGCAAAACTATAGTACCGTACGATAAGTGTCAGCAGATCTATGGTCGGGCTTATGAATTATACGAACAAGAAGGTCATCTAAAAGGTCATGAGGACGATGACTGGGTACAGGCAGAACGTGAGACTCGGAAAGATGAGTCTCACAAAGGGAATCGCTAAAGGTTGGAATTGGCATTTATTGTTTTTGTTCAAAAGTAAGGTTTGAACCATCAAAAACAAATGAAACAGGATATGTGATCTGTGCAGGGAACGGTTGAAACCAATATAACTCAATAAATCAAGTTCGTTTAGTGGTGGAAAAGGTGAGAATGATGTAATTTAATTCCAGAATAGTATAACATTCTCAGCTTTCAAAATATTGATTTTTGTATTGACAATTGTAATTATTTAAAAAATCAGGAATACTTTAAACTCAATGATAAAAAAGAATTCAATCTGATTTATATCAAAAACAATTATGAAAAAACATGATCAAACCGTGGAAGACATCGGATCCTTAGTCAATTTATTGGAAAGCCAAGATGATAAGGTTCGCAGAAAAGCACGAAAGTCGCTGGTGGTAATTGGAAAACCGGCTGTTCCCACTTTATCGGAGGTTTTGCAAAACTCCAGTATGTACAAAGCACGTTGGGAGGCTGCCAAAGCCATACCATCCCTGGTTTGGGCACTCCAGGATTCTGAAACTGACGTTGTGTGGTTGGCAGCAGAAGCATTGAAAAAATTTAAAAAAGCTGCATGGCCGGAAATATTAAATGTATTAATCAAGCAAGGAGCTAAATCGGTTACGCTTCGGAATGCCTTCCATCATGTATTTCGGAAGCAGCGTGAAAATGGGTTCAATGATTTACTGGAAATTCTCAGAAAGGCACTTGAATCTGATACAGTTCCGGAAAGCACACCATTGGCTGCTTATAAAATACTTGAGAGGATGAGTGAGCATTCAAACCACAATTAAATAAAAATGAAACACTTAAAACCAAAGATTGTAATAGTTGGAGCTGGCAACGTAGGTAGCACGTTCGCTTTTTCCCTAATTATAAGCGGCCTGGCCCGGGAAATTGTTTTAATCGACAAGAATGATGCACTCGCCAAAGGTGAATGTATGGATCTAAATCATGGATTAAGCTTTGCCCACCCGACTAATATTTACGCCGCCGGATTCGAAAGTTGCAAGGATGCAGATATTGTGGTCATCACAGCCGGAACAAATCAAAAGTCAGGACAAAGCAGAACAGATTTGGTAAAGGCCAATGTGTCCATATTTAAAGAGTTAATACCGGAAATCACCAAATACGCAACGAATTCTATTCTATTAGTTGTTACTAACCCGGTAGATATACTGACTTATGTAACGTTGAAAATATCGGGGTTTCCTTCAAATAGGATTATTGGGTCAGGAACAGTTTTGGATACTGCGCGGCTAAAGTATATGATAAGCGAATATTATAAAGTAGATGCCAGTAATATTCACGCCTACATTATTGGAGAACATGGCGATACCGAACTTCCTGTTTGGAGTAATGCGACCATCGGAGGCATGGATATCGAAACGTATTGCTCAATCTATGCCCGAAAGTCCAATTCAAAAAATGAATTGGCCGAAATATTCGAAAAAGTAAAGAATGCCGCCTATCAGATTATTCAGGCAAAAGGTGCAACCAACTATTCTATTGCATTGTCGTTGGTTAAAATCAGCCAGGCAATTCTGAGAAATGAAAATTCCATCCTACCTGTTTCCACATTAATCACCGATTTTTACGGAATAAGCGATGTCTGCATAAGCATGCCAGCAATTGTAAATAATTCTGGTGTTAAACAATACGTAAGACTCAATCTGTCAGATAAGGAACAAAAGTTGTTTGTACATTCTGCCAATACCCTAAAAAATCTCATAAAGGAAATCAATTTTTAAGAAAATTTGTTGTTATATCAAATATGAGACAATGAGGCAAATAAATACACAAACCAAAATAATCGCAACCTTAGGGCCTGCAACCTCTACCAAAATTATTATTTCTGAACTGATCGTGTCAGGAGTTGATGTTTTCAGGGTTAATTTTTCGCATTCTTCGAGAGAAGAATATTTAAGAATTATCAATCTGATTAAGGAATTGAACCTGGAATTGGAAACCAATGTGGCCGTTTTGGCCGATTTACAAGGACCAAAGCTCCGGGTAGGCGAAATTGAAAACAATCTGATTTATCTGGGTAAAGGTGATGTTATAACCTTTGTTACTGAAAAATGTATTGGACGGAAAGACCATATTTACATGAGTTACCAGGAGTTTGCGAAAGATGTAAATATTGGGGAAGCGATTTTAATCGACGATGGCAAAATAAAGCTGGAAGTAAC
>JBBRZE010000163.1:0-4376 GCA_038236995.1 Bacteroidales bacterium | reverse complement strand
GGTTCGGTAATAGAGTGAAGAAATAATTAATAAAGTGGCAGCAGTGATCATCAACATATAGTTAATCGTGCTTTTCCGGCGTAGCTGAATTTTCTGAAGTTTCATCTGGTTGTCTTTCTTCTCCGATTCATATTTTTTCTCGTACTCGGTACTGCTTTTTATGACCTGCTCATTTAAAAATACTTCCTGAATTGAATCTGAGATTCTCTTTGCAGCAAATGCGGTTTTAAAATCTCCTTCCTTCGCAGCAATGTATGAAAGCACGATGTAGCTGTTTTTCATTTCATCACGAAGTGAATCTTTCGTTGCAATTTCAATTGCATCGTCAATGTATTTTTTTGCAATTGTGTTCATTCCGCTAAAATAATTGGCATAGGCCACATTGGATAGGGCACTGGCAACCAATTGCCGGCTTTGTAATTCCCGGGCCAGAGACAAAGACTTTTCCGATGATTTAAGCATTTCGCCAAACTGACCTTTGGAAGCGAATAAATTAGCAACATAACCGTGGATCACTGCTTCTGCATATTTATCATTTAACCTGACAGATTCTTTTAATGCCATATTATAATAAATCAGGGCACTGTCACTCATCTGAAGACCTTCATAATTCTGACCCAAGGTGGAATAGACCCGGTTGATGTAATCATTTCGTTTATGATACTTTGAATAAATCTGAACAGAAAGAAAGGCATATTCAACAGATTTTCTGTACTGCTTGAAATTGTAATAACAATTGGCCAGGTTATGGTATGCCTGAGATAATTTTGAAGAATCATGAACTGCCTCCGCCACATTTTTAACCTGTAAACTATATTCGAGTTGCTCCTCCAGTTTCCCAAGGTATCCGTCGATAATCCCAATGCGGTTAAGTATGACAATAACCAGCGTTGAATCCTTCAATTGCCTGGCTAAAGCAAGCCCTTTTTTACTTTGCTCCATTGCCTTGCTGTAATCTCCTTTGGTAAAGGAAACAACAGAAATCTGGGAATAGTAGTGATAAAGACCTTTTGTGAATTTTATGGATTCGGAAAGCGATCTGGACTTTTCTAAATAATAGTCTGCAGAATCCTGGTTGTTTGTCTCATAACTATCTGCTATGTGCAATAGAAGCATTGCTTTACCTGTATCTGACCTGGCAGCCGCCAGCAAATGAAGCAAGCTATCTGGTTTCGTCAAATTTTGAGCAAAAACAGTGCTTAATAACAGTAGAAATGCACTTATAAACAGAATTTTTTTCATCGATTGAATTTAATCTTTTCCTGAATACAAATTAACCAAATAGCTAAAGAAGACCGCATCCCCTTTTTCCATGATTTTTAATGCCTTACGCAAATATCGTGTTTTTACAGGATATTGAACCAATTTAATTAGATAGATATTTGCTCATAAATATTAAAACAGACCAACATGAAAAAGTTATTAATTATGCTGCCCGCTCTTTTCATTACCATTGCTGTGCTTGCCCAGCAAACTGTAAATGATGTTAATGCTGGTAAATATAAAGCCTATGGAAACTTTAAAGGGGTAGATATCAGTGCCAATCCAAAAATCCAGGCAGATTTGGATAGAAATGCAAAACCGTATAAGGGCTCATCGACAATTACCGGTATCGTCCTAAAACTTGGGTGGTGCGAAGAAGATTGTATTACATTTTGGGTGAAAAAAGATGATGGGACAACAGTGGAAGTTGGAACAAAAGATTTTGGTTTTGCTGTTCCAAAAGCAATAGTAGGAAAAAGAATTACTATTGAAGGCATTGAATCCGCTAAACTCCTCCTTCAAAAAACAACGGTAAAAAAAGAATTTCAGAAAGACATACAATTTGCTGCAACAGGTGTAATGGTGCTGAACTAAAAAGTAAGTCATTATCGCACATGCATTTCCCTTATTGTTTCTAATAAATACATCACTGAAAATGAAAAAAACAATTCAACTCTTGCTTCTATGCATTGTAACTATCCAGTTACAAGCTCAAACGGATTCATTTGTGAATGGAATATTTATCGCTCCACCGGGCGCAACTATTGTTTTGCAAAACAATGTAGCAGATATCCTTTCGTTGGTTACCAAAAAGGACACCAGTGTTGCAGGTAGAATCGTTTTTAAATTTCCGAAATCACTTGCTGCCGGCGCGAAATACAATGTTTCGGTTAAAACCGTACCTGCAGGGATGGTAAGTAAAATAACCAACGGAAATGGTGTAATGCCACAATCCGGTAATGGTGTAAAAGTTGAATGCGATTATAAGTATGATCTGGTCAGCCGCAGTACAAAAGATGCAAATTTCAGTACGTTCTATGAAGGTGGTTCGCCTGCAGTAGCTGGTGGTAATACTGAAGAAGGACGTTATGTGGCGTTTGTTTCCAACAGTGTAAAATTTGGCGGCACAAGCGGGAAGTTCAGGCAGATTTTCTGGCGTGATCGCAATACGGGAAAAACATTGCTGGTAAGTACAGGCACAAAAGGCGAAGAAGGAAATAACGACAGTTATGCACCATCCATGTCTATCGATGGTCATACCGTGGCTTTTGAGTCGAATGCAACCAACTTGATTGATGGCGATAAAAACGGGGTAAAGGATGTTTTTGTATGGGATAGTTCAACCGGTAAAATTCAGCGGGTAAGTGTCGGACCGGACGGCATTGAGGCAAACGGCGAAAGTTTTGAGCCTTCTCTTTCAACAGGCGAAATAGCCTACACTTCTTCTGCCAGCAATCTTGTTCCGGGAGTCGATGCGGGTTCAATGGTCAATGTTTACTGGCGCAATCTGATCACCGGTGAGCAAAAGTTGATCAGTGTTAATTACAAAACAAAAAAAGGCGGTGGTGGCTCACGACCGTCGATAAGTGTGGTATCGGGTGACAGTACAAAAATCGCGTTTCACTCGGCATCACCCGACCTGGTTAGAGGCGACAATAACGGTTTCTGGGATATTTTTCTTTACAGTAAAAACAAACCTCTCAAGCGTATTAGCCTTACCTACAACGGCGAAGAACGAAACCAGGGAGATGAAAGCGCTACCCGTGATGTAAGGCCTTCTATTTCAGGCAATGGTCGTTACGTTGCATTTACCACAACTGCCACCAATATAGTTCCGGATGATAAAAATAATGCTCAGGATGTATTTGTTGTTGATACCTGGAATAGTGCCATAGTAAGGGTTAGTATAGATTCAAAAGGCATTGAAGGAAACGGTGATAGCCCAATTGGACAGGGTGAAAAAATTGCGATCAGTTACGACGGGAAATGGACGGCATTTAATTCGAAGGCAAAAAACCTGGGCGCTCCGGATTACAATTTCTTTATGCATAATATCGAAACCGGCGAAACAAGAGCAGTTACAACCGGAAGTGATGGTTGCTTAACCACACAACCAGTCATGTCAATTAATGCAAGTTATGTAGTATTTGGCATGTGCCCGAAACTGGATAGCAGGTTCCAGTCGAGCGGAATATTTGCAGCCTACACTGGCATTGCCGGAACACGGTTCAGCGATCAGAATGAGGGTATTAAGAAATAAAGCAACTGTAAATCAATCTGTTTTAAAAATAAATCCAATGAAGAAACTTCTGTTTGTATCCGTATTCGTGCTTGCAATTTCTGTTGCATTTTCACAGACTAAGCCAAAGCAAAATCCAACTGAAAAACAGCCTTCCCAGCAGGATATGGATAAAATGATGCAAGATGCCATGAAAGACATGAGTCCCGAGGATCAAGCCGACATGAAAAAGATGATGCAGGGAGTGATGCCCGCCTTAACGGAATCCAACGCAAATACTGCCAGTTATCCCCAATTTACGAAAAACAAGGAATTGGTTCCTAAAAAGGATGCGGTAAGAATTAATGCGGGTTCAAAGAAAAAACTTACTCAGGCAGATATGCCGGCTTACGCTTCCGGCCTCTTCACAAAAATAATGACAAAAGGCGAAGGGGATGAAATTAAGCTGGTAAAGTCAATTATAGCTACAACAACCAAAGCAAGTGATTTGGAAGGAGCCGCCATTCTTTGCATGCTACAGGGGCATCCACAGGCAGCCATGGCACTAAGTATGAAAGCAGTACAGGCCGATCCTTCCAATACCACGCTGCAGAACAATATGGCATCGCTGCTTACACAATATGGGTATCCTGAACAAGCTATTCCCGTTTTACGGAAGCTGAAGAATGAATACCCGGCAAACAGTACCGTTTTGAATAACCTGGCTATAGCCTGGCTTGATTTAGGACAGGTCGACAGCACAAAAATCTTTTCAAATATGGCCATCAGAGCCAATCCTTATCATCCTGAAGCAAAATTGTGCGGTGGATTAGTGGAAGAGTTAACCGGTGACCCTATTAAAGCAACGGATGAATACGTGGAATCAATGGAAAAT
>JBBRZE010000162.1:0-4468 GCA_038236995.1 Bacteroidales bacterium | reverse complement strand
TCTTGTTTTTCCGGGATTTAGCTGGGGAAACCTCCGAAATGACCCCTCTATTTATAATCAGATTCCCCGGAATAAGGGCGACTTTTTCTGGCAGCAGGTGGCTGGTGCAAAAATGTCGGGCGCTGAATCGTTGTACATAGCTATGTTCGACGAAATTGATGAAGGAACCGCTATATTTAAATGTGCAAAAGAAGGTAATCTTCCGCTAAATGGAACTGGAAAGTTTGTTGGAATTGAACAGGAATTAGGTACAGATTATTATTTGTGGCTTGCCGGAAAAGCAACTGAGTGGTTTCATGGTGGCAGTAATTACGGAATATTAAAACCAACTAGAAGCAATTAATTACCTAAAAAACAATTTGATCTATGAAACGAACATTCTGGTTTACTATACTTTGCCTGATGATTGGTACTGTCGGAGCGGCCCAGTCAAAACATTCAAAAGAAACGAAGTATTCATCTTATAATGGCCTGATCATGGCCGGCTACCAGGGATGGTTCAGAGCACCCGATGGGGGAATCATGTATCCTGATGAAAATAAGGTTCGAATAGACATGTGGCCAGATGTTTCTGAATACGAAAAAACCTACCCAACCGGACTAAAAATGGCCGATGGTAGTGTTGCCCGCTTTTTCAGTTCAACCGATAAAAGTACGGTGGATCTTCATTTCAAGTGGATGAAACAATATGGTGTTGACGGCGTTTTTATGCAGCGGTTTTTTAACATGACCAAACCCCGGGGGCCGAGAAGTACCACCTCCGCAATTTTGAAAAAAGCTTTTGCAGCAGCATCGAAATACGAGAGGGCGATTGCGGTAATGTACGATCTCTCGGGATTGAAGAGCTCGGGTGAAGATTGCTCATCGGTCATCGAAGACTGGAAATACCTGGTAGATTCGCTGAAGGTGACCAATCAGGAGGGAACAAAGACCTATCTACATCACCACGGTAAACCACTGGTAACTATTTGGGGAGTTGGTTTTCCCGACAGGGCTTACAATATCCGAAACATTGGATTACAGCGGCTAATCGATTTTCTGAAAAACGATCCTGTATACGGCGGTTGTGCTGTCATGTTGGGCGTTCCTACTTTTTGGCGTGATTTAAATGCCGATTGCATTAACGATCCTTATTTGCATGAATTAATCAAACAATGCGATATTGTTTTGCCGTGGATGGTGCAACGGTTTTCGCCACTCCTGCATAACGACATGGATCGCTACCGCGATGTCATCTTAAGTGACATCAAATGGTGCAAAGAAAACAATGTTGACTACGCTCCCTGTGTGTGTCCTGGATTTAGCTGGCACAATCTGAGTCGTTTCGAATTTCCTGAGGATGTGAAACCTTCCGGGTCTATTCCACGCCAGGGTGGCCGATTCTACTGGCAGCAAATTTCAACGGCAATAAATTCAGGGGCTACCATGCTTTATATTGCTATGTTTGACGAAGTGAATGAAGGAACAGCTATATTTAAATGTTCGGATAATCCACCGGTGAGCGATGTCGCTAAGTTCATCAATATGGATGGCAAACCTTCGGATTTATATCTATGGCTTACCGGCGAGGCTGGCAAAATGCTGCGGAAAGAGAAACCTCTGAGTTTAAAGATGCCAATTCAATAAATTTAAAAGATATGTTTTCACAAGAACTAAGAAGAAAAACAATCATTTGCCTGGCAATGATTTTGATTTTTGCAGGGACTGTATTGGCAGAAAAGAAAGATCCAAATATCCCCTGGTTTTTCATACAGCTTACCGATCCGCAGTTTGGTATGTTTGAAAGTAATGAAAGTTTTGAGAAAGAAACTGTTTTATATGAAAAGGCCGTAGCTGAAATAAATCATTTGAATCCTGATTTTGTGGTAATTACAGGTGATTTGGTGAATGATCCGAATTCTGTTTCACAGATTAAAGAATTTAAGCGGATTACTGCAAAAATAAATCCGAAAATTCCGGTTTATTACACACCGGGGAATCATGATTTAGGTCAAACTCCAGATAAGAAAAGCATAAGAAAATATAAGAAATCCTACGGAGGTGACAAATTTTCATTCCGACACAAGGGATCCTCTTTTATTGGGTTTAACACCAGTTTAATTAAGAACAAATTAGCAAAGCCCGAACAAAAACAATTCAATTGGCTTACTGAAAAACTCAAAGAAAGCCAGAAGGCGAATCATATAATTTTGTTTTGCCATTATCCTTTTTTTAACAAAACGGTGGATGAACCAACAGCCTACTCAAACATTGACCTTGGTTACCGCGATAAGTACCTCAATTTATTTAGAGACAATAAGGTGGTTGCCTTGTTTTCAGGCCATTATCACAATAATAGTATTTCAACCTTTGGAAAAATTCAATTGGTGACAACAAGCGCTTTGGGAAAACCATTGGGAAAAGCACCTTCAGGCATGCGAATAGTAAAGATTTTTAGCGACAGAATTGAACACGAGTATTACGGGTTGGAAGAGCTTCCGGATTCAGTAGCATTTCACTAAACTTTTAAAAGAGTAAACTATGAAGATTGCATCGTTTTTCATCATCTGTTTCAGCATAATTTTTAATACGTCATTTGCCCAAAAAAGTAGTTTTATTGTGCTTGGCGATATCCATTATGACTTATTACAAGATCACAACATGAATTGGCTCAACACAAAACCAGACGATCTAAGGCAAGTCACCAAAGAATATACTGTTTATACAGAAACGAATTGGATCGATTTTACGAGAATACTGATGCAGAAGGCTCAAACTGTTACTCCTTCCTTGAAAGCGGTAATCCAGTTGGGCGATTTATCAGAAGGACTGGCCGGATCGGAGCAAAAGGCAGAACAGATGGCTTCGAATGCAATGAAGGCAATTGAAGCTGTCAATATGCATGCTCCGTGGATTCTTACCAAAGGGAACCATGATGTGACCGGGCCGGGGGCTGTGGAAGCATTTCAGAAATTTTATGTGCCAATGATCAGGAAGCAAACCAATAATCCGGAAATTAAAAATGCCAGTTATTCTTATACCATTGGTGATGTTCAGATTACCTGTCTTGATCCGTGGGATAAAAATACCGATATGGTATCGTTCCTTGAAAATGAATATGGCCCTTCTGTAGCCGAAAACATTCCCGAATGGCAACCCGAAACGCTGGAAGCACGAAAAGCAATTCTGACCGAAGAAGCAAAATATGTTTCTTTCTTCAAGCAAACCGACCTGCCGGGATATGCAATAATCAAAACCGATGGTAAAAAAGGAACCATAGAACTGGAATATTACGCGGCTTTCGGCAAAAAGCCTTACGACAGGATTGATTTGACCAGGTTATTAAATCTTTGACATAAGATATTCTTTTAATTTAAACAGACAAGACCAATGAAAACCAATTTAGTTTTAGTACTGGTACTCATGCTCGGCATCACCCAGTTAAAAGCTTCAGAATTAACAAGTATCCAGAAATTTGATGTCAAACCCGGGAATAGTGCAGCCGTCAATAAAATAAACCTACAAAAGGCAATTGATTGGGCTTCAGCAAGTGGCGCGGCGCTATGGGTTGAGCCCTCTGAAGAACCCTATCCTATTGATGGTGGAATTGTCCTGAAAAAGAATGTTTCATTGATTGGCGTGCACGGTCCAACTCCCCGTGGAACGACCCATCCGGAAAAAAAACAACCGGTTGGCAGCGTATTCGCAATCACAGATAAGAAAAATGCTTTTATTACTGTTGAAACCGGTACCCAAATTAAAGGCATTCAATTTTGGTATCCCGAACAAACCATTAAAGATCCGGCGGCAATTATCCCATACAAGGCAACCATTCAGGTTTCGCAAACCAACAAGACACAGGGTGTTTATCTTTCCTGTCTCACTTTTTATGGCGAATATCTGGCCTTCGATTTTAATGCCAGTCGCGAAAATGCCTGCGAATTAATGACTTTTGAGCATTGCTACGGTTATCCCCTTAGCGGTGAATTTATACGTATGGATTATGTATATGACGTTCCACGCATTTTGCATTGTCATGTCAACCCTGCCGGACAGCGATATATAGGAGGCCAATACAGTCGTGCAGTTGTGGATGCTGTAATTGCTAAAAAAACATTTGCTTACACTATAAATCATACCGACAATGCTCAAATAATCGATCTCTTTACATTTGGAACTTATGGTGGGATTCTTCTGGATGGAGAATCTTACGGACAATTAACCAACTTTAACTTCGACTGCGTTGCAGTTGGCATTTTAAAGCGTGGAAATAACACCAAAAACCGGAACTGGCAAATCGCACAAGGATCAATAATCGCTAATACAGGCGAGAAAGTAGAAGATATCCATCCAATAATCATTGAAGGACAAGGGCACACCTCGGTAAGCAATGTTGAAGCATTTTCGGGTGGAAATGGTGCACTGACAACTGTTCCGGAAAACCTATCGTGGGATTTTTTGCTGGTTAGGGGTGACAAAAAATTAACCG
>JBBRZE010000161.1:0-4493 GCA_038236995.1 Bacteroidales bacterium | reverse complement strand
GAGTGAAGCCGTTCGAAGGCAAGTCAAAATTGGCAGGCAAAACCCGCAATTTTATGAAGTGCTTGAAGGATTAAAGCCAGGTGAGCAGGTGATTACCTCGGGGTACGAGATGTTTGGGGATAATGAAAGGGTGGTGTTTAAATAAATGATCCAACCCATCTAGAGGCTGAATATCAAAATTCGGTTGGGATAAAAAGAGTGTAATTGTGTAAAAACCTATAAAACAGGCAATAACGAAATGTTACAATTAAAACGCATTTTCAATGCGATTCTGAATTACAAAACCTCATCAGCGTTGACATTATTAAGCCTGGTGGTTTCATTTTTTGGCATCAATATCCTCACACTTTACGTATCGTACGAGAAAAGTTTTGACCGGTTTAATGTAAATGCCCAATCCGTTTACCGGCTTGAAACAAGGTATTACGGAAGCTATTTGCCCGCTGCAACCAATACCCTGATTTCGGATTATGTACCTGAGATAGAAAAACTGACCGTATTTCTGATGACGAATGCAAATATTTCGACCGATACATTGAGTAAGGCGAATATGAGTTTCAGATCTACGTTGCTTTATGCCGGAAGTTCATTTTTCGACATGTTTACATTCCCGTTAATTATAGGCAATCCGTCCACTGCCCTGACCGAACCTAACACGATAGTACTCTCCGAAACTTTGTCCGGGAAGATATTTGGCGCTTCTAACCCGGTAGGTGAAAGGGTTTTCCTTGATGGTGTAGCCTTTAAAGTTACGGCATTGATGAAGGATTTCCCCAAAAATTCTTCATTCCAGGCTGATTGTATCCCATCGTTTGCGACGGATCTGAAAGATGGTCGTTTAGGGTCGAAGGACTGGTCCAGTTGGAATTCTAATATTTATGTGAAATTGCGCAAAGGCGCAAATCAGGCTGAGGTGGCAGATAAGATTGATGCAATTTCTAAAATTGCCGAATCGGTGAAAAATTTAAAACTTAATTACCCGAACCAGGCATTTTGGTTATTACGACCCCTGGTAGGGATTCATGCTGTGCCTGAGCTCAATTACAGTTATTCCAATCCCGTTATCCTGAATGTGCTGGTATTACTGGCGCTGATCCTTGCGCTGATGGGGGCTGTCAATTTTATCAATTTTTCCACTGCACAGGCACCATTGCGGGCCAAAAATTTGGCTATCCTGCAAGTACATGGAGGGAAACGGTCGGCATTAATGGCGCAAATCATGGCAGAATCTGTTTTGCTGGCTGTCATCGCATTGATCATTTCACTGGCAATTCACTGGTTATGCTATTCGTCAATTGAATCAGTTTTCGGAATTACAGGGTTGAGTTTTGATGGACGTTATCATTTTATCATCTGGTTTTTGCTATTCGATATTGGATTCGGTGTATTGGCAGGGCTTTATCCGGCCCGATACATTACCTCTTCACCAATCGCTGAATCGGTAAAGGGGAATGCCCACTTTTCCGGAAAAGGTAAGGTTCTCAGGAATGCGTTACTTACCGTTCAGTTCATTTTTACGATTGGACTAATCGCCTCAGCTTTTATCATTGAAAAACAGTTGAACTTTTGGCGGAATTTTGACATCGGATTTGATAAAGAGCATATTGTTTATCTGAATACTACATCCGCACTGCAAAATCATTTCCAGGCTTTTGCAGACGAGCTACTTAAAAATCGCGCGATTACCGATTATACCTATTCCCAGTTTATACCCGGGAATGTGCCCATGCGATGGGGCCGTGAAGTGGAAGGTCAACAAATCCAGGTGAATTGCTGGCCCGTGGATGACCGGTTTATCGATTTTTTCGGAATTAAAATTGCTGAAGGCCACAAGTTCGGGAAAGGTTCTGTTGCAGATCTTAATTCCTTTATCCTCAATAAAAAAGCAGTTGAAAAGTTTGAATGGAAAAATCCACTCGAAAAGAAAATAGGGGGGTTTTATGGAATGGGAAGCGTCATTGGGGTGGCAGAAAATTTCAATTTTTCATCGCTGAAAGAAGACATAGAACCTATGCAGTTTTACTACACGAGCAGCCTGAAACATATGCTGATGTTGCGGATTACACCGGGGAATTACACGCAATTGATAGATTACATTAAAGATACGGCGCAGAAGTTTGATCCAAAGAACCCGGTTGATGTGAAATTTCTGGACGATTCGCTGAACATGCTTTACACCAAGGAAGAAAAGATGGGGCATTTGGTTGAATTTGTGGCCATGTGGTGCATTCTGTTGGCTATAAGCGGATTACTTGGGCTGATCATTTTCGTTTGCCGCGATCGCAACAGGGAAATCAGCATTCGGAAAGTGAATGGTGCCAAAATTTCGGAGGTCATCATGATGCTGAACATAGATCTTGTTAAATGGGTTGCCGTTTCATTTTTAATTGCAACGCCCATTGCCTGGTACGCCATGCACCGGTGGCTCGAAAACTTTGCCTACAAAACAGAATTAAGCTGGTGGATTTTTGCGCTTGCCGGATTTTTGGCATTGGGAATTGCATTGCTGACAGTTAGCTGGCAAAGCTGGAAGGCGGCAACAAGGAACCCGGTCGAAGCGTTGAGATATGAGTAAATGTCAGAATCAGGATTTACAGGATGGAAGTATGAACAGAATTTAAATTTGGGTGAAAAGATGAATAGTAAAGAAGCAGATTCAGAAAGCATTAATCTAGAAAATCCTTTAATCCGGTTAATCCTGATTCAGACAGTGGAGTAAAATTTTAAATTTATTAATACCCAATATCATGATCAAAACACAAAATCTTACTAAGATTTTTCAAACGGATGAGATTGAAACCTCCGCTTTGAATGAAGTCAATTTTAATGTTGAAAAAGGCGAGTTTGTGGCCATAATGGGACCTTCAGGGTGCGGGAAATCGACATTGCTGAACATTGTCGGATTGCTGGATAATCCTACAAGCGGGAGTTATTTGTTCAATGGCGTTGATGTTTCAAATTTGCGCGAAAGCCAGCGGACAGGGTTACGAAAAGGAAACATTGGTTTTGTCTTTCAGAGTTTTAACCTGATTGACGAGCTGAATGTTTTTGAAAATGTCGAAATGCCGCTGATTTACCTCAAAATGAGCGCTTCGGAACGAAAAGCCCGCGTGGAAGCGATCCTCGAAAGGATGAAAATCAGCCATCGCCGGAAGCATTTTCCACGTCAGCTTTCCGGTGGTCAGCAGCAGCGCGTTGCCATTGCACGTGCAGTAGCGGCCAATCCCGGTTTAATCCTCGCTGATGAGCCAACCGGTAACCTCGACTCGAAAAATGGTCTCGAAGTGATGACCCTGCTTACCGAACTGAACCGCGAGGGAACGACCATCGTAATGGTAACACACTCAATGCATGATGCCGATTTTGCCCACCGGATTGTCAACCTGTTCGACGGACAAATTATAACCGAAGTGAAAAAGCAAATGGGTGAAATACTGATTTAGGGCAAAGTCTTGAACTGTGATTAAGCTGATTTAATGAAAACTATGATTTTGAAATTGAGGAAATCAAAGTCCATTATGAAATCAGAAAAATCAAAGTTCAGATAATTGGAAAGTTGCAACGCGAAATCCAGTGGAGGCATTGCGGTATGAATAGTCAAAGTTTCTTGAGGTTTGAATAAATATAACTAACAATAAAAATATGCAATATCCATTAAAAATTGCCGTCCGGAATATCTTTAATAAAAGGTCGTTTACAATAATTAATGTTACAGGGCTAAGTATTGGATTGACAGTTTTTTTTCTGCTTTACTTGTATGTGGCTTACGAAAATAGTTATGATGGTTTTCTTTCAAATTCTCAAAACACTTATCGAGTACAATTAGAACTTTTTCAAGACGGGAAACAACAGTTTAACAAAGCAACCAGTACTTATTCCGTTGGCCCTTTGATGAAAGAAAAAATGGCCACTGTAACCCAATATGCCCGTGCAGGTTTTGAAAAGTGCTTGGTTTATCGCGACGATATCAAGTATAACGATCAGGAACTGTTCTGGGTTGATTCAACATTTATCGATGTTATTGGGATTGAAATGTTGCAGGGCGATGCTAAAACAGCATTAATAGTGCCTTACTCAGCTGTTCTTTCCGACAAACAGGCTAAAATATATTTTGGAGATGAAGACCCGATAGGCAAAATTATTTTTATTAATGAACATCTTCGATTTACAATAAAAGGCATTTTTAAAGCCCTTCCCGAAAATAGCCATTTGAATTTCAAATTATTGCTTTCACTAAGTACCGGCAATGTGCTTTGGCCTGGTTGGGGTTCCAATAATAAAACGTGGAGCGGATACCAATGGCTCTATACGTATATAAATTTGACCCCTGGGAGTGACACAAAAATCATTGAGAACCAATTGGCTCAATTCGTTAGCGAACAACTCCCAAATTCACTGAAAGCAAAAAATCAGGAGTTTCGCTTTCATCTTCAATCCGTAACCGACATTCATCTTCATTCACAGCTCGACAATGAGTTTAAAGTAAACGGCTC
>JBBRZE010000160.1:0-4623 GCA_038236995.1 Bacteroidales bacterium | reverse complement strand
GCATAATGTTCGGGGAAGGGTAATAATTCAAGCCATGGAACCTGTTGAACCAGATCTTCACGCATATTTTGAATTTGCAATAACAATCTGTCTGCCCATTTAAATAAATTTGTCTGGCTGTTTACTTGTTTTGCAATTAATTCATTCACCAGTAAAATCAATTCATCTAGATTTTTTTTCACAATACTTAAAGAACTCAGATCAATTGATGCAGTATTTAACAAAGCGATGATCTTATCTACTATTTCAGTATATTTTCCATTTGAAAAATCTCGTAGAATCAAGGCCGTAGTCCTGAGCCCATCGTATTGTTTCCCACTGAATACAGGAAGTGCTGGAAGTGCTATAAAACCCTGCCTCAAAGTGAGTAAATGCCCGATAAGATTACCGCTGTCAACCGTGGAAACATACCTGGGTTGCAGCGGCAATAATGAAACCGTATCATACCAGTTATAAAAATGCCCCCTGTACCGCTCCAGCTTAAGCATTGTCTGAAGAGTATTGTTACACCTGACTATAAGTTCATCTCCACCAATATAGCCAAAATCATAAGCAGAAAGATTGGCGAGTAAAGAAAGGCCTATATTCGAAGGGGATGTCCGGTGAGCAATGGTTGGAACGGGTTGTTCCTGAAAGTTATCAGGAGGCAACCAATTATCCCTTGAAGTTACGAATTGTTCAAAAAACAACCATGTTTTGCGTGCTGATTTGTGAAGAAACATCAATTGTTCTTCAGAGAGATTGGCATCAGGTTCTTTCTCAGGTTTGCTCAGGAGCCATGCAAGTGCAGGTGCAATAAGCCATAAAATAAGGATTGGTCCGGCAGCGAGCATAGCCACGGGATTTGAGTAAGATAAAAAAATCAAAAAGGTAATAGCCAAAAAGGGAGCAATCCACATAACTTTAAAAACTGACAAAACCTCGTTGCGTGAATGCAGCGATGCAGTTGCTGAAGGTGTCCATTCCAATAATTTTTTGTGTAATACAGTCATACGCCAGATTGTGCACAGTACGGCATCTGTATATTTATATGCTTCATATGGCAGAACAGCGATGTCGAATATGAACCTGAAAATTATATCCCTTACTGAAATACCCACTTCGGATAAGTGCGCCATAAACGTCAGATCACCGGGTTTATTTATCAGCCGCCAACCTGCAGCTGCCATCACCGGCAATAAAATAAAGATTCCAACAGCTAATGTCCAGAATAGCGGGAAAGGCAATATCGACCACCCAAATAGTAAAATTAACAATAAAGTAAGGGGCAAAAGGCTTCTCCTGAGGTTATCATAAATTTTCCATCTCGATATAGTCGAGAGTTTGTTGCGAATTAACCGGCCTTTGAACCCTTCAACGAATGGGAGAATCCATGAACTAATCTGCCAGTCACCCCTGATCCACCGATATCGGCGTTTTACTTCTGCTTCATATTGTGCAGGGCTTTCTTCATACAGCAGCACATCACTGATTAATCCTGAGCGGGTATAACAACCTTCAATCAAATCATGACTAAGGATACGATTCTCCCGGAATACCTCATGCACAGCCTTCTCAAAAATATCTACTTCATAAATACCCTTACCGATAAATGATCCTTCCGCGAACAGATCCTGGTACACATCTGAAGAGACGCGGGTATACGGATCTATCCCTGAAACATTGCCCTGCATACGCAAATATAAGGATGGAGCACCTTTCGGTATGGCTGAATCAACCCTGGGTTGCAGGATTCCGTATCCGTCTGTAACCCTCCTTTTTCGTTGATTATAGATTGCATGATTTAGCGGATGCGCCATTGTTGCAATAAATTTCCAGGCAGATTCCCTTGGAAGCTGTGTATCCGAATCGAGGGTAATAACATATTTTACCCTGGTAGAAGCAGTGAATGAACCCACAACCAGGGAAAATTCATCACGGCTCCGTCCTTGTATAAACGCATTCAGAGCAGACAATTTTCCTCTTTTCCTTTCATAGCCCATCCACTTCCTTTGCCGGGTATTCCATTTCCTTGGACGATGGAAAAGGAAGAAAATATCTTGTTCCGTTTGTTTATACTTTTGATTTAATTCATCAATCCTCGTACTGACCAACTCCAGTAAGTCATCGTCGCCGGGTATGATTGCTGTGTCTGCATCCAAAAAATCGGTCAATAACCCAAAATGCAGGTTGTCATCCTTATTTGCAAGATAACGTATTTCCAAGGCCTCAACCAGTTGTTCTATGTAAGCCATACCGGATAGCATCGTGGGGACGACGACCAGAGTCCGGCATTCAGCTGGAATACCTTTGGAGAAATCCATCCGTGGTAGTAATTTTGGTTTGACCCATATTGTTGATAACCAGTTCACCATGGAAACTGCCAGGTGGGCAGAACCTGAAACCGATAGTAAACCGACGAAAGTCAATAGTAACCAGCTATTTATTCCGTTACCCCACGCCACATAGAACATCCCGGAGGCAGACAAAAGTGTAATGAATGCAATGGAAAGCAGGTAAAGGAATACAGGTTTTCTTCTTGTAAATCGACTCAGTTTTTGTTTTAGTGTACTGAGCATACCACAGGCGATCTCAGTTTGTCTCAATCCTTTGTCAATCAGATAATAACCTAATTGATCCTCTCTTTTGGATTCTGAGTTAAGCTCTTTATGTTTTAATGCCAACTCAATCACTTTCTGTGCTACCTCTGTTTCGGATAGAGGGGAAGCTTTGGATATGGCTTCTACCACGTGTCGGTACCTGTCGCGTGTGGCAAAATCCATCAGGGGATAAGTTCCGGTAATATCCTGCCTCAATACCTGTTCAACAAGGCTGAGTGTTTCAACAAATTCACGCCAGTCCGTTGCACCGAGGAAACGCAAAGTACCAATACAATTTCGAACAGACACCTGATCAGCAGCTTGTTTTTGATTTTCTTCCCGGACATGATCAATACTGGTGGTTCCCATTCCTGACAATTGTTGTTCTATCCAACTGAGTGGCAATGCCAGTGAGGGTCCAGTTCCTTGTAATTTTCTTATAAAGGCGGCAACAAAAGGACCGGACAACACGGGTTTTGACCGTGCCAAATCCGCAATTGTCAGAATTAAGTTTCCCGGTTCATCATTTACAGTTTTAGTCATTGCATCGGCCCAGACATCGGCAAGGTTATTATCGATCATATGCAATGCTATCTTTCTGGAAACCCTTCGAAGGTTTTCAATAACAGCAAGACGGAGCATGATCGGTATCGCCCATAGTTCACCTAAGGTAAGTGTGGTATTTTTCTGATAAGCTGAGATAAAACTTCTGAGACTTTTTGCGTCGACACGGCCATCGCTGTGGGAAATGATTTCCAAAACAATATCATAAACACGTGGAAATCCAGCCGATATACCACCATCAAGACACGGCAACCCTTCGCTGTAGCCTTTTGGTAAGTGCTTCCTGGCAATTGTAATCTGCTCTTCAATGAGGTAGAAATTATCAAGCAACCATTCGGCGGCGGGGGTAATGGTCTTTTCGGAATGGATGTTTTCAACCAGCAGTTTACGTACCTCTAGGAGGATTTCTTCATTTTCATCTAAACGTTTGAGCAACTGATCCGGGGATTTTACTTTCAGCAGTTTATGCGACCGGGCAACGACTTCACCATGCCGGTTCATCTGGTCAGTACTGTAAAGCTCTGAACGGAAAGGTTCTTCATTATCATAGCGGATTCCATTTCCACCGTGAAAATAAACACGCAAGCGTGCCAAAATATCTAATAATGTATTTCTGCTAACCTTCATTGTAATAGTTTAAAAACTAGATTATGATATTCAAAACCACATGAATGGGTTATTAGAATTTCGACACAAGATAATCCTAATTTAATGCATTCCCAAACCAGAAACTAAATTACAAATATGTCCTTCATGAAAAATTTAACCGTTACAACATTCCATAAATATTTTACATCAGTTTGATCTGTTTTTTGATCACCGCAGCATACCAGTCTATTCGCGACAGGTCATTAATGAAGGCAATTTGGCAAAGGTGTTTGTGCTGCTTCTAAATGGAAACTAAACCTTGTATCTGCATCGATTACTGAGAGTCCAAAGATTCCTATTTCTCTTAGAACCCTATTTGAGCAGCCTGACCAAAAGTATCCGATCCCAAGAGTATGCTTGCCCGATTTATGGAGGAAACTTGGATCGTAGGCAATGGCATTGCGCTTGCCTATTCAGGGCATCGACAAGGCTTTGTTGAAAGAGAAGAATTCAAACACTTGCTCGAATATGAGTGGTTGTATGATAAAAATACTCGAATAAAAGTGATTGCAACCAGATCTAAGGAGAATGAGTTATGATTGGAAATGCCAATCCTATGTATGGCAAAAATTAAATCTGTAAATTTAGTTTAGCAACCGACCATTTGTATGGAATTTGTAAAGGAAAATTTCCGGAATGGAATTACCAAATCACTTTCGTTTTCCTTTTATAAAGATAATAATATTAATTTAAGGTGTAACGATGGAACAAAAACCAAAATCGTTCGTTTCTTAATTTAAGTAAATGTAAGCAATGAGCTTTTTAAAGTTATGATAAGTTTAAACCATCCATCATGAGAATAAGGACAGAAGATAACCTGTATTTGTTGAGG
>JBBRZE010000159.1:0-4628 GCA_038236995.1 Bacteroidales bacterium | reverse complement strand
TTTTAAAAAAATCTTTCGATGCCTGCAAAGTTCAGGTATTGGTCAAAGAACCCCGTTGTCTTGATTATTCCTTATTTCAGTCTTACAACGATAGTACATTGTTCTGCATTAATGAAACCTGGGCTACTAAGGGAGCCCATAATGATCATATGAAAATGGAACACTTTAAAAAGCATATTGCGGAGATAAGAGGAATAGACGACCCATCATTTAAATCAAAAACAAACTATACCTATTGGATTTGTCCCGGCGCAAACAAATCAGAAAAATAGATAGAAAGAGAAAAACTGACGCTTGAGGTTATAAGATCTTATTTGATTTATAATTCGGGTAGGTGTTTTTCGTTTCCGCCAAGTTCTGACAGATTGGTGATTTTGCGATGGCAAAAAGGTAGGGGTCAACTAATACCAACTGTAAATGGTTCGGGTTTTGTACCATAAGGATCACATAAAATAAGCCTAACAATCAAATTGTTAGGCTTATTTTTTTTAACAGGGAAACGCGACAAAAGCGCTTTATGAGATCAAAGCTGATGAGGATTATTTTTTGCCGGTATAATACTTCAGTGCATCGGGCATAAATTGCGCAAGTTTCTTTAACCTCGTTTGATCCGATGGGTGTGTGCTTAAAAATTCCGGTTGACCTGCTCCACCTGCTGCCGACATGCGTTGCCAGAATGGAATTGCTTCACGGGGATCATACCCGGCCATGGCTGCAAAAATCAATCCGAATTTATCAGCTTCTGTTTCCTGGTTACGCGACCAGGGTAGCATTGCACCTACTTGGCTTCCAATACCATATGACGTCATGAAAAGATCTTTTGTTTGCTGTGGCTTTTGGGAAAGGGCAGCTTCTAATGCAGTGCCTCCCAATTGTTGAACCATTGCCTGGCTCATTCTTTCATTACCATGTTTGGCGACGGAATGGGCTATTTCATGTCCCATAACAATGGCAAGTGCTGTTTCGTTTTGGGTTACAGGTAATAAGCCAGTGTAAACAACTACCTTACCACCAGGCATACACCAGGCATTAACATCTTTACTTTCAACTGTGTTAAATTCCCATTTATAACCTTCGAGGACCGAACTTTGACCCTTATTGTTATAATACTTCGTTATTGCATTTGCAATACGAGATCCGACACGGCTAACCATTGCAGCATTATTATTGCTGTTGCTTAAAGCCTTGTTCTGTGATAAAAATGTTTTGTACTGGCTCGTAGCCATTAACTGCAACTCCGATTCCGTTACAAGACTCAATTGTTTGCGGCCTGTTACCTGGTTTACAGAACACCCTGCCAGGAGACTTGCAATAAGAAATAAAAATAAAAAGTTCTTCATGTGATTTTAATTGAATGAATAAATTGCCAGCTGACTGACAGAACAAATATAGATACAGATATCCGGTAGGGTCTTACATAACTATTAAAATAAATTACATGATTCACACATTTACGATTGTCACGCTAATTTAATATCCTGATAAAGAAGGTTCAAAAGTGTGAATAAATTGATTGTTTTAATTTTAAATGCTTTTTCATTAACGAAATCAATTTGAATTGGCCAAAAGGTTTCGTAATATGGTCATTACATCCGGCATTTAACGCTATTTCGCGATCGCCCTTTAGTGCATAGGCCGTTTCTGCTATTATTACTACCTTGTTGTTGAACAGGCGTATTTGCCGGGTGGCTTCATAGCCATCCATTTCAGGCATTTTAATATCCATCAGGACAATATCGATATCCGGATTATTGCAACAAACTTCGACGGCATCAATTCCGGTTTTTACTTTTATAATTTCTTTGCTAAGTTTTTGGACTGAATGTGAAATAAATAATTCTGATACTTCGTCATCTTCGGCAATTAATATTTTGAGTCCCGAAGATTTCTGATTCGTCTTATGCATTGGTTTTTCATCAGGATTAATACTTTTAATCACCTTTATTTCTTCTTTATCGCTCTTAACCGGAAGGACAAAGCTAAAGATTGATCCTTTACCTTCTTCACTTTCAATCGACAATTTTCCCCCTTGCTTTTCAATAAAATCTTTGCAGATGACTAACCCCAACCCTGTGCTGTATTCACCTTCAGTACCTTTGCGGTTTGTATTTGCATCAAGATGGAAAAGATTCGTGATCATCTCCTTATTCATTCCAATTCCCGAATCCACGATTGAAATCTCAACCATTTTAACCAAATCTGATTGTGCAGAGACCGTTATTGTTCCACCTTTGGGTGTAAATTTTACCGCATTGGACATTAAATTTCGTAAAATGGAATCCAACATATTTTTATCAGCAAAAACATTCAAATCTCCGGGAATTTCAAAATCGATCGTAATGTCTTTTTTAATTGCATCTTCAGTAATCTGAATCAAACTCTCAGATATAACAGAATTCAATAAAAGTAATTCAGGATCAAATGCAGTTAACCCTCTTTTCATACGCGACCACTCTAACAGATTTCCGAGTAAGCCGAAAACATTTGCAGCAGAGTTTTTCAACATTAATGCCAATTTGTGAAACTCTTCAGGTGAACCTATTAGTTCGTCATCAGTCAATAACTCCGTTAATCCCATAAATCCAGCTAATGGGCTTCGCAGATCGTGTGCAATAATGGAAAAAAACTTATCTTTTTCGCCATTAACTTTTTGTAATTCTTCATTTTTATTTTGTAATTCTAACTCTACCTGTTTTTGTTCAGTAATGTCCTGAAGTGAGCCATAAACTTTTTTCGTTTTTCCGTTTTCCTGGTATGATTTTCCAATCGAATGCACCCATCGAGGGTTCCCTTTTTTCGTAATTAGCACCAATTCCAGATCGAAAGGTTCGCCAAACTCAATTGCGCGTTTTAATGCATTTTCAATAACCTGACGAGATACGGATTCAAAGAAACTAATTGCTATGCTGATATTAATATTAAAAGTAAAATCAACTTCATGTATACGGTAAACTTCTTCAGTCCATTGCAGAAACCTTGTTTCAGCATCAAATTCCCATCCACCAACTTGGGCAGTTTCACCAGTTAATTTTAACAAGGTATTTTTTCTTAGCAATTCATTTTCTAATCGCTTACGTGCTGTGATGTCGCGAATTATCAATTGGACAGCTGGTTTATTGTCAATTATAACTGACATCGCATTTACCTCTACTTCAACTTCAGAGCCATCGAGTCGTATAAATTTTTCTTCAGCAAGCGGCAAAACAACTCCACCTTTATTAAGTTCTTTCATTCGCCCAGCGACAAACTCCCGATAATCAGGATGAATAAATTGGGTAACGGGTTTTCCTATTACTTCTTCTGCACTTGTGGCGGCGATCAAATGTAGCCCGGACTTATTTACGAAAACAATTTTACCTTCAGCATAAATAACAATTGCATCCGGAGAATTTTCAACTAAATCGCGATATTTCAGTTCACTCTCTTTTAAAGCTTGCTCAATATGTTTGCGCTCGGTAATATCTTGTAATATGCAGTGCGTTTGCCTGAATATGCCATGCAAATCGTAACCTATCTTTCCATCGAAAGCGATGAATAACAAATTGCCATTTTTATGAACCATTTCAAATTCGCTGTGATTCACTCCTTTTTCGATGAAAAGTGGGAATCGTTCGAGGAAAGCTTCCTTATACCCGGGTGCAAGAAAGTCACCAAACCATTTTCCCATTACTTCCTCACGGGAATAGCCAAGTGTCTCTAACCAATGCTGATTTACTTCAATAAAATTGCCATTAATATCAAGCGACTGATAACCAAGCGGTGCTTTATTAAATAATAACTGAAACCGTTCTTCACTTGCCTTTACCAACTCAATTACTTTTTCTCTCTCTGCAATTTGAATTTTAAGCAGCAAATTATTATAGGCTTTTTCGGAAAGTATATTGGCAAAAGCAAATAACAATTTGGCTACGTTGTTAAATCTCTCGGCTGACATTACAGGAACTTCGTGCAGTGCCTCCAAAAAGTCTGTCCGGTTTGCACCAATTTGATCGGCATATTGTATCAACGTTGGCTCACTGACAATATCATTTCGTACTTGCCCTATTAGCCAGTTGGCAATGTGTTTTCCCCCAACGGTAATGCTTGCACCAGCATCCCATAAACCGCAACTCATGCATGGCTGAATAATCGGTCCGAAAGGATTCTGCTTGCCAATCTCTGCATCAGATTTATAACAATTCGAAAGTCCTTTTTCTGTCTTTCGGATAATATTATTGCATAACCGTGTAAAATTGCTGGGTTTGGTAATCGGCCTGCCATCAGTTGTTGTAATAATAGACGCTACACCATTAGCATCGGCAAATAAATCCTGTATGTGTTGAATTTCTTCAAGGTTAAAAATATCCCTAAACTGAATATTGCTAAATGGATCATTCGTCGAAATTGATTCCTCCGTTTTCGTTTCCATATTATAACTGAATTAAAACTATCGTTTTCTTTAAAAATAATGTGCCAAATATTAAAATCGAACTCCCTTTGGAAAATCCTTTTTTGAAAATACCAATACAAAAATTTCAATTAGCATTTTTACCACCGTTAATCGTGAAGAATTAAGACCATTAAACCTGGAGATGTTTACTGGTTACACACATTTGAGAAATGCGACGGAGGTACCTCTGAATTTTTTA
>JBBRZE010000158.1:0-4829 GCA_038236995.1 Bacteroidales bacterium | reverse complement strand
CTCCTGGGCCATGAGATCAATCGTCATCAAGACCAATATAACAGCTATAAGGTGTTTAATCAGGGACAAAATGTAAAGTTTAAATTATAAAACGAATGATGCAAAGATTGAAGCGGTATGTAAAAATCAGGTGAATCAGATTAATCAGCTAAATCAAAGTTCAGACTGTCTTTGCGAGGAGTGACGTTAGGAATTGCCTGTCCCGAGAGGTACGACATGTTCCGTGAACGAAGTGATTCGGGATTCGGAAACGAAGCAATCTCCCCCTCACTTTGTCTCCTTTTCTCTTCGTCTCTACGTCTCTTCGTCACCCTTTCTCTCCCTCTCTTCGTCTCTTTGTCTCTACGTCACCCTTTCAACTCAGAAGAAGCTGAATGAAAAATAAGCTACACAGGGTAAAGTACAGATTTTCGAGGGTTAGCTTTATTTTAAAGCGTCAAATCATTTGCTGAAAAATAGGATGTAACACAGCGTGAACACTGTGAAACATTGTGTAGCTTTTCCCGACAAATAAATCCGATCACTTATAAGTTTGTGGAATTGTTTTTGGATCCACTAATCCTGCACTTGCAGAACAAATTAACACGAAAGAAAAGACTTTATGAGGTCTACTTATTAATCAAATTGTATCTGCATTTTCGGCTTGCTGTTTAAAATAATCTTCTAATAAATTTTTGTCGTTTTCATTTACGATCCAGTCAGACGTCATTTGATCGATGGCCTGCAACTGAGGATATTTCTTACGAATTTCCATAACTTCCTGAAAATTGCAAGTATCTTTTTGATTGTCTTTCATTTCGTCTTTATTTGGAACGATGTCATTCTTATTTATCTGAATGGCAAATTTGTGATATTTGTGGAGGGTTGTTGCTAATGCACCAACGATGTACCTATTTTTCTATATTAAAAAGCATAATGATCTAATTGTAAGAAGAATTATACTTTAATCAATTGAAAACCAGTAATTTTATCAAAATCTTTTACGTTGTTTGTAACTAATGCGCAATTATTGACTAAACAGGTAGCAGCAATAATAGCATCAGGAAGTTTGATACTGTACATTTTCCGAATTTGAATTGTTTCAAGTATTATATCTTCTTCTAAGTCAAAAACAATTGAATTAGATATAAATGAACTAAGTGCATCTGATTCTTTTTCGCTTAGTCCTTTAAACCCTAATAGCTCAATCCTGTTAATCACCGAAATAGAATATTGTTCCCCAAGAATCAGATCCATTAATTTCTCTGATTCGAAAGACAATGCCTGCCCAAAATAATAAATTGCGACATTTGTATCAATCAGGAAATTCTTTCGTCCCATTCGTTTCGCGATTTTTCGATTTCATTTGATAATTCAATTACTCTTTCAGGTGTTATTGATCCCTTTAAATTTAGGAGTGAAGTTTTTACTTGTTTTTTTGAATTAAGCAATTTAATCATTTTAGCTTTTTCCAGACTTTTCAATATGGATAAAGCATTTTTATTTTTGAGTTCTATTTGAATTGTATCCATTGTTTTTTTTTCAAATATAAGATTTTTTGCTTATTTCCCAATATTGATGGTCGGTGTGTTGACAGTTGCGAAAAAAATATACTATTTTAATTTTATTTTAACTCGCAATCAGCCAGTATTTGCGTTTCTTCCCTTCCGTATTTTCGAGTAATATCCCTGCAAAATAGTCGATAACAATCGTAAATCCCAGGATCAGAATATAAACCGGGACAAACGCCATCTAAAAATAACAACTTGCTCCCAGCAACACTTCGGCTTCGCTCAGTGCAGGCTTATCCACCTGAACTTATGCGGCAGCAAAAAGTAAAGCGGTGTGACGATGATAAAGAAAAGGAAGAAGTCCCGAATCGTAAAAACTCTCGGGATGGAGTTAAACAGCATAAATGCGAATTATACGAATCGAAGATCAGCGGAGCCAATTGGAACGAATTATGAATTACGAATTACGGATTAAGCGGTATGTATAAATCAGGTGAATCAGATTAATCAGCTAAATCAAAGTTCAGACATTTTTAATTGCGTCCCGGGACATGTCGCTGCGCTCGCAATTTACATCGCTGTCTTAATATCCGTATTTACCTTCGATAATCCCGGTAACCGAAAGATCTTCATCGAGGTCAGGCCAATGCAGACCAGTGCCGCCACAAATTATTTCAATGTTTTTTCTTTGCTTCTCGTTTGCGTTTTTTAGCTTGGTGTTGACTTCGACAGGGAAACGAATCTCTTTTTGATCGGACATCAAAAGGCATATCATACCATTTTTGTATGAGGCATTTTTAACGGTAAACATTAATTCAGCGACCATGTACTTCATACCACTTATTTTTAATGAGTTCAAGATGATCAATAATCAGTTGTTCTGCAATTTTCAGATCATTCACCTTCATTCCTTGTGAAAACTCCAGTTCAATAGGCTCTATCCAATATTTAGCGAATCCTCCGGCTTTTCTAGCATGAATATGCATAGGTTCATTGCCTTCGTTCGCATAAAAGAAGAATACAAATCCGAATTCTCTGAATACTTCAGGCATACTTTTCAAATTTTGTATCAAATATACGTATACTATCTCTATATGTGTTCAAAAAAAACAGTTTTGGACAGTAATTGCGAAGAGGTACTGCATGTCCCGATTTTTATCGGGAACGAAGCAATCTCTGCTTTGAACACCATTCCCGGAACCCTTACACAGCTTCGCCTGGTCACTCCCATAATGCGAACGGGATGTTAACAGACAAGGGTGATGAGTAAACTAATTTTTCGGGAGACGAAAGTAGGTAAAATAAATTTACGGGCATCAATAATTGTAATAGGAGGCGAGTAAATAACAATGAGTTTTTATAAACTTCACTGTGCCCGCAATGACAGTTCTGTATTATGACTGTGATTCATAAATAATTCCATTCTATGGATCAACTACCCGGTAATCATTTTTTTATAGATCATTAACTGCTTTGTATACCAATCTTTGCTTCCGAATTTATGTACCAGGATTTGTCGGGCCTCTTTGTAATTAAAGAATTCTTTGAGCTTTATTGGGATTACGACGGTGATAAATACCCAAATAACCCAGGGTATCCGGTTGATGGTGCAGAACAGCGGAGAACTCAGGTTCAGATCGTGTTTCCAGCAAAAAACTTTGGAAGTCAGGGTCTGCTTGCCAGAAATGGGTAATCCAAGCAATTTTTGAGAGATTGTACTATATGCATTGTACTTTCGTACATATGGGGTATTCTCAGTTATCCGTTGCAGGTCAACCCGTTTTGAGAAGCAGTAGCTGTCGTAAATATCGCGCAGGGTAACAGCACCCAATGCATGGCCACTGTTGCTCAATTGGCTGTGGATTAAATTAAGGATCACTTTATGTGCAACGAGATAACATTGAATTATTTATCTCCATAATGTCCTTTAACGGATATAACAAAGACAGTAACAATTTCGTCATTAACCTGGTAAATAATACGGTTTTTCTTATCAATCTGCCTTGACCAACATTCTGTCAGATTGTATTTCAAAGGTTCGGGTGAGCCTATACCATAAAATGGCGTACACGATAGCTCAATAAATATCCGCTCTATTTTCTTTAATGCAATTAGTTGCCCTGACTTTTTCCATTCCAATAGATGGTCTTTCGCGCGATCGGATAAGGCTACTTTATACTTGCCCATATATTTTCAGGGTCAATATAGGTTATTCGTCCGGCGTCAACATCTTTTAGCCCGGCTTCTAATTCTTCGCAATTTTCAGAATTATTCAAATATTCATCTAAAGAAGACTTATGGGATCCAATATTCCCTGCCTTTAGCATTACTTTGATGCTTTTCAGATAAAGCTGATAAGCTTTATATTCCAACTCTGTCATCTTTACTGTTACCATCTTTTTAATCTTTGTTTTACAAATGTACAAAAAAAAATAATCGGATAGCGTCAGGGTAAGAATCACATAAAACACAGATTACAAAATGTTGGATTGCTTCACATCGTTTGCCATGAAAGACTACCCCGTAATCATTTTTTTATAGATCATTAACTGCTTTGAATACCAATCTTTACTTCCAAATTTATGTACCAGGATTTGTCGGGCCTCTTTGTAATTTAAGAATTCTTTGAACTTCATCGGGATTACAATAGTGGTAAATACCCAAATAACCCAGGGTATCCGGTTGATGGTGCAGAACAGCGGAGAACTCAGGTTCATATCGTGTTTCCAGCAAAAAACGTTGGAAGTAAGTGTCTGCTTGCCAGAGATGGGTAATCCAAGCAATTTCTGGGAGATTGTACTATATGCATTGTACTTTCGTACGTATGGGGTAACCTTCGTTATCCGTTGCAGATCAACCCGTTTTGAGAAGCAGTAGCTGTCGTAAATATCGCGCAGTGAAACAGTTTCCAATGCATGACCACTGTTGCTCAATTGGCTGTGGATAAAATTGAGAATCACTTTATGCTCGTCGGCCAGCACATAACATCCCGGAAAACCGGCTACTGATTTTTTTGATTTGAAGACAAGATCAGCACTAAAGTGAGTTGTATATTTTTCAGTTACGGGTAACCGGTGGATTTCAATCTCAGCAATTACATCTTCCTTCCATAACCTCGGGTAGTGCTTCATTTGATCATAAGGCAGATAAGCAGGAAAGCAAATCTGGTATCCTTCTTTTTCAAAAAGCTGTGCTGCGGTAAGAAAATCCTTTTCAGGTACCAAAAAGTCGATATCACCAATAATTCTTTCACCAACATCGCTGTACACGCCATCGATCAGGTTGCCGGTCCCTTTCATAAAGAGCGGGGAGATGCCTGCCTGGTTGAGTGTGGCGGTG
>JBBRZE010000157.1:0-4954 GCA_038236995.1 Bacteroidales bacterium | reverse complement strand
TGGAAGCTACACCTGGAACATGTCAACTGGCACGTTGGAATATTCTCATAATTTATTCCGTTTATTAGGTTGTGAACCGCAAGAGTTTGTTCCCACCATTGAAAAGTTTTTAACTTTTATACATCCCGATGATTTGCAACAGGTAATAAATAATAGAGAGCAAACCATCCAAACAGGAGTAATGGCTGAAACACCTTATCGCATTGTAAGCAAAACCGGAACTATCAAATACTTCCGTTCAAGCGGAAAATTTTCAGGTGAGGGGGACAATCGTATGCTCATTGGTACAATACAGGACATTAGCGAGGATGTGGCGGCATCCAAACAATTAAATACAAAAAATCTTGAACTTGAAAATGCCAATGCTGAGCTTGCCTCTTTCAGCTATGTTGCAAGCCATGATTTGCAAGAACCGTTGCGAAAGATCCAGGGATTTTCGAAACGCATTATTGATAAAGAAGAAGAAAATTTGTCCGATACTGCTAAAGATTATTTCAATCGCATTAATGCAGCAGCAAAACGGATGCAAAATTTAATTGAATCGCTGCTTAGTTTTTCGCGCACCAACCTTAGCGAAGTTATATTTGAAAAAACAGATTTGAATCAAACACTGTTAGGAGTACAAAGTGCTTTGCACGAATTAATCACACAAAAAAATGCGGTAATCGAATCACAAACCCTGCCTGCTGCACTTAATGCAGTGCCAGTTCAAATGCACCAACTGTTTTTAAATCTTATCGGCAACTCACTTAAATATTCAAAACCCGATGTTGCGCCGCATATAAAAATATCGGCTGAAAAAGTAACCATCAACGAAATTACAGGACAGGTAGAACAGAATGGAGAGTTTTGGAAAATTGCAATCAGCGACAATGGAATTGGCTTCGAACAGCAATATGAAAACAAAATATTTGAAGTTTTTCAACGCCTGCATGGTAAAACAGAATACGAAGGGACAGGAATAGGATTAGCTATCTGCAAAAAAATTGTTCAGACTCACAATGGAACTATTTCAGCTACAGGACAACCCGGCATTGGATCAACCTTCACCTTCTTCCTGTCGGATAATAATAAAGCATAAACTTGTAAAATCATAAACACCATGAGCATACACAAAAAAATATTATTAGTAGATGATGATACCGATGATCAACTTTTTTTTGTTGATGCTATAAATGAACTCGAACTACAACTTGAATGTGGTATTGCCAATAATGGATCAGAGGCACTGGATCATTTGCAAAAAGTCCCGCCTCCACCATCACTTATTTTTCTGGACCTCAACATGCCATTAATGAATGGATTTGAGTGTTTGGCTCAATTAAAAAAGACAAATGACTACAAAGAAATTCCTGTAATCATTTTCACCACATCCAATAATCCCGCTGACAAGGCACGCACCATTTCGATGGGAGCATCCATGTTTTTAACAAAACCGCCCGACTTTACTGCTCTGAAAAATACGCTACGCAGCATTTTACAAACTTTTGCATTATCATAGTATTAATTTAGATTTAAACACATTTCCTTGAATAAAAAAACATTTATGATAATAGATGATGATGAAGACGACAGGTTCGCATTCACATCAGCACTGAAAGAAATGCTTAGTTCCACTGAATGTATGGAGGCAGACAGCGGTGACAAAGCACTACTGCAACTGCGTGAGTCAGAAATATTGCCCGATTTTATTTTTCTTGATATAAACATGCCACGTATGAATGGATATGACTGTTTGAAGGAACTGAAAGGAGATAAGAAACTTCAGAACATTCCCGTCATTATGTATTCAACTTCTCTTACCGAACAAAGCATAAAAGAATTTCGCACACTTGGGGCATCAAGCTATCTTATCAAACCAAATGATTTGAGTAAACTTCCGGAGGCAATTATTAAAGCAATTAAAAGGCCGCTGGAATTATTTTATACTAAATAAATTTTCAAATTGGCTTGTGCCTTGCTGATGTTATCGGGTGCAAACCCTGGCAATCCGACCGGTATAGCAGTATATTTCACAAACAGAACGAGCACTATCCCTGATATCTTTTTTTTTGCATTGCAGCTCGTGTACGTTGCATTGCAGGTTATGTACGTTGCATTCCGGGGTAACGGTACGTCATGTTAGTCGCCAACTTCTAAGCAACCCACAAATTCCTCCAGGTTTAACTGGTTAGCAAGCGAATCTTCGTTTTACGTTTTCTGAGTTCAGCTCCCCATTAAATATGTAAAGATGGTTGTGCCGGCATTAATTATCCTTTGGCCGTTTTCGGAATTGTGCAGTACGTAACAGCATCCTACACAACCCACTACTATTGGAAAACAACAATAAAAGAGTAAATGCAGTCTGTTGCTTTGGTAACATGAAAGTAAGCATTCGGTGAACCCCGTATTTTAAATTGTCTTTTTGGTTTATACGTTTGAGGTTCATTTAAAAACAAGCGATGCTAAAAGAGAGACAATTTCTATCCATCTATGACGGGTTCCTGGAATCCGGCCTAACCGTTCGTGACTATTGTTCAAACCAACACATGAAAGAATCCCAGTTCTTCTATTGGCAGAACAAGTTGAAAGGACAATTGCCACCTAAAAGAGGATTTGTCCCCGTGGTTTTTGATAATGGGAAAGCGATCCGGTCATCCCAGGTTCCAGCACCGGTACAGAATCGGTCGAAGGTCTTTCCAGATCCGGCAGCAGCAAACAATACGATTTCCTGTGAGATTAGCTACCCCAACGGTGTCCGTGTAAAACTTAACGGGTTGACAGACCCCGAGATGTTACGGTCACTGTTACTTCTAACACATCAGTAGGATGTTCAGCCTCACATCTGCAATGCAGTATTATCTGTATTCTTATTCTACAGATATGCGCCGAAGCTTTTATACCCTCAGCGGAATGATAACTAATCTGATGGGACGTAATGTTCAGGACGGAGACGTGTACATATTTATCAACCGCCCTCGTACCAGCATGAAAATTCTGCATATGGAATGTGGCGGTCTTGTGATCTATCATATGAAGCTGGAATCGGGCTGTTTCAAACTGCCTGTTTTTGATCAAAGCACCAATACGTTTCAAACCAGCTGGCAGGATTTAATGATGATGGTTCAAGGCGTTTCTAACGATGCAAAGGGGAATAAAAAAAGGAGAAAAAACCTTTAAAATAATAAATAATATCTTGCTTTTTATTAGGTTAAAAGATTGATATTTACTATCTTTGACTCAACAAAAACAAGAGAAAATGACAGCTGGCGAAGATGGTTTTTTGCAACAAATTCTGGAGGAGCGTGACAGGCTTTTCCGGGAGACATCCAAGCTTAAAAGCCAACTTACCAGCTATGAAAACTTCGAGTCAGAAAGAGTTTCTTTCCAACAGCAAATCAATCAAAAAGACCGGACAATCAATCAACTGGATCAGACGGTCAATCAACTGGATCAGACGGTCAATCAGCTGGATCAAACCATAAGCAAGCTAAAACAACAGGTCGAAATGCTTCTGCGCAAGATATGGGGCAAATCAAGCGAACGATATGTTAATGAGGATCCGCAGCAAAGGCGCCTCGATTTTGAAGGACTTGAGCTGCTCCCCGAAGAAAAAGAACTTGCCACCAGCGCCAAAGAGGAGATCGAGCAGTACAAGACAATCCGTGTTCCTGTAAAGGCAATAAACCATCCTGTACGCAAACCCCTGCCGGAAAGTCTTCCAAGGGAAGAATGCCACATTTATCCGGATTATCCTGAACTGGATAAGTGGATTGAGCTCAAACCGGAGATCACGGAAATATTGGAACGCGATCCGGCCAGGTGGTATGTGCGCAAAATCATTCGTCACAAATATGCACTAAAGGACAAGAGCCTGGATGTGGAGAAGCAAATCATCACAGCTCCAATGCCTGTACTGCCAATAGCCAAAAGCTACGCCGGAGCAACCCTTTTAGCCGATATCAGCATTGACAAATACGTAAACCACCTTCCCTTTTACCGCCAGATCCAGATGTTTCAGCAACAAGGCATAACCATCTCTCCGGCTACACTCAACGGCTGGTTCCAGAATGTGGCCGACCTGATGAGACCGACTTATTACAGGCTTATGGAGATGGTCCTAAGTTCTGACTATATCCAGAGCGATGAAACCACGATCCCGATTATAAATAATGAAAAGCACAAGACCGTAAAAGGATATATCTGGTTAGTCCGGGCTGTGATGCGGGACCTGGTCTTCTTCCATTATGATCATGGTTCCCGGGCACAAAAAGTAGCACTGCACTTATTTAAGGATTATCAGGGGGTAATCCAGACGGACGGTTATGCCGTATATGATATGTACGAGAATAAGAAGGGAGTTCTTCACATTGGCTGCTGGGCGCATAGCCGAAGACGATTTGACGAAGCTTTGAAGGAGGATAAAGCCAGGGCAACGTATGCTCTGGAGCAGATAGGCCTGCTCTATGATGTGGAAAGACGTGCCGACCAGGAAAAACTCACCTATGAAGAGCGTGCCGACTTACGTACGAGACTATCTTACCCCATTATGGTCGCCTTTGAAAAATGGTTGGTCAATGAATACCCCAAAGTTTTGCCCAAAGGACGTATTGGACAAGCTATCAAATACACGTATGGAATTTACCACAAGTTGACCCGGTATCACCTGGATGGCCGGCTAAAAATGGATAATAATCTTGCCGAAAATGCTGTAAGGCCTATCGCCTTGGGTCGGAAGAACTGGTTGTTCTGTGGCAATCATGAAGCAGCCGAAAATGCAGCCATTATGTATTCCATGCTGGGATGTTGCAAGGCAAGCGGTGTAAACTTCCGTGACTGGCTTGTCTTCTTCCTGAACAATATCCATAAATACGACCAGGATTACAGCAAAGACCTGGCAGAACTGTTACCGCACAACTTTAAACTGCAAAACCAAAATTGTAATATACTCTCCTAAATCTATCAAAGTTCTCCG
>JBBRZE010000156.1:0-5051 GCA_038236995.1 Bacteroidales bacterium | reverse complement strand
TCTGGCTATTGTCAGTGTTTTCTTTATTCAATCGTGCTCCAGTCCGGCTCCAAAGATGAACGAAGCACCTGTACAAAAAGAAGAAATGAAGTTGGCAGCCACTCCTCCAATGGGTTGGAACAGCTATAACTGCTTTGGAGGAAATGTGACCGAGGCTGAAGTGAAAGCCAATGCTGACTACATGGCTGAAAAGCTGAAATCGTTCGGTTGGCAGTACGTGGTGGTTGACTTCCTGTGGTATTGCGATGATCAGAATTCGGCTGAAAAATTTCAGAACCGTCGCCCGGCGCAACATATCGACGAATTTGGCCGCTTAATTCCTTCAGTAAAACTGCACCCTTCCTCTGAAGGCGGAAAAGGGTTAAAACCACTTGCCGACTATGTTCATTCCAAAGGTCTTAAATTCGGATTGCACATCATGCGTGGTATTCCCCGTCAGGCAATCGCCGGAAATACGCCGATCAAAAACTCGACGGCCAAAGCTGCCGAAGTTGCCAATTTAGCCGATACTTGTGTTTGGTATGGCGGATTAACCGGTTTGAACCTGACCAAATCGGGAGCTCAGGAATACTACAACTCACTTTTTGAGCTATATGCCGAATGGGGTGTCGACTACATCAAAGTTGATGACATTTCGTCTCCTTATCATGCCGATGAAATTGAGGCAGTTCACAAAGCCATATTGAATTGCGGCCGCCCAATCGTACTCAGCCTTTCTCCTGGCCCGGCCTTTATTGGAAACCCGAAACATTTGCGCGAAAATGCCAATATGTGGCGTATATCGGGCGATTTCTGGGATAAATGGTCTGCGCTGAAACGCCAGTTGGAGCTTTGCCGTGATTGGGCACCAATGGTTACTGAAGGACATTGGCCTGATGCTGACATGCTTCCGTTAGGCAAACTGAATATCAGAACAGAATTGAAAGATGGAAAACCACGTTACACCAATTTTACGAAAGACGAACAATATTTCCTGATGACTTTGTGGTCAATCTTCCGTTCGCCATTGATGATTGGCGGAAATATGCCCGACAACGATGATTTCACTATTTCGCTGATCACTAACCAGGAGGTGCTTCGGGTCAATCAACATTCCACTAACAACAAGGAAATAAGTTTCAAAAACGGAATCAGCATTTGGACAGCCGACGACAAGGAAAACAAGTCAAAATATATTGCCATTCTGAATGTTTCTGATCAGGTATCCGAAGTAATGATAACTCCTGAAGAATGGGGTATTAAAAGCCAATCGGTCCTTCGCAACCTCTGGATAAAATCCGATTTGGGAGCTATTGGGAAAGGAATTACGATCAGTGTTCCGGCGCATGGGGCGATGTTGTTTTCCGCAAAATAAAACCATTAATGAAGAAAATCTTATTGCTTTATACGCTTGCCTTTGCGATGGCATGTCAGGGTAAGTCAGATGAAAATCCCGAAGAAACCCGCAATCCATTGAAATGGCCGTTCTCGCCAACTTCGATATGGAATATGCCGATTGGGTCGAATGCCAAATATATTCATGCACACCTTGAAAAAGCCATTGCAGCCGGAATGACCATCGATGAAGATTACATCGTGATGTCGCCCGATGTGCCTTTGATGGGTATTGCCGAAAACTTTGCAGGCTGGGATCGCACAAAAAGCCGCTGCGGAGTCGAAGGTAAAGTACTTTTCTCGGCTCCCGTTCCGCAATCATGGATAGTCGGTCCGGAAACCTGGGACGGAGCAACCCCCAATGCGGGACTTGCTGTGCTAATGCCTGATAGGCGAACGATCAAACAAACCCAACCATTTGCCCATTGTACAAAAGGGCAGCCGGCAACATCGCAATACCTATTCCCTGATGTTGATATTTACGGAGATGGAATGTATGGAGCACATGGAGCCACCGGACTATCAGCCATTGGTGGGACGCTTCGTCTGGGCGAACTGTCGCCCACATCAGGACCAGTCAGGCATGCGCTGAAAGTAAATATCTACGCCAAAAAGAACGTTTATTACGACATGGAAACCAAAGGATTCCGTTGGCCCGGAAAATCGGCTGATGGTTATGCCGCCGGAAATTATTACACGGAACGTTATTCTGAAATCGTAAAAGAATGCAGGATGGGTGCATTGCTGGCACTTCCGGTAAAAATGAACCTCGATTCGATTGGCTTCGAAACCAAACCTGCCCGTATTTTAGCTGAAGCTTTTCAAAATTATGGCGCTTATCTGGTTGATGACACCGCCTGGGATGTGTATGCCATCATGACAGAATGGTCGCCCGAAGGTCGGTTCGACGATGAATTTAAAAGGAACTGGGGATTTTCGATGAAAGCCAAGGATAAAACTTCGGCATGGGCACGCGACATGGATCGGATTTTCCTTAATTTGCATGTGGTTGACAACAATTCGTCAACATCGGTTGGCGGAGGTGGAAAGCCACGGATGCCGCTGGCTCCGGAATTTGAAAAATAAAAAGAATTAAAATGATAATTGAATGATGGAAAGTGAACTTGACAAGCTTCCGGATAATTATCAAAATCTGATAAGTCAAATTTCCGAAACCTACGCATTAGGTCAACGGAAAGCCATTTCGGCTGTAAATTCGAACATGGTGGAGACTTATTGGAAAATAGGTCAGCACATCATTGAATTTGAGCAGGGTGGTAAAACTAAGGCAAAATACGGTAAAGCCTTACTTGCAAATCTTTCGAAGGATTTAACCCGTGTACATGGCAAAGGTTTTAGCCTGAGCAATATTAAACGAATGCGTCAATTCTACAATATATTTCCAATTAGTGCGGAGCTTCCGCACCAATTAAGCTGGACGCATTTTGTGGAATTGCTGAAGATTGATGACCCTCTGGAAAGGTCATTTTATCAAAATCAATCCATCATCGAAAACTGGAGTACTACTGAACTTATCAGGCAAAAAAAAACATCCTTATATTTTCGATTGGCAGTATCGAAAGACAAAGAAGGAATTTTGGAACTTGCAAATCGGGGATTATTGGTTCAAAAACCTGCTGATATTATTCGTGAACCAGTTGTCTTGGAATTCCTTAAAATACCTGAACCTTACCATTTATCTGAATCAGATCTTGAAACTCGTTTGATCGACCATTTGCAACAATTTTTACTCGAATTAGGAAAAGGTTTCGCATTTATCGGACGGCAATATCGCGTTCCTGTTGGTACCCGAAACCACTACGTCGATTTGGTATTTTATCATCGAATACTCAAGTGTTTTGTGCTTATTGACCTTAAAAAGGAAGAGGCTGGTTATGAAGACATTGGACAAATGAACATGTATCTGGGCTATTTCGAAAACGAGGAAAACACCGAAGGCGACAATCCACCCATTGGCATTGTATTGGCAAAAGAAAAGGACGATTTACTGGTACAATATGCCATGCACAACCTTTCGTCGCAATTGTTTGTCAACAAGTACCAACTATATTTGCCTGATAAGGAAGAATTAAGGCAATTAATTGAAAAACAATTAATGAATAGCGGCGAAGAGTAGAAATCAGTAATATTGCCGAGAAAAATTTATCTGGATAATCAATTTACCAATTTAAACAATGAAACGAATTTCAATTTTATTATCAATCATTTTAGCTTTTCAGCTTTCGCTGAAAGCCCAGATTTACAAAGACAAAAAGGCACCGATCGAATCGCGGATCAAAGATTTGGTATCGAAGATGAACCTCGACGAAAAAATCCTTCAGCTCAACCAATACACGGCCGGGCTGAACACCAATGTGAACAACATTGGCGAAGCAACCAAATCGATTCCTGCAGAAATTGGTTCGCTGATCTACTTCAGTGCCGACCCGGTATGGCGTAACGAAATACAGAAAAAAGCCATGGAAGAATCAAGGCTTGGAATTCCGATTCTGTTTGGTTTCGACGTGATTCACGGTTTCCGCACGGTTTACCCCATTTCGCTCGCGCAGGCTTGTTCGTGGAATCCGGCTTTGGTAACCGAAGCTGCAGCGGTTGCTGCCAAAGAAGCCAAACTTTCAGGTGTTGACTGGACTTTCTCGCCGATGATTGATGTTGCCCGCGATCCACGCTGGGGCCGGGTGGCCGAAGGTTACGGTGAGGATCCATATACCAATGCGGTCTTTGGAGTTGCCACTGTAAAAGGCTATCAGGGGAAAAATCTATCCGATCCCAATTCAATTGCTGCTTGCCTGAAACACTTTGTCGCTTACGGAGCATCCGAAGGCGGTCGCGATTATCGCTATTCCGATGTTTCCATGCAGTCGCTATGGGAAACTTATCTGCCGCCTTATGAAGCATGTGTAAAAGCCGGTGCCGCGACAGTAATGAGTTCGTTTAACGACATCAGCGGTGTACCCGGCTCTGCAAATCCATATACGTTAACTGAAATCCTGAAAAAACGCTGGAAACACGACGGATTTGTGGTTTCCGACTGGGATGCTATTGCACAGTTAATTAATCAGGGAGTTGCAGCTGACCGGAAAGAAGCAGGATACAAAGCGTTTATGGCTGGTGTGGAAATGGACATGAAAGACAATATTTATTTCGAGAACTTCAAAGTGCTCATTGCAGAAAAGAAAATACCGATGTCAAAAATTGATGATGCCGTGAGCCGTATTCTTCGCGTCAAATTTCATTTGGGTTTATTCGACCAGCCTTATACAACCGTTGTAGATGAATCTGCTCGTTATCTTCAGCCCGAAAGCAAAACAATCGCTCAAAAGCTGGCCGCCGAGTCAATGGTATTGCTTAAAAATGAGTCCAAAACACTTCCCCTCACCGCGTCTGCCAAGCAGATTGCACTGATAGGTCCATTGGCGGCAGATAAGTCGAATTTACTGGGTGCCTGGTCATTCAATGGAAGAGAAAACGATGTCGAATCGCTTAGCGAAGGGATTACCAAAGAATTTGGAACCACTGCAAAAATCGATGTGGCGAAAGGTTGTGACTTCGATGGCAACGATGAATCGGGTTTTTCCGAAGCCATTTCCCTCGCCAAAAAATCGGATGTAATTTTGGTTTGCCTGGGAGAAAAAAAGGGATGGAGCGGCGAAAAT
>JBBRZE010000155.1:0-5149 GCA_038236995.1 Bacteroidales bacterium | reverse complement strand
ATGACTAATGAAAGGTCTGTTCAACTCTTCACCGTTTAGTGTAGCCGACTGAATGTATTTGTTCTTTTTCGAGCAATCTTTGGCAATAACAGAGAAGGTTTCTCCGTTAGGTAGTTGAATTTTTATAGAAGTGAAAAACGGGCTGCCAATAGCATACTCACCACTTCCGGGAGTAACCGGATAGAAACCCATAGCAGAGAATACATACCACGAGCAAAGTCCGCCGCCATCTTCGTCACCCGGAATACCCAGCGGACGATCGTCGAACCACATATCCATGATTTCACGAATCCGGCGTTGTGTTTTCCAGGGTTGTCCTGCATAATTATAGAGATACGGGATGTGAAACGATGGTTCATTACCTGCTACAAACATTCCGTTCAAGCCTGTGGCATCTGGGAATTGGCCCATAAACTGCCATTTTGAGTTATGCGTCGGTTCGTTAAACAGCGCATCAACCCGTTTTACGAAAGCATCTTTTCCGCCAAGTAGCGCTATCAGATCAGGAATATCTTGCTGAACGCTGAAATTCCAGGTCCAAGCATTGTTTTCAGCAAAATATGATCGACTTCCCACTCCACCAGACAACTGCGGATCGAATGGGGTAACCCAATTTCCATTCGCCATTTTAGGAGCAAAGAAACCGGTTGCGGGGTTGAAGACATTGCGATAGTTCTTCGAGCGTTTCATAAAATACTCATAATCTTCCTTTTTATCCAAAGCCTTCGCCAATTGAGCCAGGCACCAGTCGTCGTAACTGTGTTCGAGTGTAAGCGCCACGGCTTGACGTTTTTCGAAACCGTCTACTTTTGAAAAGGTTTCAGCACTATCCTCTGGCAAAGCAGGATACCAGCCATTTTTCAGGTAAAAACTATCCAGCGAACACATGGGCCCCGTTCTCCATGGCAGCATCGTGGCTTGCGTGGCATTCTTTCTTAAGCCTTCATAAGCTTTTTCAACATTAAAGTTAGTGATTCCTTTTTGATAAGTATCCCAAACCAGTGCAGCAGAATGGAATCCGATCATCGCTGGAAAATCACCATAAAACTGTGGAAATCCGGGCATCCACCCACTTTGATCATACATACGAATGTAGGATTCAACCATATCAGCCTGTTGCAAAGGATTCAGGATCAACATTAATGGGTGAAGACTGCGGTAAGTATCCCAAAGCCAGTCATCCACAAAGAAAGGTCGTCCGCCATCTTCATGAATCTTACCATCGTAGCCACTAAAATAGCGGCCATCTTCCGAGATATTGACCATTCGTTCATTGCAACGGTAAAGCGATGTGTAAAAAATCCGTTTTTCACGTTCAGTACCACCTTCAACTTTAATTTTTCCAAGTTCGTTCGCCCAAATCTTATGACTATCATCCTTAACCGATTCAAAGCTTTTATCGAGTGTTTCTTTATGGAGATTTGCGGCAGCCTGATTCTCATCAATATATGAAATACCAATTCGGACCTCAACCGGTTTGTCAAGTGCATCAAATCCAACGAATACACCAACGCCATTGCCAGTAATTTCGGTCTCTGACTTTACTTTGCCGGAATCGAATGAGCCCGATTTGTCAAATGGCTCGCTGAATTCAGCATAAAAGAATTGACGGGTTTTCTCAAATTCCTCCCAGCCCTGAATGATATTGTTTCCAATGATTTTAAAGGAAGCTTTCCTTGCTGACCGGAAGAGGACGTTGTTTGAATCTTTAACCCTATATTTAAAACGGTATATTACAGCTCGTTCAGTGGTTGTCCAATCAGCTTCGATATTTGAGTCTTCCAACCAGACTTTATGATACCACGGATGAACCTCTTCCTGGTCATGGTCGTAAAGCGAAGCATATTCTTTTTTGTCAATTATGAGTTTACCGCATGTTGGCATCAACTCAGTAACATGTCCCATCCGGTAGGCAGGCATATTAACTGCAAATCCGTAAATTTTATCGCTCAGGTATCGGTCGTTCAGCCCTGGTTTAGTGACAGGAAACACACGCACCATGCTGTGAGGGCGATGAACTGTCGGATTTTTCGTGGTCAGTAAGGGTGCAACACCGCCAATATTTGGGTCAACATATAACGAAACATCCTTGTTATCACAGGCATTTAATAAAATCAGTGCAAGCCAAATAAAACCGATTACATGTCTCATATTCAAATTATTGAAGAGTTTATTTTAAGAAAACATCACGCTTTTTAATATTGAAAATATTCTAGTTAATTCTTCTTTTATGCTTTAAATACAAACCGGTACTTCATATCGTCGTCAAACCACATCATGAAATTGGTACCCCAAACATTGTTGTGCAGGCAAAAATGGACACCTTCATTCGCGTCAGGCAGACGATTATCAAAATTGAGAAAATCATGTTTTCCGGGTGCGACCAATGCTGCATCCAACGATGCAATGGAACACTTTTTTGCATTACTTTCGAACCGGACCCCGTCCTTAACAGCATGTAATTTTCGATTACCATTTTTAATAACATCCCTGTAGTTAACTGGTTGTCCCATTTTGTCGATGATCCATTCTCCATTTAGAACGGGTGGAATAAATGAAAACCAGGAAGCCTCCGGAAGCCGGTAAGCCGGTTTATTAAACCACTGAAGGGTAATTTGAAGTTCTTTGCTTTTATTTGGAAGAAACATTTCAACTGTAATATTCCGTGGACTTCCGCCAACAGAGTTACCATTTTCGTCGGTTACTACCAAATCAAGAGACAGATATTGTCCATTGTCATCCTTTTTGATGAGCGCTTCTTTCAGTGAAGGCATCCATATGCGGGATATCGCATTGGCCACTTCCTGCCCTGTTTTTCCAAAATCATCAATTGCCCAGGATACTTTTTGTGTCAGGTACTGATTCTGAAATCTGTCGAAATCGCCTTTGGAAAAAGTCTGATACGAAAAAAGGCACAGCGGGTTTTTCTCATTGGCCCAGTCAAATCCTGTCTCCTTATCTTTAAATTTTATAATACCGCCTGTTACCTTGTCTATTTTCAGTTTGAAGAAACGAGTATCTATTTCATTTCCAGGATTACTTATTTTCGTAAAACCAGACTTTCTAACCGGAACAGGCTTCAGACTTTGCAATTTTTCCTTTGCTTCCGTTGTTTTTTCGTTCGGAAGTTGAGCGATGGAATTATTGATGTATTCTCTTTTTTCATTCCACGACTCTTCCATTAACTTAAAGTTGGGTTTCGATAGGGCTGCTTTAAAGTCCTCAGGTTTGTAAATATCCCAATCTTTCAGGAATGTCTTTACATCGAGACCCCACGTATGCTCCGCGACCATCAGTAGCGGAATACCAAAAGCCAGATCTGTTTCATCACCGAACTGAAGCGTTTTATCGTTTAACCATTTGTTTCGTAATCGGGAGATTTCCCTGAACCTCGCCACCTTTAAAGGATCACTTCCTGCACCATGAATCCAGGTATCGCCTAACTCTTGCGTTATTACAGGAAGTTGTTTCCTGATTGATGAAATCTCATCGGCAACTGCGTTCAATGTGGATGCAGAAACCTCTGCATTCGGAAATTGCTTGCGCAAGTCGCTGTATATCTGCGCAATCTGCTCTGGTTTTTGCGGACCATGGTTGTCGCCGGTAAAGTTAATAGCAACAGCAGTTTGCGTTCCCGGAATGATCATCAGGCTTCCATAATCCTTTTGGTACATAACATTTACCTCCGAACCATCGGGCGCACGCCACACAAATAGCGGAGGAACATCGGGTGGCATACTGGCTGAGTTAACGCCAATGTGCAAAAACTCAATACCGTTTTTTGCCAGAATGGGTACGATACCCCTGGTATGACCTGGCACATCGGTCATCTTTGCCGAAATGGTTTTCCTGCCAAACCGTTTATCCAAACCGGCGGATAATTGGATTCCCAAATCATACAACGAAGGATCAGCCAATTCGGAATGCATTGTAAAAGGTAATCCATGCCAAACAAAATCCCCGTTTTCAATCGCTTTTTCCATCCGCCTACGCATTGGAAGATCAGCTTTTTCAAGAAATTCATGAATGAGCCATGAGCCTGTTGTCCAGACAAAACGATCCTTTTGGTTCTGTTGCCGCAGGTTTTCAGAAAGCGACAAGGCTCCGGGAATAAACTCTTCCATGTAAGTTCTGATCACTTTCCCTGCCATATTTGTAAAACCTACATCAAGATGCGTTTTAAAAATAAGGTGAACCTTTTTTATAGACTGATCATCCGGAATGCTATTTTTTGCAAATCCACCGAACGAAGGGGTTGTAATCAGGCCAAATGTGGCCAGACTCCCATATTGAATAAAGTTACGTCGGTTCATCGTCTTAAAATTGAACTTCCACAAACTTCACTTCGAAAGGATTAAGCTTAACCGATTGAACCGGACTCCCAATTTCCTTTCCAACCACATTGACAACTACCATACGTTTAATAGAACGTCCGGCAATTTTCGATTCCAGGTTAATTTCAGCAGTTTTTCCTTCCAATTCCCTAAAATGCAATAGAATAGAGTTGGTATTTTTAAAAGCAGGTCGGCTGTTGATAAGAATCGCATTGGGAGAACCTGAGATTTTTACCGTTTCCAAAACGGGTGATTGAAACTCGTTTTTACCGGCTGGGAACGTGCGTGTTGCAAAGTTGTTTCTTTCGCCCCAGGCAAATTTTGTGGCAGCAGTATTGGTCGTATCGCTGGTTGATGTAATCTGATAACCCCAATGGAAACCGCCTTCCTGGAATGCCCTGAAATTGGTAAACCAGTAGTTGTTCATCACCCAGGAATACAACCAGGTATTTCCGGCTTTTGGATAGCGTTCGAATTTACCCATGTTGAAATCACTGAATTGCCACAAAGGTATTTCGTTGCTTACCACGATAATCTGACCTTTAGCCCCCCGAACAGAAACAAAGTTCTGGGCTGCATTCCAGTCTGAGGACGATCCGGGCAATTGCTGACCTTGTGTAAGAATGCCACCAATTGTTTCGAATACAATGCGTGATTTAGGTAACGCAAACGGGAAGGCAACGTAAAGCGCTTCGGGAGTTGTAACGATTTCCTTTGCCGCTTTATATTGGAAATCAATTTTTTTCACATTTTTGAACAACCGAACTTCCAATTCAAGTCCTTTTGGAGCATTTTCTTTCCCCTTTTCAAATCCT
>JBBRZE010000154.1:0-5168 GCA_038236995.1 Bacteroidales bacterium | reverse complement strand
ACTGAGCAGGTACATCGACCGTGCCGGAGGATATGATGACCGGGCCAAGAAATCGAGAACTTATGTGATCTACCCCAATGGAACTACGGCATCAACACGTGGCTTTATTTTCAGACGAAGTCCGCGTATAACCCCCGGGGCAGAGATTATCGTTCCTAAAAAATCGGTGAAAGCTGATAATACAATGAAGTGGATAGCCATCGCTTCTGCGCTCGCTTCAGTCGCTACTGCTGTCGCCACGCTCGTTATTGTTACCAGGTAAATAAGGACTTCGAATTACGAATTTGAAATTATGAATGAATGTCGTTTAGTTAAATATAACTCCGTAGGATTTGCCAGTAAATAACATCCGGTTTCAACCGGAGGAAAGAGAATGAAAAACGAAATTAACTCTGTAAGAGTTATCCCAACTATCTCGTTTCCTTTGCCTTGTGGAACTCCTCTGGAGTTCTGTTTACTTTCTTTGTTTCATCCCCCAGATAAATCTGGGGGTTATGCACAGGCAACTCCTACGGAGTTAAAACAAATTTCCTTAACTTAACATCATTGATTCATAACTCCTTGATTCGTTATTCATAATTCGTAACTAATTATTCTTAATCCGTGTAATCAGTCTTAATCTGCGCATTCCGTGATTTTGCATAATTCATAATTTCCAATTCGCAATCCGTAATCCATAATTCGTAATTAATAATTCGTAATTACCATGTCTCCAGAAAATACAAAACCTACCCCACCCGTTGCTGATGACGAAATAGATCTGATTGCCCTTGCCAAAACATTCTGGGCGGGAAGAGGAACAGTATTGAAATCAATCCTGATTTTTGGTATTTTAGGATTTTTTATTGCGATCTTCGCGGCCAAAGAATTTGTTGCCACCACAATCATGGTCCCCTCAGGAAACGACGCATCCTCGAAATTGGGAGGTCTGGGAGGTCTGGGCGGACTGGCTGCAATGGCCGGCATCAATCTAAATGTTGGTTCTTCGGGCGGCGATCTCTCACCAGCGATTTATCCTCAAATCATAGCGAGTGTCCCTTTTCAACTGGAACTAATGAAAACGCCACTGACTTTCAGCGGAATCAGTGAGTCGGTTACACTTTTCGACTACTATACCAAAATTCAAAAACCTAATCTGCTATTGAAATATACCCTTGGTCTCCCGGGAGTCATCTTAACAGCCATAAAGGGAGAAGTGCCCGCAAAGGCAATAATCGGTGATGAAAATAAACCATTTGAGTTAACCGTTAAGCAACAGAAAGTTCGGGAAATCCTGACCGAATTGCTTTCTTTACAGGTCAATGCAAAAGAAGGGTTTTTAACACTCTCCGCCACAATGCCGGAAGCACACGCCGCCGCAGAACTCGGACAGCATGCCCAGGAGTTATTGCAGCAATACATTACCGAATCCCGGATAAAAAAGGCCAAAGCCAACCTCGATTTTATTCAGCAGCGGTTTGATGAAACAGCCCAGAAATATGATGCAGCACAGCAAAAATTAGCCTCCTTCCGCGACCGCAATAAAAATGTCTCATTAGCCACTTCAAAAACCGATGAGGAAAGGCTCTCGAGTCAGTATAACCTGATTTACAGTATTTACTCCGAACTGGCCAAACAACTCGAACAGGCTAAAATTCAGGTAAAACAGGATACGCCGGTCTTTACGATTATCGAACCGATCTCTGTCCCGATGAAAAGATCCAAACCCAACCGTCCGATGATCCTCTTTATCTGGCTCTTTCTGGGAGGGGTTATTGGTACAGGAATTGTATTCGGCCGGGATTATTATGGAACAATCAAAAAGCAGTGGAACGGGAAGTAGACGGAACTGCGACAGAGAGATTAGGCGAGAGGGAGAAAGGGAGAATGGGTGAGAGGGTGACATTGTGTCTTGTATAATTGCCAACTTAAATTTTAAGTTATCACCACAGCGTGGTGATCCCGCACATGCGGGATTGGTAGCCCGGGGTAAATGAACGAAGAGAACGCAACCCCGGGATAAAGAAGTAGGATAAAAAAAGGTGCAACTACAAATGTTTGCTGAAATGAAAACGAGATATGCACCGCAAATAAAAGGTAGGACAGTATCAATACCATATCTGTAAACAAAAATCAGGACGAGTCACAACAACGAGGAAATAAGACTGGGAGAAGGGGCGAGCAATCACAAGAAGCCTAACCCTGTTGAGAAAAAACAACAAAAAATGAGGCGTAACGTCAAAGGCAAATCGAAAAGTACCTGCTCCATGCGCCGCAAATCATAACAAGTAGAAAACAAGTATTTCGTTTAGGTTTGGTTTTGCATAATTTATAATTTTTATTCAAAATGCGTTTAAATCCCGAAATTGCTTCCTATTTAAAAAAGTTAATTCAGGAAATTATACCTGGATCGACTGTATATTTATTCGGATCCCGGGCAGATGATTTGGCCAATGGTGGAGATATTGACCTGATGATCCTTACAGAAAAAGCTACCAATTCGCGTCTATTGCGAAAAATCAGACTTGAGTTTATTAAAAAATACGGTTGGAGAAAAATTGATTTGGTAAACTTTACTTATTCTAACGAGTCTCCATTCCGAAAATTAATTGCCATCAATGCAATTCAATTATAAAAAGGGCTTCAAAAAGTGAGTTTTTTTAAGCTATATGAATAACAAAATCTATTAATAATGAAAACAGATCAATATCAAATAATTATCGATCTGCTACAATCCGAATTGGTACTATTACAAGCTGCTGTAGACACGCTTCAAATGTCAGTCAGTAAATGCAAAACAATAGGAATCAAAGAGAATTGTACCTTTGAGGAATTGGAATCCTTCGATTCACTGACTTCAAAATTCAACCGCACGTCGGATATTTTTACTCAAAAAGTACTTCGATCAGTTTGGATGTTGCTTCACGAACCTTTTGTCCCATTCGTCGACATGATGAACAAAGGCGAGAAAATGTTGATGCTACAATCTGCTGATCAAATGATCGAAATTAGGGATTTAAGAAATCAGATATCACATGAGTATATTCCTGAAGCAATTCGTGACCTTGTTCCTGAAGTCATTGAGTTGACCTCACAACTTATCGAAAACATAAATAAATGCCGACTTTTCCTTGAGAAAAGAGCCTGGATTACTAAGTAAGATAAGCTCCTATCTAACACCAAAAGAAATATCGATTCAATTTTTGCTTAACTGAACTTCGTTTGTTTTTTATTCGTGTTAATTCGTATCATCCTAATCCGTGTAATCATTTTTGCAATCCGCGTAATCAATATTAAAATCCGTGTAATCTTTCCCCACCATGAAGATATTAGTAACCGGCACAGCCGGATTTATCGGCTTCCACCTGATCAAAGGGCTTCTCGAAAGAGGAGATGAAGTCATTGGAATTGATAATATCAATGACTATTACGATGTTAATCTTAAATACGCCCGGTTAGCCGAAACGGGCATAACCCGCGAAGCCATCGTCTACAACAAGGCTGTTCAGAGTACAATGTATCCGAATTATCAGTTTTTCCAACTTGATCTTTCAGACCAAAGTAACCTTGAACAACTCTTTACTGCTCAAAAATTTGATAAAGTAATCAACCTGGCGGCACAGGCTGGCGTACGTTATTCGCTCGAAAATCCGCAGGCTTATATTGACGCCAATATCACAGGGTTTCTGAATATTCTCGAATGTTGCCGGTACAACAACATCAAGCACCTCGTCTACGCGAGTTCATCAAGCGTTTACGGAAATAACAGCAAGATGCCGTTAAGCACAGCCGACAGTGTCGACCATCCGATCAGTCTTTACGCGGCGACGAAGAAAAGCAACGAATTGATGGCGCATACATATAGCCATCTATTTGGAATACCGACTACAGGCCTTCGTTTTTTCACCGTTTATGGACCCTACGGACGGCCTGATATGGCACTGTTCCTATTTACAAAAGCAATCCTCGCAGGAGAACCCATCCAGGTTTTCAACAACGGGGAGATGAAGCGTGACTTTACCTATGTTGCCGATATTGTGGGAGGAGTAGTCAGAGTACTAGATCATGTTCCGCAACCTGATGTCGACAACCTTACCGATCCATCAGTCAGCAAAACGGCTCCTTACAAAATTTACAATATTGGGAACTCCTCCCCTGTCCGATTAATGGATTTTATCGATGCGATCGAAACCAAGCTGGGGATTCAGGCGATCAAGGAGATGCTTCCAATGCAACCCGGTGATGTGCCAATGACGTGGGCGGATACCGAAGATTTGCAAAAGAACCTGGATTACAGACCTGACACGCCGATTAAAGAGGGAGTAGGCAGGTTTGTCGATTGGTACAGGGCGTATTATAGCAAATAAGAATAACACTAAGAGACTTTAGAGAGGGTAAGAACAGGAGAGGGAGAGACTTGGAGAGGGGGAGAAGAAGAAAATAAGAATTGGTCAAAAAGAATTGATTCCTCCGAATATGTGAAGTTGCCTTAGAAGTTAAATTCCTTTAACCAAACACAATCCGTCAGTTGGCGAAACACAATTCTTACACTGATCAGATTTAAAAATATCTTCTTTTGTGTTCTTTGCATTTTCTTTGAGTTCTTTGCGGTTAAATAAGGTTTTTTGACACAACCACTGTATTTTATAAGGATTAATTTCGTGTAATTAACTACGTTGATCTTCGATTGACTTCGTCGAACTTCGTTTCTTCCTAATTCGTGTTATTCGTTTTGTAAACTTTGTTTTCATGACAATCTAATTTTCAAAACATGCATTAAGGCAAATGGAAACCAGAAATATCTCGAAGGGGGTGGTTTTGTCTGTGGTGCAACAACCAGATCAAATTTTACAACAAGATCAATCGACGACAATTTATTCAAAGTTGATTGCTGAGATGGGATAATATTATCTTTACAGGGTATTTGTCAATACGGCTAAAAAGCCTCAATTGATTATTACGGCATATAAAACTTCAAAAATTGATAAATATGGTTATTCGTTACGATAAGGAACTCGATATTGTTTACATACGGTTTTCCGAGAAGTAAATCTCTGAGAGTAATGAAGATAAGCCAGGTGTCATACTCGATTATGACATTGAGGGAAGCATTGTTGGAATTGAAGTATTAAATGCTTCATCTCAAATGATTCAACCAAACGGAATCGTTTATGAAGTTGCTTAACTGT
>JBBRZE010000153.1:0-5363 GCA_038236995.1 Bacteroidales bacterium | reverse complement strand
TGATTACTCATCAATGTTTTTTCATCTAAAAATACTCAGTTTTCACACTCATCAAAAAATTAAAACTCAAAAATCATGAAACTCAAAAAATTCTTCTACGGATTTCTTATTATCATTTTAGCTATTAGTTGCAATAAATCAATTATCGAACCTGAAGCATCTTTAACCAATACTGCCGAATTAAAAGCGGCAATAATCGGCAAAACTTATTATATATCAAAATCAGGCAATGACAACAACACCGGAACATTGGCCTCGCCTTTTTTGACCTTACAAAAAGCTGCCAACATAGTGAATCCCGGCGATAGTGTAATAGTTAAAGATGGAACTTACACAACAACAAATTCGCAAATTGCGATCATTACCCGAAGTGGTTCGTCGACAAATCGCATTGTCTTTAAATCTCAAAATAAGTGGGGTGCAGTACTGGATGGACGAAACAATGCAACAACACAGGGAATATATTTTCAATCTTCAGTTGGCTATATAACTTTTGAAAATTTTGATTTAAAAGGATTTCAGGATGGAGGAATAAAAATATCTTCTTCGACTAATAACTGTATAGTCAGGGGGAATAAAATTCATGAGATAGGCAAGATGTGCTCTGACAGTGATTCTGGACAAGAGGGTATATATGTTTCAACTTGCAGTAATGTTATTGTAGAGAAAAACATCATCTACAACATAGGTCGATATGCTCCCGGAGAAAGTGGCTGCACACCCACAACTAAATACTGGATGAACCACGATCACGGAATTTATGTTGGTAGTAATGTAAATGGGCTTACCATATCCAATAACTTAATATACGATTGCACAGCAGGTTGGTGTATACATATTTATAACGAAACAGGCTCTGCGAATACGAGCATTTCAATCATTAATAACACATTTGCTGATGCAAATCCTAACCGGATTGGACATGTATTACTTATGACAAGTATGACCAATACATTGATTGCAAATAATATATTCTACTCGCCATTGACAGCCGGAATTCAGATTGCAACCGGATTTGTATACTCTAATTGTTTGATAAAGAATAATATAACATACAACGGAATAATAAGCTATGGACCAACATCAGGATTTGTGATTTCAAACAATTTAAATAATACTAATCCGTTAATGGCCAGTCCGAGTACATATGACTTTAGACTTCAAGCCGCAAGCCCCGCAATTAATGCAGGGGTGAATGTTGGGTTGACGAATGACTTTGCAGGCATTCCTTTAGTTGGACTTCCTGATATTGGAGCATACGAATCCAGTACTTCAGGCTCTTCGTCTCCTCTTGTTTTAGTTCCTACAGAAGCATCGGTTTACTATAATAGTTCAATATCTGGAACAGCTACTAAAAATAGTTGTGGAACTGGATATGTTGGCTCAACATTAACCTATAACGTTCCAGCCAATAAATACAGTTCAACTATCAGTCAAGCTGACGCTGATAGTAAAGCGACTGCAGACCTAACTTCTAATAAACAAACGTATGCCAATACAAATGGCACCTGTACAATAATACCATCAACAATATACCACAATGTTCAAATGTCATCAACTACTACCAAAAACACATGTGGAACCGGCTATATAGGTTCGACAGTAACCTATACCGTTTCAGCAGGCCAATATAGCTCAACCATAAGTCAGGCTGATGCAGATGCAAAAGCGACGGCTGATCTTTCTGTCAACAAACAATCGTATGCAAATATGAATGGCACATGTACATTGATAAAAAAATGGAAACGTTAATCTATAATTGAGTGAGGCTTTAGACCAATTGTTCGGATACAATTTAGTAATCGTTTGTCCTTATAATAGAAAATCAGGTTTTATCCAAAATTGGATAAAACCTGATTTTTATTATAAGGATATATCTAAATAATTATCAGATAAGTAAAAACTAAAATACAATGTAGTATTTGTTGCCAAAATTATTCACCACATGCGAATAGTTGTTCTTTTTATGAAAGTTTAAATAGTGATACAATTCATTCCCGTGCCAAGTGTATTTAGTCGAATGTGAATACATATTCCGGAGCATACCCACCCACTTTAGAATAGAAACATTTCAGTATAAAACTGAAAGTTGACCATCTAAAACCACATTTTTCATGTCCGTTTGCCCTAAAAATAGGTATCAAACAGGATGAAAAGACAACAAACTGAAACAAAATTTGCCAAATTCCGGAGCATACCCGTTCACGGGTACCTTTTTCCGGAGCAAACCCGTTCACCCTATTTTCGGTGGCCAAAAAAGATCCTTTTCCCGGAGCATGTCCATTCACTTTTGGAAATTAGTAGTTTTGTTATCAGTACTTTCCGGAGCATACCCATTCACGGATTGGCCCTTTTCATTTTCCGGAGCATACCCGTTCACTCGAACGTTCAATCTTACCTTTGCAGCTTTAAAATAGCCCAACTAAGCAAAGGTAAAATGGCAGGAAAACCAGCAAGTATGAGTAGAATAAAACAAGTTCTCCAATTAAACGAGAACGGAGTATCGAACCGTCAAATAGCCAAGGATTTGGATATAAACAAAAAGACGGTAAATAATTATGTTCGATATTTTAGGGATGATCCATTATCACTCAAAGAGGTATTAAAAATGGAAGACCCAGAGCTTGAAGCACGTTTCAGAGCTGGAAATCCGGCATATACTGATTACCGGCATCAAACGTTTTTGGATGAGTTGCCAGATTTTAAGACCTCGTTAGGTCATAAACATGTAACGCGTTTTTTGGTGTGTCAGGATTACATAGCCAAGCATCCTGATGGTTATCGTAAGTCTCAGTTTTTCCATCACTTAAAACAACAATTAGCAGCCTTTACGCCTACTACAGTGTTGAGTGATACGTATGTTCCAGGTGAAAAATTATATGTCGATTTTGCTGGTGACACATTGGAATATGTAAATACAGAAACAGGCGAAATGACTAAAGTGCAGGTATTTGTGGCATGTTTACCTTACACGGATTATGCCTTTGCTCTGTGTATTCCCTCACAAAGAGTGGAGGATTTTCTATATGCCATTTCTAAATGCATGGAAGCCATAGGAGGCGTACCTAAGATTTTGGTAACCGATAACCTTAAATCGGCTGTAATAAAGGCGGATAAGTATGAACCAACACCGAATAAAGCGTTGGAAGATATGGGCAACCATTATCGTTTTGTAACCATCCCTTGTCGCCCTTATTCTCCAACACACAAGGGAATGGTAGAGAACCAAGTGAAGATTATTTACAGGCGGGTATATGCCAAACTACGTAACACCACTTTTTATTCATTGGTGGATTTAAATGAGGCGGTATCGCAGAAAATGCTTGAACACAATCAGACACGGATGCAACAACGGACTTATAGTCGTGAAGAACAATTCTTTGCCGTAGAGAAGAATGCCTTATCCCCTTTGCCTGAACAGTCTTTTGAAATGAAACTTACGTGCGATTTACAGGTTCGTAACGATGGATTCGTTTATTTGGCGCGCGACAAACATTACTACTCGGTTCCATTTGTCCACATTGGAAAACGCAGCCATGTTATTTACACCCGCACATTGGTCAAAATCTTTGTAAATAATGAATTAGTGGCTACACATGAGCGCCACTTAGGCTTTGGGCATACGCACAAAAAAGAACATCTGGCATCCAATTCCAACGCCATTTTGAGCCGTTCTCCTGAATATTATCAAGAAAAAACGAATAAGCATAGTCCTGTATTTAAGCAACTTGTATCGGACATGTTTCTGGATTTGGAACAACGTCAGATTCCACCCGAGTTCAAATACAAAACCTGTGATTATATGCTCTCGATAGGCCGAAAAACAACAATAGCCGATTTTGAACAAGCCTGCCGGATAGCTATCGAAAATAGGTCATACTCAGGCAAGTTTTTACAAAATGTGATCAGCAATCTCAATGTGGCTAAATCACAAAGTGAAAGCGAGAAACGCATTAATCCACAGCCAACTGATCATGAAAATATGCGAGGAAACTCTTATTATAAATAACAATAAAAAAACATCGTATGCAAGAAATTGAAAAATCGCTTCACAAGCTGAAGCTTCCTGGGATGGCAGATTGCTGGACATCCCTTTGTGAGACACGCAGAGCCGATAAGCTCTCACTAAAAGATGGATTACAACTTATGTTGCAGACCGAACAAGACACCCGAAAAACAAACCGCATTGCCCGACAGCTCAAAGAAGCCGCGTTTCCATATCCGGCTTCGCTGGAGGAGCTTGATTATAATACGGCCAGAGGTGTTGATGCAACGACAGTGGCGCAATTGGGTACATGTGAATTTGTTCGTAATGGACAAACAATAGTGATTAACGGACCTACCGGAACCGGTAAATCTTATTTGGCTATAGCACTGGGCGACAGGGCATGCAGGTTGGGATTTAATGTCGTATTCTTCACCATGCAAAAATTATTGGACCGAATCAAACTCGAACGATTGCAAGGTCAGGAAATACGATTCATGGAAAAACTCTCACGTGTGGACATGTTAATCATAGATGACTTTGGCATGAAAGCATTAGAAGGACAACAACAAAACGACTTTGAGCAAATTGTCGACGACAGATATCGGAAAAAAGCATTGATAATATCCAGTCAACTACCCGTTAATGACTGGTATGCTGTTATTGGAAATGAACTGATTGCTGAAGCCTGTTTAGACAGAATCGTTCATAAATCAGTGCGTTTTCAATTGACCGGAGAAAGTTTAAGAAAAAAATATTAATGTTACATTTGCCTAATCGCTATTGAACAAACAGTGAACGGACATCACCGGAAAACGTGAACGGGTATACACCGGAATATGTAAATGTGAAAAAACCCTTAAATTTCAAAATGCATATTTTGGATTCCAAATTGGGTCCAAAATTCGCCAAATAAATTAGGCAAAATATTTAGTGCTTCAGCTTTTAATCGCTGAAGCATTTTTTTTAGATTGAATCCCACCGCTGCCAGTTGGGTATTAACCAAATCACCATGTTTATCTAACAGGTAATTACGACTCATCCGATGGTCTTGTTTTAGTTATCCTATAATAGGCTCAATACCAGCCCTGGCCCTAAACCTTTTCCGTATTTTCTGTTTTTGATAATTGCTGACAGATGCAGATAGTTTTGCGGGGTGTATGATCTGAACCCTGTTTATGATTTTTCTTACTCGGTATCCCCTGTCCACAATCCCTATTTTTGGTTTATGCCCTGTAATCCTTTCTGTTTGCTCCATTTGAGACAACAGGGTGTCACCGTCATAGACATTTTCTATAAATGCCATTTTCACAGCTATGATCTCCCTGATTTCTTTGTTTTCACGATCGAACTTTTGTTCCCAAATTCATATTTTTTG
>JBBRZE010000152.1:0-5367 GCA_038236995.1 Bacteroidales bacterium | reverse complement strand
GGAATCACTGATCAGGGATGCAACGAACTTTAAATTGAAAGAGGTTACGCTCGACTACACATTGCCAAGTAGTCTCACTTCAAGATATAAAGTTGAAAATGTTGTGATTGGATTTGTGGGCAGAAATATCTTCCAATGGAACAAAGCTGATAAATACGTAGATCCGGAATCAGCTTTCGAAGGTATCGGTATGAATCAGGGAATCGTTGGAAAGGCATTGCCATCCATTGCTTCGTATGGTTTCAAAGTATCGTTTGATTTTTAATGCTTAAAATGTTGCAATTATGAAAAAACAGATATCAATATTACTTCTGACATTCTTCGTTTTGACAGCCTGTGAAAAACAGCTGCTCAGACAGGATGAGCTATTACAAAAGCGCGATGCAGTAGAGTCCGCCACGCCCAACCTGCTCTTATCTTCGGTAATACAGCAAACAGCTTTTGCCTACCAGTACGAAGGGGGAGTCGGGAACAGGACGCTTTCGGCAACAGTGCAATATATGCAGGGAAACCGAAGTTCCGACGATAATATTCACAAGAGCTTCACAAAACCCAAAAGTGATTTATATGGAATAACAGCACCTATCAAACTTGTTCAGGCAGCGATAGATGACGTGCATAAGCTCGGGTTAAAAAGTCATGAAGGAATCTTCCTGATTTTTAAATCGTTGCTTTGGTCGACTGCAACTGATTTGTATGGTGACATCTATTATTCTGAAGGATTGCGTGGTCAGGATGGAATTCTCTTTCCGGTATTCGATGACCAGAAGGACATCTATCCGGCTTTGATTCAAAATCTGAAAGATGCCACGTTATTGTTGTCAACGGGAAACGATCCGATCGATAAAACCTACGATATTCTTTATGGGGGTGATAAAGCGAAATGGATTAAATTCGCCAACTCGATGCGCCTTCGGCTCTTGATGCGTGCCAGCAAGAATTTGCCAAACGCGGCTACCGAAATTGCGGCTGTTGCTGCGCTCCCGCTGATGAGTGCAAATACCGATAATGCTTCCATTGCTTACCTTGCTGGCGACAGAACTTATAACTGGCCAATGTCTTACGATGGGTATAGTGACAACTTCATGATCTATCGACCAAGTAAAACTTTAGTGGATAGTTTGAAAGCGCTTAATGACGACCGGCTCAAAGTATGGGTAGCCCCGATTGAAAAGCCATGGACAAATGTTTCCGCATCGAATGGAACGGTTGTCGCCACAACTGATCCCAATGGTTTCACCTATAGTTCGACCTATGAATACATCGACCGGAGCAAGGCTGGTATCAAAGCGGCTGCCAGTTTCATTGTCGATTCGCTGACGCTTTATGCAGGATATACTGCTGGTATGTATGAGAATGTATTGGCTGCCAATGGAAGCTGGGACTTCCCGACAACCATCTTCAACTATAAAATATCCAAGTTTTCTAAACTTATCAACGAAAAGGCACATCCGCTGTTGAAGGCTTGTATCATACAATCAGATGAAGTGCAGTTTTTATTGGCAGAAGCAGCTGTAAAAGGTTATATACCGGCAGCAGGTGCAGAGGCTTATTACAAAAGCGGTGTAACATTGGCGACAAGCAGATGGGGCGTAACAATCCCGGGTACTTATTTCAATAACAACAGTGCTAAGTTCCCCGCAACCGGAACCGAAGCCCAGAAACTTGCGAAGATCGCATTGCAAAAGTGGTTGGGTCATTTCCTGATGGGTATTGAAGCTTATGCAGACCACCGGAGAACCCGGCTTCCGGCCTGGGAAACAAACGGTGAATTAATAAATGGCCTTCACCCTTTCCCGTTACGCTTCAGGTATCCCGAAACGGAAATGGCCAATAACGCAACCAATTACCAGTCGGCCATTGGTAAACTGGATAAAGGCGATACTGAATTCTCTAAAATGTGGTTGATTCAGTAATTACAATAACTATTGCAGATATTTACAAACAACACAATTTAAGCAGGAGATATTCTCAGAATATCCCTGCTTAATTGCATAGAAACATTATTAATTAATTAGAAATGAAGAAAGTATTATCCCTTATCCTTCTTTTGTATTGTACCGCTGCCATTGCATTTGCAGCTCCGAAGAAGACGATCACCCCTGAAACTGCGCTTCAGGCTTACCTTCACAATTCCGATAAATCGTTTAAATGGGAGGTGCAGGATAAAAAGAAAGGGGACGGCGTTACTTTATACCGTGTTCAGTACACCTCTCAGATTTGGCGCGGGATCACCTGGAAGCATGAAATGTTTATCATGGTTCCTGATATTCTGAAGTATAACGATGCTTTGTTATTTATAACCGGCGGTCACAATGACAATACAGTCCCCAGTACCCATAAATGGGACGAGGATTTAGCAACAGCTTTAAGCGGCGTTGCCAGGACAAATATGACAATCGTTGCGTTGGTCTGGCAGGTTCCCAATCAGCCCTTGTATGGCGATCTGACGGAAGATGCGCTGATCTCCTATACGCTTCACCAATACCTTGGTGATCACGATTTCACATGGCCATTGTTGTTCCCAATGACAAAAAGTGCAATCAGGGGAATGGACGTTGTGCAGCAATTTGCCAAAAAGGAGATCAAAAGAAAAGTGAATCAATTTGTAGTATCGGGCGCATCAAAACGCGGTTGGACAACCTGGCTGACAGGGGCAAATGACAAACGCGTAAAAGCGATTGGTCCGATGGTGATTGATGTGCTGAATATGCCTGTTAATATTGATTATCAAAAAGTAGTCTGGGGAGACTACAGCATCGAAATCGAAGACTACGTCAAACTGGGTATTGCACAACAACTTGGCACTCCAGGGGGAAATGATCTTACAAAAATGATCGATCCTTATTCCTACCGGAAAACATTGACAATGCCGAAGATGATCTTTATGGGAACCAATGACCCTTACTGGCCTGCCGATGCTGTTAAGAATTACATCGACAGTATTCCAGGAGATAATCATATCTGCTATACGCCAAATGCCGCTCATGATTTAGGCGATAAAAAGAAAGCGTTTGCCACGTTAAGTGCTTTTTTGGGAACAACTGTTACGAATGGGAAATACCCGATTTGTGATTACACAGTTTCGGAAAGTAATGGAACGATAACGCTGAAAATAAAGACAACTCCGGGACTTCTGGTCGATGCCATCATGTGGAGTGCCGACTCTAAAGATCAGGATTTCAGAGATGAAATATGGGTTGATAAGCGTCTGGATGCCGCGCACAAAGCAGAGATCCAGGTTGAAATCAAATATCCGGAATCGGGATTTAAAGCCTTTTATGTCGATCTGAAATACAAGGCCACTTATGGTGATGATTTTACACAGAGTACAAGGATGTTTGTCACAACCGATAAAAAGCTTTCGCTTGTGAAAAAATAATATTCCTTGACAAAAACAAAAAGCAGCCATCGTTTATTCAGTGGCTGGTTTTTGTTTTTGTCACGTTTTAAAACTGAATGACCAAAGGTTCGACCTATTATTAAATCATTTAAAATGAGAAATCACTTTTTCATAATTCTGATATTAACTATTTCACTGGCTGTTACGTCGTGCCAAATTAAAAAACAGGCAGAGGAACGATCCATCCCGGTTGAAGTTTTAAAAGATAAAATCGCTGGAGGCTGGGCCGGCAAAATGATTGGTGTAAGCTACGGAGGTCCTACCGAGTTTGCTGCACACGGGTTTACATTGGAAGATACGATCAAATGGAAACCATCGGATGTGAATTTTTCTCTCACCGAAGATGATATCTATGTGCAGCTTACATTTATGATGACGATGGATCAGTTTGGAATTGATGCACCGGCTAAAAAATTCCAGGAGCTCTTCGCAAAATCAGGTTATAAGTTATGGCATGCCAATGTACAGGCCCGAAAGAACTATTTTGACAGTATTTTCCCACCACAGTCAGGAAGTCCGGCGTATAATTCACATGCCGATGATATCGATTTTCAGATAGAAGCAGACTACATTGGATTAATTTGTCCCGGAATGCCACAGACTGCCAATCAAATAGCGGATAAAATTGGTCACATCATGAATTACGGTGATGGTGTGTATGGCGGTGTTTTTGTTGCCGCGCTTTGTTCAGAAGCCTATTTTGAAAACGACATGTTGAAAATTGTTGAAAACGCGCTTCTTTCACTTCCTGCCGAAAGCGATTATTCGAAAATAGTGAAAGATGTAATCCTTCTACACAAACAATATCCATTTGACTGGCGTGCTGCATGGAAAGAATTGGAGGACAAATGGGCAAGTGAGGATATGTGCGGGGCCGGTTCATCTTATAACATCGATGCGAAACTCAACGGCGCCTATATTGTAATGGGGTTGCTTTATGGTGAAGGCGATCCGCTAAAAACGATGGAAATCACCACCCGTTGCGGTCAGGATTCCGATTGCAATCCATCAAGTGCCATGGCTGTCTTAGGCGTACTGAAAGGATTCAGTGGGTTTCCAAAAGAGTATCAGGAACATATTTCAGCAATCGGAGATTCACTTTTTATCAATACAAATTATACTTTTAACAAGTCTGTTGAAAATACATTGAAGTATGCAAAAGAACTTATCCTAAAGAATGGTGGCGAAGTAACAGATAAAGAATTGAAAATTAAAGTGCAGGCTCCAAAACCGGGAGCGCTGGAGGTATCATTTCCTAAACTCGTTTTCGATCGCCGGATAACACCCTTTGAAAAAGAAAATTGGGAGTTCATAGGGAAATGGGAAACCCGCACAAAGGATAATAACGTGCCTAAAGACAGATTTAGTGCGAATGCAGGCGATGAAGCTATATTCACTTTCGAAGGAACCGGTGCATCCATCGCCGGTAACTGGGACAGGAACTGTGGCAAGGCCGACATCTTTGTTGATGGTGAAATGAAAAGAACCATTGATTGCTATTTTAACTATTCAAATCAGTCGCCCGGTAACACCAATTTATACCTGATTACGAACCTTCCGGAAGGAAAACACACAGTCCGAATTGTTGTTAAGGGAGAAAAGCGCACTGAAGCAGAAGGTACGAATGTGTATATTTCTGAGGCAGTTGTCTATAAAACAGCAAATAAAAACAGCGACAACTTTAAGTTTTCGTTTCAGAAATAAACGTCGATCAATCCCAATTAAACCAATAATTTAGGCAGTTATACTTTTTTTGGAAACTAAAACAAAGAGAAATGATTAAAAAAATTGGAATCTACATTGGTGCCTTTCTTATCCTACTCACTGTTTTATTTTTTATTCTGACAGATTCAGTAGACCATACCTCCTATTTCGATAGTGCTTATTTCAAGAACACCAGCGCACGTCTCGACAGTTTGAAAAAAACGACTTTGATCGTAAATGATTCGCTGCAAGCCGGTTTT
>JBBRZE010000151.1:0-5463 GCA_038236995.1 Bacteroidales bacterium | reverse complement strand
TTTATTTCCCGATCGAATCCTTTTCGGCTTTTGCTTTTTTCTTAAAATAACCACGCAATAGGAAATTGTGTTGTGCGGCTTCGAGAGCGTCATCTAATTTCTTCGAACTGCTATCGAGGTTCTTCATCGATTCTTTTAAATAAGCGCCTGCTTCTTTGTCGTGGAGTAAGACACCAATTGCAGAGTTAGGATTACTTCCTGCATTTTTAAGATTTGTAATAAACACTTTTGCGGTATCGGCCATTTGCTGCAATTTCGTAACCGATGCTTTTACCGATTTAAAGACAATCGTATCGGTTGTTAATTCGTTAGCCAATGTTCCTTTTTTATTGAGCGACGAACTAAAGGTGGCCAGCGAGCTGATCATTTGCTCTGCCTTTACGGTTGCAGTATGAAGTGAAGCTGTAGCAGCATTTATATTGGCATAGACAGAAGTATCGTTCATTAATTTCCCAATAGTTCCTTCACCATCAACTAACTGGTTGGTGATAGTTTTAATATTGGAAGTGATCGTCAACAGGTTTTCATTGTTATCCTGAAGCGTATTAATCATATCTTCGGAAGTAAACATCCGCTCTACGGCAAGCGTATCGCCCTCTACAACCGGTGAAAAGTCTTCGGTTCCTCCGTAAATCACAAGAATTTTATTCCCGATAATACCATCGGTACTTATTTTTACCTTGGCATCTTTACGAATATACTTTTGTGATTTTGTTGAAATATTCAGACTCACTTCCACCTGTGATTTCCCGAAGAAATTCATGTTCTTAACAGTACCGATCTTTACGCCCGAATACCAAACATTATTACCTTCTTTCAAACCACTTACATCATCAAAAATTGAAATCACGCCCATTTTGGTGTTAAATGTTTCGCGTATGTTGCCTATTATAAGAATTCCTGCCAACAGAAATATCAATCCTAAAAAAATAAAAACGCCGACAATTACTGCCTGTTTATTTGGTGATTCATTCATAACCTATTGTATAAAATTGTAATTAAAGAAACCCTGAACCTGTTCATCATTGGTATCGAAAACTTCTTTAAATGTTCCGATTTTTAAAAATTTGCCTTCAAACATCATAGCTATCCGGTTGCCAGTATTCTTGGCGCAGGTAAGATCGTGTGTAATAATAACTGAACTGGTGTTGTATTCACGCTGAACATCGTTGATTAATTCAATGATTTCGGCGCTTGTTATCGGATCGAGACCCGATGTTGGTTCATCGTACAACATGATTTCGGGCTTGAGAATAAGCGTGCGTGCAATACCAATTCTTTTGCGTTGTCCACCCGAAAGATCGGAAGGCATTTGTTTTAATTTATCTTTTAACCCAACTGCCTCGAGCACCTCTTCCACGGATTTGATGACCTCTTTTTTACTTAGGTTTTTAAAGTTCATGGTTAACGGGAATGCCAGGTTTTGGAAAACATTCATGCTGTCGTATAAAGCGCTGTTTTGAAACGAAAAGCCAATACGTAAACGCAGTGCATCAAGTTCTTTTCCCATTAATTGATCGACATGTTGTCCCAATATAAGCACTTCGCCTTTATCGGGTTTAAGCAGACCTATTATTATTTTTATAAGCACCGATTTGCCTGTTCCCGATTTGCCAAGTACAGCGACATTTTCGCCCTTAAAAAGGTTAAAGTCGATTCCCTTCAGAACCTCCAGGTCGCCGAACGACTTATGCAAGCCGGTAATGGCAATAACCGATTCGTGCTCATCAATGATGTGTTCTTTCAGTTTTTCCATTGTTTTAAAAATATCGGAACCAGTTGGCTACCTGAACAATAATTACTTCCTCAACAAATATAAGGAACATGGCAAGTACCACAGCCTGGTTGGCAGCTTTACCAACACCCCGTGTTCCCTGCGTGGCATGATATCCTTTGTAGCATCCAACAATACCAATTGTAAATCCGTAAGCAACTGTTTTAAATACAGCAGTTGCAACATCAAGAAAGTTGATGGTTTTAAAAGCATTTAAATAAAAGCTGATGATACTGCTTGTTTCTTCCGCGTGAACATTTATATAGGAACCATACAGCGCAACAAAACTGCAATACAATGCCAGTATCGGGATGGCAATGGTTGTAGCCACTACCCGGGTAACAACTAAATATTTAAACGGATTAATGGCCGAAACTTCCATTGCATCTATTTGCTCTGTCACTTTCATCGAACCAAGTTCTGCGCCAATGCTTGAACCTACTTTGCCGGCACATATCAGTGCGGTTACCAAAGGCCCGAGCGCTTTTATAATTGCAATCCCAATTAGCGAAGGGAGCCACGATGTTGCACCAAAGTCTTCCAATGAAGGACGCGATTGTTTTGTAAATACAATACCAACAATAAAACCGGTCAACGAGATTAACGCGAGCGATTTTAATCCGACTTCGAAAGTTTGATGAATTACCTCACGCATATGAAAAGGTCTTTTGAATACCTCTTTAAAGAAAAGCGCAATAAATTTATACGCCTTGTAAACGCCTGTAAAGTAATCATCAAGTCCTCTTGTGAGTATGTATTTTCTGTTGCCGAAAATGCTCATTGAATATGTATTTTGAAATCAGTCCTTTTTGCCAGATTTCTGACTGTAAGGCCTGTCTTGATTATTCCTATTTTGATCATTCCTAAAATTTTTGACGCATAATTAATTTGCAAAGATGTAAAGAACAAAGGTAAAAAGTGTTATATAGTTTTTGAAATATTTTACATTATTCCCACATATTTGAAAAATAATCTGAAAACCAGTTTTATTGGGTATTGAAAACTACAAAATAGTCTATGCAAGTCTGAATTCTTACCCTTCTTTTCATTGTCCTGCACCTTAACCTAATCTGAGAGATTTGATTTTCCGGCCCCAAAAGCTAATAATTCCATATAATTAAGCTTTGTTTTTTACTAAATGTGAGAATGATGTAACATATTCTGTGAATAGTGTAACTTATTTTTACCGAAAGGATTTCATCTTTGTTATGCAGTTTTTATACCAGAAATTGCATTTACTAAATGACAAAACAAATTCAAAATAAATACGTATGAGATCAAATGATGTTACAGCAAAAACAAATTGGTTAATCGACCAGGAAAACAGCGAGATTGGATTTAGCATAAGGCATTTAGTGATTTCCAGTGTAAAAGGTGAGTTTAAAACATTTGATGCGCGAATAACTACAACCGGCAGGAACTTTAGTACTGCCCGGATAGAATTCTGGATCGATACCGCTTCAATCACAACCAATCATGTAAAACGCGACCGTCATTTAAAAAGCAAGGATTTTTTTGATGTAAAAAACCACCGGCATATCACATTCGCTTCAACCTCTATTGGCGTATCAGATTCGAATGGTGACCATGATATGTGGGGCGATTTGTCAATGATGGGTGTTACCCAAAAAATAAAATTGAAGGTCCATTTTGGAGGTGTCTTATACGATCATTCGGGATATGAAAGAGCCGCTTTTTCAGTTTCGGGAATCATCAACAGATGCGATTGGGGACTGACATGGAATGCGTCTTCAGAAACCGAAGGATTAGTAATAGGAGATGAGGTCGCAATTCTTTGTGAGGTAGAACTTACCAATAAAGTTCACGCCGGGTCTGAAATGCAATCGGAAATGGTAGGTGCTAATTAGATTTCGGGATAACTGATTCAGCCTTAATATATCATGTTTTGAGACAATTGAAAATTTAAAAACAAATTACACACAAAGATTCTGTATTACAGGATCTAAAGTTGGTATTTGTGTGAATGATGTAACTATTTATCACAATTGTGTAATGCTTTAATAAATTAAAAGGCTCAACTTTGCCGCGTGACAATAGAAATTTTGATATAATTGTTTAATTGGATTTGTTAGTGAGTAGTTTAGTTAGTTAGTAGTCGATACAACGAAGGGGAATTCCCCTTCGTTGTTATTTTTAGCCCATTTTAATACAAAAATTAGGTTCCGGCAGAGCGGCAGAAGCTACGCAACTTTAGAAGAGATTTTTATTATTCACACATTTTGGAGGTTGGATATCGTATTTGGATAAATATGTCGGGATTTAATACATAAATTTACAAATAAATTTAAAATTTGTAAATATATTGCGATATTTACGGGCAGAAGGAAGTCTGAAGAACGAAGTCAGTATATGGCAGATATGCTACTTCGGTCTCCGATCTTCCGACATTCATTCAATAATTAAATATTTCATAGTCATGGTAAGTGAAGATCAGGATTTTACAGACGCCGAATTACTGAGGTTGAATGCAGAAAAGCAATTGAAAGTAAAGCAGAAGAAAACCGTCGATTCTGAAATGGGAATTGACGAGAAAAGACTGATGCATGAGTTGCAAGTGCACCAGATTGAATTAGAAATGCAAAACGAAGAGTTACGTCGGGCAAACGAAGTTGCAGAAACTGCACTTCGAAAATATACCATGTTGTATGATTTCGCCCCAATGGGCTATTTTACGCTTGATTCTGACGGTAAAATTGAAGATCTGAATTTCACTGGTGCCGAAATCCTTGGCGACAAACGCTTTAGTTTGCTGGGCAGTAACTTTAATTTCTTTATTTCCATTGATCATAAAGAAGTATTTAGGTCCTTCCTGGAAAATGTTTATGCTGGCATTTCAAAAGAATCATGCATAGTGAAACTGGGTCATTACAAAGGTCCTTTGCGTTCCGTGTATATGGAAGGTGTCGTTACCGGCGAGGATAGAAATTGCCTTTTGTCGGTAATTGATATTTCCAGCTTCTAAAGCGGGTAATTCCTCATTGGTAATTTGTTATTAATTGGAAATTGTAAAATTTAGAAATTTTTTGCTTACCTTAAATAGTGCTGGATGAAACTTTACATCAAAAATATGGTGAGTAATCGCTGCAAAATGATTGTAAAATCCGAACTTGAAGAATTTGGATTGCATTTCATAATTGTGGATTTGGGCGAAGTGGAAATCATGGAAAATATTTCCGCCGAACAACGTAACCTATTAAATTTCAATCTTGAAAAGTCTGGTCTTGGACTATTGGAAGATAAGAAAAGGGTGTTGATAGAGAAAATCAAAAATATTATTGTGGACCTGGTTTATTATGCAGAAGAACAGCCGAAAATAAATCTTTCCGACTATTTAAGCGGAAAACTTAACTACGACTATACCTATTTAGCCAATCTTTTTTCTGAGAGTCAAAGTACAACCATTGAGCATTTTTTTCTCGATCACAAAATTGAGAGGGTCAAGGAATTGCTTGTTTATGACGAGTTGAGTCTAACCGAAATCGCCTTTCAATTGCACTACAGCAGTGTGGCTCACCTGTCGAACCAGTTTAAAAGGATGACCGGATTAACCCCTTCCGGCTACAAGTATCTTAAGCTTAAAATGCGGAGAGCATCCGAGAATGTGTGAAAGATGTAAGTTTTAATAAAAGTTGTGTAACTTGTATTCTGTTAAAAATCATCAACTTTGT
>JBBRZE010000150.1:0-5508 GCA_038236995.1 Bacteroidales bacterium | reverse complement strand
GTCCATTTGCTCTTTTGTTTCCGCATCAATGAGAATGACATCAATACTGGTATGTTCATCAAAATCGTACTCCTTCTGTATTTGCTGCCCGCTCTGAATGTTGAACAGATCACTTTTGGTAATCTGTTTTTTGTCGGCAAAGAGTAATATCTGACATTTGCGGGCCGAATCGAGCAAAGAACTTGATCTTTGAGCCAAAATATTTATAAGGAAGCTGTTTCCCGGTACATTTGCCAATTCGCTTTTATTGGTAATGATGGCAGCCAGTTTTTCGATGGATGTATCTTTTGATTTGAAACAGAATAGCGGTGCAATCAATTCCTGGGGAGTGATGCCTCCGTGACTGAAGCCATATACACCGGGCGTTTTGAAAGGCCGACCCGATTGGGCAAAATAAATGTACCGGTAGTTGTTGTAATCTTGTTTAATTTCAATGAGACTTCCGGTGTCCTTTTGCTGGTTTTCAGACAAAATAAACCGTTCGCTTTTTTGAATATTTCCGGTAAAACTGACTTCAATTTTGTCTGATTCGGATAACAGACCGGTTAAAACAAAACCATGATCGGAAACCAGGTAAATGGTTTGATAGCCCAATTGCTGTATTTGTTTGATTTTTTGCGCGAGGGTATCTTCAACTTCATCAATAAATTTCAATGCTTTTTGCTGCAATTTTTCGCCCAGCGAATCCATGTCCTTGTATGAGCATACCAGAAACTTTGCTTCCGATGATGAATAACTCAAGTCTTCGAGCGCAACAAACTGAATAGATGATTCAGCCTGGGATTGCAACTGCTCTTCTCTCTTTTTATGAATCGGTTCAATTTTACCATCGTTTTGATACATCAAACTCATGTTGAATTCAGTCACCGAAGGATAACCAGTGAACAGTAATTCTTTGCTGGTATTGAACTCTTTATTGAGTTTTTCAGCAACCGATGCTGCAATTTCATACGTGATGGCATCACCAACAATAAAGGCAGTATTTTCGGTAGCCTCATTCATTAACTTCAAGAGCAAACCTGCCTGATTGGTCTTGTATTTATTGAAATGTTTGAACCATTGATTTAGCAATAGCCGGTTGTTTTCTTCATAGATTTCCTGAATGGGGCGCATTTTGAGCGGATGATTCAGGAACCGTGTATAAAGTTTGCGGATAGCACGGTCTAATTTATAAAATGAATTCGCATAATAAGCAGCAACCGATTCCAGATTATCGAGTGAATTTATTCCTGAACTATCAAAACCAAGTACCTGAATTAAATCGGACCAGAAATGAATGTTTTGCCGTTTTGCTATTTTGTTTTTGCTGCGTTGGGTTATCCAGGACAATTTATCTTTTAGCCAATCCTTGTCTCCGGAATGGGTAATTACTTCGTCCAACATTTGCTCATCAATAGAAACGAAAGGATGATCGACAGAAACGCTCCACAAATCAGGAGCCTTGGCTTTAAAGTTCTCCACATAAGTATTGAATGATGCAGCATATCCGGAAGAATCGGCCCATTGAAGATAAATCTTCTTTAATTCCGGCGAAATATTGTTTTGTAGAAGCTGACGAAACATCGTTTCAGCTACCTGATTTGCCAGGGTTTGAGGAGCCTGACGAACAAAATCCACCCAGATGAAGTCCGACACTTTTTGGGCAAACATCGCACTTACTTCCTGACCCATTGCGGCCATAAACTCCTTTGGATTGTTTAAGAAAGGAATTAGCATTTGATCGAGGTCGAAAATTACGGAAGCTCCTTTGTGCACCAGTTCCATCCAATAAGAGCGATCGCGTCCAATGCTGATTTTTGCCGCAGTAAGCAATTCATCTTTCGAAAACTGCAGGTTTAAACCCAGATTGGCATGTATGGTTGCTTTGATGTATTGTTCGATTTGCCTGATTTCCAGACAACCGTTGGTCTCGCAATATTCGCGGATAAACTTCAGGTTTTCTTTGGGCGTGTTGGTGTAAATGATCAGCTTTTGTAACAGATTTTCTTTGTTGATCTTATAGCGAAGTTCCAATTCCTCCAGCTCTCCGTTGGCTCTTAATACTATGTATTCCTTCGGAAGAACATCCAGCAGAAATTCGGCTTCGCCCGAAGGATCAATAAAAACAAGGATTTGTTTTTCGTTGAACTCTTTCTTTATGTCGTGAATAAACCAGGTATCGATCATTTTTTAGTGATTAGTTGTTGGTACATCGTTATTCTGTTTTAGGCATTGGAAATTCATGGTTAAACTTCCAATCCGATTGATTTATTTGAGCTATAAATTTTTTAATCCCTTCTATCATCGCTGAAACTCCTCATGCAACAAAAAAATCTTTTCCAAAAAAGTTCTTTCCGGATTTACAGTTGGTATTTCAATTGGGGCCAGTGAAAATTCCGCATTGGAATAATGCTCGTCAATCAGCGATGAAAACGTTTGAATACTAAATGGTTCCCTTAAAGAACGACAGCCAATTTCTACCTTGACGTTGGGTTCAATGTAACCGGGTGACTCAATTACATTGGGATAATAAATTTCAATGATACGTGGATCCTGATCAGAATCTTTAGCCTCTTCCAGTTTAAAAACCACATCACTTAATCCTTTTTCCTGAAATTTTGATTTCAATGCGGGATAAAATGTATCAGAAATATACGCGCTTGTTTTCTTGCGAAGATTGGTTCTTTGTTTTTTTAACAAATCACCTTTAAATCCAAAAAAGGACCTATCTACTGCTAAATCAATATCTTCTGAAAAACGATCAATTAAACCCCATGCTTTACTTAATGAGGTTCCTCCTTTGAATACCAAATGTGCAGCTATTTCCATTTCAAAAATGATCGACAAGGTTTGTACTACCCACCAATCTTTTTCTACAGCATAGTTCGCCATGCCTGTTTTTTCCGCAATTTGGGTATAAGCGTTAACTTTCGTTTGCTTCGGTATGTTGTACCATCTTATCATATTCATCAAGTGTTTGGTGATTCGGAATTTGATTTTAGTCCTTCCCGCATTATTTTCCGTATCCATTCAGGAGCCAATCGAATATCGTGTTCCAATCTGCTCTGTTCTTCGTTTTTTAAGTGCCCGAGAATAATCTTTTTCTCCTGTTCTGTAATCCTTTGGTTTCCGATTTCTTTCAATGCATAAATAACCAAACTGCTTATTCTGCCTATTGCTGAAAGGTTTTTAGGAGTTGTTTTTTTGAACGTTATTTTTCTCTTTCCAAGGTCAATTTTCCGGGCTGCTCCATCGGTATAGTAAACTACATTCATCGGTACTTGCGTTGATAAACCCAATGCGTTCAATGCCAACGCGCCTGTTGGAACAATTCGCGCCCGATCTCGCTTTGCAATTGCCTTTGCGACTGCTTCGGTACCTAGCATTACAGGACCCAAAATTGGATCTTTTTCAAGCCGGGCGTAAATACCCCGGGCTACGCGCGAAAGTTCTTTTTTTTCTTCCAACCGTTCCAATGCTTTTGAAATTGCTTTAGCACTGCCAAAACGCAAAAAATCTTCTGCGAAAAACAGCGAGCCACCCTTCGCTTTTTTTATTTGGTAATTATTTTATTTTCAATGCTTTCTATAGCCATAATGTTTGATTTATGTCGCTAATTTAGTAAATATTTGCGACATTTTTAAATCTGTCGGCTTACACTCACGGTTATTGAGATTCAACCCTTTCAGAGTCTGTTTATTCATCAAATCCTATTTGCCCGTTGTCACAAGCCATCAGATAATCCAACTTTAATTCTTCATCGAAATCAAATTCGTTTTCTAAAAAAGAATGTACAAACCGTTGCAATAACACTTTTTCAATACGACCGGCGGCAAGGTGATAACTAATATTCTCCATCTCCCTCAGAAATCTTTCCAAACAATACAGGTAACCATTAAAAAGTAGAAATTGCGCTGCCAGTGTGATCGACAGTCGTTTATTCCCGTCGGCAAAAGAGTGATTTTTATTTATTGACCAGATTAAGTGTGTCAGCTTTTCCTCAAAAGTTGGATAATAATCATCATTCTGGATATGCTCCAAAACGCTGTACAAATAGCCAATGTTCAGCACTTCGCTGCTTCCTCCACCACTTAACCGAACGGTTTCTTTGTGCGTTATCTCTGCTTGTTCTTTGGTGAGATAAATCATATTAATCCCTTTCTTTTAAGCGTTTAAGTGCTGCCATATAGCTTTCTAATCGCACACTTAATTCCATACTCCGGTCGCCAATAAACCGGTCAAAATCATCGGTAGGTACAGAGTCAATGTATTCCTTTAAATTGTGATGCAAAGCATCTCTGAAGCACAAATCGCGGCTCGCCATCTTTTGACGTGCCTTTTCGCGAAGTGGCTCCCACAAACGTTGCTGCTCAAAATGTTTGAAGAGTGCGTCTGTTTCATAAGTACTCAGTTTTCGACCCAGTTCTTTTGACTTCCGGCTAAGTTCATCGGCAAACCCTGTTTCAAAACTCGAAATCAGGTCTAATACTTCACTGTACATGGTGTGCCGCAAATTCTCGCTCTCTTCCAATCTCAAAATTCTTCGGTATTCATTGGCATCTTCCCTAAAAATAGATTTATAAACTTTATCGGTGTAGATCGGATATTTTGCATTACCCATATCAACACAGTTAGTCAAAGCATCGATAAACTCTTGCCGGTAATGTTCGCCCTTTAATAGGTTCAATACAAAATCTTCATCGCGTTGATTGATGTATTTCGTTCCTCCACCTGTCTTTTTATTGATTGTATCCAGGGTAATATCGAGCATTATACTCCGCATTTGTTTGGCCTTATCGCTCTTCGACAGCAACATGGCAATATTCAGAAATGCCTTGAAATTGAAGATACCAAGCCGGTGAATTTTGATCAGGACATTAATGTCATGATCACCCTGTTCTTTAGCTGCTAACTTAAACATATCCAGTTCATTACCTTCAATGAAAGCGTAACCGTTTTTCGACAATTCATCACCGTTATTTTGCAAACAACGACTAATCGTGCGCTCGTTAACCTCAAAAAAAGCCGCAATCTGCTTCTTTATAAATTTAAACTCACCGCCAAACAAAACTCCACGAAGCCCAACAGCCTTTTGAATCTCCTGAAGGGCGTAATTGTTGTTTAATATATTTTGGCGGGCAACTTCCGAACTTGTTAAATCTTTTGCCATAATCATAAAGTTTTTTACCAATCTGCGTTTAAATATTTCTCCAACTGGCCTGGGTTGAGAACATCGTAGGTAATCATGCCGCGTTTTTGAAGGGGCGCAATGTTTTTGCCCACGCCATCGTCGAGTTGGGGATCGTAACCTTCGGCCAGCAATTCGTCAATTTTTTGTTTGAACTCCTGCAACTCATCCAACTGTTTGGGGATGCGTTCCTGAGCTTCCTGGGCGGCTACCGTGTTTGAACCGGTAGCATCCTGCAACTCGCGGCGCAGGGCGCTTTCGCGTTTTTCGACATATACGCTTTTGATGGTGAATAGCTTGTCTTTGCTCCATTTGTAAATGATAATGTATGCCTCAAACGC
>JBBRZE010000149.1:0-5535 GCA_038236995.1 Bacteroidales bacterium | reverse complement strand
TTGGATATTCAAGGGTCATCACCGCCAATTCAACATCATCGGGTTGGCCAAATGAGATGCCACGTGGCCGAAGCAACGAAGGGGCAATTTCGGGAACAGGGATATGGGGAACCGGGGTCACGCTCTTTTCAGGTTTTGGCCCGACTATATTCGCCTTTTGTTTGACAGGCACTTTTGGCTGATTTTGCTTCGGAGTTACCACCGGAGTCGTTTTTACCTTCTCCTGCTCTTCAACTTTTACCGTTGCCTCGGGCGAAACAATATTCTTAGGGGTTTTATTTTTCAAATTATCTGCCAATTGTCCGGAATCAAGTGGTATTCCGCTGTTTGGCTGGAATAGCAGGTAAGCCAATAACAACATCGCAGCAACGGAGGCCACTTTCACCCATAACGGGAACAAAACGATTTTCTTTTTGAGTTGTTCTTTATGGATACAGACAATTGCCGGATCGGCTACCAGCTTCAGTTGCCCAAACTGTTGCGCCGCTGTTGCAATCGCTGAATTCTCTGAAAGACTGGCCTCAAAGATTTTCCTTTCATCTGATGACAGATCTCCTTCGTAATAGGCCACAGCTTGTTCCTGGAATTTCAATTCCTGATCACTGACAGATTTTTTAAGTTCCTCTTTTGTATCGAAATGAATATCATTATTGGCGAGAAGCGTTAGAATGTCGCCCATTTCGAGTTCAGACGCCAGATCGGGATTATCTTTCAGGAACAGCTGGAATTCGTCCAACAGAGACGGTTCCAGATTTCCTTCGAGAAAATCGAGAAAATAACTTTCGTAATTTAACCTGGTAATCTTCATTTTATATCACGCTTTGAATTTGTCCTATATAGCTTTTCAAATAAATCCGGGCACGGTAAATATACACTTTTACCTGTGCTTCGGTAATTCCGGTTATCTCACTTATTTCGCGGTACGAATAACCCTCGTAATCGCGCAGCATCACAACCGATCGTTGAATTTCGGGCAGCCGTTGCACCGCCTCGTGCAACACTTCCTGAAGATCGGTATAACCATGATGTGAGACGGGCTCTGCAACCTTCTTCCAGTCGAGCGAACTTTCATGTTTCGCCTTCCGGATGTAGTCGATCATTGTATGATGTGCCGTGGTAAACAAATATGCTTTCACCTTTTCGGCATCAATATTTTCGCGATGCACCCACATCTTCTCGAAACAATCCTGAATAATATCCCGCGATTTCTCTGAATCAGAGATATTCTTCAGCACGAATCGGTAAAGCCCATCAGCCCATGTATCAACCGCCCGGTTATAGTCTTTAATCGTCATCTCTTCAGTTAAGCAATTCAAACAATAAGACGCATGAAATGATGGATTGTTACAGGCGAATGAAAAAAAGCCGCGAAAACTGTTCGTCTCCGCGGCTTTTTAGTTGAAAGAATTTATACTTTACTAATTCGATTGCACCAGCATCTCTTTCTTGTCGAATGCTTTGAGGGCTTCTTTAAGTGTCGGATCTAACTTACTGATCACCGAATAAAAACCAACCTCCCCGATGATATTACGCGAGATATAAGCCATTAGTTGGGCCTCGATGATTTTCCCTGAAATTGCCAATCCTTTCGTATCGGTTGCAATACCCTTTTTCGTTGCAAAATCGGTGAATGATGAGAGAATTTTATGCTGTAATAAATAGGTTTCAAATTCCTTACCCGTTTTCATTTTACCCAGTTCGTTGCGATATTTATCCGAATAATCGAAGGCATACTGATATACAAGTCCCTTCTGGGTTATCTTGAGATAATAAGGTGAAAATCCTGTTGTATCGGCAGCTACAAAGAGATCGGGCATGATGCCGCCACCGCCGTAAACGACTCTTTTCATTCGTGTGTAATATTTAAGGGTATCGCTGTACTGAATGCTGTCCTTTTGCTCGAATTCGCCGTGCGCATATCGCCGGTTAAGGTCACCGTAATAGTCCTCCAACCCTTTTTTATACGACTTCTGAATACAACGTCCTGCAGGGGTATAATAGCGCGCCACTGTCAAACGGATGGCAGAACCATCGTAAAAAGGGATTTGCTCCTGCACAAGACCCTTGCCAAAAGTGCGGCGTCCGATAATGGTACCCCGGTCGTTATCCTGAATGGCACCAGCAAATATCTCACTGGCTGAAGCTGAATATTCATCAACGAGCACTACCACTTTCTTTCCAAAATAAGACCCTTTCTTTTCGGTATTGAATGATCGTTTGGGTTGCGTACGTCCTTCGGTATAGACAACGAGTTCTCCTTTATCAAGAAATTCGCTGACCATCTTTATAACAGCGCCGAGGTAGCCTCCGGGATTTCCACGTAAATCGATAATAATCTGATCGGCACCACTCTTCTCAAGCTGATCGACGCCACTCATAAATTCTTCGTACGTCTTTTCGGCAAAACGCCCCACTTTGATATAACCAGTTTTAGCATCAATCATATAACTGACATCGACACTGGTCAGCGGTATCTCGCCACGCTTGATCTCATAAGGAATAAGCTCAGGAAATCCTTTCCGCGCAATACTTACATTTACTTTAGATCCTTTATCGCCGCGAAGCTTTTTAAGCACTTTTTCGTTGGTTACTTTTACACCAGCCATGATCGAATCGTTTACTTTTACGATACGGTCGCCAGCCCTGATTCCCAGTTTTTGTGATGGTCCTCCTGAGATGACATCGATTACCATGATGGTATCGTTCTGAATCGAAAATTGCACCCCGATGCCGCTAAAGTTTCCCGACATCTCTTCACTCACTTCCTGCATATCCTTAGCCGGGATATAAACCGTGTGAGGATCGAGTTGCTTAAGTATTTCGGGTATTGCGGCCTCCACGATTTTTTTTGAATCAACTGTATCGACATAATTCCCCTCAATAAGACTCATGATTAAACTAACCTTATTGGCACCATTTGCCTGGGTTGTCCGGGCACTCAACTGGAGCCGGCTTTGAAGTTTGGCTCCCAGAAAAACACCTGCAATGATAGCTACTGCCAGGAACACAGGCATCCAAATTACTAGTCTCCGAGTTTTATTATCCATTTTAATCTATTAATTTCATTCAAAAATTTACTGAAGATCAACTTTAACGACCTCCACTTTTGCCCTTTCGAGCAATTCAACACCATCGTTCATATGATACAGTTCCGAAAAAACGACCCTTTTAATTCCTGCCTGAATAATCAGTTTGGAACATTCGATACAAGGTGATGACGTAACGTACAAGGTTGCTCCATTACTGCTGTTATTCGACTTGGCAACCTTTGTTATTGCGTTTGCCTCTGCATGAAGGACATACGGTTTTGTCTTGTTATTTTCATCTTCACACACATTTTCGAATCCGGAAGGTGTTCCGTTGTAACCATCAGAGATGATCATTTTATCTTTGACAAGAAGTGCTCCTACCTGACGACGCGTACAATACGAATTTTCAGCCCAAACTGCGGCCATTCTGAGATAACGCTCATCCAACTTCAATTGTTTTTCAATATTCGAAAGCACCATGCCAAACAAATTATAGATTCCTCAAATGTAACAGAAAATGTTAATTAAATGTTTTTTGATTTTAGTTAACAACACTTAAAATCAACTGGTCAGTTGAACCAGTAGGAGAGTTTTAGAACAACTGCCCTGTTTTTTACATTCATGTTTCCCGGAAAATAATTATCGGTGTAGACCAGAAATAAATCGGAGACAGGTTTGTACCGCCACTGAAACCGCGCGTTGACGTTCAGATTGTCCGACTGTTCGTTGTATTGTACATAGGTTGTAAAAAACAGTTTGTCAGTAAAGGTAACATCGAGTTTGGGACCGACCAGCCAAAATTTTGTATGCTCCCAGGGTTCTGGTAATGAAAGATCATTATAACTATAAATTAAGGAGATATAGCCATATGGTTGAAACCGGTAATTAAATGTTCCCTGAACATACCATCTGTTACCATTGAAATACCCGCCAAAACCGCCCTGCAGATCATATTTAAAACTCTTACGGTTATCTGACAGATAGATTGCAGAAAAGTCGTTCCATGAATAACTGCTCCCGGTCAGCAGAAAATTGGTTCCTTTATTTGTCGGATCGAAATTCTGTTGCAGAAGAACATACCTGCTATTCCCTTTTAAATCAATTCTTGCACGACTCTTGAATACGAAAAAATAATCGAACCCTACGGTCCGGTCGGTTAGTTCTTTATTCTCTGGTTTGTAAAGGTTATTGATTTCAGTTAGTAAACCATGATATTCAAGTGTTCCGTTTTTAGGATAAAACCGCACTGTTGCACGGGGGTTCAACTGCAAAAAATCCCGTCGGGGGACATAACCGGTCTCCGCATTAAAATCTTTACCGACATAGAGTTGCATAAACTCGAGAAGGTAATTTTTTCGTGAATAGGCCAGGTTCAATCCCTGAGAATATTCTTCCGCTGCATTCAATTTTGGAGTAAACGACTTTTGGCCAAACAGCTTGCCCGTCCAGAAATTATTTCTGCTTTGCATGTTGTATTCAAGTCCTGCCACCCGGTTGTAGTCGTTCCCGGTCCAGTCTGCAGGGATATTCAGCTGTTGTTTGTTCACAAAAATTGCAGCGATATTCGATCTCGAAAAGATCTTCTTTTGGATGGATGTTACAAAGAAATTCCTCGAAAGGAAGTCTCCTTCACTGCCCGTTTGCATATCCATTACGCCAATTCGTAAGTCCTGTCCGATTTTACCGCTTAACCTGACTCCTGCATTTACAGGAGCATCGAGACCAATCCGGCGCGAAAAGAAGGGACGGATATTTGTGGAACCAAAATTGCTAAACAAGTCGCTGTTTTCGAGGAAGAACTGTCTTTTCTCAGGGAAATACAATTCGAATCTTTCGAGATTGGTTACCTGGTCATCAACTTCAGCTTGCGAGAAATCGGGGTTATAAGTCAAATCAAGATTTAATGACGAGGACAGTCCAAGCTTTGCATCAAAGCCGAAATCTTTGCGATAGCGAGTATCTTCCCCTTTTTCGAAATTTCGGGAAGCACTTCCATAAACGTAAGGGATCAGTGCAAGTTTAAGTCCCGATTTAGGAGGCGGTGTATCCCATATTAGCTGACCGGCATAAGCCAATGATGCTGTTGGGAATTGCCTTGGAACTGGCGCCCAGGCCGATTTTTCGTTCAGCTTAAGATCCTGCCGCGAAAACTGAATGTTCCAGTGGTCGACCTGCGGATTGTATCGCACCGATTTGAAGGGAATCTTCATTTCAGTGATCCATTTATCAGGATAGTTTTTGGTCTTGGATTCCCATTTGCAATCCCAGATTAAATTTACAGCTGCTCCCCCGCTCATCGTGCCATCCCAAATCGCACCGGCTGCATTTACGCCGAATGAATAGCCAGTAGTCTGGTCATTATAGGGGTCAATAAATGCAAGAAAATTATCATTATTACCAAATACAAAATCTTTTCTTAACGATTCTACAGGCCGTTTCCCAGGAATTGTATCGTAAAAAATTACAGCCATGTAGAATGCTTTATCGTCATAAGTCATCATCACTT
>JBBRZE010000148.1:0-5633 GCA_038236995.1 Bacteroidales bacterium | reverse complement strand
CTGCAGGTTGTTTTCTGATATCTGGTTACTGGAGTTAATTTTATTCAGGATCGCTACCTGATCCATCAGGCCCTTGCTCCGGATCCAGTCTTTGGTAAACCGCTTGATGATCTTTTTGATGTTCTCAGGGTTGATCAGGTCGACCACTTTGCCGTCGATATGGGCATAGCAGTAACCGGCTTTGCGGTGATACGGACTATCTGTCACATAAAATCCGTGCGACTGCAGGAAGTAGTAATAGTTCTCGAGATCGATGTTGTAATTGACTACTTTTTTCCCTTTTGATTCTTCCACCGATTTCTTCCAGAACTTCATCGGGAATGAATTGTGCTTGAGTAGCGTAAAATTGCTGGTCGTTTGTTCCTCTGTGTCGCCTGAGAGATTGATAAAATCCTTGATGTCCTTGCAGGGATTTCCCCTCCAGTCTTTTTTCAGCTTCAGCCACTCCGGAAGCTGAACAGTGATAAGGTCGATGTGTTTGTGCGCAAACTTCATGGCCATATCCATGCCGGTAGCATCGAGATCCATCAGCTGGTAGTGTTTTTCGCAAAGGCCATCAAGCTCCTCCCACGATTCGCGCGGCATTTCAGCCGATTCGCTGTTCAGCCAATACACATGAAATCCTAGGCTGGCCACGTTCATGGCATCGCTCTCGCCACTGCAGCGGATCAGGTCCTTGACGTGTGGTTTTTTCCAGTCCGGGCCAGTGTAATCATATTCGTGCGTATCCGGATTGATAAACTCATTGTCGAGCGTCTTTAACTGTTTGAGACCAAAGACGTAATTGGTAGGTTTGGTACCCTCGTACAGAAATCTGAATTTCTTATTAAATTCATGAGGTTTATAGATCTTCTTGAAGGTGCCTTCATCAATCAGTAAGATAGGATAATCATTGGTCGATTTGAAGATGTGGACAATATCCTTCTTGTACTTATCGCTGTAGCTCACCATCTCGTATTTTTCGAGCGATTTCCAGTTGAAGCGATCGAGCAACTCGGGAGCCACATAACGACCAAAGCTTTTAATATCAAATTCGGAAAGGGCAGGCTTATAGGTAAAATGGTACTCCCCTTTCTTGTCTTCTGGACCTACATCTCTCCAGCTATATTCAGCATTGTATTCCGGGCGCCTAAATTCTTTGCCTCCGACTTCATGCCTGACAATCACTTCCTGGATAAAGCGCAGCGCATCGATATAGATCAGGTTTTCAGCCCACATTACATAGGCAATAGAACTCATTCCGCTCATTTCAGACTGATTGCCGAAATCGGTGATCCTCCATTTACCTTTGTATAGCGATACTTTGGCCGAAGCTGTCTTTTCCTCAGTTCTGCACTTTACAAAATGCTTTTGATCGCCAAAATCGACACCCGGGAAGTAGTGCTGGAAGATGGTCCGTCCTTGTGAGGTTGCATCATAGATTTTTTCTGCGTCAATATAAATCATAGTTTCTTCAATAAAACGTAGCGGATCTGGTTAGTTTGGTCAATCTCGGGATATTTGGCCCTTAGTATGGTTGCAAGTTTGGCTGCCAATAAACCATAAGCCCAAAGGCTGAAACCGTTCATTTTTACAAAGTCAGCCATTTCAATTAACCAGGTTTCGGTGATCTGCACCTTTGTTTTTTCGTTCGTCTTGGGATCCTGCAATGTGACCACGTCGCCTTCTGTGGCATCGAGTGACTTGTAAAGCCATGATGGCGGCACGGCGATGGTGAAATAATCGTGATTTGGTATGCCATGGTATATAAGGTCTTTCATTGGATTGAGAATTTAGTTTTCAGATTTATTCAAAATCAAATAGTTGTTGGAGGTCGTTAACGACACCTCTTAATGTGTCGCGATTCGTAATGTTTGGCAGATCAGTATCGTTAAAACCTGCCTCACGCAATAATCTCTCCGCATTTTGCACTTCGTTATATGCTTCAGCCAGACAGTTTACAATTTGCACCCTGGTTGTATCAGGAAGTGTTTGAACACGTTTTTGAAACTCAGCTTTTGTCATGGTTTTTTGATTTGTTTATCCAGGATTGCATACATGAGTTCTTGCTTTCCCCTCCGGTAATATTCAATGTCGTAGGTTTCGGCCAGAGTAACAATCATATCGTAATTCATCTTGCTGAGTTCAAGGATGTCGTATTTCTTCGTTTCAGGTTTTGGCGGGTATTCTTTGGCAAGTTCCTCGTTCTTTTCTCGAATTATTTTCTGAAGCCTTAAAATCTGATCGGCTCGCTCTCGTGAAATTTCTACCTTACCAATGCCGGGAAAGGTGGCCGTTACAGTTGTTTTAGGTTCTCGTTTCATAATCTGTGTTTATTGGAATAATGGATTAATAACCTGGACACCATAATTGAATTTACCTGAAAGTTCTTTCACGTAGCGATCATTCATTGCAGCACCGGCTGATTCCTGAGTTACCAGGATAGTTTTATGAGTTGCATCGAGCTGTAGTGCGAATCCGTGATCTTTCACTTTTTTGTTGCAGAAATACTTACGTTGATAGGTATTAGTCATGTGGATAATCTGACCTTCAAACGGAAATCCATAGGCTTTTTTGAACCATCTAATCAAATCCTTAACCGATGCGAATCCGTCTTTTTTTGCAAAGGCATTTATCTCTGCAGCCGACATTTCTACTCCGTCAATGATGATTGATAAATCGTACCCGTCAGTGGATGGAACAACTACCATCCTGATATCCTCGGCTTTCACACAGATAATTTCACCCAGCTTTTGACAGTACTTTGTCTTGAGGCCGAAGTACAGGAATAGTCTATCGCCTTTTTTAACAGGATTTTTCCTTTTCTTGCGAATTGTCGTGCTTTTCGGTTTAATGCCCGTCCGTTTTCTGAAGTTGGTGTCAAGCAGTGCCCGGATTCCAGGAACAAACTCTTTTTTGAAATTTAGTGATGGCATGATTATTTAGTTATAATAATGTCATTAAAAACCGCAGGGAGAAAGAACTTAAACTCATTAAACAGCGGAACCATTAGCTCCCTCATTTGTGGATGAGCTGCCTTGGAAGTACGTTGTTTAAAAATGGTCCTCCATTCGCGCAAGTTGGCAGTAACGACGATTTCAGTTTTAAGCGAATTGGGCAATACCGATCTGGCAATTTGCGGAGAACACCCGAGTTTTAATAGTTTGAAATAATACTGTTCTGACATTCGCATTGCCTTTTCCCAGGTTATTTCTTCTTCAGATATAATGTCATCTCCATTTTCTCCAAAATCGGGACAAATTACAGTGATCTGTTTACCGAATTTATCATTTGAATAATTGCAATACCGTGTTGATTCCTGACTAAATGAAGCTAATCGGTGACGTACAATTTCATGAGAGACTCCACGATCACAGATAAACAACACGGATAAGGAACAATGTTCCAATACGCTTTCGTGGCCACGGCTGATCAGCATTTCAATAAATGATTGTGCACTATCATATGTGATTTTGTCCTCGCTTTTGTAGCAGGTTCGGCCAGCTCTTTCGATAGCTAGCAAAATTTCAGGTCCGTCAATATCTGAAAGGATCTGGTAACTTGGTTTGATGATTTTCATGATTAAGTGATTTTTTATGGTTTAGTCTGAGATAAACTTTGGTTCCGAGAGTAATTTTTTCAACTGGCGATCTCTCTCCGCTTTTGTTTCGTATTTCTGCCAGGTGTTCCAGTGGTGATCACCTGGCCGGATGCATTTAATACGTGTACTTGGTTGATCGTCGCTACGGAGGATGGTAAACCCTGCTCCAATTACTTTTTGTTGTGATTCGTAGTCCATGGCTATTTCGCACTTAAAGGTTTACTGGTTACGATCAAATGATAGTTCAGCCCTTCAATAACCTGTGCAGCGCATACGGGATAACCTACATAATTGAATGTTGACTTAGAACCCAGTATAGCGTGTGCCAGTTTTGTACAATTGAATGCTCCGCCATCATTCGTACCTTTTTGTCTCAAAGAAAACCCTGAAGCATCTGTGGTTTTTTGAATAAACCAATCAGCAGGACTATCTTCATCCTGGACAAAAACTATTTTATCTCCGGCAACAATTCCGATCAGTTCTGAAGCTGCTTTGCTTAATGAGAATAGTCCTGATTTCTTGTTAATTCTGACAGTTGGTTTACCTGTATTGGTACCCTTGCTGTTTTCTGTGTTGTAAATTTTTAGTTTCATGATTAATTGATTTGTTGATTTATTGTTGATTATCGATAATTGTTTTTTCCTCTGATCCAAGTTCGAACAAACGAGAGGTCATCTTTCTGAAAGAATCAAATGTTTCAGCGGTATACCATCCGCGACGTCCTTTATTCTTTCGTTCAATCCGGTAAGGATTTACTTCGGCTCGAATAATTTTAAAGCCGCGGCGCATCAGATTCTGATATCGCGCCTCTATGGGAATTTCTTTTTCCATGATGTGGTTTATTTGAATTCTTGTTCGTTCCGCCATCTAAGCGCTTCAACTATCGAGTTGTCCTCTTCTGCTTCCTGCTCCGGGGGTGTATCGTTGAACCCGATTCGTGCTCTGGATCTCACGTAAAGTATTGTTGCACCTAAAATCAAAATCAGCATGATCGGGATCAGGTATACCTGCCATCCGATGGGTGGTAATTCGTTTAAATCTGTTTTCATGGGAATTCATACCTGGATGTGTCGGGCCACTGGCCGGAGTGGGCAACGAGCTTCACAATCGCTTCTGTGTCATCTTCGTCGAAAATCCGATATCCGTGGTTACGGGCATAGTAATATTCTTTCATCGCACCTTCGCTATCAACCCAGTCATTCAACATTATAATCGAGGTTGCTTTTTCTTTGAGTATTTTCATACAAAGATCCATTGCTTCATCCCACGTCCAGGAGACGGGAATACCTATATTCATTGGGTTAATGACTGTGTGAACACCCAATTTTTTGAGCTTGGTTTCAACAGCTGAAAATTTGAGCTTACAGGCTTCTGGATCCAGTCCGGTAATTTTTCCGGATATGTACATTTTCAATTCCATAAGTTGAAGATTTAGAAAATTATACAAATGATAATTACAATCACTCCAACAAGCAGCGCCTCTCCAAAAGTCTTTTGTGAATCGATTTCGCGTTGTGTTGGTCTGATCAGGTCAAATGATTTAATGCGTTTGCGTTGTACAAAGCATTCTCCATATTTATTCCAGGTTGCGTGAATGGAGTTTTTCTTTTTTGTTGTCACATAGCCGAGTACCAGTGTCGGTAATCCTGGCTTCAGATCGTCAAAAAACAGGGTAGTGCTTCTGAAACTGAGACCACCCCTTAATTTGCTTCCCTCAATCTCTTCGGTTGAGAACCTGGGAACCATGATCGCTTTAGAAATCTCTTTGATGTTCATTTGGTTGTTTTTTAATTTTTTTTGAAAAATGAAACCTTTAATGACATCCTTACGTAAAAACAAAACGGTTACAAATCCTTTACCAAGGCAGTATTAATTTCGAGTTTTTGAAAGGAGTCGGTGTTAATTTGCCAAAACCAACGGAGAGAGACTTTGTGCAAGGTCTCTCTCCTTTTTTGTGGCTTTGTAATTACCCCACCACAGGGGCGTTGCTTAATAATGAAGAACGCAGGAGTTAAACCCATCCAGTTGGGGTAATATTGTTGTGTCTTTGGGG
>JBBRZE010000147.1:0-5648 GCA_038236995.1 Bacteroidales bacterium | reverse complement strand
CCGGCGGTCGAAATTTCATTAACACCCAATATTATTGGGCTGAGCCAAGATTGTTTACAAATCAAAAAGATAGCTTTGTAAACAATGTAAGCATTGCACTAAACGAAGTCCATGGAAATTGGTGGCTATTTTCGACAAAAGGCAATTCACAAGATTTGGTCTCATTAAGTGATATTCCAACCTCAGGTTTTACACATCTGGCTTTTTGGATATTGCACTCATGTGAAATTGTACCAACGCAAACAGATGAAAATAACTCATTTGATATTTGGTGGGATTTATTCAAAGGCCTTCATGCAGTAGTTGGATATCGTACAGAAATGTGGATAGAAGATGGTGTGACTGGTCCATTTGGCAGAGCAATTGGCTTGGGCGCTCCTGTTGTTTCAGCATGGATGAATGCGGTGGTAACAAATAGTAATTATGGTGCAACCGGTGCAACCTATTTTGATACAAATAGAAATATGACAGAACCTATGGGTAGGGCATCTTCTGTAAGTGTAGTTGGCCATACCGACGATACCGCCATGAATGTTGTGCCATTAGCCCCGGCTAATCAACTATATGAATGGTGGTTTAATAATTGATTAAATTAGCTGGTTGTATTGGCTTTAATAATTTATCTAAGAACGTTGTTGATTCGTATTGTTGTGGATGCGGGTGAAATATATCAATATAATTCACCCGCATTTCTGATATCTATTTCAAGTTTTGCCCCGGAATTGTTATTAATCCTTTCCATCATGCAATATTGTATTTGAAAGGTAATAAGATGGTTAGGGCTAAACTTAGTAAGTAGCTTTTATGAAATTTTCTAAGCTAATTTATCGGCATTCGCCAGTAAATATGCTTCGGCTTTGGTACTCCATAGTCCTTTATGCTGGTCACATATTTCAGCCAATCGGGCATAAACCGGATTGGCTTTTCCTTTTTGAGCAAATTCGGTGATCGGAGTTAATGGCATTTCCAGGTGATTATAAATAAGTTTTTTGCCGCCTGGAATTTCAGGAAGATGAAGTGTCGCATCAATAACAGCATTAATGCCGCCGATGTGGGTGACCAATCCGGCAGGATCAAGTCCTGCTGACATCAACGCGAGGGCTTCTTTCATATCATCCGTATTGCCACCGCTGGTTCCCACAATATGGGTATATGCATAATGAACATTGTAAAAATTGAGGGTTGCCTTGAAATTCGGATCTGAAGGTCCGGCAAAGAAATTCAGACATCCGTCGAATGCTAACAATGCATCAGCTTGTTCAACAACCGGTGCGACTGGTGCAAATACAAAAATATCATTGAAACCTTCACCACCGCTGATTTCCTTCAGTGATTCAATTGCATTGACGAATTTAGATGTGTTTACATACCGAAGATCAATTTCTCTTGACGCTGCAAAGTCCACCGTGTACAATCCTGCGGCCCGATCCAGCCTGGTTTGATCGATGTCGGTGACAATCAGTAATGATGGTTTACGATCGTTGCGGTGTAGTACGTAATTGATTGCAGCAAGTCCCATTGGCCCGACACCTGCCAACAGTGCCATTTTCCCTCCATCAACAATTTCCATTTTGTGGATGTATGATCCGGGAGTGGTGTGATAATTGGCATGAATTGCTCCGATTACGCACGAAAGTGGTTCGGCCAGTGAGCCTGGGTAAAATCCTTCGCCTGTGTAAGGAAGCAAACAATCGGCTTCCATTACCTCATTTGGAATTATAACATACGTTGCATCGCCGCCGATAAAGCTGTAAGAATATCCGGGTGCTCCTAAAACACCGACCCGACTTCCTGGAAAAGTGATGGCCGGCTGGATAGAGAATTTATCCCCAACCTTAAATTTCTCCTTCCATTTTGATCCGATCTCCATCAATTCACCTGCAAACTCATGGCCAATAATGATTGGATTGACGTCGCAATCATTGGGAATCCGCTTGTGGTCAGCTCCCTGACTTGCCGCTTTGTAGGACGACATGCACAGACTGTCGCATATTACCTTGGCTAATATTTCATTCTCATTTATTTGCGGTAATTCGAACTCTTCGAGCCTCAAATCCTTCTTTCCGTATAATCGTACTGCGCGTGTTTTCATTTTTGATGTTGTTTTAATATTTTTATGGAATGCTACTGGCTATTGGCTGCTGGCAAATTATGCTTTAAATTTATTTAGTGACCAACCAATTTTAATCTTTTTTAAAAACACTAACTTTATTTGTTTTGCGTTCTGCCAGTTGCTAGTAGCTAGTATCCAGCAGCTTATTTCCAGAAGCCAGCCGCTAGTTAAGCATATTTTGCCCTCCTGTAACTGGCACAGCCTGACCAGTTTCGTACTCTTGTTCCATCACGTAGAAAATTGCTCTTACGACATCAAGGACACGACAACCTCTTCCGGCCGGAACCTGTTTTTCGTAAAATGCTTTAACATCCTCCACATCTTCAGCTCCGGGAACTTTACCAGCTTTCAGGTATTGTACGAATAGCCCTTTTTCAGGATCGCTCCAAAGTGGACCTTCGAAAAAATTACCCGGACAGATTGAGTTGACTTTAATCCGGTGCGGCATCAGTTCCATGGCAAATGATTGAGTAAGACCAATACCGCCAAATTTTCCGCCTGCATAGGCAAAATTACGGTTACTTCCTTTCAATCCGGATTTGGAATTAATCTGTATGATATCTGTAAAATAGTTTTCCCTAAACTGCGACTGAATTTTCATAACAGCCGAAGCATATTTTGCGCAGAGGAAATATCCTTTATAATTAACATCAGTCATTACGGAGAATATTTCAGGAGTCATTTCATCAAGACCTCCCGCACGAAGAATTCCGGCATTGCTGATAATTACATCCAGTCCACCAAACTGTTTTACGGTAGCTGCAACCATTTCTTCAACCGATTCAGGACTAACAACGTTCGCTTTGACAAAAAATGCCTGGTTGGTCTGTTTTTTGGAATTCAGTTTTTCAACCATCTTTCTCCCAACTTCTTCGTTGAGGTCAGCAACCACTACATTTGCACCCTGCGCATACAATAATTCGGCAATTCCTCCGCCAAATCCCTGAGCTCCACCGGTAACAATGGCAATTTTATCCTGAACCCTGCCCGAAACTGTTGCAACAAGTTCCTCCTTTGCGCCAAACAATAAATCAAGCAAAGCTGCATTTTCAGCAACGGCAACCAATCCAATCCCCTTTAAAAAGATATAATCGGGATGTCCAATTCTTGTGTCGAACCAGGTTGATAGTTTTACTTTTAAATCATCGATCATCTCGTCGGGATCTGTTGTTTCGTCAACAACAAGAATGCCAGTTGATTTTTTGATAAAATTTAAGTTGTATAAATCTTCCTCATCATCAATGGATAATATTTCTTTTCGATTGTCGAATCTCACGGTCATAATCTTCTTACGCGATGTAAGCATCCTGATTGCAGGAACGACACGATTAATTATCAAGGTATTCATATTTAGTTTTTTATCAGGTATTCAATGATGGCTTTACCCAAAGTTGCGAAATATTCCCTTTTTGACTGATATGGTTTGCCTTCTATATCAAGGTATCCAACTCCTTCTTTAGCGACAAGATACTGGTGTGCAGCGGTGATACACGCCCCTTCGTAGTTAATTTTAAGGAGCATTTCAGTCAATGGGGTATTGTTTCTTGCGAAAAGTTCAACAGGCTCCATTGCAGGTGTATTGTGTTCTGTTCCAAAGGTGACAATAAATCCGTTTTTATTGAAGTATGCTGCATATTCTTCAAGTACCGCAATACTATTTCTTGTGGTGATAAATTCCACAGAGCAGATATTTCTGCTTTTAAGAATCTCAATTACAGTTTCTTTTGGGGCTTCAAACTCCGTGAAATTACCATTGTTGTCATCAGCGAGAAACGGGTAAGTTGGAATCCCTCCCGATTTGAGGATGATCTGGCATACGTCGTCCATATCAAGAAATGCCTCCGGACTTTCTGGTATAAAGGCTGCACCACCTGCCTTGAGAAGGTTCCCACGAATCTCGTTTTCGATCGCTGCAAAATTTCCAATGTCAGATTTGAGCGCTTTTCCACCAAAAATGGTTTTATAAAAAAGAAGCTGATCTTCTGGAGCAGGAAACCGGGCGTTGATTTTTTCGCGCAATGCTTTGGCGAGATGGCGTTCCCGCACCATTCCCTTGGTCATGGTTGATTTAATCTTTTCATAATCAAGTTCAAAACCCGCCTTGCAGCTTACGAGAACTTCATTGAGTTTATCACACATTTTCTGAACCTGCAGATTCGATTCGCGACGGACTGATTCGAGTTTTGAGGCATAAGGTTCTTCAAGTTTTGCGGGGAATGCAAGTCCTTTGCCGCTTATATAGGTGCGACCCGGATTGTTTGGGTCGTTCACTTTAATGCCGGCAGACTGATCTTCGCGGTTAAGGCTGATATATTCAATATTGAAAAGCGGAAATATTTTCCTTTCGGCACAGGCTTCTGCCCATTCGGGATAACCGTCAGTAGTATAAAAATCGTTAATCCCTGCGACCTTCACATTTTCATTTACAGCCATATTCAGTGCCTGCGAAATATCGGTGAACGCGCTGAATGAATAGGGTGTATGCATATGGGCGTTCACAAGCCGCACCTGTCCATCGCCATTCTTGTCGTACCATTTTAACAATTCTTCTTTAGCGGGGAAACTTTTATAAAAATTCATAGTGTCTATATTTGAGTCCTTCAAAAATGAACTTAAAAAAACGAATGTGTCTACGCTACTATTTTTTTTGCCACCAAGTCACTAAGGCCCAAAGTTACACTAAGGATAAATTGCTTTTGTTCAGCTCTTTGTGCTTCTTCGTGTCTTTGAGACTTGGTGGCATTTTAAGTTTTACTATTTTTAGAAATTGTAACAGCGTATAGTCAAGTTAAACCCCCAGTTTTGCCCTGCGTATCTGTTCCAGATCGCTAAAGTTCTGACCTGAAACATGTCCTTTCAATGGAACGATCTTCTCATGGATGGCATCAATAAACCATTCTGGCTGAGGGAAGAACGCTTCTTCGAGTTCGTAAGCCGGAGTAATCCAGTTTCTTGAACCAACAACAACAGGTGGTGCATCAAGATAATCGAATGCTAACTCTGTGATATTGCGGGCCAATTCGTTCAGGAACGATCCACGTGAATTGGCATCACCCGAGATAAGGATACGTCCTGTCTTTTTAACCGAAGCAATCACTTTTTCGTAATTGAATGGAACGAGTGAACGTGCATCAATTACTTCGGCCGACATGTTATATTTTTCATCAAGAATTTTAGCCGCATCAAGTGCACGGTAGAGTGTAGCACCGATCGTTAGGATCGTTACATCTTTCCCTTCTCTTTTTACATCTGGCTCACCGAAAGGAATTTCGTAATAACCTTCAGGAACGCCGCCTTTGTGAAATTGTTCGCCAATATCGTAAACACGCTGACTTTCGAAGAAGATCACGGGGTCTGTACCTTGCAAGGCGCTATTCATAAGTCCCTTAGCATCATATGGAGTAACAGGGAAAACGACTTTCAAACCAGGGATATGGGCAACAAGTGAAGTCCAGTCTTGTGAGTGCTGAGCTCCATATTTTGATCCAACCGAAACCCTTAAAACAACCGGCATTTTAAGGACATTTCCGCTCAT
>JBBRZE010000146.1:0-5864 GCA_038236995.1 Bacteroidales bacterium | reverse complement strand
CTAAGCGGTCTGGACGGGACTCGAACCCGCGACCCCATGCGTGACAGGCATGTATTCTAACCAACTGAACTACCAAACCGTTTTTATATCTCTAAAAAAAATAAGAACTTTTATTTCAACATGCCTTTTTCCTAAGGCGTTGCAAATATACTGCATTTTTCGGGAATGCAAACGTATTAATAATAAATAGATAAAAAATGATGTTGTAAATTTCTATTGTGTTGTTCTATAATAAGTTGAATGCTGACGTATTACTTTTTCTGCGTGAAAAACGAGAAATGTACGCTTCCGTAGGTCCTCAATTCGCTAAAACAGGGATGTGAAGAAAAATCGTTTGTCTTACCATGCTCCAGAATAAGCAATCCTTCGTTTGGAAGAAGATTACCATTTAAAATTAAATCGGGAATTTCGGCAAGGCGCTTCAACTCATATGGAGGATCGGCAAAGATGATATTGTATTGCTCGATTGAACGCCCGATAAATTTGAAAACATCGCCGTTCACAGCCTTAACCGCATCTTTTATATCCAGCTTCTCAATAACCGAGCAGATGAAATTATAATGGAACCGGTCCATTTCGACGCAGGTGATGTTTTGACATCCTCGTGATGCAAACTCGAAGGAAATACTACCAGTGCCACTAAAAAGGTCAAGAACCCTTTTGTCTTCGAAAGTATACCTGTTATCAAGAATGTTAAAAAGGTTCTCGCGGGCAAAGTCAGTAGTAGGCCTTGCCTTGAAGTTTTTTCCTGGTCTGAAAATCCGGCTTTTAAAGGCCCCGCCAATTATTCGCATTTATAAACGCTTAATAGTGAAGAATAATAATGTTCCGGCAACTGGCTGAAAGTATAGCTGTATTGATAAGTGGTATCAAGTCGTGCAAAGGCCGTCAGCTTCACATACTTTTTAAACAGATGATATACAGGCGAAACCTGTGGCATCTGTCCATGTATGATTAGTTCGGTGGTTTCGGGAGGTAACTTTAACTGATCGAAAGTAAACAGTACATGGTACAAAACATCGCGATCAGTTTTATAATTAAATATATTGCAGAGAATTAATTTTGAGCCATTTACAACGACCATTTCGAAGCTGTCGCGGAAAAAATTCAGATGAACCTGTTCTCTTTCTGTGTAAGCGCGATTTCGTTTAAGAACGCCTTCAACCAACGGGAAAAGATTGTGCTTTACATTACTTTTCGGGAATTTGGCTGTTAAGTATTCACTTAAATTTTGGGGAATATCGAAAATACACCAGCATTCGGCTTTTTGAAAGAGATTCTTTTCTACTGCAAAACCTTTCTCCTGAATATTGTTAAACCACAGATACTTATCAATAGATCCGCGTCCGTAAAAAGCCTGCGGAACCAGTGTGAATTTTCTTGAAGCATAGAGAATTTCTATACTTTTGAATTCATGATTGAAAATATCCTCCGAATCAATCACATCACGCACATGTTTCAATAGGAGACGAGGACGCCTCAGAAAAAAATTATGCCCGTTCAAAACAATATATTTTCCCTTTGGAATGTCGAGTACCGAAAAATAAAATCCATCCAGACTAATCTGGATGGACAGATGATATAAATGAGTTTGTGTGCTATCGAAAGTCTTGTCGATTAAACAGATATCACGCATCTTATTTGCTTTATTCCCAGTTACCGGCACTATTATTAGTTTCGGTCAGTGACCCTACCTTCAGCCCGGGATATTTCCCGTCCAAACGCCTCTTCTCATTCAGGTTGATAATCTCCTGTTTGAATTTATCTTTAAGCTCTCCCAGAATCTGGTTGTTGTGTGCGCGAGATTCAAAAACGGCTACCTTAACACCTGATCCGGTAGTAATTACATTCGTTCCCAGGAAAAATACTTCGTCTTTTGTAAAAGGTATGTTACGCATTTTGTCAACATTGTATGTTTTGCCAAAAAGAGAATCAAGTACAGCTACTCTAATCGTATCTCTGATGATTAGCCCCTTTTCAATCGCATCTTTCTCTGTCATTCCAGCTTCTAATTGCACGTCGGTAAGTGAACCAATTTTCTTTACCAGCGGTAAAGTTCCTTTTCTTACAAAAACGGCCAATGTGTCCCAACTTCCTGTGAATTTTCCGTTCACATCTTTATACGCACTTTCAGCTTTTCGTATGTTTTTCAAACTTTCGATACAAGCAGTGTACCGCAAATCTTGTTCTGTTTTGAAATCAATCGGATTAAGTATTGTAGAATATACCAGGTAGGCTAAAACAATACTTCCAATGATCAATAAACCTTGTATTACAATTTTCATTTTTATTTGCAATGAATTAATGCTAATGGATGCAAATTTAAAAAAAATAACAAATCTTTGCCTATAAATTGTGTTAAAATATCTGATATGTTAAAAAAATACATCTCGAATTTGATCATCGAAGAGATAAAATTTGATCCAACTAATTGTCAGATAGAGATGGCCGAGAAAGTGTCTGAATTTATTACGCTTGATCGTTCCAATGTCGTATTCCTTCTAAGAGGTTATGCAGGTACAGGAAAAACCACTGCACTTAGTGCGCTTGTTCGTGTCCTTGATACTTTAAAAACGAAAACTGTTTTGCTGGCACCCACCGGAAGAGCCTCCAAAGTCTTAGCCAGGTATGCCGGAAAAACAGCAACAACCATTCACAAAAAAATTTATAGGCAACAGTCGAATACCGATGGTTACGGAAAGTTCGCACTCGACAGAAATCTGCATACAAATACAATTTTCATTGTTGATGAAGCTTCGATGATTTCGAATCATTCGCAGGAACAAAATATTTTTGGTTCTGGCAACTTGTTGTCTGATTTAATTGAATATGTGATTTCGGGTGAAAACTGCCGGCTGATTCTTGCCGGTGATACTGCACAGCTTCCACCCGTTGGATTTAGTGTAAGCCCGGCTCTAGAGGAGGAGGAGTTGCAATATTTTGATCTTGAGGTGATCAAATGTGAACTTACCGAAGTGGTCAGGCAGGCTTTACAATCGGGTATTCTGGAAAATGCCACCACAATCAGAAATTTATTGGCTTCTGATCAGCCTGAAGGGTATTGGAAAGTTAAACTTGCCGGATTTAATGATATCAGACGAATTAACGGTACCGATTTGATTGAGGAGATTTCCGGTTGTTACTCGAAATACGGTACGGATGAAACAATCGTGGTGACCCGGTCGAACAAAAGGGCCAATAAATTTAATGAGGGAATCCGCAGATCTGTTCTATACCGCGAAGAACAGATTTCAACAGGTGATCTGGTGATGAGTGTAAAAAACAATTATTATTGGACCAAACAGTCGGAAGAGCTTGATTTTATTGCAAATGGTGATATTGCCGAAGTTGTGAGGATCCGGAAGTTTGAAGAAAAATACGGGTTTCATTTTGTGAACGTAACCCTTCGGTTGATTGATTACAAGGATATCGAAATTGATTGCAAAATTATTCTCGATACCTTAACCAGAGAGGCACCTTCTCTTACGCAAGCGGATCAAAAAATGCTTTTCGATGAGATTTCGCTTGATTATCCCGAAATACATAATAAGAAGAAGTTATGGGAAAAGCTTCGGGAGAATGAATATTTTAACGCATTACAGGTGAAATTCTCGTATGCCATAACATGCCATAAATCGCAGGGTGGTCAATGGAAAGCAGTTTTTCTGGATCATGGGTATTTAGTTGAAGATATGATTGATCGTGAATACCTCAGATGGGCTTACACGGCATTTACGCGACCGACCGAACGGCTTTACCTGGTTAATTTTAATAAAGAGTTTTTTGATGGTGAGGAAAATTAAGACGCTATGACGGATTGTAAGGGTGAATTTTGCAAACAGCTTTCAAATGCATTAGAATCATGGTGTATCTTCATGGCTTGGTGACAATGAAAACAGAATGACACGAAGTCACTAAGGCAGAAAGGTTATCACAATTCAAATCTGTCGCCATCATTGGCGGGCAAAGTATTTGGGAAAATGACCCGGGCTTCATCGACAAGCGGTTTTACGCTTTTATACCGGCTCGAAAAGTGGCCGATGATTAATTTCTTAACTCCTGCGTCTGCCGCAATCCGGGCAGCTTGTTTGGATGTGGTGTGGTATGTTTTCAAAGCAAGATCGCTTAAGTCATCAGCAAACGTTGCTTCATGATATAGCAAATCAACCTTTTCTATAATGGGTATAATCTGTTTTCTGCAAATGGTATCAGTACAAAAAGCATACGACCGGGTTGGATCGGGCGGAAAAGTCAGTTCATGGTTTGGAACGATTTTTCCGTCAGGTGTACAAAAATCTGCCCCACTTTTTAGAGCTACCCTGTCTCTGATCGGAACATTTAAATAGTCTACTTTATCGCCCCGCAGGTGAAGTTCATGCGGCTTCTCCCTGAAAATAAAACCGCAGCATGGAATCCGGTGTTTGAGCGGAAAAGAGTCAACCACCATTTTTGAATCTTCGAAGATAACGGCTCTGCCACGGAAACTTAAAGGGTGATAAACGACCTTAAAATCATCCAATTCATTCATGAATTTCATCAGATGATCCATCATTATTTTTAATTCGGAGTGGGCATAGATGTGTAGTTCTCCTTTCTTACCTCCAAGGGCCATGGTTGAAATCAATCCGGGCAATCCGAAAATATGATCGCCATGCAGATGGGAAATAAAAATGTGGTTGATTTTTCCGGTCTTTATTCCAAATTTACGCAACTGAATCTGCGTGCCTTCGCCACAATCAATCATGTACAATCTATCATTAAGATTGACAACCTGGGATGTTGGAAACCGGGTTTCTGTCGGAAGCGCTGAACTGCTACCTAAAATAGTCACGGAAAAAGGGAGCATAACCAAAGTTTTATCAAACCTACGCGAAAAGCATCGATTTTGCAAGATTTACCGGAAAGTATTAAAAAAGAAAACCCGGCTGTTGAGGCCGGGTTTTTATCTTTATTCAAGTCGAGACTTATCGCCGAGAATTTTTTCTGCTTCTTCAAGGTTCGATGCAATCACCAGGATGGAATCGAGCATTGCCAGTTTTATCATTTTTTCGACACTCTGTGAAAGGTTGCAGATGATAAATGTACCCTCTGAATCCTCGCATAGCCGGTTGCCGACAAGAATGGCGCTTAAACCCGATGAATCGCAATAGTTGCAATCTGAAAGATCAAGAATAATATTTCGCCCCCCATTATTCGAAAGCATTACTAATTCAGCTTTCAGGTCCGGAGAAACAAAACTATCGAGATGATCTCTTACAACTTTTACACAGGAATAATTCTCTTCTTTTCGAATAATAAAATTCATGGATACAAGTATAAGAATTTAATCAAATCAATAACTTCTTAGTTATCTCTTTTCTCTTTTTCTTCCATTTGAGTTCTCAGAGCAGCTAATTCGCTGATATCTCCAAGTGTTGTTTTCTCAACATTGTCCTTCAAAGTTTTCAAACCTTTCGAAGTCGTTTTAGCAGTAGCCTTTTTCTTGGCCGTTTCTTCCGACTTTTTGACATCCTCGTATACACGTGAATGTGAAAGAATTATTCTTTTTGCAGATTTTGAGAATTCAATAACCTTGAACTCAAGTTTTTCGTCCATTTTGACATTCGAACCATCTTCCTTAACCAGGTGACGTGGAGTTGCGAAACCTTCAACGCCGTAAGGCAATGAGATTACTGCACCCTTATCAAAAAGATCGATTACTGTACCTTCATGTACAGAATCAACGGTAAAGATTGTTTCGAATACATCCCATGGATTTTCTTCAAGCTGTTTGTGACCAAGGCTCAAACGACGATTGTCTTTGTCGATATCAAGTACCTGAACGTCAACTTCAGCACCAATTGAAGTAAATTCTGAAGGATGTT
>JBBRZE010000145.1:0-6146 GCA_038236995.1 Bacteroidales bacterium | reverse complement strand
TTAAACACCACCCTTTCATTATCCCCAAACATCTCGTACCCCGAGGTAATCACCTGCTCACCTGGCTTTAATCCTTCAAGCACTTCATAAAATTGCGGGTTTTGCCTGCCAATTTTGACTTGCCTTCGAACGGCTTCACTCCCGGAATCGGTCAGAACATAAACCCATTGCCCGCCTGTACTCTGATAAAAACCACCTCGCGGTATCAGCAACGCCGTTTCTGGCTGACCAAGTTGAAGTTCAACATGATAGGTCTGTCCCGGCCGGATGTTGTCTGGAACATCCTTATCGAAAACCATATCAATCTCGAAAGTGCCTTCCCGTACATCGGGATATACTTTTTTCACTACCATCGCGAAATTTTTATCCTGTCGCGTGAATGAAGATTCAAGACCTTTCTTAATTCTATCGATATAATGCTCATCAATCTTTGCAGTTACCTTGAATCCACTCAGATCATTCAGCTGGCCCATCCGCTGTCCTTGCGGAATCGACTGGCCGATCTCGGCATCGAGCTGACCAATCTGTCCGTCAATGGGCGCCTTCACCTGAAGATTTACGAGCCGTTCTTTTACAAGCTCAAGATTCGTATTCATTCTGCTAAGGCTGAATTCCATCTGGCTTACCTGAACTTCACGTAAAGTAGAATCAGTTTTTTGCCGTGCAGCAAGGATCTGGCGATTTTTAACAGCAAACTCATAAAGTTCAGTTGCTTCAAGGTATTCATTTTTAGAGATAATATCCTTTTTGTAAAAACGTTCGCTCTGTTCAAAAGCCCGTTTTCGTTTGATGATTTCATAATCCTGCTCTAGAAGTTGTCGCTGAAGCGAAAGCCGTTCCTGTTCCATCGAGATCCGCGTATTCCGTAGAAAATTAATCTGTTCTGCAAGGTTAGCCTCGGTTGAAAGGATATTCAATTTCAGATTTGAATTCGTCAGGCGAATGATTACATCACCCTTCCTGACAATTGCACCTTCTTCATTCACAATTTCTTCCACGCGTCCACCTTCTTCTGCATCAAGGTAGATAAACCGGATCGGTTCTACTGACCCAATGACGCGAATATAATCATTAAAGATCCCTTCAGAAATGGTGCTTATCGAAATTTTTTCTTCCTCAATTCGTACAGTGGAAACATTCTTTCGGAGCAACATCGTGATAACCACAATTAGGAAAAGGACCGCAACGACAGAAAACCAAAATTTTTTCTGCTTCCATAAGCTCCTTTTTTCCCTTATTCGATCCATTCCATCCATCATCTATATTTTTTTTAGCATTTGTACTTTCGAAAATTCGTGTCGTACCATCCGTTAATTGAGATAAATCGCTAGTAGTTATTATTTATTTGAACCAAGATCGTGCCATCCGACCTACACTTCTAAATATCTGCTAATTAACAGCAGCCTCAATTACAACAAGTGTAAATAATATTAACAACCGGGTCTAATGTTTATACAACGGCTTGTCTGGTTCGAATCCAATACATATCTTTGGATAACAAATTTTTAGCGATGGAAACCGGACGAATACTTATTGTCGATGACAACAAGACACTTTTGAATGCGCTTGAATTGGCGCTGCAACCCGATTTTGAATCGGTAACCTGTCTTTCGAATCCAAAGCAACTTCCGTTTATTCTTCAAACAGAAAAAATAGATGTTATACTGTTGGATATGAATTTCGTTGCAGGAATCAATTCCGGGAATGAAGGTATTTTCTGGCTTGGGGAGATCAAAAAATTAAAGCCGGAAATACAGGTTATTATGATGACGGCCTTTGGCGATGTGGAGCTTGCAGTGAAAGCATTAAAGATGGGTGCGTCGGATTTTGTACTCAAACCATGGAACAACGTCCGGTTGCTGGAAACGATCAAGGCAGCAGCCCGCATAAAAATATCGCAGGAAAAAATCAATCACATCAAAGGAGAAAGTGGCATTGCATCAAACGATCATCTGAAAGTGGCCGAAATGCTTGGAAATTCTACTGCCATGAAACGAATTCTCAAAATTATTGACAAAGTAGCCCCCACCAATGCCAATGTGTTAATTACCGGAGAGAATGGTTCGGGCAAAGAGCTTATTGCAAGGGCCATTCACAGTAAATCGTTAAGAGCCTCGCAACAGATGGTTGGTGTCGATATGGGGGCAATAACCGAAACATTATTTGAAAGTGAACTTTTCGGGCATTTGAGGGGAGCTTTTACCGATGCGAAAACCGCCCGTGACGGGAAGATAAAAATTGCTGATAAAAGTACGCTCTTCCTTGATGAGATTGGAAACCTCACCCTTCCACTTCAGGCAAAGCTTTTGGCATGTCTCGAGAACCGGCAGGTCGTCCCTGTCGGGGCAAATCATCCAATACCAGTCGATATCCGCCTGATATTTGCTACAAATTGTGACATAGACCTGATGGTTGCCGAAGGCAGGTTTCGCGAAGATTTGCTTTTCCGCATCAACACAATAAGGATTGAAGCACCGCCACTCCGCGATCGCGAAGAGGATATTATCTTGCTGGCCAATCACTTTCTGAACTACTATACAAAATATTATCATAAACCGAAACTAATTCTAAGCGGAAAAGCGAAAGAAAAATTCCGGCATTACCATTGGCCGGGTAATGTACGTGAATTGCGGCACGCGATGGAAAAGGCAGTTATTCTTTCGGAGACAGAAATACTCCAGCCTGAAGATTTTCATTTCAGACCAACGACTGAACGTGATGATTCGCGGAATACGCTTGAAGATATGGAAAAGTTAATGATAGAACAAGCACTTGCCGAAAATGGCGGAAATATGAGTGCCGCCGCTATCAAACTGGGAATCACGCGTCAAACCTTGTACAATAAGGCAAAAAAATATGGGTTCTAAACCTTTCATTCAGAAAATAGGCTGGCAGGTTATATCGATTGGACTTATCTCCCTTGCGGCAGCTTTCCTGTGGTTTGGTCCTAACAGACCTTTGTTTGTTTTTCCGTTATTGCTTTTGATACTTGTAATGATCAGGCTTTTCCGGTTTCTTCAGCGGACAAACCAAGATATTGCACTGTTCTTTGAGGGCTTAATGAACGAAGATTCTTCCCTCAATCTTGAGCTAAAAACAGCTCCTCCCGGGTATGCTTATCTTAGCAAATCGTTGCTTCGGTTAAGTAAGGCTGTCCGCGATGAGCGCGTTCAAAATCGTTTTCAGCAACAGTTTTATGAAGAATTAATCAGCCATTCAACTTCAGGTCTGCTTGCTTATGACGAAATTGGACAGGTAAAACTGGTAAATCCTCCTGTACTTGGTTTTCTGGGTCTTCATCACCTCTCTTCGATGAAAACAATTGAAAACAGATTCCCTGCATTTTATCAATCGATCAACAATCTCCAACCCGGAAAAACAATCGTTTACAAGTTTTCGTCCGAAGGTGATACGATTCCATTACAAATTCGGTCGAGCCTTTTCAATTTCGGTGAAAAAAGGTATCGTTTACTCGCCTTTCAGAATATTAAAACTGAACTTGATGAAAAGGAGGTGGAAGCGTGGCAAAATCTTTTCAGAATACTTTCGCATGAAATAATGAATTCCATTGCACCTATCACCTCCCTTGCTCAATCAATTACGAAGTCACTTCCTGATGAATCAGAAGAAACTTCTTCATCAGAAAAGGTCGATTTCGACAGGATCAGACGAATTGCCTCGACTATTGAAGGGCAAAGTAACCTGATGATGTCGTTTGTTGAGAAGTACCGGAAGCTCTATAAAATTCCCGAGCCAGATATTAAAGCGATTAACGTGGAAGACTGGCTCTCACGATTCAGGATACTTTACTACCAGGAAATGATCCAAAAAGGAATTCGATTTGATGTCATCCAGTCAGAAATTGATCACTTTTATGCCGATGACAACTTGATTTCGCAGGTGATCGTTAATCTGCTTAAAAATGCGCAACAAGCTTTAACCGATTCGGAAAATGGAATCATCCGGTTATCGGTTACGAAAACAGATGAGCATATCCTGATCGCTGTAGAAGACAACGGTCCCGGAATTCCAGAAAAGTATGCCAATCAAATCTTTATCCCCTTTTTTACTACAAATCCAGGTGGGAATGGAATTGGACTGGCCATTTCGCGGCAAATAGTTCTTCGGCATGGAGGTACAATTACATTTTCATCGGTACCTGAAAAGGGGACAAAATTTAGTATTTCAATATAGTAGAGCCGCGATTAATCACATCACTACAGCAATTCTTAATCTACAGTCATGTGTCTTTACGTTTATGCAGTCCAAACGTGAAAATTATTTTGCAAATTGAATTTAAATTACTATTATTGCATGATTAATCATGCATTAAACATCAATAACTAAATTAATGACTGATTTATCAGACAATTATTGGGTTGCCGCTAGCGACGCTGCATTGATGGAAAACATTGGATCTTTCATTAAATATCACCGCTTGCAACAAAACAAAACGCAAGACCAACTGGCGAAAGAGGCTGGAATAGCCCGATCTACATTGAGCTTGTTCGAAAAAGGGAAGAATACCAGCATGCTCGTATTCATACAGCTATTGCGCACTTTAAAACTGCTGAAACTGCTACAACAGTTTCAGGTTAGGCAGCAAATCAGCCCTATTCAATTAGCCAAACTTGAGCAGGCAAAAAGAATCAGGGCACGGCGTACGGATGAAAAGAAATCAACCTTTAAATCAGACTGGTAATGATTGAAACAGCCTTCGTAAATATCTGGAACCACCGCGTAGGTGGTGTTGCCTGGGATGTTTCTTCGGGTGTAGGATCATTCGAATTTGATCCATCCTTTTTCAATAATAACTGGGATCTTGCACCTTTGCAAATGCCATTAAACGAGGCTAGAGGACGGATTTTCTCTTTCACAGAAATAAGGAACAGTCAGGCCTTCAAAGGACTTCCTGGACTATTGGCAGATGCCTTGCCCGACAAATATGGTAATGCACTTATTAATACATGGCTTACCCGAAGAGGTCGCGCCACAGACAGTATGAATCCTGTTGAAAAACTTTGCTTTATAGGCAAACGAGGCATGGGGGCACTGGAATTTGAACCTCCGGAGCCTAAAGTAGCCAATGTCTCTACTAAAATTGAAATCAGCGATCTTGTACAAATTGCAAATGACCTCCTTACAGATCGTCAAAATTTCGCAACCAATCTTTTGGATAATGAAGAAAAAGCCCTTCTCGACCTCTTAAAAATTGGAACATCTGCAGGTGGCGCAAGGGCGAAAGCAGTTATTGCGTTTAATCCTGTTACAAAAGAAGTTCGTAGCGGACAGGTTGATGCTCCAAAAGATTTCACGCATTGGCTTATAAAATTTGAAGGAGTTTCAGATAACCAGTTAGGGGTAAGTCATGGTTATGGCCGTGTTGAAATGGCTTACCACCTGATGGCAAAAGATGCAGAAATTGAGATGACAGAGTGTCGTCTTTTGGAAGAGAAAGGAAGGGCGCACTTTATGACCCGCAGATTCGATCGGGAACCTGGCAAAGGGAAAATGCATATTCAGAGTTTTTGTGCCATGCAGCACTACGATTTCAATGACATATATTCGTACGGTTACGAACAACTCTTTGAAACTATGCGCTTGCTTGGGTTGCCTTATCCTCAGGCAGAACAGTTATTCAGACGCATGGTTTTTAACGTAATCTCACGCAATTGCGATGACCATACCAAAAACTTTGCTTTTATAATGGATAAGAATGGAGTATGGAAACTCTCACCTGCTTTTGATGTATGCCATTCCTACCGGCCTGGAAGCACCTGGGTTAGCCAGCAATCACTTAGTGTGAATGGTAAAAGGCAAAATATCATCCGGGATGATTTTATCGCTGTTGCAAAACGGATGAATATAAAAAAAGCTGCATCTATTGTTTCACAGATCAATGAGGTAGTGAATAATTGGCCGAAATATGCCGAAGAGACCAAAGTAAATCCTGCACTAAGAGATGCTATAAGCAAAACACTAATCAATCTAAATAATTGATTGATTTACAGCATCAACAATCCATTCTCTCTTAATTGTTTAATCGCGGTACTATTCCAAAAAAGCACAAAATCCTCACCGGTTTGTTCTTCAAATGACTTTTCCAATTCCACAAAAGATGTATGTGATGATTCGCCGACAGAAAT
>JBBRZE010000144.1:0-6192 GCA_038236995.1 Bacteroidales bacterium | reverse complement strand
TGATCCGGGTGCAATGAACCGTGATATTACCCGACCTGATTCGCAAAGAGCTTTTGGAACGGCAACACCCGAAAGATTGCTGACAGCTTCAGGTTACCGCAAAAAAGAACTCGAGGATATTATAATGATCAGGCATGGAGAGGCTCAGCCAACATTGGCGCACAGCACCTTTTACTGGCAGTCCGAACATTTCACCTATCAAAGACCAGGATTCTTTACATCAGTCAGAATGTACTCTACCCGCGACTACAACATGGGAATGCCTTACAATGGCGAAGGGCTGATGAACCATCACCGGGGTGACGGAACCAATTACATCTCCCGAACTGGCGATGAGTATTTTGATATTTCACCTGTTTACGACTGGCAAAAGATTCCCGGAACGACTGTCGTTCAGAAACCTGAGCTTCCATCTGAAAAGGAAATTCAGAAAAAAGGGCTGACCGATTTTGTTGGGGCTGTAACCGACGGAATTTATGGTGCTGTTGCATTTGACTTTAAAAGCCCGCATGACCCGCTCGATGCCAAAAAGTCATGGTTCTTTTTTGACAAGGAATATGTGTGTCTTGGAACCGGAATCAATTCTGAATCTCCATTCCCTGTGGCAACCACACTCAACCAGTGCCTGCTGAAAAGCGACGTAATGGTCAGGTCAAACAACCAGACTTCGAAATTAACAAAAGGAACGCATGAATTAACTGATGTTCAGTGGGTTTTGCAGGACGGGATCGCTTATCTTTTTCCACAGTCGGTGAAGATAAACGCATCAAATCAATCAGAAACAGGCAGTTGGTACAAGATCAATCACCAGTCCGATTCGCCTAAGGACGTGATCACAAAAGATGTTTTTAAAATCTGGGTTAACCATGGCGTGAAACCTGTGAATGCATCCTACCAATATATTGTTGTCCCATCAACGAATGAACAGGAATTAACAGAACAAGGCGACCGTAAGTTGGTGATTCTATCAAATACCACCGAAATCCAGGCGGCGCAGCATACCGGTTTAAACATCAGTGAGGTGGTTTTTTACCAGGCCGGACAAATCAAACTTTCCGGCGATCTGAAAATCGGAATGGATAGTCCAGGCATTGTGATGGTTAAGATGGATAGTTCCAGAATAAAAACGATATCCGTGGCTGACCCATCAAGAAAACTGGGAAGAATTCACCTAACAGTGAGCGATAAAATCGATAAAAAAGGTCTACATTTCGCCTCCTTCTGGAACAACGAAAAAGGAATCAGCGAAATAACCATCGATTTGCCCCAGACAGTTTATGCCGGAAAAAGTGTAACCATCGAATTATAAAACTATATAGCAATGAACTTTAAAAAGCACTTCCTGATTTTTCTGTTACTGACCTGTTTTGCAGGTATCAGCTTTGGACAGCCGGCAGTTTCGCTGCAAACCATTACCGACAAACAGCATCCACGTATCCTGTTATTGAAAGGTGAAGAGGGTTTGATTGCGCAATCGATTGCCGATAACCCGATCTGGAAGAAGATGCATGAAACTATTTTAAAAGAATGTGACAGCATTCTTATTTTGCCACCCATTGAACGAATTCAGATTGGAAGGCGTCTTCTTGATAAATCCCGCGAGGGTTTGCGTCGGGTATTTTACCTTTCGTATGCATGGCGGTTAACCAATCAGGAAAAATACTTCAAGCGGTGTGAAAAGGAATTATTGGCAATATCCGCATTCAGCGACTGGAATCCATCCCATTTCCTGGATGTGGCCGAGATGACAATGGCTGTTTCAATTGGTTATGACTGGCTCTTCCCGAAATTGTCTGATGAATCAAAAAAAATTATTCGTGAAGCCATTGTCAGTAAAGGGCTCAATCCTTCGCTCGATTCGAAATATAACAGTTGGGTAAATGCTGTTAATAACTGGAACCAGGTTTGCAATGCGGGGATGACCTATGGCGCTTTGGCCGTTGCCGAAGACTATCCTGAACTTTCGAAAAACATGATCAGCCGCGCCATTGAATCAATCACATTGCCTATGGGTGAATACAAACCTGATGGTGCCTATCCCGAAGGTTTCGGTTACTGGGGTTATGGAACTTCGTTTAATGTGATGTTTCTGAGTGCACTTGAAAAGGTTTTTTCCTCCGATTTCGGATTAAATAAAACGCCCGGTTTTCTGCAAACTGCAGGATTCTACGAAAATATGACTGCCGTTTCAACATTGTGCTTTAACTGGGGCGACAGTGGTCCGCGCGGTGATCTCAGCCCCGCCATGTTCTGGCTGGCTCAGCGCAACAACGATCCGACGCTTTTATGGATCGAAAAAAGATACCTTCAAAAAGAAGATTACACTTCCTTCACCAAAGACAGATTGTTCCCCGCTATAATGATTTGGGGTAAGGATATTCCTTTAGATAAAATTTCGGAACCTGGCTATAAAGTATGGAAAGGTCAGGGTGCTAATCCGGTTTGTATGATGCGAACATCATGGACCGCACCGAATGCTATTTATCTCGGGTTTAAAGCCGGATCGGCCTCAGTTAACCATGGTCACATGGACATTGGCTCCTTTGTAATGGAAGCTGACGGCTCACGCTGGGCTTCTGATTTTGGAATGCAGGATTACGAATCATTGGAGTCGAAAGGCATTCAAGTCTTTGGTCGCACACAGGATGCGCAGCGATGGAGTATTTTCAGATTAATAAATAAATCTCATAACACGCTGACCATTAATGACCAGCTTCAGCAGGTAAAAGGATATGCAAAGATTGACCAGTTTTCTGACAAATCTGATTTTATGTATGCCATTTCCGATTTGTCATCTGTTTACGAAAATCAGCTCACCGAAGCAAAACGCGGGGTGGCTATTGTGGATCAAAAATTTGTTGTGATAAGGGATGAAGTGGTTGCTCCAAATAAACCCACCACAGTTCGTTGGACCATGATGACTTCGGCAACGCCGGTTTTAGGAAAAAACAGCATTACTTTAAGCAAAGAAGGTCATACTTTGGTTCTTCAGGTAAATACGTCTTCAAAAGTAACCATGCAGACATGGCCGACTGAATCGACAACCACCTACGATGCTCCAAATCCGGGAAAAACCCTCGTCGGTTTTGAAATCAAATTGGAGCCAAATCAGAAGCAAACGATTCAGGTATTGCTGGTTCCGGGTTCAACCGGCAAGCAAAATATGAAATTCGGGAAGCCGTTGGCTAAATGGTAGGAAATGTTCTAAAATGAAAAATTTGAATCAGAATCCAAGCGGGATGAAGAGATTTCTAACCTGCTGTTTTATTGTTTTTTTCCTGTTTAATGGTGTTGCGCTATCAGGTTGCAGGAAAAATCCAATTGTGGAAGTTGCCCCAGTTGAACCACCCAAACTTACAGGGATTCTAAGTACTTTGAAAATGGAGCATCCGCGGCTGTTATTGACTGACGCACGGCTTCAGGAATTGAAGACACTCAGCATTACCGATTCACGATTGAAAAAATATGCAGCAGATGTGGTGGCACAGGCTGATAAAGATATTTTTAAATCTCAGATACAGCATGTTCTGATCGGGCCGCGGCTACTGGACAAAAGCCGGGAATGCTTATCACGTGTGTACAACCTTGCTTTTGCATACCGATGGACCGGCAATGAAAAATACCTGAGTTCTGCCATTTCGAATTTACGTATTGTCTGCGCCTTTGATGACTGGAATCCATCACATTTTCTCGATGTGGCTGAAATGACACATGCTGTTGCAATCGGCTATGATTGGCTTTACAATAAAATGGATCAGCCAACACGAAACCAGATTAGAACAGGGCTCATCAAGCTGGGTTTAAATGAAGGGAAAAAGGCCTATGCTGCGAATGCCTGGTGGATAAAAGTTGATCATAATTGGAACCAGGTTTGCAACAGTGGTTTAGCGATAGGTGCACTGGCAGTTACCGAAACCGATCCTGATTTGGCTCTGTTGATTGTTTCCAAAGCAATTGAATATCTGCCTTATGCACTAAAATGTTATGGTCCGGATGGCGTTTGGGGCGAAGGCCCCGGATACTGGGGTTATGCAACAGATTATACCGCCTATGGCATATCTGCCTTACTAAGTGCACTTGGTAAGGATTTCGGACTTACCCAATTGCCAGGGATGAGCCTGACCGGCTATTTCCCGATTTATTCAGCCGGGCCAACCGGTTATATGCTCAATTATGCTGATGCAGGTGAAAAATCTAAACTGGGAGCTCCTCATCCTGGAATGTGGCTGGCGAATGTATATAGTAATAATCATTTTTCCGACTTTGTGAATGAACAACTTGCGACACAGACAGCCAATGTTTATGATGTAATATGGTTTCGGCCTTATGCAAATTCGGCGGCCCAGAGAGATCTGGATAAGTTCTTCGATGGAAGCGTGGCGCTCTTTTTCTCCCGTGGTTCGTGGACTGATCCAAATGGATTGTGGGTTGGTATTAAGGCAGGTTACAACAAAGTCAATCATGCACATCTCGATTTGGGAAATTTTGAACTCGATGCTCTCGGAGTCCGCTGGGCGCGTGACCTGGGTTCTGACGACTATAATCTTCCCGATTACTTTGGTAGCCTGCGCTATACATATTACCGGCTCAATTCATTAAGCCACAATGTTCCCGTGCTAAGCGGAAAAAGTCAGCGGGAAGATGCTACCGCGAAATTTATTAAACATGGCGAAGGTGTTGACGAACCATTTTCGGTGATTGATTTTACCGAAGCATACAAAGATTTCGCAACTTCGGCACAACGCGGTCTGAAAGTGGTTGGCGGACGCAAAGCAATTCTGATTCAGGATGAATTTATCTTAACAAAAACTGTAGAAGTTGCCTGGGGAATGACTACGGACGCAACAATCTGGATCGTTAATCCGAAACAAGCTGAGCTTACACTGGGAGGACAAAAGCTGATTGCCAGAATCCTTTCCCCTACAAATGGTGTTTTCACTTCCGAGTCGGCACAACAGTCGAAACCACAGAAAGAAAATATCGGTGTCAGCCGTTTAATGGCTAAAACGACTGAACCAGTTGGAAATGTTACTATTTCTATTTTGCTGACACCTCAATGGCCGGGAGTTGACAATAGTATTATACCTGTGACGAAAGCTTTGGCGCAGTGGTAAATACAAGTATTTATTTTTCATTAAAGAATTGTTCGTATCATTAATTTGGAATAAAAAATCATTATTTTTACAAAAAAAAGTATGGACTTACAGACAAGGAAAATACAATTTATTCAAGAATTTCTGAAATGTGCTAATGCAAATATGCTTGCCAAATTTGAAGGAATGTTAAAGCAAGAGCGAGAAAAGGCATTTGAAAAAGAAATTAGACCTATGACATTGAAAGAATATGAAAAGCGTATTGAAAAGGCTTTAGATGATGTTAAGAATAATAAAGTAAAAAGTGCCCGGAAATTAAAGGAAGAAATTGTGACATGGAAATAGTTGTTATTTGGTCTGATACTGCAATCGCAGAGTTGCATGACAAATATAACTACTACTATTCTAAAGTGAGTGAGAAAGTTGCAGATAATTTGGCGAATGCCATTGTTGACCAGACAATATTATTGGAGCAAACGCCTCAAATGGGCCAACCCGAAGAAATGTTAGCCCATTTACAAAAAGAGATACGGTATCTTGTGTATGAAAATTACAAGATTGTGTATTTGATCGACGAAAATATTGTAACAATTGCTACAATATTCGATTGCAGACAGAATCCCAGAAAGTTAGGCGTCAAGAACGTTTGAATTTCACAACTATAACTATTTAATTTTATTCTCCACCTTTGACTGGAGGGCATTAATTGTTTGCATTTGAGTATTCGCACATTAGATCATCCGAGAATGGCAATTTTTCACCTTTGAATCAACGCAAAAGTCAAACCAGCAGAAAGAAAATTTCGGTATCAGCCGTTAATTGGCCAGAGCTAATTAACCAGTTGGGAATGTGATATTTCCATTTCGCTAATACCTTAGTGTTAAGATAATTTTTATAAATTTTTATAAATGAGCAAACTACTAATCATTCTTGTTGTTATTTCTCTTGGTTTTGCCACCCGAACGGCAACAGCCCAAAATCCGCATATTCTGGTGAATGCCGGCGACCGACAAACTGTACTCGATAAAGTAAAGCAACAGGTTTGGGCAAAATCTATTTTTGAGGAAATCCAAAAGGAAGTTAATCCTTATGTGGAACG
>JBBRZE010000143.1:0-6290 GCA_038236995.1 Bacteroidales bacterium | reverse complement strand
GGCAGGCTTTCCTTACCATGCACTCGATACTTATCTTCCCAAATTAGTGAGGGCAGGTCAGCGAGTGGCGATCTGCGAACAACTCGAAGATCCGAAATTAACGAAGAATATCGTTAAACGGGGAATTACCGAACTTGTCACGCCAGGAGTTTCTATCGACGACAATGTACTCGAACATCGGGAGAATAACTTCCTGGCTTCGGTACATATCGAAAAGACCATGGCAGGAGTTGCCTTCCTGGATATTTCAACTGGTGAATTTTTGACTGCCGAAGGATCATTTGAATACATCGATAAATTACTGAACAGCTTCCAGCCCAAAGAGGTGCTTTTTCAGAAGGGTAAAGAGAAGCTCTTTATTGAATTGTTTGGGAGTAAGTTCTATACTTATAAACTGGATGATTGGGTTTATACAGAGGATGCTGCCAATGATAGGCTTTTACGTCATTTCGAAACAGTGTCCCTTAAAGGTTTTGGTGTTCAGACGCTTCAGTTGGGCATCATTGCTTCGGGAGCCATCCTTCATTACCTCGATTTTACCCAACATTCGCATCTTCAACACATCTCGGGACTTTCACGCATTGAAGAGGACCGGTATGTTTGGCTAGACCGTTTTACGGTTCGTAATCTTGAGCTCTTCCATACGATCAATGAAGGTGCTAAGACACTCGTGCAGGTGATCGATCAGACGATTTCACCCATGGGAGCCCGTCTTCTGAAACGTTGGGTCGCACTCCCTTTAAAAGATATCCACAGGATCAATGACCGGCTTGACGTTGTTCAGAAATTTACTGAAAATGCAGAATTAAAGGGCGATATTGAGGAACAACTGAGGCACATAGGCGATCTGGAACGAATTATTTCGAAAGCTGCGGTCGGACGTGTGAATCCACGCGAAGTGGTTCAACTGAAAGTTGCATTAAATGCAATTGGCCCGGTTAAAGAGTTGTGTGCTGCCTCCGGAAATGGTGTTTTAATCCGTCTTGCAGAACAGTTAAATTTGTGTCAGACCATCAAAGACCGGATTGAGCATGAAATTTTCCCCGATCCGCCGATGATGATTGTCAAGGGGCATGTAATTGCAAAAGGCGTTTCGGCAGAATTGGACGAACTTCGTGATCTTGCCTTCTCGGGTAAAGATTACCTTCAGAAAATGCAGGAACGCGAGATCATAGCTACAGGTATTACTTCCCTGAAAATCGCTTTTAACAACGTTTTCGGATATTATATTGAAGTCCGGAACCTGCATAAGGATAAAGTACCGGAGACCTGGATTCGCAAGCAAACTCTGGTTAGTGCAGAGCGTTATATTACAGAAGAACTAAAGAATTACGAGTCAAAAATTTTAGGTGCGGAAGAGAAGATCCTTGCGATCGAAATTCGTTTGTTTGGTGAACTTGTATCTGCATTGACTGAATATATACAGGCCATCCAGTTGAATGCATCTGTTCTGGCTCAGATCGATTGTTTGCTCTCGTTTGCTACAATTGCACAACAGAATAAATACAATCGGCCTGAGATCAATGAATCACAAGTTATTGATATTAAAGATGGCCGGCATCCGGTGATTGAACGGGCGCTTCCGATCGGTGAAAAATACATCACCAACGATGTTTACCTCGACAACGAAGAGCAACAGATCATCATTATAACAGGTCCGAATATGGCTGGTAAATCTGCGTTGTTGCGACAGACAGCGCTGATTGTGCTAATGGCCCAGATAGGTTCGTTTGTCCCTGCAGAAGTGGCTAAAATAGGATATGTTGATAAGATCTTCACACGTGTGGGAGCTTCGGATAACATTTCGCTCGGAGAATCGACATTTATGGTGGAGATGAACGAAGCTGCGAGTATCCTGAATAATATGTCGGACCGGAGTTTGATATTGCTTGATGAGTTAGGGCGCGGAACAAGTACTTACGACGGTATTTCGATTGCATGGTCGATTGTCGAATATATTCATGAGCATCCAAAAGGGAAGGCAAAAACCCTTTTTGCAACCCATTACCACGAGTTGAATGAAATGGAGAAATCGTTCAGCAGGGTGCGAAATTTCAATGTCACGGTAAAGGAGGTCGGAAATAAAGTGATCTTCCTGCGAAAGTTAGTTCCGGGTGGCAGTAACCATAGTTTTGGTATTCATGTGGCGCAAATGGCAGGGATGCCAAAGAGTGTTGTAAATCGTGCAACCGAAATTCTGAAGCAACTTGAAAAAGCGAACCGCAAAGAGCTTCCTGCCAAAAGGGTAAAAGACCTCGCCGAAATGCGTGAAGGTTTTCAGTTGAGTTTTTTCCAGCTCGATGACCCTGTGCTCAAACAAATCCGTGACGAAATCAAGAATCTGGATGTTAATAACCTTACGCCCATGGAGGCGTTGAATAAATTGAATGAGATTCAGAAGATTATCGGGAAGTAATCGGGCTTTAAAATATTCATTATCTTTGAAATAAATTATAGGATATGAGAACTCAGGTAATGCATTTTAAAAATATAGTTGAAACTGTTTATGGTTTATCTCTTGAGGAAAGATTGGAATTAAAAAATCTCTTAGAGCATAATATTGCTGATACCCGCAGAAATGAAATGGCTGATAATTATAAGAAGTCGCAGGAGGAGTTTAAATCGGACAGGCTGGAATTTTCTACAAATATTAACGATCTTAAGAAGATGCTATAATGGAAGTTTCATTTAGTGATTCATTCAAAAAGGTATTTAAAAAGAGAGTTAAAACAACTGAAATTGAAACTGAATTTTGGATCCGGCTGGAATTATTTATAGCTGATCCGTTTGATGACAAACTTAAAACCCATAAATTATCTGGAAAACTAAAAGATTTATGGAGTTTTTCAATTGATTATGACTTAAGAGTTGTCTTCTTTTTCACGAGAGATAAGCCAAAAAGAGCTGTTTTTGTCGATATTGGAACTCGCGACGAAGTTTATTGAGAAACAGTACGAATAGTCTTGAAAAGAAGTTCAATGGTTCTCAGTTAAGTTTCTTTCAGCTCGACAACCCGGTTCTCAAACAAATCAGGGATGAAATCAAGAATCTGGATGTCAATAACCTCACCCCAATGGAGGCGCTCAATAAACTCAATGAGATTCAGAAAATCATTGGAAAATAAAATTATTATTCAATATGTAGAGAAAAGCCTTACTTTGTCTCTACATACGAATCTGCTTGTGACCTAATTTGCCCAGACAATGGTTATTCGCTATTCAGATAAATTTTACTTTTTTTCAATTTGCTGAACCTGATTTTAAAGTTAAGTCGTTATATTTGTTTCATATAAACCTTAAAACAAAATCAATATGGGAATGTTAAGCGAGTTCAGGCAATTTGCCATGCGTGGAAACGTGGTTGATTTGGCAGTCGGTGTAATTATTGGCGGCGCCTTTGGAAAAATTGTATCTTCTTTTGTGGCTGATGTGTTGATGCCTCCGATTGGAGCGTTGCTGGGGGGGACAGATTTTACAGGACTTAAAATTATTCTTAAGGATAAAGTAATGGAAGCTGACAAGGTAGTTGCTCAGGCTGTTACGATTAATTATGGTAATTTTATTCAAGTGACCATCGATTTTCTGATCATTGCATTTTCAATTTTCATGATGATTAAATTGATGAATTCGATGAATAAAAAAGAGATTCCTGCACCTGCCGCCCCTGCGCCACCGCCTGAACCCTCTAACGAGGAAAAATTATTGACAGAAATAAGGGATTTGTTAAAAAGACAATAAATTATTTATAGCAAGAATAAGTAAAGGCTGTCCAGGATTTTGGGACAGCCTTTATTTTGCTTTACATTGAAAATCAAGTATTATTTCTGATGAAAAGTCTCTGATACAAAACCCAAAACGGTAGGCAATGCTTCGCGCCAGTAAGTCCAATTATGCGCGCCGTCGCGAACCCGAAATTCATGGGGAATCTCCTTTTTGCGCATCGCTATATGAACCAGTGAATTTCCTTCGTAAAGAAAATCATCATCCCCGCAGTCGATGTACCAGCGTATCGCTTTCTTCTGATCATCAGGCATCTGGTTGATAAGTGTTAAAGCATTATACTTTTCGTAATAGGTTTTAATCTGCGTTTCATCCGTAATTCCGGGATCACTTTTGCTCATGCGGGTCTTGGCTTCCTCCATACTCAATGGACCAATATAGGCACTTAACGGACAGGCAGATGAAAATAGTTCAGGGTGATGAAGTGCATACATAAAGGTTCCCCCTCCACCCATCGACAGTCCGGCAATCGCGCGATAACGCTTTTCAGTTTTTATCCTGTAGGTTTTTTCTATCGTGGGTAGAAACTCCTGGAAAAAGAAGTCTTCGTAATTCCAATCTCCACCAATGCTGTTGAAATATCCCATTCTACCGGTATCGCCATCGGGCATTACTATGATCATTGCAGTTGCTACTCCATCCTGAATGGCTTTATCTGCAATTCGTTGTACCTCTCCGAATTGTACCCAGCCAGTGTGATTATCAGTGGCTCCGTGCAATAAATAGAGTACAGGATAACTTCGTTGCGATGTTTCGTAACCTGCAGGCAGGTAAACAGCATATTTCCGGTCACTTTTGAGGATCTTGCTGGGAAGTGAGAGGTTGTCAGATACTTTACTCATTTGGGCAGAAGCCAAAAGCGAGAAACAAATAAAGATCGACGAAAATAGAAATACCTTCTTCATAATTAATTTGTTTGCAGTTTTTAATTTGATTCAATAACCACTGTAAATATATTAAATGATAATCAGATTCTTGTAGATTGTGATGATTAAGGCGTAAATCCATTCCATTTTTCTGCAACGATTTGCGGTTGAGGTACGAATTCAAACCTAAGTGGATCTTCTTCAAACTGCGTATAGATGGATTTGCCAGATTCGATGCCAAATTGAAGATATATTTCCGGCCTTTTGAAAACCAATTCGCAGTCAAGATAATTCAGGTTTTTATGCCATTCAATGGTCCCATTCATCGAAATAACAGGAAACCATGCTAAACCTTTATGAGCCCGAACAGCGTCATATTCAAATCCATATTCCCGGTCACACCAGGCTCCAAAAGTCAGTGGCTTTTCAGGATTGGCACTAATGGCTGCATGTGCCCATTTGGGAGGAACAATCACAACATCACCCGGTTTTGCAATAACTGCAAAACACCGGCCCGGCTGATCATTAGCAGTTTCCTGCATGTAGATAATGGCATTTCCCGACCATATTTCGTAAACTTCGGGAGTCGACCAACCTGAAAATGGTGATGTTTTGTGAATATGTCCCTGACTTCGGACCGGTTCGTCACCCAAACGACCTGCAGCATAGGTTACCGCACCAAACAACAAATGATGTTGTACTAGTAGGGGGTGATGTTCTGATTTTCCAACGTCCATCGCAATGGCATAAACCGGATCGGGCCCTGAACATTGCGGGTCACGCAAACTTTTACGAATCGAATCGAGTGTGCGGTTCTCAACTTTCGGACCAAAAACATCCGGTCCATATTCAAAACCCATTGGTCGGGTAGTGGGTTGAATATTGAATCCGGGATAAAATTTCATATCTTCTTAATTGTTTGATGAATAATTTTATTGCTCAACTTTTTATTTCTGTTTTTTCCTTACGTCAATTCTAGCCTGCGACATCCTTTCTCGCAAACCTCCTTCATTTAGAAATTCCTTTTCAAGTGTTTTAATCTGCCTTGATAATAAATAGGAGGTAAGGTTGATTAATCCAATCATTACATTTGCAGGCACTTCAGGATCAGAGCTTTCTATTCCTTTTTGATAGGTTTGATAGGTTGCATCTTGCTTTGTAATTAATTTTGTAAGAGGGTTATAGTATTTATGATTTTTATCCCATTGTTTCAGCTTCCTAACCCGCAAAAAGTCTTTATAATCGGCTAAAAGTTCTTCGAGCGAAGCACGGGCAACATTTGTAAGTTTAATTTCCATTTCTTTTGAAGTACCGGAAGCCATGCTGCCTTCTATAATATTTTGTTTTCCTGAACGAGCAGCTTGTACCATTTGGTCAATTGTACGATCATAAAGCTGAAAGTATTTTTTGGTAAAATAGTAAGTTCCATCATAAATGATTTCCGCTTTTTTGTAGGTTATCAATTTCTCGTAACCACCATGTTTAGGGATAAAACCATCAGGGTTGTATTGCTTGTCCATTTTATTCAAATTTGCAATTATACTTCTCTTTTGACAAATTTGACATTTGGGACAGATTGTCTAACAAGTCAAATTTGTCCAAAAGTTACACAATTATTAATCTAATGTCAACTAATTCTTTCATT
>JBBRZE010000142.1:0-6382 GCA_038236995.1 Bacteroidales bacterium | reverse complement strand
GGGTGGAGGTAGGTGAAACTATCAGGATGATGAAACCGGTTGATGTACTCGCGCATCATCCCACTCTTGGCAACTCCGGGACGGATAATCGAACTGGCAGCCACCAACGAGATATAGTTGTCGCAGTGTAATTTCTTCAGCAAACCACGCATAGCAGGACTCTCAATGTAAAAACAGCCGATCGTCTCTCCCACTTTCAACTGATGTTTCACCTGCGGATCATCTTTCAGCCCTTGCACGCGATGAATATCAATCTTCACCTTCCGGTTTTGCCGAATGATTTCGACACTGTCGTTAATATGGCCGATGCCGCGCTGACTCAGAATATCGAGTTTATCGAATTTAAAATCTTCAGCGACATACATATCCCATTGGGTCGTCGGAAACCCCTTAGGCGGAAGATCGAGTGCCGTATAACAGGTAATCGGTTCCTCCGAAATCATCACACCACCCGCATGAATGGTGCGCAGATTGGGAAAATCCTCCATCAATGCACCCACCGCGAAAATTTGCCTGTACAGCTCGCTCCCCTCAATCTCTGCAACCGGATCATCGGCCAGCATGTCGATCTCCGCTTTCGGCAGTCCGTACACCTTACCCAGTTCGCGTACGATCGACTTTCCCTTGAAGGTATTCATTGCCCCAAGAAGCGCCGTATTTTTGGTCCCGTACCGTTTAAAAATATATTCGTGAATATCATCGCGGTTGCGCCACGAAAAATCGATGTCAAAATCGGGTGGCGAACTCCGTTTGGGATTCAGAAAACGCTCGAAATAGAGATTGAGTTCAATCGGATCTACATCGGTTATTTTCAAACAATAGGCAACAATCGAATTGGCTCCCGAACCACGCCCTACGTGATAAAAACCACGACTCATCGAATAACGAACGATATCCCACGTGATCAGGAAATAGGCCGAAAAGCCCAGCGTATCAATGATTGCCAGTTCGTGCTGCACACGCCTCAATGCTTCGGGATCGTTGCCATAGCGGTATTTCCATCCGTCAAGCGCCAGCTTTTCAAGAAGAAGCTTATCATCATAAAGACTTTCTGTATAGGTCTTCTTATTCTTGTTAGTCGTGAAATCGAATGTAATGGAACAATCTTCGATCAGTTTTTTAGTCGTCAGCAGAATCTCCGGAAAATCGGCAAACGCCACGAGCAGATCATCGAAAGTCCGGAAGATATCCGACTCATTGCCCATCTGCTCCGGGGTAATCTTACTCAGCAACGTGTTGTGATGGATGGCGCGAAGGTGCTTATGCAGGATAAAGTCATGTTTACCCGAAAACGTAACAGTTTGAAAAACAATTAATTTATGAAAATATTTTTCAGCCGTTATATAGCGAAGCCGATTGATATCCTGCGGCTGAACCCCGATAAATTCGTTGTCGCCCAGTTCCGTTAGATCCTTCTCCCCGAAAGGGTAAATGACATAAGCCTGGTTAAAAGGTTCTGGGACAACCGGAAATGCCTTCTTTTTCAACAGGTGGAGGCTCAGAAATTCGTTCAGCTCGCGGAAACCGTCATTGTTCCGGGCAATGGCGGTGTAGAGATGACGATCGCCATTCCGGAAATCGATCCCGGCAATGGGCTTAATGCCCAGCGCATGTGCTTCTTTCACGAAAGTAATCACTCCCGAGGAGTTGTTAATATCGGCCATAACAACCACCGGAAGGTGATTTTCAACCGCCTTTTGCAACAATGTTTCGGGCTTCATTGTCCCGTAACGCAAACTATAATAGGAATGACATGTAAACAACATAAGCTTTCTAACAAAATAATGTATTGGTCAAAACTATACTGTCTTTTTAGACGGTCTGGAATTAGCGGCTGGCAACTGGCAGCTTGCAACTGGTTATTCTGAGCCACCAGCCAGTTGCAAATAGCCAGTTGCTTAAATTATTAACCATTATCTATCGAAAACATTGTTAATGAAACCCCCGTTTAATTACCAGTTTTCCATCCGGAATCTGTAGCGGAACCGTTTTCATCTCTTCGATTGTTTTGTGGGCGGCCAATCCGGAAGCGCGATAAATCGCAGATGCACCAAACCGTTTCCGGATTCCATCCATACTTGTATAAAGATTGACGCGCTCGGAGGTATCTTCAAAAAGATCAAGCTGCTGCGTCCCACTCACCAAATAACTAAACCGGACACCAATCAGCCGGATCAGCATTCGCCGCTGGTAAAGTTTCCGGAAAAGCTCTTTGGCCACCCCAAGCAACGTATGATCAAACTGTGTGTAAGGAATCCGCAGTTGCTGACTGAACGTATCGAAGTTCGAATACTTGATTTTTATTGTGACACACGAAGTCATCTTCTGTTGCTTCCGAAGCTGAAAGGCCAGTTTTTCGGTCATACTCACAATCAGTTGTTCCAGAAAAAGCACATCCGTGGTATCCTTTTCGAAAGTGCGTTCCGTACTGATCGATTTTTGTTCTGAATAAGGCTTAACCGGCGTATTGTCAATCCCATGTGCCTTTTTCCAGATCATCATCCCGTTATCACCCAATACCTGCTGCATCATTTCGCCCGGAACAGCTGCCAGCGAATGAATGGTTTCGATCCCCATCGAACGAAGCAGGTAATAAGTTTTAGGGCCGATCATCGGAATTTTCCGGATCGAAAGCGGATCGAGAAACGGCTGAACATTGTATTGCGGTACCTCCTTTTCTCCGTTCGGCTTCGCTTCGCCCGTAGCAATTTTGGAAACCGTCTTATTGACCGATAGTCCAAACGAAATGGGCAGACCACTCTCCTTTATAATTGTATGACGGAGTTCATGAGCCCATTTCATACAACCGAAAAACCGGTCCATTCCCGTAATATCGAGGTAATGCTCATCAATCGAAGCCTTTTCATACACGGGTGCCTGCTCTGCAATAATTTGTGTAACAACATCCGAATGACGGCTGTAACTTTCCATGTCGCCACGGATAAGAACAGACTCAGGACAAAGCTGCCGGGCCAGTTTCATGGGCATCCCCGAGCGGACACCAAACAGCCGTGTTTCGTAGCTGCAACTCGCCACCACTCCCCGATCAGATGTACCTCCGATGATTACCGGCTTCCCGATTAGCTTGCTGTTTTGCAGTCGTTCGACAGAGACAAAAAAGGTGTCAAGATCGTAGTGAACGACCGTTTTGTTCGATATCTGACTGATCTCCTGCATGGCTGAACCTTTTTTTGCTAAATATTTTTGTTTTTCAGAAAAATAAACTATTTTTGATCAGTATTTAATCATTAATCCGGTTATAATATAATCATTTTTCAGAAAATTGTTACGCGGAGGGCAAAAAAAAATTGAAAATTCGACGATTTGAAAATATGGAAATGGGACAATGTGCTAATTAATAATACAATCACAATATGAAATTACCTTCTTTGCTGCTGTACGGGCAATCCTGCGTGATTGCCCCGTTTATCATCTCATTCATAACTTATAATTTATAACTGACACCATGTATTTCAACTCCAATATCAAATTAATGCGGAAACGACGTGGACGGACCCAGGACGATGTTGCTTTCACGCTGAAGATGAAGCGTCCGACACTAAGCGGTTACGAAAACGGCGTGGCACAACCGGGTATCCAGCAACTGGTTGCCTATTCGGAATATTTCGGAATTTCGATCGACACTTTAATCAAGGTTGATTTATCGAAACTCAGGGAGAGCGAGTTGCGCCAGCTGGAGAGCGGTTTCGATGTGTTTGTAAAAGGGTCTAAATTGCGCGTGCTCACCACAACGGTCGACAGCACGAATACCGAAAATATCGAACTGGTTCCCGAAAAAGCCAAAGCCGGTTACACAAGGGGGTTTGCCGATCCTGAATTTGTACGCGAACTTCCTGTATTTCAGCTCCCTTTCCTTTCACCCGAACGGAAATACCGCACTTTTCAAATCAGCGGCGATTCGATGTCGCCCATTCCTGACGGATCGTGGGTGACCGGCGAATTTGTTCAGGACTGGAGCACACTGAAAAACGGTGAAGCTTGTATTGTTCTTACACTCGACGAAGGGATTGTTTTTAAGATTGTAGAAAACAGGATCGAAAAAGAGGGAAAAATCGGACTGATCTCATTGAACCCCCTTTACAAACCTTACGAACTCGCAGTGGTTGAAATTCGTGAAATCTGGCGGTTTATCCATTACATCAGCGAGGAGTTGCCTTCGGGCGAAGTTTCACCTGCTGATCTTGCTTTCACACTGAACAAACTCAAACAGGATGTTGCATTGATTAAAGACAGGGTAGTTACATTTACTTGATTTAGGATTGAGGATTTAAGATTTAAGATTTGGGATTAAAGATTGAGGATATAAGATTTTAGGATTAAGATCATTAGAATCATAAATCCAAATTCATAATTCATAAATCATAAAAGGTCAGAAATCATAAAAGGTCAGAAATCATTTGGGTTTAGGAATAATGGCAGCTAAAATTTAAAGTATGAATAATAGAGAGCTACAAATTAGAACGAAGAAATTTGCTTTGGAAATTATCAGGTTTATTGAACTATTGCCGAATAATAGAGTCGGATGGACATTTACAGACCAAATAATTCGATCATCTACTTCGGTTGCCGCCAATTACCGGGCTGTATGCAGATCGAAAAGCGACCGGGATTTTATTAATAAAATTGGCACTGTAATAGAAGAGGCAGACGAAACATTGTTTTGGTTAGAGATGATTGAAGAATCAGAAATCCTAAAACAAGAATCAAAAATCCTAAGTTTAAAGAAAGAAGCCAACGAATTAACCGCGATTTTTGTTTCATCCATCAAAACAATTAAAAATCGTCTAAATCATAATTCATAAATCCAAGATCATAAATCACTTATGAGTTCCTCAAGTTAATGATCATCATCACTACCCCTAAGATGATATAAACGCCACTCATTAGCCGCGAAAGTGATTTCTCACTTATCTTGCTTGTATACCGGGCACAGTAAATACCTGTTGGTATTGCGCTAAAGGCAAGTACGATTCCTGTCAGAATATTTACATTGCCAAAAGATGCATGACCAATTACTCCTGACAAGGCAGTAAACGACATGATCAAAATTGAGGTTCCCAGCGCCTTATGCATCGGAAACTTATTCACAAACAACAGGATCAATAAAATATTCGTTCCGCCACCGGCTCCGATAAACCCGGTTAAAAAACCGCTTCCGCCAGCCAGTAAAACAGATAGAATAAGACGCCACAAAGGCGATTTATAATCAGATAGCTGAAAAGGATCGACCGCCGCTTTATCCCGTTTAATTCCAGTTCTCCAGATAATTAAAGCAAGTATAACCAATACAAATGAAAAGCCGGAATCGAGTCCCCGCTCGGGAATTTTGTCAGAAAAACGGGCGCCAATCTGTGCCATCGTTACCGAAGATATGGCCACCCAGCCGGCAGCCTTGAGGGCAATATTGTCATTCTTGAAGTAAGTTGCCGAAATCATCAGTGAGGTTAGTACGTCAACAACGAGGCTCGTCCCAATTGCTTCGTGAATTGGAAATTTAAATAAAATCGTGATAAGTGGGACCACAACCATTACACCCGATGCTCCTGTGAGACCTGTTATCATTCCTGAAAAACAGCCCACAAGAAGGACAAGAAAAATCTCCATTCAGTTAGTTTGACCGATGACTAATTTTAATATTTAGGTGCAAACTTAGCAAATAGTGGCGGTTTATAAAATTTACGTATAAATTTGTTCTTTTGACATATAAATGAGATCACAAAAACATAAAAATCAAACAATATGGATTTTAAGGATTTAGTAAAAAATAACCGGAGTTACAGAAGGTTTGATGAACAATGCGTGATTGAACGTGAAACGCTTGTTGAGTTGATTGAGCTTGCAAGGTATGCCGCTTCGGGCCGAAATGCACAACCTTTAAAGTACTTTTTAAGCAACGACAAAGTCGTGAACGAACTGATTTTTTCGACGTTGACATGGGCTGGCTATCTAAAAACGTGGCCAGGGCCCAAAGAAGGAGAACGCCCTTCTGCCTATATTGTCGTTCTGCTCGACCTTGACATTTCGGACAATTTTCTTTGTGATGACGGAATCGCAATGCAAAACATACTGCTTGGAGCTGTTGATAAAGGGTTGGGTGGATGTATTCTAAGGGCAATTAATAAACCTCGTCTGTCTGCAATTCTAAACCTTACCGACCGTTTTGAAATCATCGATGTGGTTGCACTGGGAAAACCCATTGAAAAGGTGGTGATTACCAACGTTAAAGAAGATGGAGATATCAAATACTATCGCGATGAAAACGGAGTTCACTACGTTCCAAAACGATCGGTAGATGATTTGATTATTTAATCACCCATTTAAAAACACCCGATGGAGTACCATAGGATTCTGTCCGAATTGT
>JBBRZE010000141.1:0-6693 GCA_038236995.1 Bacteroidales bacterium | reverse complement strand
CGGAAGAAAGAAGCCAGCTCCTGTAGTCGTTATTCCAGAACCAACTCCAATCGCGGAACCAACTCCCGAACCAAAACCGGTTCCAAAACCAGAACCAGTACCAGAAGTGATATTTGTTCAGCCAGCTGTGGTTGGTAATACTTATAAAATCGAGTTCGGGTTAAACTTTGGATTTGACAAGTATAATCTTGATGGGAAATCTTCATCAGAGCTTGACCGTTTGGTGAAAGATTTGACTGAAAATCCAAGTGTTGATGTTGAAATCACAGCGCATACCGATTGCAGAGGTGCTGCAGCTTACAATATGACCCTTTCTGAAAAACGTGGTAAATCTGTTAAAGATTACCTGATTGGAAAAGGAATCAGCGGTTCTAGAATTAAAGTTACAGCAATGGGTGAAACAATGTTAACAAACAAGTGTGCTGACGGCGTTCCTTGTACAAAAGCTGAACATGCTGCAAACCGCAGAGCTGAAGCCACAATTGTTATCTGGAAGAAAGAATAAGACATTCGTCTGATTAATGGCAATAAGACTATATAATTAAAGAGAGGTTGTCAGTTGACAGCCTCTCTTTTTTAAACAAGATTTTGTCTCTAAATTGAACACTTTCAGGCTTGATATGTTAATTTTCAAATAAACATCCTACTACCTAAAAAGCCTTATCTCTCATTTTCAAAGTAAGGTAGTTTAAACAATATGGAAACAAATATTAATAGAAGTGAAAATGCCATGCGTGATGAAAAGCTAGTCCTCGCTGCACGTTTGGGTGATGATAGTGCATTTTCTCAACTGATGAACCTTTACAAGGATGCTATACACTTCAGGCTTCTAAAAATGGTTGATTATAAAATTGACGTTGAAGATCTTGTTATTGAATCGTTTGGAAAGGCGTTTATCAATATTCATCAATACAATAATCAGTTTGCCTTTAGTACCTGGTTGTACAATATTGCTGTCAATCAGGCGATCGATCACATGCGTAAAAAAAGGGTAATTACGGTTCCTCTTGAATCAACGCATGAAATCGATGGATGGATCGGAATGGGATATGATTACAACTTAAAGACTGCCGCAGATAATCCTGAGGAGGCTTTAATCAGGAAGCAAAATGCGGTGCTCTTACGAAAGTCTGTTTCTTGTCTTAAACCAAGGTACCGAACAATACTCGAAATGCATTATTTTAATGAATATTCGTATATTGAAATTGCAGAGAAACTAAATTTGCCTTTGGATACTGTTAAAGTTCAGCTGTTCAGATCGCGCGAATTACTTTTTGAATATCTCAAAAGCAACGATATATCACGGATCGACATCAGTTAATGTAATGTAAGATGAAATAAGAACGGAAAATGATTGTTAAACAAAATTTGATCCTGAAGTTCTTTAAATTTTTTTAATTTGCAATTTATGCAGGAATTGAAAAATAAAGGCGCTGTAAATGACCATCTGGCAAATGAACGTACCTATCTTGCATGGATACGAACAAGCCTTGGAATCATGGTCTTTGGTTTCGTAGTGGTCAAGTTTTCATTATTTATAAAACAAGTCCCGCTGTTGCTTGGCAAGACCGATCTTCTTCCGCAAAAAGGGTATTCTTCGTTTTTAGGAATCGTAATCGTACTAGTCGGCGCAATTACTGCAATTCTTTCATACATTCGTTACAGACAGACTGAGAAACAATTGAGAACAGGACAATATGAGCATTCGTCAGGACTGATCACCGTTCTAACAGGATTTATCCTGTTGGTCAGTATATTTCTTGTCGCATACCTTATTCAAAGTACTTAAAAATGAAACCCTCCACGTCAATTGCCCCCCAGTGAATTCTGGTACCTGTGAGGGCAGGTTATGTGGCGATTAAAAACAAATGATTCAATAATGAAACTTCATATACAATTTCTCTTACTGTTTTTGCTAACGTTTTTGCATGTCGATGCCCAGGAGATCTTCACTCCACCCGTTAAGCACAATACCGCGTTCAAATCAGGTGAAATCCTTACTTACCAAATCAGGTATGGTTTAATCATTGGCGGAACCACGACATTATCCCTCAAAGAGGTGGTTTACGATGAAAAATTTGTATACCATGCCCTGGCTGTTGGGCAAACTTCAGGAATGGCCGACAAAATATATGAAGTCAAAGATATTTACGAAAGCTGGTTCGACAAGGAAACCAACATGCCCTATAAACAAGTACGTAATATTAAAGAGGGCAGTTACAAATGGTACAATGAAGTAACTTACAACCGCGAAAACAATACGGTTCATTCAATGAAAACAGGTATCCATGAGGTTCCCGAAAAGATTCTCGATTTAGCTTCGGCCTTCTATTACCTGCGGCGGATCGATTTCTCGGAGATCACGAGGGGTGATGTTATATTTGTTAACATGTATTTTTCTGATGAAATATTTCCCTTTCGGCTTAGATACAAGGGAAGGGAAAACGTTAAAACAAAATTTGGAAAAATAAAGTGCTTTAAGATTAGCCCCGTGGTAGAAGTAGGGCGCATGTTCAAAGCAAAGGATGATTTAACGGTCTGGTTTACCGATGATGGTAATTGCATCCCGGTTTTAGTTAAAATGGACATTCGTTACATTGGCGCTGTTTATTTGGAACTCATTAAATATCAGAATACAGTAAATCCAATGATCTTTCTGAAGTAAATTGGGCAATCTTGTTAAATGTTGGTAACCTGTGGCTATAACTTCACTATTTTACGAATAATAACTTGCCTGTCGAAGGCGAACCGCATAAAGTACACTCCCGGAGTTAAGTGATAAGTTACAGCATCAAGCTCGCCATTATGTAAACCAATTTCCTGCGATTGATTTTTGGTCAGCCAGCCGTTATGTTTCCCCGCCATGTCATAAAGTTCAACCGAAACAGGCATCAAGGCCGGGAGGAAGTAAGCAAAGGTGAGTTTATCGTTAAAAGGGTTGGGGGAGAGAATAACTTCTACATTCGGTAATTCAGTTTGTTTAACCTGATTTAAGGATGCCACTGGCGCACTTTTTTCAATCAGTTGTTGTGTATTTGTAAATGCAGACTTAATAATCTCTGTCGTACCAGTACTGTATTTATTTTCAATGGTACTGATGCTCATAACCGGATACCTGTAACCCGGTGCATACCATGCGTATTTGATGATTTTTACATCTGTTGTTCCGCACATGTTAACCTGTAGTCCGGTTTTGACAGATTTTACACGTAACGCGTTATCGAGGATCTGATCAGGCATAATCAGTGTGCCATAGCCATCGGCAGCCACCCAATTATCCCCGAAGAAATCAATTGTGTTTGTCTCACTATATTTTGCAACACCAATAAAATGGTCGGTGAACTGATCGCCATACGAAAAAGGATATTTCATTTTTACGACCGGATCAGAATAGATAAGGATTAGCTTTTTTTCGGTATTCACATACCCCAACTCTTCCAATTGATTCCCCGACGATTTCATAAAATAATCATAGCCGTTCTCGACGAGTGATAAATTGTAATTGCCTGCACCCGCAACTTTTGAAACAGGAGCATCCTGCAAGCTACTGACAAGGCTTTTCCCGATTTGCTGAACTGACGAAAAATCCCATATCTGATTAGAACCTGCATTACCAGGTTCGGGTGACTGAATCTCATTGAAAGTATATGAATTATCCGTTTGCAGTGCATTGTTCTCATATGTCAACGACGTTTGTGCAAACAAACCGACTGAGACGAAAGTAAAAACGGAGGTAAGAAATGTAGTTTTCATCCGCTATTGTGGTTTTTAAGTTTATCAGATTGATCTGTGATGAACTATTTGGACATCTTTTTTCACAGCAATTGTTACCCGCTCTAAATGCAAATCTTTCAGACTTCTATATGATACGATAAATTTATAAAAAAGTAATCTTTTGAGGTTAAAAAACCTTCATTTATTTTTGAAATTTGTTTCTACCTACCTTTGGGTAAGAAAGTAAAGACTAGAAAGTGCAGCTGTTTAAATCATTATTAGAAACTATCGGAATTTTTCATCAAATAATTTTTACATATTTTTATTACGGATAAAAATTTCCGGGGTGTATTAACGGTTAAAGCAATTATTATATTTGTACTGAATTAATACGACGCTTTTATACATACACTCAAGATAAATAGGTATTTATGGGTTTGTAAAACTGATAAATGTGTAGCAGTAATTGTAAAAGTACTATGCAGCCATTAAAAGACTTGGTCGAAGGGCTTGATATTTTAAATCTATTTTTAACTCAACATGGTTTTGAGTTTGAAGACTACGAAAACGGACAAGGTTCGGGCGGTCAATTTACGGTGGCTATATTTGTAAAAGGACGTAAAAAATTCATTCTAAGTTATCATTCTTTTATTGGACAAGTTGTTTACCAGTTTGATAACGCAACAATCTGTCACGACTTTTACATTGACCAACTCGGACTTACCAATAAGAAAAAACTGCCCGATTTTCATTCGGAAGATAAATATTTAGCCTTCAAATACCTGTTGCACGACTTTGATCTTTTGACCGAAGATTTCTTCGACGGTGAGTGCCAAAAGCTAATGGCATTTTCAAAACTTCAGGACAACGTCATATCTGAATATGGTGGGAAAGCCCGTGAAGAATACAAACAGAAACGCGACAGCGCCAGAATTGAAGAAGCGCGGTCGAAATTCAGTAACAAAGATTTCAAAAGTAGTCTGGAAATTTACAGGACAGTTGAGGTTAGAAGTTTACTGAATAACCTCGACAGCCAGTTGATCAAATACTGCGAACATATGCTTCTTCCTAAAGAATAGCGATCCTGAATAACACAATTGATCGCTGTTTGTACCTGTCCTTTAATCTCTGAAATTCCAAAGACCTCCTGGTGTCTTTACTACTCACGCTGATTATTCCTTATTGATTCTCTTAGAAGCCGAATATCGGTACAATAAAAACTTAACAACCATCTTCATAAAACAGTTTGGCCATTACAGGACAAAACCGATGATGAATTTCATCCTTTTACCAGGCTATTCTCCATGCTGGAAATTTTTAAACGGTATCTTAATGTACGTTAATGATCGTTAAGTTATTGTTAAAGATTCAGATCTTCACGATTTCTTCATTCTTTCACAAATATTTTTGACACGTAAATTATTTCAAATATTTTGATCATAAAACGAGCATGTTCGTTAAATACATTCATGGATGAAAATATTACATGCGAATTCCATCCGGCTTAAAAAATACAAAGATGAAAAAGTTAGCAGTTTTACAATTAACAGTCCTGATCGTCCTTGCAATGGGACAGGTTCAGGCCATCACGCTGACTCCGAAAAACGTAAATGCGACTAGCAGAGCAGCTAAAAATGAATCAAAGGCTGAAAGGCGCGAACTTCGAAAACTTGAAATGTCAAATAGTGTGAGCTCCATAACAAAGGATAACTTTTATGCCGATTTTGGTGATGTACCAGATGCAACGTGGCATAGTTCCAATTATTATGAAGAAGCCACATTCGTCAAAGACGGACATCAGGAGACCGCTTTTTATGATTTTTATGGGAAGTTGGTCGGAACTACACAACACAAAACTTTCGCTGATCTGCCAGCAAAAGGACAGAAACAAATAAACGCCAAATACAAAGGCTACGCAATAGGACCAGTTATCTTCTTTGATGATAATGAATTCAACGATACGGATATGATGCTCTATAATACGCAGTTTCAGGATGAAGACAATTATTTTGTCGAACTGACCAAAGGGGCGGAACGATTGGTTGTCAGATCTGATGTCTCGGGGAACATTTCTCTTTTTCAAAAGCTATAATCGTTCAGTACTCTTTTTTACCATCGTGAGGGCGTCTTAAGCAGAACAAGACGTCCTCTTTTTTATTTGTTATTTTTGTAATATGGCAAACAATACCTCCCAACACATCCTGAATACCTCGGCAAATCTCTTAGGGTTTTGCCTTTTTGTTATCACTTCATTGCATCTGAGCACCAAGATAGAATCTAGCCGCATTGATGAATTCACTTCTGTTGTTGCCCTGATGCTTACCCTTTCCTGCTTTTTTTCGTTTTTCTCCATCCGGACAAAAAATAGCAACAAAGAGCATCGATTCGAGACAATTGCCGATTATTTATTCATGCTTTCCCTGACAGGGATTCTGTTCATTATTTTGCTCATTACCCTCAATTTCATAAACTAAGTTATAGAAAAGTTGATGTGCCGTATTTTTCACTCAAAGTATTAAGGCAATCACATAACCATTATTGAGCTTTCAAAAGAAAAAGAACGCAGCAGATTACACAGATAAACACAGATTGAAAACTTGCTTTGTTTTTAGGAGACTGTTTAAATTTTTTTTCGGTTCCGTTAGGAACAATAGGTCGGTAGAATTAAATGCAGAAAAGCAGATCACATCATATTTACCGGGCTGTTTTCCCTAAAGGAAATTTTTAAACAATCTCTAAATCAATTTGTGATAATCTGTGTAATCTGTGGAGCTCACCATTTCTGTCCGGCGAAAAAGTGCAATTTTTCCGCTACCATCTTCGCCCGCTAAGCAAATTGTTTTAAAAAAAGTTTTAATCATAACGCAACCTTTCGCAGGTGCAATGGATCTTCATATACAACTAACGAGTGAAAGAACTGGTATATGAAAAAAATTATTTTGTTTTTTGTATTAAGCCTTTTGATCCTGAACAGCTGTT
>JBBRZE010000140.1:0-6758 GCA_038236995.1 Bacteroidales bacterium | reverse complement strand
TCGAAAGTAAAAATAGGGCTCAACTGCTATTCGTTCAACCAACCATTAATGGCCAAAACGATGACGGTCGAAGAGATGTTCCGGATCAGTGCATCTATCGGTTTTGAGGCTGCTGATCTCACAGGCTACTACTTCTCAACCTATCCTGCGGTTCCATCTGATGAAGAAATCTATAGGTATAAAAAGTGTGCCTTCCAGCTTGGACTCGATATCAGTGGAACCGGGGTGCGCAATGACTTTACACTGGCCGATCCCGAAAAACGGAAACTGGAGGTTCAACTTATAAAAGACTGGATTATCGTGGCTGCCAAATTGGGCGCACCTGTAATCCGCGTATTTGCAGGTAAAGGAATTCCCGAAGGATTTACGAGAAAACAGGTGGTCGAATGGATGGGAAAAGACTTACAGGAATGTGCCGATTTCGGAGAAAAACATGGTGTGATGGTGGGTATCCAAAACCACAACGATTTTCTGAAAACGGCCGATGATGTGGAAGAAATCCTGCAACAAGTTAAATCTGATTGGTTTGGCTTGATTCTCGATATCGGAAGTTTCAGAACCACCAATAATCCATACAAAGAGATTGAACAAGTCGTTCCCTATGCCATCAACTGGCAAATTAAAGAGACGGTTTTTATTAACAATGTGGAGACGAAGACCGATCTGAAAAAAATTGCGGCTATACTGAAAAACTCAGGATACCGGGGTTATATCCCCATCGAAACGCTTGGCGCCGGCGATCCGAAAGAAAAAGTCACACGGTTTTATGGAGAAGTTAAGGAAGCAGTTAGATAAAGAATGACATGGAGAGGGTGAGATGAAGAGAAGATGAACAAATTTCAGAACGGGCCACAACTCCTTTGATTAAAAGTTGACCATTCCATGCGCTGCACTAGCGAAGGCAAAAAAGATTTAGAATGGATGAGAAAATGGAGAAATGCCATTTGAATCATTCTGGATGTTCATTTTGTCTGGTCAAATACCCACGATATTAGCAAAATATTTTATGTTTTTTATTGATGTGCCGTATATTGGCGCACCAACCCAATACCTTTACATCCGAAATCAAAATATAACTGCTATGTCAAAGAGAGTTTTTTTCAAACGTTATTTGTGGCTATTCGAAGTGATCAAGAACAATAAGTTTATCACATTCAGCGAAATCGCAGACAAATTCAATAATTCAGGCTTATGGGAGGATGAAGAAGCAGGATTTTCGAAGCGCACATTTCATAGGGACCAGATGGAAATCTTAGAACTGTTTGGAATGGAAATTAAATATAATTCTTCTCGCAAAGGGTATTTCATTGAAAGTGAATACTTATCGCCCAATATTGGTCTATTGATCGATTCTTATCGTTTTATTAACACCTACAAGGCATTTAAAGATGTTGATCGTTTTATTTGTGCCGAACCACGAAAAAGTGGTAGTGAACATCTGATGATGATGCTCGATGCAATTCAAAACCGAAAAAGAGTTGAATTTACTTATCGCAAATATGTTGATGAAAAACTGGAACATCGCACTATAGAACCCTATTTTGTAAAGGAGTTTAAGAATAGGTGGTATGTAATTGCACGTGATAAAAAAGATTTAAAAGTAAAAATATTTGCCCTTGAGCGTATTGAAAAAGATCCGATACCTGCAAGCCCTTCGGCCAGCTTTGATCACCCTCAAAATATCACTCCTGAAAACTTTTTCAAAGATTCTTTCGGCATTTTCAAATTAGCTGTTGAAAAACCTGAAGAAATTGAACTTTCATTCAAACCTTTGAAAGGCAGATTTATCAAATCTCAACCACTCCATGCTTCTCAAACTATTATCAATGAATCGGCTACAGAATTAAGAATAAGACTTAGATTGCAAATAACTCACGATTTTATTATGGAGTTGCTTTCGCATGGAAACGAACTTGAAGTCATTAAACCCAAAAGTCTTAAGGATAGGCTTATTAATGAGTTAACTTTAACATTGGAAAATTATATATCATGAACGAAAAGGTATTTATTCTTAAATCCTGGTTTCATTTGGAAGCCCATCCGTATCCTGCAAATATTTTTCCAAGAATTGAAGGAGTTTATAGTTCTCTCTTACAGGCTCAAAACGAGATATTAAAGTGTACCAAAGGTTCTTCCTTGATTGATTCAAGTTCCGAAGGTCCTTGTGCTAAATTTTATATTATCGAAGAACACCATTTTGACGAACCATTTCATAAAACAGAACACGGTTTTTCGGCTGCACCCTTTCAAACCTGGACTTATTTGAGCGATGGTCAGCTTAATCATCAATCACAACGTATTGATCAAGCATATGTTCCACAAAAGAAACAATTCCATGTTGGAGATTGTGTTGAAATCGTTGATATTTTTAGAAATTTACTGGTTGCCGGAGTAGTTTTTGAGACGCCGACTACGCAAGAATATCTTGATTCACTTAGGCAGCAATACAAGAAGCGCCTCGCGGAAAACAAAGATAGCAATTGGGAAATTTATCCAATCGAACCCTTTTCGGTTGGACAGCATGATTTTTATCAAGTTGCAACAATGCAGGGAAATGTATCTAATGAACCTGGTTACGTTTTTCCAATATCAAAGCATTTTTCGGATGAAGATCGGATAACTTTACACAATGTGATAAGTGCAAGAAAGAAGTTGCGGGCTTCTATAAGTCATCATAAACCTTAACAATCAGCATAATGCATTGATTTAATTAATTTACTGACACTGTGCCGCAGTTTGGCGTAGGGCTGCAGTACTTTAGAATTTGAAACTAAATATGAGTATATATGGGCTTCAAATTGACTTACAAAAACCGGTATACCACTAAAGACCAATACAAAGCCCATGTTTGTAATAAATTTATCGGTTTTTCGGTTGCAGGAAGAGCGACATGGCAATATGCTGAGGATGCAAAAGCACAGAACCTCCCTGTTAATTCCGGACAATATTGTGAATCCGACATCGTTTTTGTTTCAATCAATGGCAAAGGTTATGGAACATCTGAGAATTTCGAAAATGCAATTAAGGAAATTGATTTAGCATTGAAAGCCGGAGCAACAATTATTACGGATAATCAAATAAATGCAGAACGGAAATATAATAACCACGCCTTTGGCGAAATTGGGTTACGTAACTTCTTAATGATCAAATATAAATCAATTAAAAAGTTGGACATGAAGCCACTGCCTTATACAACCTGGAAATTATTTGACTGCTCCGTACTAAGAAAAAATGCACATGAAATATAGACATTCTCATTTGTGTGAGGATCTTGAAACTCTCAACAAATCAATTCAAAGAATTGAAATGGAGATGCGAGCGGAATACATCCGATTACGGAATATCCGCATATACCGGAATATGCCCAAAACGGACATAGAAACTAAGGAGCGTTTAAATGTCCTGAACGAACACCTTATCTTACTTGAAGAATCAGTAATTGAACGATGTAAAGAACAATACCTGATCATGATAGAAAAGCAAAAAAACAACGACGTTTTTCTTTCTGAATTTGAAATAAATGTGGAATTTGATTTTAGTGGGCCATACATGGAAGATGCTCTAAATAGTTGTTCGGATTATGGATTTTCAAATGAAATGGTTACTCAACTGGACGGCATTGATGGTATTGAAATCGCATTAGACAGAAGCCCCTTGCAAAACTGGAAACCATCAAACAGTTTTAGCATCAAAGACGAATGTTGGCTTTACTTTATGCTTTTCAATCACTGTCACCTCAATGTTAATGCGATTCTTAGCATTACCGGTTTGGGGGCAGATGTAAAGGTGAAAATGATCAATCGCACCGAATATTTGAATAATGTGTGGATCAAACAAAATAAATATCGAGATCATGAAGCCATCTAAAAGACTTACAGAGTTATCACTGCAATTTTATCAACTCAAAAGACAACAAAGGGAATTGATTTCTGAGATTGAAACACTACAACATGAATATTTTAAAACTCTAATTGGAGACAATAAGCTCAACGCTGATGAATTACATAAATTTAATGAACTTAGAAAAACTATCGCTCAAATCCTTGGAGTAGTTACTTCCATGGAATCAAGCATTTGCAAAAAACTTGATAAATCGTTGGATAATAATAATGAGCGGTTTTTGTCAGACTATGAATTTTTTATCAGTCAGCAATTTTGTGGCCGGGCTGGTCGCCTTCCATTAAAACTCAAATCAATGAACAAACATTGCAAAATTTATGAAGATCACATCTTGATCTATAATGATTATAGTAAAGAACCGGAAATTGAGCATATAAACTGGAGGGAGGAAGAGAAAGCGGACAAACTATACCGCAACATTCGGCTTATCGACAGTGTAGATACTGAAATTGAAGTTTGGTATCAGTTTATGCTCGATTATCGAAAGGGGAAATGGGTAAAATGCTTATATCCGGCTAAATGCTACATAGGAAATGAAAAGAAAAATATAATAAGGCACATTCAATTTTAAAACAAACAATATTATTATTTTTACAATGATTTCCGCAAACCGACAAATGAAACAACAATTCGATGATGAGAATTCAAGAACAATTAATAAATGATGATTCTTTCACTGCTATCGATTTCGAAACCGCCCAAGGCAAGCGATTTAGTATTTGTCAGGTTGGTTTGGTCAGAGTTGTTAATGGTAAAATAGATGACGAGGTAAACCTTTTGGTGCAGCCTCCTGATAATTACTATTGGTCTAACTTTATTGATATACATGGCATTACTCCTAAAATGACCGCTTTTGCCCCAACTTTCGATAAGATTTGGAATAAAATAGAACATCATATTTCAGGTCAAAACGTCGTAGCCCACAATGGTTTTTGTTTCGATTTCCCTTGTATTTCGCATACACTAAGTTATTACAATATTGAACCACCCGATTTCATCGGCCACGACACTTACAAAATTTATCGCTCGAACCTGGCTTCTCTCTGCCAAATTCATAAAATACCATTAAATCATCACGATGCATTAAGCGATGCAAGAGCTTGTGCATCTTTATTCTTAATGCATTTAAACTCACTAAAAAAATAAGTTATGATTGAAATTATTAAAAATGCTTTTGTAAAAGGCCTCAGAAAACGTTATGACAATATTTTTGAACAGTATTATCCCGCTCACAATAGTACAGGATTTACAGAGAGAAATTTAACATGTCATTTTGCCGAGGCATTAGTTATTGATTTAAATGACAAGGCAGCATTTATTTGGTACGAAGCTCCATTACCACGTCCAGAAAAAGGCAAATGTCCACATATTGATGCTGTAGTGTTCTCCAAAACCAGAAACGCTGTGTTTTTTATAGAAGCAAAACGTTTAGGCGACAAACCTAAAGGAAAAATCAAGGCAGTAGCCAAAGATTTAAAAAGACTGTATTCTAATGAAAAAGTGATTGATTTTAAGAAAGAAAATGAATTCAATAATAGAGATTTCATTTTACAGAAATGGCATAGTAAAGATATAACGCAATCTAATCAAAAAGTACAGCAATATGTAATTTGTATAATGGATTTTTGGAAGAACAAAAGTTTTTCATTTGGAAAAGTTGAAGAATTACTGATAGAGATGAACAAATCTTTTAGCCCTTTAGTTAATGAAGACTTTACTGAAAAGATTATTTCGTTCAATATTGATCCTCCTCTAAGTGAATATTCCATATTTTTAACAGCTTTTAAAATTGAAGATACAACCATTTAGATAGAGTTTTCTAACTTCCATTTTACTATTAGATTATTCGATCAATTGGATGATCAAATGACAAAACCTTTATTTCGGGGTGTTCTATTAAAGCCATTAAGAATGCCCTTTGCTCCCAGGAATTCATTTTGTCGATTGGCCGAAGTTCGTTCTTCGGCCAATCGATTTTGTCCCATTTGGTAAAAACATAAATCACATTAGTGCGAATTAGCAGAGGACTAACAAACTTATTGAAGTAAATAGAAGGCAATAAGGCACAAATTAAATTGAAATTGTACTGCGAAAGCGAAGGGATAAGTGATAGAAAACGGAAGAGTGTGAATGGGAAGATTTCAAATAACAGGCGGCTAGTTGGAAGTAACTGACCGCCTGTTCCGTTTTCTCAAATCTGCGAATAATCTAATGGTACAAGGAAAACTTTATTGACCACACTAACTGTGTTGGCAAATTCTGTCTTGCTTTTCAATACATTCCATTCAGGACTATCACCGAATTTCTTCCAGTTTGCTTTCCGTTCATCCATGTCCTTAAATTCCACCATATACATTAATGCAGGCATTTGAGGTCCGGCCAGGATTTCACCAAAAAAGACGCTGCGTAGTCCATATTTGTCAAATATTGCAATTTCTTCACTGTTAAACATTTTAATCTTGCGCTGGGCGGCATCCTCATTATTACTCTCGTAAGTACGTAATTCGAGCAGCCCCCGATCTTTCGTTGGCATACGCAATTGAGGAATTGCATCGAAGGCTTCGAGCAGATAAGTTTCAAACCGGGTGAAAGTACCTAACTCAGCAGTCGTTTCAAAATAGCCCTTCGCTGCATTCAGAAATCCGCTGTCCTTCCAAAGCTCTTTTTTGATCGCCTGATATTCAACCATTGACGGATAGATAACCAAATAGTAAATTACAGGAGGTTCAGTCTGACCATATTCACCAAAAGCGCCGACTTTCACCCCTTTCGTTTTCAGAAACGGGATAAGTGCATCTTTGTAAAAACCGTCAATTTTGGATTTTGCGCCACCATTTTTAAAATGATAAACTTTCCAT
>JBBRZE010000139.1:0-6891 GCA_038236995.1 Bacteroidales bacterium | reverse complement strand
TCGGACCTCTTAAAGTTGCCCTGGTTAATTTCGGGCATATCAATGACGAATACGCGAAATTTTCCGATAAAAAGATCATTGGATTAATCGGATGTGACTTTCTCTACTCCCGAAAAGCAATCCTCAATTTTGAGGAGGCAATGCTTAAGCTGTTACAGGTTTGAAAGTGTAGCTATGATGATTTTTATAGTCCTGTCTTAATGGCTTCTATTGGTAGTATACGGTTGTCAAAAAATAAACCTAAATAACATAAAGAGGGCTGTCATTTGACAGCCCTCTTATATTATAATCATACAGATATTTGTGTTTACTGTAGTTGAAATGCAATAGGAATTGTAAACTGTTGTTTTACTTTCGTTCCTCTCTGCTTTGCAGGTTCCCATTTAGGGGAGGACTGAATAACCCTGACAGCTTCCTTGTCGAGTGAAGGATCGACGCCACGTACTACTTTTACGTCTACAACTTCACCTTTCGAGTTTACTGCATATTGCACATACACTTTACCTGATATACCATTTTCAATAGCAATCGTAGGGTATTTAAGGTTCTTTGTAACCCAATCGCGGAATGTGTTAACATCGCCACCTTGAAAAGATGCTTGTTCCTCAACAACAATAAATACTTGTTCTTCTTCAACAATTGCAGTTTCTGCTTCTTTTACAACTTCAACTTTTTCAGGAACAGGCACATTGGTAACTGTTTCCTTGGCCTCGCTTACTGTTGCAAACTCCACTTCCACTTTCACGCTATCAACAACAATTGGAGCAACGTATTTTACCTGCACTTCAGCTGCTGGTGGCGGTGGTGGTGGTGGTGGTGGTGGTGGTGGAATGTCATCATTTGCTTTGATATTTTCCATGGTTACCACGGTACTTTTTACCAAAGCAATATTCTTACCTTTGTTATTATATGCTTGAATGAAAGGCACTAATATGGCACCACCTACACTGAAAAAAGATATCAGAAAGGCTATCAATAAGAATTTTCTAAATTTTTTGCGCAATACGTATGCCCCGTATTCTTTATTCCTGTGTTCGAATACTATTTCCTCAAGGGTTACCGCTTCATTTTTAAGCAATTCATTATCCATGATTCAAATCCATTTATTATGGTTTATTTAATGGAGGTAACTGATGGTTTACCGAGACGAGTTTGTACCATCATTTTTTCCACTGGGTTAATATCGACGAGTGAATACCGGGCAATATTTGTAATAGCCATTTCATCGATAATGTCAACTATATTTCGATATTTAACACCTTCAGCCGCCTTTATTAGAACAATTGGCCCGGTTTTATCCGCCTTATAAAAGCGTTTAATTCTGGCTTGTGCGGAGTCTCCAGATAGTTTCAGTTTACCGTCTACTATATCTTTATTCATCATTGAGATATTGGTAAACAATTGCTTGTTACGTTCTAAAAGTACCCTGCGAATTCCTTCTTTCGAGAAATCAGCCTCTTGAAGTTGTGTTTTGTTTGGATCAGCTATACCTACATACCAAAGTACTTTGTCGTTTTCGACAAGTATGATATTTAGAGCCCTGTCTTTATCAAGCTCAGGTGGCTTCTCATTCTCCTTCGGCTTATCGGGCATAATTACCTCCATTACCTTGGGTTTATTGAACGCCGTAGTAAGCATGAAAAAAGTAAGCAGTAAGCATGCAAGGTCAACCATAGGAGTCATATCGATATGTGTTCCGTGTTTCTTGGCCTTCCTCTTTCCTTTACCTTTGTGACTCTCTTCTTGAACTATTTCAGCCATTTTGGAATGTCTTTTAAATTACTTAATAATAAATTCTGCTGGTAATTCAGCTGCTTTTAGATCGGTGGTTAAATTGAACTTGCTCACACCGCTATCCTGTAAAACAGCTAATATCTTTTTCACCACAGGGTATGTTGCTTCCCCATCACCTTTTATTGCAAACGCCAAGTCATTATTGTAAGTTCGCGCATACCTGACCCACATCAACAATTGATTATCGGTTGAGTCAATTGGAATTCCAATCTGCATTGCTTCCCGAGCCTTTTGATCAGGAGCATTAAGGAAATTCTTGAGATTCGCAGCAGGTAATCCAAAAGATGCTAAACCTTCAAATTTTTTGAGTTCTTTAGGAGTAAATTTAATCTTGTACTCACTACCTATTGCAGCCAGAACTTTCGCACGAATGTGCTGAGATGAATCGGTACCATTATCAACATTAAAAAAAACTTTATCTCCCTTTGAAATCAAAATTGTACCAAGATTGGCATCAGGAATTGGTTTTTGTGACGTTGACATTGGTGTTTTAATCGGTGCAGCTTCCTCCGGGCGAAATGTCGCCGTCAAAATAAAAAAGACGAGTAGAAGGAAAAACAAGTCTACCATCGGCGTCATGTCGATGCTTGGTGTTTTTACAGCTAATTTAATTTTTCCCATTATTTCTTAGTTTGTTTTTCTTCAATGTCTGTCTAAACAAAATATAAAACATTACTTCAATGTTGAAGCAAATGTTGATGTAAGGCTAAAACTGGCCTCATCCATTTTGTAGGTTACTCCGTCGATCCTGGCTGAAAAATAATTGTAAGCAATGATAGCGATCGTTGATCCGGTAATACCAAATGCAGTATTAACAAGGGCTTCCGAAATACCATTTGCCAAAGCTAATGAATCTGGTGCACCAGCAGTAGCCAAAGCGCCGAAGGCACGGATCATTCCAAGTACAGTTCCAATAAGTCCAACAAGTACAGAGATAGAAGCGATAGTCGACATAATAATCAAGTTCTGAGAAAGTACAGGTAATTCAAGCGCTGTAGCCTCTTCAAGGTCTTTCTGAAGTGCAAGAACTTTCTGGTCGTTCATCAAAGTTTTGTCAGCTTGTAAAAGTCTGTAACGTGATAAACCTGCTTTCATAACATTTGCAAGTGAACCTCTTTGTTTGTCACATAAATTTGAAGCCTCTTCAATTTTGTTGTCGTTAAGCTTTGTCTGCAGTTCACGTACAAAAGCGTTTAGGTTTCCTTTACCACTTGCAGCCGATAAGCTGATCATGCGCTCAACAATAAATGTGAGAAGGATCAGGTTAATTGCGATAAGTATTGGTACAATAAAACCACCTTTGTAAATGATCGCTAAATAGTTTCCCGGAATTGGATGACCAGCATTATTACCACCTTCAAAGTTAACAGAGCTACCCATAATCTGAGAATAAATCAGGTAACCGGCTAATGCGCACAATAAGATTACCGCCAATACGAAAGACGATTTTAATGCATCTTTTAATGTTTGTCCTTTCATTTTCAATTTTTGTTTAAAGTAAATATATAACGATTAGTGTAATAATCAATGAGTGCAAAGAAAGTGATTTTTTTTAAACTTGCATAGCTCATATCAAATATTACTCACAATTTTAATGCTTTTTTTGAAATAAAAGAAAATCTATATTTTATGTTATTTCTTTTGCGCTGCAGCGGCTGCTGCTGCGGCCTTTATTGCTTTATTGTAATCATTTATTGTTTTGTCGACATTTTGGTACCCTGGATCGAGCTTTTGAATTTCAATGAAAAAATCTCGGGCTTCTCCATATTTCTTTTCTCCATGGGCAATCATAGCTTGAAATGTCAGAGACTGTATTTGCCATTTTTTGTTTGATGGATCAAGATCAAATAATTTTTTAGCCCACACTTTGGAAGTCGTGTAGTCTTTCTTTTGAAGGTAATAAGGGACAAGATACGAATAAGCTTCCTGCAATTCTTTCGAATACTTCGTAGTTTCTGCACCTACCTTTTCAATCAGTGTTTCAAATTTTGGCTTGGCTAAGCCTAGTTCACTATTTGGATCCATACTTGAGGATGTCCTGGCCGCCCAAAGATATGCCTGCATGTTATCAGGTTGATTTACTATAATCTGGCTAAATACGCTATCTGCTTTGGGAAATTCTGCGAGTTGATAATACGATTTACCAATAAACATCAGGTCTTCCGCGTCTGGCTTATCTTTTTTGATTTTTATGTAGTACCAAGCAACTGCGTCCTTGTACCAACGTGAATAGTAATAATATGAAGCTATTTCTGATATCAAGTTAACATTGTTTGAATCCATTGCATAAGCTTTTTTGTAGGTGTCAAAAGCCTTAACAAGAGTCAATGAATCGTTTTTAGCACTTCGGAACAGAATCCTGCTATAATACAGGTAATCTCTTGGGATAATGCTTTCCGGATCGGTATTTTTAAAGAATGTCTCGATGTACATCTTTCCTTTTTCAAGTTCCGGTGGTTTTTTATCATAACAGCAATATGCTGCCAGACGGTTAAGGTAATTACGCGATTTATCAACGGCCAGAACTTCTTCAAGTGTTGTCAATGCTGTGGTAAAATCCTTTGTTCTGAAGAGGGCTTTCGCATATTGAATTTTTGCAGGAATATTATCACCTGATAAATCGAGAAATTTCCTGAAATTGGTTTTGGCCAGGTTAAACTGACCTGCCATAGTATATAATTCGCCAAGTTGACGGTAAACTGGGGCAAATGTGGAATCAATATCACGGGCCTCTTGAAAATAGGGGCGGGCTGCAGCTAAATTTGGAGCACGCATGTATATATTACCAATTTTTATTTTTGGCAATGGTGATTTAGGATCGAAATAGAGAGATCGGTTATAGCTTGCAAGTGCATTTTTTGCATCATTTTGCATTATATATACATCGCCCAATGCAAGGTAAATCGCTGGATTGTTTGGTTCAATTTCCTGCGCTCTTGTCAGATAACCTAGTGCTTTGTTAAACCTGTTTACACTACCAAGAAGTTGAGCAGTTCCTAATTCTGTAAGTATTCGAGCATCTCTCGAAGTCATGAATTTTAACTTGACAGGTAATGTTGCCTCTGCTTTTGAAAAGTATAAATCTGCTGCAACAGTATCGCTTTTAAGAAAAAGAACGATAGAACCCAGACCAACGTTATTTATTTGGTTTGTTGGATCACTTTCAATACCTTTTTTAAATAGCTGATCGGCTTTGCCTGCCATCTCTTTAATAGAATTCGACAAGGTATCAGAAAGGTATTCTTTGATAACCGTTTCGCCGTAAAAATAATACACATCACCATTTCCCGGTTCCTTCTTTAACAGTGCATCGAAAGCTTGTCCAGCAATTTCATATTGCTCACTTGCAGCAAGCTTTAACGCAGAAGTTAACTCCGGGCTATACGCGGAAGCAGCAGTTGCATTTGAATCAGATTTCTTTTTCTGACTAAATGCAGTAACCGTAATCAGCGAGAACAGTACTATAAATATAAGTCTCATTTTTAATAAATATTTAGTTTCAACAATGTTTTAATTTTTCTTAATTTCTACAAGTCTTACCGTTGTAGCGGCAGGTAACATTCCCATCTTTAGAATAATTCGTTGTCCGGAATCTCCGGCAATAAATGAGGTTAAACCTGTTCCAAGACCTGAGAACGTTTCACGGTTTATCGTATAAACTTCCCTGATAAACGGATACATTTTATTTGCAATATAGGCAGGATGCGGTGTGTAGAAATCTGAACCCTCGGAATTAAACTCAGAGGTTATCGCAACTACCTTGACTTTGCTTAAAAACGAATGACTGATTGAATCACGCGGATCACTAATCCAGTTGACGCTTAATATTCCTATCGCTTCAGGATTTTTCTCGACAAAATTTACAACTTCTGAATTCTTAGTGGCAGATAGGCAATTTGAGGGCAACGCACCTTTAATTTCAAATTTATTCATAATAGTACTTACATTGCTTGACCCCGCATTGTCAAATACAACTTTAATATCGTTTAATTGTGAATTGGGATTAATTTGCTTCCAATTGGAGGTTTTGCCCGTGAAAATATCTTTGATTGTATTATACCTTATTAATGAATCGGGGTTTGATTTATTAACAACAAAGGCAAGAGCATCATAAGCAATTTTAGTAGTTCTGGGAAAACTTGCTTTTCCTTTTAAATATTCTAATTGGTTTTCAGTTAATTGAGTACTTGAAATAATAACATGCACTGAGTCATCCATAAATAATTTCATTATGCTGTCTCCTGATAAATAGATAGGTGTAACTTTTGCATCTTTATAGATCGACTGGAAAGTGTAAAGCTCAGCATCTACCAATAATTGATAAGATTCATCTGCGGCAATCTTTATAGTACCTCTTGTAGGGGTTTCATCTGTAAATTTCTTCGGGGTCATTTTGCATGAATAGATCGTAACAATTAACCCAATTAACAGAGTGCCATATATTGATTTTAAAAGGTTCATTGCTTCTCCTCCTTTTTATTATAATTATAGAATATACTTACAAATCGATAAAATCCATATCCGAGAATAACTACAGCAAAAATTGTGCGAAAATATTTTGGCCAATAGTTCAATGACGGTGACAATAAAATATAAATCCCTGAAACAAGAATCAAAATTACCATCATTATTCCAAAAATCAACATCAATTGTGCAATATACTCTTTTTTTATCATTTCTGCTTTATCTTGCCATTTTAAGGCATTGATATGATTCAGTGTTTCTTTGACGCCGTAAAACTATTAAAAAAATTACAACAAAAACATGAAATATCGAAATTGTTTACTTTTCAACCAAAAAAAGTGAAGCAGTTTTAATGTCTTGAAAAACATTCATTTTCTTTTTTGAAAAATCTGACAACGATAAATTTTCTGGCCTTTATCATATAATAATAGATCGTAATCCAGGTTTTAATCTAATAATAATATTTAAAAGAAGAATAGCGATACAACGCTTATCCGGATATATTCAGAGAGTAAGACGTTTGATCGGTCGAACGAGCTTGCAGGGGATATAATTTCAGCGATTCGGGAAATAGCTGGGATTTAAGTACTCATTAAAAATGTTAAGTATTTGTTAAGTGTTGTGAAATTCTTT
>JBBRZE010000138.1:0-7095 GCA_038236995.1 Bacteroidales bacterium | reverse complement strand
CGGACGCGTACCTTGAAAAAGAGGCCGGTGTAGAATAGCCATTTGCATTTTCCCATTATGATTGGGTATGGCTACCGGAAAGAGGACAGCATCTTTATTATCCACATTAACGAAATCGATACCATCGAATGGTTCGAAGGTCGCAAGACCAAGTCGTTTCCAGTGAAGTAAATCAACCGATTCAGCCATAGCGATCCTTGGACCTTTGGGTGAAAGGGCTGTATAAGTCATTATGTAGCGTTTTAGAGGTTCAAAATAGGTGACTCGTGCATCCTCGCATCCTCCGCTACCGTCAGACCGCAGTTCATATTCAGCTTCAGGCTCGAGTGCAATGCCTAATCTTTCAACTCCAACGGGATCTCCGGTATTATTAAAATGAACCTTGGCAATGCCAATACGCGAATAATTACCCTTTGCCACATATCTTGGAAAAAGGTAGAGATTTCCATCCGGGCCACGAACAGTTGCCGGATTCAGTACACCTTCAACCTCTAACGGATTGCCCGGTTCTGGCTCCATAATCTGACCCAGTCGCTGTAATTTTATTCCACTCATCGATTTTTCTGCTTATTAACTTTTTATTCGCAAGCACTATCCAAACAAGCGACGATCGCTTGAATCACCAGTTTCGAGTCATTTGGATCCCGCACTTTTATTGATAAAACACCTGCTTTTTCTGCCGGATAGTCATTTCCTCCGGGAAACAAGGCATCACCAATAAAAATCATTTCATTTATTTCAATACCAAGGATGTCGCGGAGCTTTCCAATTCCATAAGCCTTATCGATGCCATGTTTGGTGATGTCAACAGAGGTGGTACCTCCCAGTCGCACCGAAAACTCCGGAATAAGCTGATCCAGAAGCGATTTCATCTTCATTCGTTTGGCAAAATCCGAGTCCCATTTTTTCTTTTCTTCGAGAGGTGCCTGCTGACCTAATGCTGAATAGGTTATCTGGCTTCCCCTGTCTTCGATTACCTCTCCCCAAATCTTTTCGACCTTGAGGCCTTCCTCTTCGATCACCTTCTTTAGAGAAATGATGATTTTCTCTTTTTCATCTGCGGTGAAATCTTCCGAATAGATCTTTTTCCAATCACCTGCGTAATGGTAGAACTTCGTCCCGCATGTAGGAAGGATAGATAAATTTTTAAGGAACTCATCATGCAGAAGTTTGGATATAACTTGTTTTTTAAACTGGAGCCAATCACCTCCTGAAATTACAGCGACTTTGACGATACCGAGAAGGTCCTGCAGCAATGCTGCCATTTCGGGGTCAATGGATGATTTACTTTCGGCAAGTGTACCGTCCAAATCGAAAATGATGAGTCTTTTCATTATTTTTTCCGAATTACAAGTTTTTTATAGTCGCCCAAATCTATGACAGCTATTCGATCTAACAGGTTAAAAACCCGTTAGATAAAATGCTTATGCATCCATTATATTGAACTTCAACTGCTTAATTTACAGGTTTTAAAACATAATATGCGTATTGGCCATCCGGATAAATTCCTTCAAGCAAAACCGGCTTTTTATCGGTAGTCTGCATTAAAATGCGCTCAATATCTTCTTCGCTCGAAACCGAAATTTTATTAACGTCGGTAATAATGAAATTTTTTTGAACACCGGCGTCTTTCAGTTTTCCGCTCGATAAGTTCGTAACCTGAACACCGTTGCTCAATTGAAAACGTGCACGGTCGGCTACGGAAACCGATCCAAATTCGGCTCCCAACAGCGACAGCGATTCTTTTACGATTGACGTATTGCCATTGGTATTGCGCAAAACCACAGTTGCATTGCGCAACTCGCCATTGCGAATGTAGCCCACTTTCACTTGGTTGCCCGGACTGTAACGGCCAATTTGTTCTTGCAACTGCGAACTTTTGTTCACGTTTACACCATTAATTGAAACGATGATGTCGCCTTCTTTCAGGCCAACTTGGCGGGCTGCACCATCTTCGGTGGTGCTGCTTATGTAAACTCCTTCAACTTTATCCAGTTTGTTGGCGCGGGCAATACTGTCGGTAACAGATTGCATTAAAACGCCCAGCACAGCGCGTTGCACTTCGCCATATTTTTTAATGTCTTCTACCACTTTCCTGGCAATTGATGAAGGTACGGCAAACGAATATCCTGAATATGAGCCTGTTTGCGAAGCAATGGCCGAATTAATTCCGACCAGATCGCCGTTGACATTGACCAGTGCGCCGCCGCTGTTTCCGGGGTTTACTGCCGCATCCGTCTGAATAAACGATTCCAAAGGCATTTGGCCGCTCATGATTCCGATGCTGCGCGATTTGGCACTTACAATTCCAGCCGTAACCGTTGATGTTAAGTTAAACGGATTTCCAACTGCCAAAACCCATTCGCCCAGTTTTAGTACGTCCGAATTTCCCCAAGCCAAAAAAGGTAAGCCTGTAGCATCAATTTTTACCAACGCAATGTCGGTATTGGGGTCGCGGCCAATTACTTTGGCTGTAAATTTCCGGTTATCGTCCATAATAACCTGCACCAAAACGGCATCGCTCACCACGTGATTGTTGGTAACAATGTATCCATCGGCACTAATGATTACGCCCGAGCCCGAAGCCATTGAAAATTGCGGTTGCTGATTGTAGCCGCGTGGCACGCGCCCCTGTGGCCCGAAAAAGAACTCATATAACGGATTTTCATCAGTATCGGCCATTTCCTGTTGCAATTTAACCTGAATGTGAACCACCGCATGTACGCTCTTTTCGGCCGCCAAGGTTAAATCGGGTAACTGCATTTGCAACGCTGGAGACGAAACCATTTTTGTAAAATGCAGCGGCAATTTTTCTGCAAAAAGTATCTCGTTTGCCCTGTTATTGAATTTGGTGTACAGAAAAATGGCCAGGATGGCGGCTGCAAAAGCAATCACAAACATCGAAACAAATCTTTTAAATTTTTCCATAATCGTGTAATTTTGATTTATTTATACTTATAAATGTCTCTGATTTATATGTTCTATTCTCCCTGATCCTCTTCCAGATCTTCATGGTCTTCACCGCACAGACTGTAATAGTTGTTCTCCTCATCTTCACTGCCAATATCTTCCTGTAGATCATCCAGTTCTGTATCTGGAATGCCGAGGACATTTTCACTATTTTCATTATCCAGATATTTCCACCTTAAGGCATTGGTGCTGTTTAATAATTTTGTTTTAGAAATATCTTCATGATTAACGTCCTCTTCTTGCTGAAATTTTTTGTAAATAGCTTCACCGTCGGGATAAAAAGGATAACCCTGAAAAGCATTTTCATCTATGCTATCATCCTGAAGATCTGATATATTAAACTTATTTATTTTCTCATTCTTATTTTCTTCGCAAATTTTGAAAAACAAATCTAATCTACAGAGACACGGAAAGTGTTACAATATTTTTGAAAAAATTTACATCATTCACACATTTGCACGATTTATCTGTGACCGAATAAATAATCGCTGTGAATTTGTGATGCTTTTTTAAACAATATTTTCTGAAGTGCCTCAATTGCCTTTCCTGCTTTCAATTCCTGTATTTCGTCACTCACCAAGGCCGTAATTTTGAATTAATTTTCAACATCTAATTTTCTTAAACATAACTCACCTTGATCATATTTGTACTTCCGTGAAGTCTAAGCGGAGTGGAGCCAACAAAAACCACACAATCACCATCGGAAAGTAGTTTTTTGTTTTTCAGAATTTTTACTGATTCCATATTTGCCTGATCTAAATGATCGTAAGTATCTAAATAGAATGGCCTTATTCCCCAAACCAGCGAAATTCTAGATAATATATTTTTATTATTGGTGAAGGCATATATTCTGGATTTAGGTCGGTGACTGGATATCCGGATTGCTGAATATCCTGAATGCGTAAATACAATAATTGCCTTGGCCCCAACTTGTTTAGCCAGCTTTGTTACATTGAAGCATATCGAGTCAGCCAGAAAAGTAGCGTTTACTTTGGTCGGTTCAAATTGCTTGTCAAACGGGTTTCCCTGATTCTCAGTGTAAGTAATAATCTGGTGCATGTTGTCTATTGTTCCAACCGGATATTGGCCTACGGAGGTTTCTCCGCTTAACATCAATGCATCGGCACCGTCAAGTACGGCGTTGGCCACATCGTTTGCTTCTGCCCGAGTGGGTCTGAAATTGGTAATCATGCTTTCCATCATTTGGGTGGCAATGATCACAGGTTTTGATCGCTTGATACATTTTTCAACAATAAGCTTCTGAAACAAGGGAACTTCGTCGAAGGGAACTTCTACGCCCAGGTCACCACGAGCGACCATAACACCATCGGTTACATCAATAATCTGATCAATTTCAAGTAGCGCTTCCGGTTTTTCAATTTTGGCAATAACACCGGCATCTCCATTACTTTTCCTAATCAATTCCTTTAATTCAAGAATATCAGAAGCCTTCCGGACAAATGACAGCGCAATCCAATCAACTCCATGTTCCAGAGCAAAAACAGCATTCGAAATATCTTCCGCGGTCAGACATGGCAGCGAAACTTTGGTGTTGGGCAGGTTTACCCCTTTGTTTGACGAAAGCGGACCGCCATAAATAACTTTTGCCCGAACGGTATTTTTTTTATTGGTTTCAGTTACTTCCAGCTTTATTTTGCCATCGTCGATTAAAATCGCTTCCCCAATATTTACATCTTTCGCAAACTCCTGGTAACTCATATAAATATGGTCTTTCCGTCCGATACATTTTTCAGTAACAAAGGTTATAACATCACCTTTGTCCAAATGAATCAGGTCGTTTTCAATTTCGCCCACCCGGAGCTTTGGCCCTTGTAAATCGGCAAGGATGGCCACATTGGTTTCCAATTCCAGGTTCAATTCCTTAATCAGATTGATTATTCTTAAATATTCTTCTTTCGAAGAATGCGAAAAATTAACCCTGAAAACATCAACTCCTGACATGATCAATTCAGAAATAATAATTTTGGTAGAGGTTGCAGGCCCTATGGTTGCGATTATTTTGGTTTGTGAATTTATTTGCCTCATCGTCTCATATTTGATATAACAACAAATTTTCTTAAAAATTGATTTCCTTTATGAGATTTTTTAGTGCATTTGCCGAATGTAAAAACAACTTTTGTTCCTGATTTGACAAATTGAGTTTTACGTATTTTTCAACGCCAGAATTATTGACTATAGCTGGTATGCTTATGCAGACATCGCTTATTCCGTAGACATCGGTGATTAGTGTGGAAACAGGCAGGATGGAATTTTCGTTTCTCAAGATTGCCTGGCTGATTTTAACCAACGACAATGCAATAGAATAGTTGGTTGCGCCTTTTGCCTGAATAATCTGATATGCAGCATTCTTTACTTTTTCAAATATTTCGGCCAATTCATTTTTTGAATTGGTCTTTCGGGCATAGACAGAGCAATATGTTTCGATATCCATGCCTCCGATGGTGGCATTACTCCAGACAGGAAGTTCGGTATCGCCATGCTCTCCGATAATGTAGGCATGAATATTACTGGCATCTACTTTATAATATTCGCTTATCATATACTTTAACCGTGCAGTATCCAAAACTGTTCCTGACCCAATAATCCTATTTGAAGGAAACCCCGATATTTTCAGCGTTACATAAGTCAGTATATCTACCGGGTTAGTAACAACTAAAAGAATAGAATTTGTTACGTATTTGGTAATTTCCGGTATTAACTCTCTAAATATGGACACATTGGCCTTTACCAAATCGGTTCTGCTTTGACCCGGCTTTTGGTTCGTTCCGGCTGTGATGACCACAATATCTGCATCCTTGCAACTTTCGAATCCTGCGGCGTAAATTTTAGTCGGGTGGGCGAAGCTTAATCCATGATTTAGATCCATGCATTCACCTTTGGCGAGTGCATCATTCTTATCAATTAATACAATTTCCCGGGCCAGGCCGCTTATCATTAGCGCAAAAGCGAATGTGCTACCTACATTGCCAGCTCCAACTATTACAATCTTTGGTTCTAAGTGTTTCATATTTATTTAATTATGGTTTGAATACTCCCTCATCCTCTCAAGCATTTTATAAGCAACCAATGGCGTGCTTTCCGGAACTGTATCGGATTTAAGTGCCTTTCTGAGAATTTCCAGTAAATCATTGAACCCATTTTTACGCCGCTTCCGAAATACATGATGAGAGGCATTCCGAAGCGTAACCGATTTAGCTCCTTGCTTGATTAATACATTTAATATTTCCGGCCATGCAGCTTTTTTGAATTTTTTCAATGCTTCCGTAATAATTACAACTATCAATACAAAATTCAATATTTTGATTGCTAGGAATGTTACACTATTATGGAATTATATTACATCATTCTCACCTTTTACAGCACTGCACGAATTTGATTTTTTCGAGTTATATTGGTTTCAACCGTTCCCTGCACAGGACACATATCCGGTTTCATTTGTCTTTTGATGGTTCATCAATATTCACAGAATTGAAGGTTAGCGAAATCGGGTCGTTCTAATTGGGGACCCAGACTTCTCGGTAAGTTTTTCGAGGTACGGATACATGTTAAAGCAGTAATTAAAGATATCATTGTCGGAGTAATAATACCATGTTTTTTTCTAAACTTTTGTCAATAGTATCAATTACCACGTCCTTAATCAATAAGGATTGTAATCGGATTGGATCAATAAATATTGCTGAAATTTAAGGTGTTTGACTATGAGATTGTTTCTGATTTTAGAAGTATTTTAATTTGCTTAGTCGTTATTATACCGGTACGGGAAAGCGTTTGCAATAATTAATCTTTCAAAAATTGATCTGCAATACCTTCTGTTTAACTTGTAAACAAACATATTGAGGTAACGCTTTATATTACAAGCATTTAACTTATGGAATACATCTAAAATAGTCCTTTTTGCGTTTCTAATTGCGATAGTACCCATCGTAATGTTTATTTGGTCACCTTTGCATTAGATTTTTCCATTAAGGAGCTGTCAATACATAATATACTCAACATGTACATAAAACAGTTACCTTTATTGAAAAAACAATGGAAACTAATGATGTTATTAAAACACGAATTGAAACTGTTCTACCCATATTGGATGAACGTCAACGCAGAATT
>JBBRZE010000137.1:0-7215 GCA_038236995.1 Bacteroidales bacterium | reverse complement strand
GCTCCGGATTTTTTCACCTCTTTTTTCAATTTTAGGGGGGTCAGTATCTGCCGGATTGTCATGAAAAACGATCATGAAAAACCGAAAATCTATCTAATTTTTTACCGGACTCCGGGGGTCAGCATAGTCCGATATATCCAGATAACAAGAATCTTTTGGTTCAACAATATAAATTGAGTTATAGATATCGTTGAACCAGTTAAAATTTATTTTGATCTTTTTTTCTAGTTTGTTTACTATTTCCATTCGATCTGTTTCTTTTATAGGAATTGAAAATAATTCCTTTCTGGTAGTCAAAGGAATGTGAAGAGGAGGGCAAATTATTGTATCAGGTAAAATATTAGATTTTTTACTGACAAAATGAAAAGGGGCATAATCGATCGGTTTTTTACGAAAATACCATGTTTTAGTATCACCCTTAAAACATAAACTGTCTTTTTTGTCAAAAAGAATCCAGATACTTTTCCCTTTCCCCTGACCAGAACAGTATGATATTGAAAACAGTAATAATAAGCTAATAAATACAACTTTTTTTCCCATTTTGATTTAATTGTGTAATTATTCTATTTATTGCTTCCTTTTCTTGCCTAATAATATAGATCCGAAACTTGTTTGTTTTATGCAAATGTCCATTTTCATTTGGATAGAATCCAAAATTATTAATAATGAAAAATTGAGAATTAATAATAAGTCTTTGAATCCTATTGGCTTCGGCCTTTTTAATATTAGGCGAATCAATATGGATCTCCCAAAAATGATTTTTAAATTTCCCCTCCTAATTTATCAATACTTTTCCTGTTTTTAAAATATCTGTCGAGTCAATAAATTGGTACTTGTATCCTTTTAAATCTTCGAAAGAAATATAGATGTCCTCTTTTTTAATCGCCTGATAAATGCAGAAAGAGGCTAAAATGAAAATAACTAAAAAACTAGAAATGATGAATATTTGGTTCTTTCCCGGAATCATTGAACTAACCATTTAACATTTTTTATTGGAAGTATATATGGAATATCCTTTCCCCACTTAATAATATTAAGATGGTACTTTTTCAAAATATCACCCTTCGTTCCTTGTCCAAAGTTAGAGATAATTAAATATTGTGAATCAATGATAATTCTTCGAACATCATTAATATCTGTTTTATTAATTTTATCTGTATCAACCTCTATACTCCACCATTGATACCAGCGATCTCCACTCTGGGTTATCAATACCTCTCTTGTTTTTAGAATATCTGTTGAGTCAATAAATTGGTACTTGTAACCTTTCAAATCTTCGAAAGATATATAGATAGTCTCTTTTTTAGTCGCTTGATAAATACAAAAAGAAACTGAAAGTATTACAATTACAAAACAAAAATAGTTGTTGATCTTCATATTCTTATATTATTGACAGTTTAAACCCCGTGCACGAAAATAAGCTTCTGCCTCCCATATATCATTCATTTCCTCTGTTGTGAGATTAATTGAACCAACCTCTTTCAGTCCACTTAATGCTAATGACCTGTAATATTTGTCAATTTCAGAAAAGCCATTTTGCAAATCATAAGTCTTCAAAAACCTCGTCATTGCTGGAACATAAAAATGTATCAAAGGTGAAACTACACACTACTTCAATATAGTCCATTAGCTTTAGATTAATTCGAGGTGCAGCATCTTCACCTATTTCAACTTTCGCTACAACTTTCCCATCCTTATATTTCCAGCCATTTACAAATTCGCCTTCTGTACTATGGTAAAACACATATCCAGACAGATCTTTGTCTCTTTTGAGGTAGGATTCTCCCTGCATTGTGAATTTCTTTTTTTCCAAATAATCCTTATCACCAAAAACTGTCATAATAAACGACACCGACGCTTGTTCTTCTTGTATTTCAGGATTACACACAAAAATGACACTTCAAATAAATGCAATGGCTTTGATCCTAATCGTGCTCGTATTTACATCAAACAATACAACAATTCTTATCCCGCAAATCGATTGAAACTCCGATGTACCCTTCTGAATATTAATGATTCGGTTCCTTCAATCGGTTCAACAACATAAATTTTCATGGAGTCAAACCTGCCACTACATGTTTTCCAAAATTTATCCAGATTTTCCTCCTTTTTGAGCCATTCCGTACCGTAATAATCAATGCTGTCAAGATATGATTTGGGCTTGATAAAAGAAGTGTCCCGATAATTTGAAAATTTGTAATAATGAATTAACTCATAGACTTTATAGCCTCTCTCAGAAGAAGCGGAATCCTTAGGAGGAATCTCTTTCCCTTTGGTGTAGTACAAATAGTGGTAATAATTATCCACTATTATATCATCACAGTGAAATAATTCTTTTGCATTATAAAAATAATAGGTTTTAGCTTTAATAATAGTCGGTTTACATTGACTGACAACTACACCTAGAAGTAGTATTAGAAAGAGTTTTTTCATCTCAATTACAGTATTTTCGTGTGTTTTTCAATTCATCGAAAAAACTTTGTCCTTGAGGGTATTTGCCCGGACCTAATATATCGTTTGACAGGCTGAATTTCACAGCCTCTGTATATGTATTTAGCGGCTTGGATATGCCTTGAGACTGATCAAAAGATTGAAGAGCCAAGGCTAAGTCATCGGTGTAGAAATTTAGCATTTCAGTTTCCTGATTTTTATCAAGACCACCGCCGTTAAAACCCCATCCTTTATAAAAAGCAAACAATGTTTGCCAGTTTTTAGAATGAGCATCTTCGTAGAACTGAGCTGCCAGTTTGGCATGTAGTGCTTCGTGCAACATACCGAGGGCAACAATCGTATTTGAGCTATTGTTCACAAAATCCTCCTCAAGTATAATTTGAACTGAATTATACACGTTATTTCTGGGTACTCCTAAAAATAATATTTCAGCATTAATTGTCGTATCGCTACCTAATGTCCATCTTAAGTTTAAATCGACGGGGCCTATGTATTTGTTAAGAATGCCTCTAAAAATTTTCCCATTTAATAATCTATTATAGATGCAATCAGCTTTAGGATTCAGCCATAGTTCGTTAAACAAAATTGGACAGTCACAAAGAGGACAGTCTGTTACACCAGCACTTTTCAGCTGACTCATTTCCACACATTTTCCACAAACCGGGCACGTAGATGCACAATTACATGGGGCAGGTGGTGTTGGAGGCTTGTATAAACCATCGTTAGGATCTGTTGTCCCGTTTCCATTGATGCCATTAGTAAATCCACCGGAACCAGTAAAATAGGTAGGACATTCGATGAAATCTAATGTCGTATAATACGAATATGTTGTATAAATATAATTGCCGTGTTGAAACCAGTCAGTAGCAACCTCCCATCTAGTATAGACTGTTGTAGGAATACAAGTGGTCGCCATTTTTAAATTAGTCTGCAAAACATCCCCCGAAGTTTGGGTTGTTGTTGCAACTAATTTTCCTTTTTCGTATTTCCAGCCATTCGCATAATTTCCAGCAGGATCGTGGTAAAAAATATGGCCTGAAAAGTGTTTTTCCCTTTTCAGGTAAGCGTTTTCTTTCAGCCGACTTTCTTTATTATCATGGTATTCTTTATCTCCTATAATAGACATCAGAAACTGTTCAATTTTCCCACTCTTTTTATTTTTAGTAAAAACCATTCGCGTTAAAGAATTTTTTAGCCCGTTTTGCTTATTTGCGTTCCATTCATCATATACAGATTTATCTGCAAAACCAAAACCACCCTGCACAAGCAAGCCAACTTCAACAACTTCAATATCATCATTTTTCGAAGTCGTTCCATTGCTCCAGTCGGGCTTTATCCCCATTTTTCTACTTTCGCCCACTTTCCCGTCTTTCAATACCATATCCGGTTGTTTGTTAGAGTCGTAAAAGTTTTTCGCTTCGGACACGCTCATCGTTGTGGCATCATTTTCATTGGCTGTATTATTAAGCCTTTCCTTCTGGCAGGCCAGTGCAACCAACATAAAAACAAAAACAATTGTGCTTGTTCTAAGTAATAATTTTCTCCCTGTGATTTGATTTAAGGTTAACTTAATTTGGATTTTTATATTAATAGGAAAGGGCATCCAATTGTTACCTTAATTATAGCCAATTTATGTGGAATTTATTCTGAAGCTTGCGGCACCTTGTAAAGCTTCTCCAGATTATACCCCCGCTTCCGGGCTTTATCGCAAAGCATGTTGTAAATAGTAAGATCCATTTGTGGCGTACGACTTAGTATCCAGAAGTATTTGTCAGATGAACTGCCAATCATAACATACTGGTAATTTGCATCTAATTCCAACACAAAGTAATCGGCATAAAAAATCCAGAAGAAAGAGACTTTCAACTTTCCGGGCTCCAGTTTATTCGGGATTTTGGCTTTCCCTGTTGCCTTTGAATGTTCGCCATCAAGGGTTCCTTTGAATCCCTCATTCAGAACTTCAATCATCCCGTCATCTTTAAGCCTGTAAGTTGCAGTTACTCCAACCAGGTTCTTTTCGAATGAATGTGGAAAACGCGCAATCTCATACCACTTTCCGAGGTAACGGTTCAGATCGAGTTCTTTCACAGTAGTTTTGTCAATCATCTGGCTTTGGGTCTTTGTACAGCTGCAAAAAAACAGAACATTCAATATCAGGAGGATTCGGAATATTTGCATAACTTAAATTGTTTTTAGGCACTTCAAAATTAACCAATAAATTCAGAAATAAATTATATTTGTCTGTCTAAATACCTTTATACCTATTACCTTATGAACAATCAAATAATCGTTGAAATACGCAATCTTCAAAAAAACTATGGTCCGAAGCAGGTGCTTCAGGGAATTAATCTTGAGATCACTTCTGGGCAAATCATTGGTTATATCGGACCGAACGGCGCAGGTAAATCGACAACTGTAAAGATCCTTTGTGGTTTAATCAGCGATTTTTTGGGAGAAGTCACCATCTTCGGAAAAGATCTTCGCACGCAAACACTTGATATTAAAAGGCAAATCGGCTATATTCCGGAGAATGCCGTGCTTTATGAGTCGCTGACGCCGTTGGAATTTATGGAGTTCGTAGGCGAAATGCGCGGACTGGGAACCGAACAAACACGTGATAAGGCTGAAAAGCTCATGAATATCTTCGAAATGAAACCGCATCTGAATCAACGGATTGCCACCTTTTCGAAAGGGATGCGCCAGAAAGTGCTCATCTGTTCCGCCCTGCTCCACAATCCCGATCTTATCTTTATGGATGAACCGCTCTCTGGTCTCGATGCCAATTCGGTGATCATGGTCAAAGAGATGCTGATTCACCTCGCGCATGATGGGAAAACAATTTTTTACAGTTCGCACCTGATGGATGTTGTCGAAAAGATTTCGGACCGGATCATTCTGATTGATCAGGGGAAAGTGATTGCGGATGGCTCATTTGACGATTTGAATAAGCTCTCGCATGACGAAAATCTCGAAAAGATGTTTACACGTCTCACTGGAAATACAGACCATGGCGAAAAAGCGGAAGCATTTATCAACGCATTCGAAAAGTAAAGACGATGATACGCATTATACTATCGCTTTTTGTCCCCTTCCGCTGGTTTATTGAGAAAATGGATGCTGATTACAATCAGTTTATCCGGATCTTACAACTCAAGCTCACGCTCGATGACCGGCGCGCTAATAAATATTCGAAAAAATCAACAAACGGACAAGAGAAAACGTTGATCAAGCAATCGTTTTTTCAAATCCTGATGGGAGCGTTCTTTGGGATATTTCTAATAATGATCAAAACACCATTTACCTTTTTCTACCTCTCCCACACGTTTCTGATGGCAATGATGGCCATGATGATCATCTCGGAGTTCTCCACCATTCTGTTCGATACTTCAGAGAACGTAATTATCCAACCCTTACCAATCAAAGGGAATACGGTGAGTCTGGCACGCAATGCGCATGTGTTTATCTACCTCGCAATGATGGCATTTTGTCTTTCAGTGGTAACGATCGTTATTGCAATCTATAAGTTTGGAAATCTGGCAGGATTGATTTATGTTTTCACCATATTTCTGAATGTGCTGTTTACCTTGTTTTTCACCAATATACTGTATCTCGGAATTATGCGCGTGGTCAGCGGAGAGCGGCTTAAGAACCTGCTTATGTACTTTCAGATCGTGATTGCCGTCTTCTTTATGGCGGCCTACCAGATCGGACTAAGGATGATTGATAAAACGGCCATTCAGGAGCTGGTCCTGCCTGTTCACTGGTTTACTTTCCTGTTGCCACCGGCTTTCTTTTCCGGGCTGATCGAAGCATTCACTACATTGAATTTTGATCAATCGCACCTGTTATTTATTGCTGAAGCATTGGTTATACCTCCGGTTGCAATCTATTTTACAGGTAAATACCTCACGCCAGTCTTTAACAGGAAATTGATGGATCTCGAACAGGGCGACCGTGTTTCGAAGATCAAAACGGAGTTGGGCCATAAAAGTATTTGGTACCGTTTAATGTCACCGCTGTTTACTCATTCGAAAGAGGAAAAGGCAGCTTTTAAAATGATGTGGAAAATGACCGGCCGCGAAAGACAGTTTAAACAAACAATACTTCCATCATTTGGATATATCATTATCATGATCATCGCACCCAATATTGGCAAACACAATAGTTTCAGTGATTTCACAACAGGATACAATTACCTGTTAGTTTTATATGCCTTTATAATGATTCCGTTTGCGCTCTGCACTTCTTTATTGATCGGAAATAATCAAACTTCGACATGGGTATTCAAAACAATGCCGATAACATCACCTGTAAGCCTTTTTAAAGGAGCCATTAATGCAGCATTTGCAAGGTATTTTATTCCATTTTATCTTTTTATGGGTATAGGAGTATGTTTATTGTGGGGCATTAAGGTTCTGCCAGATGTTTTCATAGCATTTTTTGCAATCTATCTGATTACATTGCTATTGTATTACTATCAGCAACCTGGTTTCCCGTTTTCGCTTGAGAAAACTGCAATGCAGGGCAGCGCTAATGTAATAAAAGTCTTTGGACTGATGGCCTTAGCCGGGCTAATTGGGTTTCTGCACTATGCATTGCTGAAATGGTTTGACCATGCCAGCCTGATGTTGATACCAGTTTATGTCGGAGCGATATATTACGTGAACCGGACGATGGTTTACAGGAAGATTACCTGGTTGGAAGTCGATCGCGTTAATAGTTATTCATAGCAGTGAAGATCGCACAAATACCAAACAATCAACT
>JBBRZE010000136.1:0-7571 GCA_038236995.1 Bacteroidales bacterium | reverse complement strand
ACAATGAAAATAAGTCTAAGTCAGGAACAAATCAGACATAATCTGCCTCCTCTATTTTCACTTACAATTGTTGATAAAACAGGGCTTACCAAAAGTAAAGTACTTCCTGTAAAGGAATACCTACAGATTGTTGCTGCTTCTAATTTTAAGCAGCGCTGCCGGATGTCGATGTTATATTATCATGCCGAGCGATTACATTATGCAGTAATCGGAACTCCTAACAAACATGAGGTTGATCAGGGGTTTTTCGTAAAGCACGGCGATGGAGGAGCTGATATTTTACCTATTGCACATCTTTACAAAACTCAGGTATATCAATTGGCTGCTTATTTGGGCATACCTGAAGAAATAATCAAACGTACTCCTACATCCGACACCTATTCAGCTGAACAAACACAACAGGAATTTTTCTTCCAACTGCCTTTTCATGAAATGGATATAATTTGGTATGGTTTTGAAAATGGATATAAAATTGAAGTTGTCGGAACAGCTCTTGGGAAACCGAAAGAAGAGATCCAGTCGATATATAACAATTTTTTGAGAAAACAAAAGACTACTGAATATTTAAGGATGTATCCAATCAAGGATTTTTAACAATATTCTTCAAAATAAAATTGTTTTTCACAACATTGTTATAATCAAGTTGGTGCTTATTAAGACTTTAGTGAATTGAAATTCATTGTAATTCTATGACTCAAATACCACAGCGTTTATTAGGGGAAGCATTGTTGCTTTCTTTCGGGAAAACCCCTGACAATATAGCTATTATCAGTAAAAAGGAAGAATTATCGTATTCTGATATTTATGAAAGATCTGTCAGGCTGGCATCACACCTGGTAAGTATAGGTATTAAAAAAGGCGATCGGGTTGCCATTTATATGAATAACTCATGGCAGAGTGTGGTTTCAATTTATGGAACAACTCTGGCTGGTGCTGTATTTGTCGTTATCAACCCGCAAACAAAGGCTTCCAAATTAAAGTATATATTAAATGATAGTGACACAAAAGTGTTAGTTTCTTCAGATGCATTGAGGAATGAACTTTTATTGACGTTACCTGATACTCCCGGAATTCAGGAGTTAATACTATCTGGCGAACCTGGCTCTTTAAAACTACAGGATTTGCTCACAACTGAATTTGAAAATATTACGCAAGCCCATCGTGTAATTCCCACTTTCCCCAGAATTATCCCTAATGACCTTGCTGCTTTAATATATACTTCAGGGAGTACTGGTTTCCCAAAAGGAGTAATGATGACTCATCAATCCATGGTTTTTACAAGCTGGAGTCTGATTGAATATTTAAGGTTGACTGATAAGGATCGCATTCTGTTGGTGTTACCTCTTGCTTTCGATTATGGATTGTATCAGTTGATAATGGCAATTACAGTCGGCGGAACATTGATTATAGAGCAATCATTTACTTTTCCGGCTTCAATTTATAATAGCATCGAAAAGTATAAACCAACTGTTTTTCCTGGAGTTCCTACTGTTTATGCAATGATGATTGCTTCGAATAAACAAACAGGGCTCAAATTTGATTGCATCGAAAAAGTTACAAATACTGCTGCCGCATTACCTGCGGAATTCATCCCTGATTTAAAAAGAATTTTCCCCAATGCCCTCATCTTTAAGATGTATGGCTTAACTGAATGCAAAAGAGTTTGTTACCTGGAGCCTGAATTAGTTGATTTAAAACCAAATTCTGTAGGCAAAGCCATACCAGGAACGGAAGTGTTTCTTTTGTCTCCGGAAGGTAAACCTGTTCCGGCAGGGGAGCTTGGAATTCTCTATATCAGAGGACCTCATGTAATGGCAGGTTATTTGAATAAAGAGGAACTGAGCGCAGAAATGCTAAAAGCAGGTACTTTGCCCGGCGAAAGAATCCTTTGTTCAAATGATTTGTTTGTTATGGATGAAGAGGGGTTTTTGTATTTCCAGGGTCGAACTGATGACATTATTAAAACTCGTGGTGAAAAGGTTAGCCCTATAGAAATTGAAAAAATAATATATAAAATTGACGGAGTCAGAGAGGTCGCAATTATTGGCGTTCCGGATGAAATTATGGGTGAATCTATTAGTGCTTTTGTAACTACACACGTTTCATGTGAGTTAACAAAAGACGATATTCTTCGTGAATGTGTTAAAAACCTTGAAGCATTTATGATTCCTCAAAGTATCGTTTTCCTTAATGAAATGCCTAAAAGTGCGAATGGTAAGTTTGATAAGTTTGAACTAAAAAAGTTAGCTAAAAATGGCAATGGATGAATTATTTGACGGGCTCAAACAAAGTCTGGAAAATAAATTCAGCTTTCTTGAGGACAAACCCGAAGAGACTCTTGATTCAACCTTGAGAGCATTATGGTTTGTTGCTTCCGGAAACCCATTATCGGTATTGGCGGCAATTGAACGACCACTGCCTGATCTTTCTGTTTCTCAAATTGAGCAATTGCATAGTTTAATAAATGAAAGGCAGAGTGACACCCCATTAGCTTATATCACTGGCAGACAAAGGTTTATGGGTATTGATTTTATCTGTGATAAGCGGGCGCTTATACCACGTAAGGAGACGGAAATTCTTGGACAGAAAGCGTTTGACATTTCTCAACAATTATCCATGGGTAAACAAAACATTAGTGTAATAGATGTTTGTTGCGGTGCAGGTAATTTAGGATTATCAATAGCAGTAAATAACCAAAAAGCTTTTGTTTTTGCAACTGACATTTCCGATAAAGCTATTGAACTTACTAAAGAGAATATATCCTTTCTAAATCTTGATCAAAGAATAAACGCCGCTCAAGGAGACTTGTTTTCTGCTACCGAAAATGTCGAATTTATAGAAAATACAGATCTGATAGTTTGCAATCCTCCTTATATATCAAGTAGTAAGGTTAAAACTATGAACCCGGAAATTATTGGAAAAGAGCCGGTTCTAGCATTTGATGGCGGAATGTTTGGGACAAAAGTAATTCAGAAATTAATCGTAGAGGCGCCAAAATTTCTCAAAAAAGATAGCTGGTTACTTTTTGAAATAGGAGCGGGTCAAGGTGAATTCATCATGCAATTTTGTAAAAGATCAAACCTTTATAGTCATGTTGAAGTTGAGTTGGATACTCAAGGGATCATCAGAGTTATTTCTGCTATAAAGAAGTGATAGTCGAAATTGCATCAGAAGCATTTCCTATAAATTGATTTCAGTTCAACTTAGTTTTTTAAATTAAATCTTGAAGTGCTTGCATGAAAACCGAATTATCCGAATATTGATTTCTATGACAGAAATCCATTTTAATGTGAACTTGAGTAAACCTGGAATATAAACAACAAACAAATTTTGAAAATGAGTAATTCAATTGAAATTAAAGAAAAAATCAGAAAATTTATTTTAGAAACAACATTTTCTCCATCCGAGCAGATAAATAATGATACCCTCATTTTCGTACAGGGTATTTTTGATTCCATGGGGTTTATTTCACTTTATAATTATATTGAGGAAACTTTTGCGATAAAAGTGGAGGATTCAGAGTTGCTCGAAGATAATTTCGAATCAATTGATGCGATTTCAAATTTTATTGAAAATAAACTGAATTAAGGCAGAATTATGTGCGGGATAGCCGGAATTTATAATTACAATTCATTTAGTGAACCTTCTCACGAGCTTACGGTGAAAAGGATGCTTTCTGTAATTCGTCACCGTGGTCCTGACGAAACTGGCTTGTATCTTGGAAATAACATAGGACTTGGTAGTGTAAGACTCAGTATTGTTGATCTGTCAACCGGACAGCAGCCTATTTCTGATGAATCCGGGAATTATTGGATTGTATACAATGGTGAGGTTTTTAATTACCCTGAATTGAGGAGTGACCTAGAAAAAAAAGGAATAAAATTTAAAACGCATAGTGATACTGAGATAGTTGTTCAAATGTATGCTATGTACGGTGCAGATTGTCTGAAATATTTTAATGGTCAGTTTGCATTTAGTATTTGGGATAAGAATAAGCAGGAACTTTTTCTGGCCCGTGATAGGGTAGGGATCAGACCATTATTTTATTGGGCTAAAAATGAAACCTTTGCTTTTTGCTCAGAGATTAAGGGGCTATTCACTCTTAATCAGGTACCACGGGCTATACGGCCCGAAAGCCTTGCACAGGTATTCACATTCTGGACAACACTAACTCCCAATACTCCATTCGAAGAAGTTTATGAATTACCTCCTGCTCATTACATGTTGGTAAAATCCGGAAAAATTCAGATTGAGCGTTATTGGAGTATGGAGTTCAACCAAAGACAAATCCACGATTCACGATCAATTTCTGATACAGTTGCCGAATTTGATGATCTGTTCAGGGATGCAATTCGTATCAGGCTCAGAGCTGATGTCCAGGTTGGCGCATACTTAAGTGGCGGTCTTGATTCGAGTTTAACAACGGCTTATATTCATGAAATTGATCCTGGTATTTTAAATACTTTTTCAATTGGATTCAAGGATAAAGCATTTGACGAGACATCTTATCAAAATGAAGTTTCTGCACGTTTTAATACTAATCATACAGCATTTGAATGTTCCTCTTCTGAAATAGCCCAATATTTTGTTGATACAATCTGGCATACTGAATTTCCTTTGCTAAGAACTTCACCTACACCAATGTTTATGCTTTCAAAAAAAGTAAGAGAGCAAAATATTAAGGTTGTAATTACAGGTGAAGGAGCTGATGAAATTTTTGCTGGCTACAATATATTTAAAGAATCCAAGATCAGAAGATTTTGGGCAAATGAGCCTGATTCAAAGGCTAGGCCAAAATTATTATCAGGTCTCTATCCCTATCTTCCGATGATGAAGAATTCAAACAACATGGCTCTTAAAATGTTCTTTGGATATAAACTTAGCGAAACTTCTGATCCGTTATATTCTCACCTGCTTAGGTGGCATAATACATCCCGGATTACTGGCTATTTCTCGGATGAAATCGCTTCATCTTTGGGTAATTATAACCCATTGGAAGGTGCATATTCGTCATTACCCATCAATTTTAAAAAATGGAGTACTCTTGCACAATCACAATTTCTGGAAACGTCCATTTTTATGTCTGGCTATCTTCTTTCATCTCAGGGCGACAGGATGGCTATGGGTAATTCGGTTGAGGGTAGGTATCCTTTTCTTGATTATCGGGTGATAGAATTTGCGTCAAAACTACCTGATAGGTACAAACTAAACTGTTTGAATGAAAAATTTATTCTTAAGAGGATGGGTGCAGGCAAAATTCCTGAATCTATTCTGCAGAGGTCGAAACAGGCATACCGTGCACCAATAGCAAGTAGTTTTTTTAATGAGAATGCACCGGCCTACATTAATGAAATTCTATCAAAAGAAAGCATTATTGAATTTGGGATTTTTGATCCAGTGAAAGTGCAGTCCCTTATCAAAAAGATTAATATACAAGCAAATATATCCGAAATGGATCAGATGGCTGTAGCGGCAATTCTTTCAACCCAAATTCTTTACAAATTATTTATTAAAGAAGTTATTGTAGCAAATATTGATTGCCTGGCAAAAACCAAGGTTATTATTGATGATGATTTGAAATGTATTGTTTAGTGGTGAAAGTAAAAAAATACTACACTTTATTTAGAGGACTGAGATATGCATTTTTTTTGAATTGTATTCTATCAGTACAATTCTTTAATATTGTTTTTTTTGAATAATAAAATCTTTTTTAACCAGGTGGGTTCTATTTTGAAAAAATACGGATTTAGACTGAAAATATAATAGTGCCGATTTCTCCTCTATTTAATCTCTTTGGGTAAATCCCCCCCTGTGGCGAACAGTAAAATGTTCCCGGGATACCTCGTTCGTTAGCGGCGAAGTCATTCATTAAATTGTTAGTTTAAAAAATCGTAACCAATCAGCCTACCGAAGGTACAGAAATAATCTGAGCGAAAGCACTGAGAACATTTTGCCTGTTTTTAATAGTTGTATCAATAACTGAGCGTAGGATAGCAAATTGAGTAGCTCCTTTAAAAGATTTGAAGTACCCTGATATTTTATGTTTCACTTTGATATTACGAATAGCTCTTTCTGAGCCATTGTTATCAGCAGGAACGTCGGGATAGAACAAGAAGGTGAATAGAAAATGTTGATACTTGATCATTCTGCGGTGAAAAGATACCAGTTCTTTACTGTCCGGTGTAACTGGAGTTTCGATCAACTCCAATAAACGTCGGATGAGTTCGGTTCTTTCTGGCATAGAGGTAAGATAATCTGATGGTATAAGTTTCTGTTTTAAATGGATTGCATCACGAAGTAGTTCTTTGAATAGCTTTGGCCAAGTACTGTCATAACATTCGTCCAGGTAATTGAGTTCTCTGAGTAAATGTGCAATACAAATCTGATGGGTTTTAGCAATGGGTTCAAAATGGCTTTTCCAGCAGTCGTGCACTAGAACAGCTTTAGGGAAACCATTTTCAAAGTGTTGACGGATGGTTTGGGTACCCCGGTTCATGGAAGCAACTATAAAAGTAAGTTTTTCATTCTGCCATGTCCAGAACCAGCCCTTGCCTTTGTTGATACGTGTTCCGGTTTCATCAGAGCCAATTACTGAAGCTTGCACAATACGATCATGAATAAGATTGTAGGCTTGTTCTGCTTTAACAGTGGCACGGCCTAAAACCTGATGGATGCCACCTTCGCTGATGGGTAATGAGAACACATCGTTAAACATCTCTTGCATTCGGGCAAATGGAAGGAACTGTCGTGCGTAGAAATATGCGGATAAGCTTTCGATGGATTTTCCATAGCTGATTCCCGGTGTGATATCCTCCGGGAAAGTCCCGGTAATAGTACAGCCACAGGTGCAGGTACGTGCAAAAACCTGATGTTCGATATACACGGGCTTAATGGGTGGTATTTCAATAACCTGACGTCTTTCAACCAAGGTAGTAGGGAATTGCCTGATATCCAAACCACATTGTTTGCAATATGTCGGATCATGAACCACTATCTGGTCGGGAACAGAAACCATTTCAAGTGTTTTGCCCTCATGTCCAGATTGGCCACCGGGCTTTTTGCCAGTAACTTCACGCAAGCTATTGCTCTTGAACGGGCGATTTTCATCCTTTGATGGTGGAGTGGAACTATTCCTGCTGTTTTTGGGATTTTCATACCTGGCAAGACGCTCTATCAATTCAAAAACAATAGCCGTAAGTTTCTTGACCTCTTGTTCAAGTTCAGCTATTCGTTTATCTTTGTCAATAGGGTTTGCTGCCATGCAGCAAAGTAAGGCAACCAATGCCCCAAATCAAAAGAAAAACGAGACTTTTTATAAACATCAGAGAAGAAAAGCGTTGATAACCAAGTAGTTTTTAAAAATGCAGTCAAAGAAATTGTTAATAACCCTCTTTTTTTGAAAATCAAACTTTATTAGGCTGATTAGTTACCATAATTTTAATTTTTAATAGTTATAGAGAATATTTAACAATACGAAGTAACTAAAAATATTCATTTCTGAAATTAAAAAATGCAGATTTATTTTCGATTGTCTAAATAGTTGTTAAATATTTCATCCAACTCATGCGATT
>JBBRZE010000135.1:0-7918 GCA_038236995.1 Bacteroidales bacterium | reverse complement strand
GGAGGAGTGGCTGCCAACTTCATTTCTTCTTTTTGTACAGGTGCTTCGTTCATCTTTGGAGCCGGACTGGAGCACGATTGAATAAAGAAAACACTGACAATAGCCAGATTCCAAAAAAATAGTTGTTTTTTCATTATTGATGTTATTTTGAATTTATTAGATCTCTTTAATTATAATATGGCCAAGTTCAGCAAACCCATTTTGATCGGTCATCGATTCTTTTACTCCAATCTGAATTTGTTGTTTTGATGCTCCTGATTGATCAACAAGCTTAAACTTCAAAACATATTCTCCCTTTTTAGTAGCTGCCGGAATCTCGATTTGATAGTTTTCTGTTTTGCTTATACCGGGCAACCAATTTTTATTTCCCGAATCGATTGGCTTGGTTTCGAACGAATTGGCCGGATCCTTTGACTCAAACCTGAACACCAAACCGAACTTGTTGTAAGCCGGGGCAATTCCTTTGTTCAGCCAATCAAAAACGATCAGGTTTTGCCCGAGATTTAAAATGGATGAGAATTTGGCACTCACCGGAAAATACCAATAACCGCAACGGTTGGCCAGTTCGTTGGTTAAATCGGGATTGTCGGTCAGCCATTCTTCGGCATATCCGTGGTAGCCAATGTAAGTCGCATGCATTGTTTCGATGGCTTTGCGTAGTACTTCCGCACCCGAATAACCATATTTCGCGATCTTTTCAGAACCGTTTTTGCCAACCCAGTTACCCTCTTTTTTCACCATTCCATAATGTTGAAGTTCAAAAACAATTGGCTTTTTCAGGTACAATGGGTCGTAAAAACGCGGATGACTTACCGACCACGTATTAAGGTTATTTTGCAGGTACCAATCAACCAGAGGGCTATCGTCGCGAAGCGAAATTCCATTCGCGGTAGCATATTCGTAAAGAGTTTTCACGTCAGCATCCTGTTTCCCGTAATACAGCAAATCGTCGGTGCAAACCAATTGGGTCTTTTTGTAGTTTTTCAGGAAGATATCGATGTTGGCTTTTACTTCGTCCACGGTGGGGGGCACTTTGGTTGAGAAATGGGTATGTCCTTCGCCCCATTCGCCAATACTGCCAATATCGATGTATCTTACCCAAGATTTTCCATCGTATCTTTCGGCAAAAGCACGATTGAAATTGTCAAGTTTTTCGAGGTAAATGGGGTCGTTCCATTTGGGTGTCCATGACTTGATTCCGCCGCTCATCGCCACCGTTCCTTTTGCACCGGCTTTTTCGACCCATGTTGGTGTAGCAAACTGAACCCCATTCAATTCCTGACCTACAGAACCGGGGAAAGTGCCGGTTTCCTTACTGGTTATCCTGAACGAAATTTTATAGCCCAACGGAACATATTTGGCTACCACCTCGTCAATTCGGTGCCAATCGTAGTGACCTTCGGCTGGTTCAAGGTAGCTCCATGCCAAACGCAAATACAGGTGATCCATGCCGGGAAATGCAGCAAACATGGTATCGTTTTTTATCGGATATTTGTCGACTCCATTATCAAGTAAATGATGGTACCATCCTTTGTAGGGGTTTTTAAGGACACGGATGGTATCCCATTGAAGTTTAAAATCAATTGTTTGACGTGCCGACAACAATGGTGGAATTGGTTTGGCAATAACCGAATCGCTTGAAAATAAGAATAGCAAAATGGCAATCAGGAAAATGTTTTTCATGTCCGTAAAGTTTAGTGGTGTCAAATATACGGTTATAAAATTGTTTGAAAACAGAAAAGAAAATAAAGATTCCACCTTGAAATTACGCACAGTACAAGACTTTTTTGTTATAAATAATTGATTATTATTGTCATTAAACTCGTCGATGTAAACTTTAAATATCAAGGATTTACTCCGAATAAGATGATCATTACTTCAGCTTTCGAAAACTCAAGTGTTAAAAAAGCATGCTCTTCATTGTCCTAGGTAACCCGAGAGCATCTCGGATCGTCGATATTTTTCGGGGTATGGCATCACACAATTTATCAACAACATAAACCATTGAAAGAGCCACCTCAAATGCAAAACATTCAGCCCTTTCTTTCGGAGTATTATTTTTTCGTACCTATGGAAATGCCGTGGGTCGTGCTTAGTTGCTTTGGGATCGGTCCTTAGTCCGTCGATCATTATAGGAATATCATCGTTCTCCACCACTTTGAAAAACCACTTTTTCTTCCAGTCAATCTTGCCCTCCACATTCGACAGGTTCATGCCTCCTTTTTACAACCGCACCATCGAAGCTTTGGGCAGTCCGCACGCCAAAAGCAGATCGAATATAAAAGTGTCCTTGTTGACGGATTCCACCAATAGCTGTAAGTTATTCTCGATCCGGGCAATATTCATTTAGCGCTTGTTTGTTCAGTAAACGGGTCTGCAGTCCGGTCGCGAAAGTCTATCCGGATTTAAAGATCGCAAGCTTAGCAATTACGCTTAAAAATACAATATGTTTGAAATGGGATTGGAGGGATGGGATTTTCCTGCATCGTACAAATACTAAAAGATTGGAGGTAACAGGGATCAAATCAGTTGTTGGCAGAATGCAGAATTGATGAGACCATCTACCTTTAAAAAAGATACTGGAAATGGTATCTGCAAATTCCCTTACCTGTTGCCCGCGGATTGGATATCCGGGGGAGGGATGGAAAAATTCAAGTTTTAAACCGGGCAGAGCATCATAGGCATTATCCGTATTTGCAATCGGCTTTTTTCGTGGTCAAAGTCATCATTAATTATCAGTTTTTTTTCCATATATTTGTAATGAAACATCAAATCCTCATGCCAAGAAGTTGGGAACCAAGAGAAGAATATTTACTATCAGGGTTGCATGTCCTGCACCTGGGTATTAGCATATTATAACACAAATAAAATAATTCATTATGAACTTACAGTATATTTCAGATAGTGAAGGACAAACAACTGGTGTTTTCATTCCTATAAAAGAGTGGAATAAGCTTAAGTTGAAATACAAAGAAATTGAACAGGAGGAAGTTGAGATTCCAGGGTGGCACAAAGATGTTGTAAGAGAACGTTTGGTAATTTACAAAAATAATCCTGATGATGTTCTTGATTTCCATAGTTCTATGGATGATATTGAAAAAGAGATATAATGTATCGGTCAGTTATTCTATGGCAAGCGAAGGAAGATATAAGGGAAGCTGCCAATTGGTATAATATGAAGCAAAAGGGACTTGGTAAAAGATTTACATTTCAAGTTCAGGACAAGGTTCGTTTTATTGAGCAATTTCCCGATGCCGGCCAGAATAGTTATGATGATGTTTCTACAGTAATCCTGAATATATTCCCATTCATAATTCATTATATTACAGATGAACAACACAAAAAAGTGATTGTAATCGCCGTTTTACACACCAGCAGAAATCCTGAATGGTGGATGAAAAGTAAAAGATGAAACACTCTTGAGCCAATGCTAACCAAAGAATAAATGATTAACGGGATTGCAAATTACCCTACCTGTTGCCCCCGGATGGCATATCCGGGGGCAAGTTGGCATTATCTATTTGACTTTTTTTATGGCAAACTCGTGAAGAATCAGGATTTGCAATGTTTTAACATCTATTTCATTGAAAATCTGCGACAAAAGGATTTTATAAGAAAATCCGAATCAGCTATATCATCACTGTATCGATAGGACTTGTTTCCGTGCAAACAATTTTTCTTTCAAAACTTGATAATCAATATCCTGCACGGGCTTGAGATTATCAATTGCTAAAGAGGCGGCTATTGCAGCCGATTGCCACAAAACCGGACGCGAAATAATTTTCGGAACGGAAGTTTGAATCAAATAAGGAAAGGTGCTGGCAGATATTATAATCTGCGGCACCTTTCTGTATAAAGAGGGTCTATTTATACTTTCGTTATCTCAAAAAAAGGACAGGCTTACTAACGGATTTTGATTGCTGATTATGATTTTCATATCCAGACAAGGCGAACCAAAAAAATAATTTGATGGAGGATGAAGTGATGTGGATTTTCCTTCCTCGCGCAAAAACTAAAAGTTGGAAGGAAACTGTGTTCAAATCATTTATTCGCAGAATACAGAATGGATGAGACCCTTACCTTTAAAAAAGTTTTTGAAATCGGGAATTGCAAATTCCCTAATCTGTTGCCCCCGGATGGGATATCCGGGGGAGCAGGTTAACGAACGGTAGGACGATCCCTCAAAAACCGGAATGCGAAATATTCGCAGGCTCCTTTCCCAATGTTTCTTATACCGTGAGGATCATTCCCGTTTAATAAAACAAACGAACCAGGACCCAGTTGATAAGGTTTGCCATTAATCAACTCCTCCGCCATCCCTGATTTTACCAGAATAATCTCATCATCGGGATGAATATGCGGATCGTGGCTTTTGACTCCTTCCTTTAGTGTGGTAACGTGCATTTCGAATTCAAATAAGCAGCCGGTGGGTCTTTCGAAAAAACGCCTGGTTCCACCTTTCTCAGTAGGTACAAACGGAACATTCTCCCACTCGATGATCTTAACCTTGTCTTCAGCGGTCAAAGTTTCAGTCTGTTTTTGTTCGGGGTTTTTCCATTGAATCATAAAATAGACGACCGGTGTATCTCCTGCATTTTCAATTTTTAAGATATCGTCAGCGCCAGCAAGAACAACACTGCCGGGATTTAGTGTTTTCTTTTCGCCGTTGATGGTTTGTGAAATTTGCCCCTCTTTTACGATAATCAGTTTTTCGAACTTTGGCTGGACGTCAGTTTCCGGAGCTTGCTTGCCGGGGTTCAGTGTGGTTGCATGAATGTCGATGTAGTCAAGACAACTGGTAAAACCCTCCATGAATTGTCTGTTTTCGCCATTTCTTGTGTTGGTAACAGTCGTTTTTTCCCAATGAAAAACCTGCGATTTAAAAGGCTTGTTATTTTCTGAATAGCCGCAGGCAAAAAATAAGTTGAATATAAGTCCTAACAGAAGAGTTTTCATTGCGTTGATTTTGGTAAGCTTTTAATTTCAAATGCCAATTCCGAAGCTTGAACTTAAGAAATAAAAATGACCGGATTTCGCCTGCCATTTTTATTTTCCAATTATAATTTAAATATTCAGACTTTTAATCTTTAAATTTTAGGTTCCCATCCTTTTTCATAGGTACGGCTCCATAGTTTTTGAGCCTCTTTGTCCCCGATGATATGTCCGGTTTTTGGATCGATATGAAGGTCGCGACCTACGCGCCAGGAAATATTTCCCAGCTGCATTCCGAGGATACTTTTGTGTCCGGTTTCTACATCGCAATTTGGCCGGCGATGGTTCCGGATGGCATCAAGGAAGTCGGCTACATGCAGACTATCCATTCCCAGGCTTGGGCTTGCTGTATTCCGGCCGTCAACAGCACCTTCAACGATGAGTGATTTAACATCATTCACCAATTTTCCGCTAAGGTCATAAACCTGATAGCTATCGCCACCAGTATCTAAACTTCCGTTCTCGCCATAAAAAATAACTCCGCGATCCAATCCTTCAATCTTACGGCCGTTCGAACTTCTGTTTTCCCACATTAAGGAAACGCGACCGGGATAGTCCATCGTGATGATCTGCGTATCAGGAGTTTCCCAGTCGTCTTTGTAATGATAACGTCCACCTACAGAGGTAACCCGTGTTGGGAAGTCGACACCAAGACCCCAGCGGGCAACATCCACTTCATGCGTACCGTTATTTAGTGCTTCGCCTGTTCCCCAATGCCAAAACCAGTGCCAGTTGTAATGGATCAGTCCGTCTTTGAAAGGAACGCGGGGTGCGGGGCCTTGCCAGAGGTCATAATCCAACCATTCAGGTATATTTCCAGGCGTGAGGAAGTTGGCTTTACGTGTGTTGGTATACCAGGTTTTGGCAAGGTAAACGCGACCAATGATTCCTTCGTGCAACTTTTGAATCCCCTGTGTGAGGATAGGCGCTGAACGGCGTTGAGCACCCATTTGAACCACCCGGTCATATTTGCGCGCAGCAGCAATGGCAATTTCACCTTCGTTAGGGTTGTGGCTCAATGGTTTCTCCACATATACATGTTTCCCTGCCTGACAGCCCATGATGGTGAGAGGTGCATGCCAATGATCGGGGGTAGCAATGTAAATGGCATCGATCGATTTATCCTCCAGAACTTTGCGACAATCCTTTTCTGACTTTGGCGTCGTTGTCTGTCCGGCTTTTACAATTGAATTGATCGCTTTGGGCATTGTTCTTGCGTCCACATCACAAACACACGATATTTCAGTATTTTTTTGTTTTGCGAACGTCCCGACCATGCTGTTTCCCCGGCCATTCAAACCAAAAGCGGCAACATGAATCCTGTCATTTGCTCCGATAATATTGTTGTAGCTTTTTGCACTAAATCCAAACCCTGCTCCACCAATGGCGAGGCCGGCTGAAGTGGCAGCTGCTTTTTTGATAAAATCACGTCTGTTATCCATGGCTAAATTTATAATAATTTGATTTTAATATTTTTAAACGATGCAACGCTCCCATGCTCCTGCAATAGGATCCGTCCTTTTTCTACCATTCCGAAGGCTGGTATTGTTTTACTGAATTTGCTTTTTGCTACAGCTGCTTTGTAGGTTTCACTTCCTCTTGTGAATTCCAGTATTTTCTTGCCGTTCAACCAGTGTTCTACATTTTTTCCCTTGCAAACAATGCGTACAGTGTTCCATTGACCCGGGGCGTTTACTTTTTTCGCTTTAGCGTTCGGAGTTATGGCATCATAGAATGAGCCGCAGAGGTGAGTCTCTAATTTGTTGTCTTCTGCCAACTGATCGTCCAGAATCTGATATTCCATCCCCAGATTGCCACCGGTTGCGTATTTTGTATAAAAATACTTGATTCCACTATTGCAGCCGGGGGTGATATTGTAATCGACAGATAATTCGAAATCTTTGTATTCGTTTACGGTCACAATGTCGCCACCTTTGCCATCTTTAACTGTCGAAATGCAGCCATCTTTCACTTCCCAGCCGGATGGGACACGCTTCCCATCTGATGTTGTCCAGCCGTTTGTTGTTTTTCCGTCAAAAAGAAGAACCCAGCCTTGTTTGATTTCTTTCGAACTTAATTTGGGGAGCTGTGCTGATAGCAGTCCAATATTTCCCATCAAAATTAAAAATAGAACCGAAATTTTCTTATTCATCTGATTGTTTTATAATTGCGTATATCCTTTATTTTGAATGATTTTCCCAGGATTTGACTGCATAACCGTCATTGGAATAGGATAGACAAGCATATCATTGCTCCATACAAAAGGAGTGTATCCATCGGAAGCCTGTTTTGAGATCATCACGTCTTTGGCTCGCCCGGTTCTGACCAGATCAAACCAACGATGGCTTTCGAAGGCTAACTCAGAACGCCTTTCTTTTTCGATAGCCAGCAGAAATGCCTGATCGGTTGCGAAATCACTTAGTTTGTAATCTTTCAAAAGGTCAACAGGTTTTTGAATATTTGGATCTCCAGGAGTATTACGGGCTCGCTGACGGATCTTATTCAGATAATTCAATGCAGAACCCTTATCTCCATTTGTACGTACAAGCGCTTCGGCATATAAAAGATAGACATCAGCCAAACGCAATTCGATCCAATTATTTCCATTATCAGAACCGCTTGTGGCGATGTCATAATATTTGGTGACATATGCATTTGAATCAGCGCACAATAAAATATCATAAGGGGCAATTCCTACCGGGATTTCATCAATTGACTGATCGGTCAGATTTATCACTGCCAGCGAATTGTTCCGGCCTAGTGTCACAAACAGCCTGTCTTCTTTTGCATTTAACGCGAGTCCGCCCGGTCCCGGATCACCACCGATGGCAGGTTTCGGCATCAGAATCGGTTTATCCCAGCTCAATACATTACTTTGATCAAAACGGGCGATCAGAACCTTATCGGATGCTTCAGAAACATAAAT
>JBBRZE010000134.1:0-8077 GCA_038236995.1 Bacteroidales bacterium | reverse complement strand
TGATTGGCATCAACAAATCCTATTGCACCTATAAGAAGTATGAACTATCCATGCGCAGGGTTCAAGAATTTTTGCGTTGTTGCTATAACATATCTGATATTGCTTTGCGTGACATCACATTGTCGTTTATTCGGGATTACGTGTATATTTCAATCGAAAAGGGTCCTTCGTCACATTTGGGGAATTCATATATTAAAGAATGAAGTAAGATAAACATTAGATTAACAGCAATTTAAGTCTTTATTTTTTGATATTTTGAATGATAATTATTATCTTTAAGTAATTTTATTACAGTTACTTATGATGATAAAACGTCTAATTTTTTTGCCCGGATTTCGCATTGAATTTATTGAGCATAATATTTCATCAAACAATGTTTTTGCATCGATTAAGTCCAAGCGGTCCCAATGCCCTGGCTGTGGAAGTTTCAGCACCTCTGTTCACGATTCTTATACCCGTAAATTGGCTGACCTTTCTGCTTTTCAAAATTCCACGACAATCTTGCTTAGAACACGGAAATTTAAATGCAAAGATTCATCGTGTGATCGTAAAGTGTTTTCCGAACAGACACCTCATACCATGCGATACTCCAGAAGAACTGCCCGGGCATCGAGTATATTGGACACACTATCGATTGAACTTACAGGAAAACTTGGAAGCCTGTTATCTAAACAACTCTTGCTTCCGGTAAGCACCTCTACTGTTACCCGGATAGCAATGAAACAAAAACTGCCAGATGTTATACAACCCATAGTCCTTGGAGTTGATGATTGGGCATTTCGTAAAGGTGTAAATTATGGAACAATCTTAATTGATATGGAAAAATCCAGACCCATTGATTTATTGGCATCAAGAGAATGTTCCGATTTAATGCGATGGCTTAAGAAATACCCTAATGTTAAGATTGTTACCAGAGATCGTGCAAGTTCAAACTCTTCAGCTATTAATGAGGTTTGTCCGGATGCAATTCAAGTTGCTGATCGATTTCATCTTTTAATGAATCTATCTGACGCTTTAGACAAATACTTTAAAAGTGTACAAGCTGGGATCAGATTGCTGATAAAAAACAAAACAGAGGAAATCATAAAAATGTCTGCAAGTAGTAGGCTCGAAGATAAGGCAGATTTAGATCCTGCGACCATTACTGCTACTCCTGAATTTAAACCATTAAATACAGATCAAAGAATTGACAATTTCAACAAAGTGAAAGAGCTACAGGCAGAGGGTATTAGCACCAAAAAAATCTCAAAAGTTATAGGAATATGCCGCAAAACCGTTCGCTCATATATTATTCAGGAATCGTTATCACCTAGAATCAGCTCAACCTCTACAAATATTGCTTCATTTACCAAACTTATTTTAGCTCGTTTAAATACTAAGGGCTATAAGATAAAAGACATAATTGATGAGATTCTTTTATTGGGATTTAATGGTGGCAGAACACAGGCCTATCACAACATAAACATCTTAAAGTCGGAGTTCAAAATTAATATCCCCAGTTTCACTGAGGTTCAGCAATACACTATTCCATATATTAAACCGTTAAGTTCAAGAAAATTAGCAAAATACATTGAAGTCTGTATTGAAGATATAGCTGACCTCGACGAAAGAAACTATATGGAAACGCTTTTGGATAATATTCCTGAATTACGTATAGTTCGGAAATTAGTTAAAATTTTTAAAACGATGCTCAAAAGAGGCAGCGGTAACATTAGAAGATGGATTGATTTTATAATGCGATCAAAGCGTAAGTTGACGGGATTGAAAACATTTGCCAATGGCTTACTGCACGATATTAAGGCTGTTGAGAATGGAATACGATTACCTTGGAGCAATGGAGCTGTCGAAGGTCACGTTAACCGCATTAAGAGCATAAAGAGACAGATGTATGGCAGAGCTGGTTTTGAACTGTTACGAAGGAAGGTGATTTTGTCTCAAACCGGATAATGCTTCCCCAAATGTGACGAAGAACCCTTTTGGGCTGAAATAAACAAGGCGATGCGGGAATCGGGCATCGGAACACCAGCCACTCGGGCAGCGGTTATCGAAACCTTGTTTAGTCGGGATTATGTTCGCCGAGATAATAAATCGCTTGTACCAACCGAAAAAGGGTTGGCGGTATTCGATGCTGTTAAGGATAAGAAAATCGCAGATGTCACCATGACGGGTAATTGGGAGAGTGCTTTGGGCAAGATTGAAAAGGATGAAATAGAAGCACTGACCTTTCATTCCGCCATCGAGGTCTACACCCGACAAATCACCGCCGAACTGTTGGGAACAAAACTCACTATTTCTGATGCCAATGCCTGCCGCTGCCCCAAGTGCAACAAAGGTCAGATGCAGTTTTACAACAAGGTAGTGAAGTGTAATAACGAGGATTGTGTACTGACAATATTCCGCAACAAGAGCGATAAAATGCTCTCTGATGTACCGGTGACAGATCTACTGACCAAAGGCAAAACATCAATAATCAAAGGGTTTAAAAGCAAGGGAGGAAAAGTCTTTGACGCATCATTAACTTTTGATGAGCAATTTCAAGTTGTCTTTATGTTTGCCGAAAAGAAAGGCACATTTAAGTTAAAGAAAAAGTAGCGATTAACCGCTATCTTTATCACAGAATCTCAATGTCAAAACGGTTAACACTGTTTTCATTGCGGATTTTAGTGGTGGCACTTCGGGATGGAGACCCTGAGTGCCTTTTTTTATACTCAATCAATTGAGCTTCTCAATCCTCATTAAAGCCAGCAAAATAGCCTACGTCCTTATCCTTTAGAAGTTGTGTACACTACTTTCCGTTCATCAATCCAAGTGTCAAGGGAAAAAAAGGAATCACTCATCACTAATACTACTGCATGTTTGCATTATCTCTTCATAATTAGGCAATTGTTACCGTTCGGACAACTCAATAACTCTGTAAAACAAGGGCGCATAGCCTATGAAGAATTGGCTGACTCAGATATATGGCATTGATTTAAAAAAGTTTGGCATAATTAGAACAGCTTTTAATCAAAGACCGGATTGCCGATTCAAAAAATCAATTTAGATTTTTTTAGCGTTATTTGTAACACTATTTTTTTCTTTTACGCCATTTTCCGAAGCAAGCGTTTGACCAAATAGATTATCTGAATATACTTTTGTAAACTCAGCACCAAAGAATACAATCATGGAGGAATAAGAGGTCCATAATAAAATAAGTATGATAGAGCCAGCCGTACCATATCCTGAACCTGGATCTGCTTTGCCGAAGTATAACCCTAAAGCTGATTTACCTAAGACAAATAATAGGGATGTTACAACCGCTCCAATCCATACAGTACGCCATTTGATTTTGGCATCCGGCAAGAATTTAAACATTAGTGCAAATAGTACTGCAATTATAAACAGAGAAAATATAAAACTAACCATTTTGAATATTACCAATAAAGATTCGGACCAGTTTTGTACTACCCATGTGCCGAATGCTGATAATAAAGAAGATATTACAAGAGAAATGAGTAATAAAAAAGCAATGGACACAATTAAACCAAAGGAAAAAATTCGTGTTTTAAGAAAAGACCATATTCCTGATTTTGTTGTAGACGCTTTTACTTCCCAAATAGTATTTAATGATTTTTGAAGTTGTACGAATACGCCTGTTGCTCCAAACAAAATTATTACAATTCCCATCATAGTTGCCCACAATGAATCTTTGCTTTTGCTTGCAAGCAGTACCATGCTCTGAACCTGGTCCGCAGTGTCGTTTCCCAATGCCTGTGCTACCTCACTATGCAATTTCCCGCTTACCGCATCGTCACCTAAAAAATAACCTGCAATGGCGATTACAACTACTAACAAACCGGGTAAGGAAAATATGGCGTAATAGGCAATAATTGCACTCTCTTTAAAAGGGTCGCGATTCCACCATTTTTTAAATGTTGTTTTAAAAAGTTTACCTGTATATGCGAAACTGAGATTTTTCATTTCTGATATTGGGATTAATTATTTCATTTTATCCTTTTTATTCCTTGGTCTTTATTGTGCTTTTTATCCGTCTTAGTAAAGAGTTTTTCAAAAAATCCTTTTTTCTTTTCGGATTCAACCTTGTTTACTAAAAGGATGGAAATTTCATGATCAATAGAAGGATAAAGAGCTTTATAAAGGCGTTTTGCAATACTTCTATGATTGCAGACCAACTTCACTTGCAACAACATTTGCTGAAAGTAATTCAGTATCCTATACACTAGAAAGGTTTTCTGCAAGTACATTTGTGTTTGTCATTGCAATGTTTACTTTGAGCGGAGAGGTTGAATAAATGCATTTTATTTCGCCGTTAATAATTTCAAAGCGATTAATTATTAACGGAATAAACGTTTTGGGAACTTGGCGAAAATCGCTGGTGTCTTTTTGAATGGCGGCAGGTTCAGCTTTGTCTTGAGTAAATCGCATGATCTGATTTCTGAATTCAAGCTCTCCAACAAACCTCCCGTGGAATAGCGATTTCCATTCTACAAGCGATTTCCATTCTACAAATAGGTCAATTTAATTATGAAGAAATAAACGGTATGTGCTGATGTGATGAAGAATCAAAATTATCAATATAAAAATCATTAACGATATAAGTGCCACTGTTTTGTTTTTAATTATTCAGTTGATATCATTTTGATAATGCGAGTATTTCAATTATCTCCATTTTTATTGTGTTGGAATTTGGAAAGTAAGGCAAAAAAGAGTTTTTGACCAGTTGATTTTATTTTGTCTGAGTTTTTAGCAGCGATACTTGAAGCTACTGTTTGCAACGCGAGACCAGCAACTATTTTCAACGGGTTGCGAGATTTACGAAACAAAATTTTTCTTACTAAGAATCCGGAAGCAATTCCTATTATTGCTTTGCCAATTCCGTTTTTTAAATCGGGTGAAGCCGTTACTGATTTGAATGTTTCTGTAATTAGATTGCCAGGCTTTAATCTTTCGTGCACCACATGCAAATGCTCCTGGAGTTGCATTAACTCCAGGTCGCGCTTTGTTTCCAGCAGTGCGATTGCCGCATCAAGTGAATCATTGGTTGAATCCTTTTTCATCCTTTTTTTCATTTAGCATTTTTAAAATAATGGAATCGTTAACAAAAGATTTTATTAAACCGTGCTTGAAATGCAAAATCAATGCAATCAAAACATAGAAGCCAGCAACGATGAAGAATCCGTAATACACCTCTCCGATCAGTTCACCAATCCAAAGAGACAAACCCATACTTAACAAAAGGATGATTAACAAAACCACTTTGATAACAACGAGTTTTGAAACAATTGTTGAAACTACATCGGCAGATTTATCAATTGCTTTCAGTTTGAATAAATCAAGATTGGTTTTTGCATAAGCTTCTGCCTTTTCAAACAGGGTTTCTATTAGTGTTGCTTTTTCTTCCATATTTTGATTTTTTATTGATAATACTCTCTATGTTCCAGTCATTGAAATGAACAATTTGATTATGAAATTATTCTCTGGCGCGCAGTGACTTAACACGATTGTGGTCTTCTCGAAGTTGCGCCTTTTGGTCGGTGATAAGTTGAATAATATCATTCGGAAGATCACTTCCGTTATTAATTGCGCTTTCGTAGGTATCCTGTGCTGCATCTTCTCCAAATTCGCACGACATAAGAATTGCCTTGCGGTTTTTTCCGGTGAGAGCAGCTTTAAAATCCATCCATACACGAAATGCTTTTCCTAATGTGGTAGTCCCTTCCGTGGGCTTCCCGCCATATTTCCTCACCTCAGTTGCCAGTTGGCTATTTAAAATCCGGCTTTTTGCCGCCATCGCGTAAAACAACCCTTGGAGGTCCGCCTCGTCAGTTTCATCTGCTGCGTGTCCATACCCTTCTATGCGATCGTTATTAATCTCAACGAGTGTGTTCAACACATCTGAAATCCTTTCGTTTGCTTCAACAGAAACCATTTTGTTATGGTCCGTTGGTATATTTTCATGAAATTGATTTTCGTCTTTCATTTTTTTAAATTTTAGAGTGTATAAATATTAACCGCTTACTTATTCTTCCCAAAGCGGCTAATTAAATAAATAACTATCCCTATAACAATTATCACTACAAATATTCCCACACCCATACCTGCTTTAAAAATCCCTCCGATTACTGAACAACCTGATAATGTTGTGAGGAGTGCTATAAAAAATGTATTTATTACTTGTTTTTTCATTTTAACATGGTGTTGAAATTATTGACATTGTGATTATTGTAAATAGGGATTTCACTTTCTTATTGTGCATCAGCAATATTATCAAACACCTTTTTTGTTATCTGTGCTTTCTCTTTTCCTTTAGCCAAAAGATCTTCCGCATCGCGTTTTGCATCCTCCATTTCATTGGTTGCCTTTGCAAGAAAATCTTCAAATTGGGTTTTCAAATTATTCAGAAAATCTTCTCCTTTTTGCGAAATTTGATTTCGTGTAATTGATCCTTTTTCGGGTGCAAACAAAATTCCCAAAACTGCACCTGCGGCAGCGCCTGCAACCACACCTAATAATACTTTTCCTGTACTCATGATTTTTGTTTTTAAATTGTTTGAAAAATAAATAATTAAATTGTGTTTCTGCCTTGAATCACTCTTACTATGATAGCAATAATTGCGATTACAAGAAGGATATGAATAATTGAACCTGCGCTATAAGCAAAGAAACCAATCGCCCAGCTAATGATTAATATTACCGCAATTAAATAGAGAAGATTACTCATGGTATATTTTTTTAAATTGTTAATATATAATAAACTGACGATTCAAAAATACATTGAGAGCACACAAAATGTGTTACAAATATTTCAGAAAATGTTACAAGATTAACTTCTAAAGTTGCACTGATGGTACTTTTTAATAGGCTGTGAATTTTATTCCGGCAAGGTGGTGGGGCTTGCATGCGTAGATGAGCCTGTGTAAAGATTAATTTTATGATTCAGATTAATCTGTTTTTTTTCTAATCGGAATGATTCTCAAATGCATGAAACAGCTCTACTAATCTTAGGTATAAAGATTAACGGTTAAATCTATAATCATCTAAAAATCGGTGATTTGTATGATTGAGAGAGTGCATTATTGCATCTCTTGCCATCACGCTATAAGTGATACCATTTCCTCCAAATCCCAGAATATAATGCTCATTTAGATCCAGATCAGGGCGTCCAAAATAAGGTAGACCATCATCTGTTTCGCCAAATGTCCCAGCCCAAATATAGTCCGCTTTAAAACTTACATTCGGAAAATATTTTTGAAATTGTTTTGTTAAATGAATCTGTTTTTTAGATAGAAGAGAATCCCGCTTTTGAGCGTTCCTGAAATTTTCGTCGCAGCCGCCAATTATAATACGTCCTTCAGAAGTTGTTCTGAAATAGAAATAAGGAGTAGAATTATCCCAATAAATATGGTTTTTAAAAGCATTTGGTAATTCCCCAAAAACTTCACTTGCTATTGCATAAGTGCTTTTGAGATTTACAATGTTTTTTTCTCGAAGTGTGTTAATACTTTCGTAACCGGTACAATGAATGATGTGATTGGCATGAATTGGAATTTCATCCTGAGTCTTGGCTATAAATTTTTTGCCGTAATTTTTAATTTCCGTAATTTCAGTGTGATCATAAATTTGCATTCCTTTATCAGAACAAAATTCTAATAAATCATACGAAAATTTGTAAGGATCAATTATTGCTCCAGATTTTGATTCAATCCCGGCAAATGCATCCAAACCCAGTTTTTTTAGTGCTTTCGTGTCGAGCCAACTAACGTTAAATCCATTTTCTTTTCTGGCTTTAAACTCTGCTTCCAAATCCTTAATTCCATTTCGTGTTGTTGTAAAATAAATGCTTTTTTTAAATTCAAAAGGGCATTTGCTTTTGATGTCATCAATAATGTTTTTAATATCAAAAATTGCTTCTTCACAATTCTTATAACTCGAAACTGCACATTTAATTCCGCGTTGATCAATTAGTTTGTATAATGGAACATCAATTTCATATTGAAGCATCCCAGTGCTGGCAGCACTGCTTCCATTGCAAACATTACGCTTGTCAACCAAAACAACATCTTTACCTTCCTGCAAC
>JBBRZE010000133.1:0-8140 GCA_038236995.1 Bacteroidales bacterium | reverse complement strand
GCAAGATCAATGGCAGAGGTTCGTTCCGATCTTGAAAAAGCGATGTCGCTTATCCCCGGTGAACATCGCGTGAATCTCCACGCTTTTTATGGTGATTTTGGAGGAGAAAAGATTGACCGTAATGAAATTGAACCAAAACATTTTCAAAGCTGGATCGACTGGGCTAAAAAGAATAATTACAAACTTGATTTTAATTGTACCTGTTTCTCACACGAAAAATCGGCTGATGGATTTACATTATCACACCGTGATCCTGCCATCCGCGAGTTTTGGATTAATCATGTAATTCGCAGTCGTAAGATCGCCGAAGAGATGGGTCGTCAATTAGGTTCAAAATGTATTCACAATATATGGATACCTGATGGATCAAAAGATATTACCGTTGATCGGTTGCTATATCGTAAAAATCTGAAAGCATCACTGGATAAAATTTTTGAATACAAAACCAACGACGATTATATGCTCGACAGCATCGAATGTAAACTGTTCGGTCTGGGAAGCGAAAGCTATGTGGTAGGTTCTCACGAATTTTACATGGGTTATGGTGTTGCCAATAACAAAATGATTACCCTCGACTCCGGTCATTTCCACCCGACTGAAGTTATTTCGGACAAGATCTCTTCACTATTGCTTTTTGCGCCTGAAATAATGCTTCATGTTAGTCGCGGAGTGCGTTGGGACAGTGACCACGTAGTGATCTTAAACGATGAATTGCAGGCACTTTCGCAGGAAATTATACGTGCAAATGCGCTTGATCGCGTTCATGTTGGTCTCGACTATTTTGACGCATCTATAAACCGGATCGGGGCTTATGTTGTAGGAGTTCGAGCCACTCAAAAGGCATTTTTACAGGCATTGTTAGAACCAATTACGCAGTTGCGCGAATTTGAAGCCAATGGCAGGAACTTTGAACGCCTGGCTTTGCTCGAAGAGGTTAAATCATTCCCATGGGCTGCAGTATACGATTATTATTGTCTGCAAAAAGGTGTAGTTGCGGCTGACGCTTACATCGCAGATATACAGCAATACGAAAAAGAGGTAACAAGCAAACGATAAGCTGACAGATAAATTTAACTAAACAAAACGATGAATGCATTATTAGGGATTATTTTTCACGCCCTTGGCGGCGGCGCCTCGGGAAGTTGGTACATGCCATATAATTGGGTCCAAAAATGGCGATGGGAAGTCTTTTGGATTACAGGCGGACTTTTCTCGTGGTTGATTATGCCATTACTTGCTGTTCTGTTGACGATTCCTGACTGGCAAGGGATTTTACAAGCCACCCCGGGAAATGTTATACGCAACACCTATATTATGGGTTTGCTTTGGGGAATTGGAGGTCTGACATACGGACTGGCTATTCGCTACCTTGGTATGTCGCTTGGAAACTCCGTACTGCTTGGTATTACTTCTGTAGTTGGTTCGCTAGGATTGCCAATTTTGCGGAATATACCCGGGATTGCTGAAATAATTCCTGACGGGCTATCGTTCACCGATTTGATAAGTACTACAGGCGGACGAATCGTCCTACTTGGTATTGTAATTTTGTTGGTTGGAATTATTCTCAGTGGTACCGCCGGAATTCGGAAGGATCATGACCTGGGCAAAAATAAAGAGGGAGTTAATAGTGAATTCAAGCTGTCCAAAGGATTAATGATTGCTATCGTTTCAGGTGTTTTAAGTGCATTTTTCAGTTTTGGGATCGATGCAGGAAAAGAAATGTCAGCCATTGCCAGATCATTGGCTGTGGAGCAGCACTATCCTTTTATAACCGAAACCGGAGCGGGCTTCAAATACCTGTTCGAAAACAATATTATCTTTTTTGTAATTCTATGGGGAGGCCTGACCACGAATCTGATCTGGACAAGTGCCCTGATTTTCAAAAACAAAACAGGTGGTGACTTCATTGACAAGAAAACGCCACTTTTGAACAACTACCTTTTCTGTGCGTTGGCCGGAACAACCTGGTTTCTGCAATTCTTTTTCTACGGTATGGGTGAAACTAAAATCGGAAACGGTGCCAGTTCCTGGACACTTCATATGGCCACCATTATTCTGACCGCCAACCTTTGGGGGTTCTATCGTAAAGAATGGAAAGGTGTTTCAAAGAACACCTACAACATGATTATTTTTGGTGTCGGTGCTATTCTTTTATCTGTTATTATTATCGGTGTCGCCAAATGGTTATATCCTGAATTAAATGCCCTTGGATAATGGAACGATTAGCTTTTAAAATGTACCTGAATGAAGGGCAGAAAGAAGAATATAAAAAAAGGCACAATGAGCTTTGGCCGGAGTTACGTCAATTACTCAAAGGCGCTGGCGTCAGCGAATATTCTATTTTTCTTGATGAAGAAACCAATATACTGTTTGCTTTTCAAAAAGTAAGCGGTGATGGTGGATCACAGGATTTGGGACAAACCGAAATTGTCCGGAAATGGTGGACCTATATGGCTGACATTATGGAAACAAATGATGATAATTCGCCAAGAATGGTTCCACTTGATGAGGTATTTTATATGGAATAGCTTTGTAATTTGTTAATTTAAAAGATGTTTTAATAGGCATTGACCATATTGCTGAAATACAAAAATATGAAGCAGACATATTGAGTAACAGGCAGTTTTTTTTTAAAAGATTGGTATTTATTTTATTAGTCCGGATCTTATAATGAGATCCGGACTTTTTATATTATTCTGTCATAAATTCTATTTTATCCTGTGAACTTTTTTATTACCAAAATGTTTGAAGGGTACAATTCCAGGTTGACCCACCGTTCTGCTCGAATAATATTTGACGGTGATTAAGTCTTCTCACAATGCAAATCATTCGAATGATTGCCTATCTGTCAAAAATGCTACATTTGACCATGAAATTTTTATAGATGGATTTGATAACTAACGATACTAAACTTTGGGATGATTTTAAAAAGGGAGAGAAATACGCGCTTAATCATATTTATTATCTCTACGCTAATCCTTTGTTCCGGTATGGAACAAAATTTTCGTCAGACGATGAGTTGGTAAAAGACGCCATACAAGACCTCTTTTTTGATCTGATCAGGACACGTGCTAACCTCGGCACTACTGACCATATTTATTTCTACCTCGTTAAATCTTTAAGGCGAAGATTGTTTCAAACTCAAAATAAGACCAAAAATCTCATAACACCAGATGCGGAAGCAGATATGAAGGCCGCCAGTATCGTTTATTCCATTGAAGACGAATGGATACAAAAAGAGGAACTTACTAAAAAGGAGGAAATCGTCCGGAAATGTTTGGCAGAATTAAGTCCAAAACAACGCGAAATTTTGTATTACCGCTTTACATGCGATTTCGAATATGAAAAGATTTGCGAAATCATGTCGATGAAATACGATTCAGCCCGGAAAATGGTATTTCGTGCTCTTAAAACACTTCGTGAACACCTTAATGACACCAATTTTACTTTTTTCGTGATGCAATTTAAGGAGAAAATCGGAAGGTTGAAGTGAGAAATAATGAACTATCACATTTCCTGACACTTCACTAATTCTTTTCGCGTCACCTTTTCCCATGTACAACTCCTCTCCCTTTCTAAAGCCGACCATGCCATAGCTTCCTGCCTGTATTTTGCATCAACTCAAAAATAGTTTGAACATTCAGTCCACAAAAATTGCGTTGGCCCCTTTTTATAAATATAATCAAACATAAAGGTCTTAACATTGAAAAAAGAATATCTGCAACTGACTGTTGAAGAACTACTCGAGAATCATGAATTTATTGCCTGGATGCTTCATGGGCGGCACAGACAAGAGTGGGAAGCATTTCTGACTGAAAATCCTGAATTCAAATCGAAGGTTAATAAAGCACGGAAAATTCTTGATCTGCTACGTGACCGACATGATCAGTTAACCGACGAAGATCTTTTAACAATCTGGAAAAACATTGAAAGCTTCGACGAACAGGTCAGAAACCGTACACATCAGATTAAACTTCATACTTTAATGCGTTACGCAGCAGTGTTTATTCTTGTGCTTGCCATTGGTGCTACCGTTTATTGGAGTTATTATCAGAACCAGAAAACTTATATTTATACCAGTTCTGCTGATTCAGAAACCGGTAACCAGTCGCAACTTCATCTTTCAAATGGAACAATTGTTGATCTTGAAAAGGAAAATTCAAAAATTGCAATGAATGGTGATCAGAAAATTGTGATCGATAATGAAAAGGTGATCGATTTAAGCAAATCCATTGAGGCCGATGAATCGAAAATGAATGAAGTGGTCATTCCATATGGCAAAAAATCGCAGCTAACACTCGAAGATGGTACGAAAGTCTGGCTGAATGCCGGAAGCCGGATGGCCTTCCCAAACAGATTTACTGTTAATAAACGGGAAGTATTTCTCGAAGGTGAAGCCTATTTCGAGGTGTTCCACAAACATAATCAACCGTTTATAGTCAACACAGGTGAAATCTCTATAAAAGTACTGGGCACCAAATTTAACCTCTCTGCCTACAAAACGGACAAACTTACAGAAACGGTACTACTTGAAGGGAAAGTTGAAGTTAGTGAACGTTCAACTTTAGGATTTTTGAATAGTAAAACCATTCTTGCACATAACCAAAAAGCAAGTTATGACAGAATTGACCGTACCATAACAGTGGAATCCGATACTGATGCTGATTTGGCCATTGCATGGACGGAAGGGTGGTTTAAATTCTCGCAGCAGAGCCTTATTGATGTACTAAGTAAATTACAGCGTTACTACAATGTTCAGTTTGTATTCGACAGTAAGTTTCCAACAAACGATTTGATTTCCGGCAAATTGGATCTTAAAGAATCAGTTGAATCAGTGATGATTGCGTTGGAAGATGTTGCTGATATTCAATACCGGATTGATGGCAACAAAATTTATATAGAGAAGAAAATAAAAAAAATGCAAATGAGAAAATAAAAAAAGTCGGTAGGTCTGCCAACTTACCGACTTAGATGATTGATAATAATGTTTAATTAAAAACTGGTCAAAGTTATGAAAAAAAAATGTAAATGGGAATGCTTCCCCCCGGGAAGTGCATCTAAAATCTTGTTACGAATGAAACTACTAACATTCTTCGTTATTGCATCAATGGTCACTGCTACAGCGAGTTCATATTCGCAGCAAACCAAATTCAGCCTTAAAATGAGCGGGGTTTCAGTGCGACAGGTGTTTCATGAAATTGAGGCGAACAGTGAATTCATCTTGCTTTACAATGAGAAACAATTGGATGCAAACCGGAAAGTAGACATAGATGTTGGCAACAAGACGGTAGAATCAATTCTTGATCAGGTTTTTATAGCGTCACAAAATACCTATAAGATTTATGATCGACAGATTGTGATTCTAGCCGCTGAACCAAATGTATCATCAACTCTTATCAAGTCCGAAAATTTTGCAGAGCAAAAAAAGGAAATCTCGGGTACAGTAAAAGACAATAAAGGGCAATCAATACCTGGTGTAAGTGTTGTTGTAAAAGGGACAACCATTGGGACAATTACAGCCAATGATGGAAAATACAGAATAGTGGTACCAAATGATGCCAATATTTTGATTTTTTCGTTTGTAGGTATGAAAGCGCAGGAGATTGTCTTAGGCACAAAAACAGCAGTTAATGTTATATTGGAAGAAGAAACGGTTGGCATTGACGAGGTCGTTGTTGTAGGATACGGTGTTCAGAAGAAATTAAACCTGACGGCTGCCGTCGACCAGATTTCGAACGAAGCTTTGGAAAACAGGTCATTGCCAAATCTTACGCAAGGATTACAGGGGGTTATGCCTAACTTAAACATCAAACTGATGGATGGGCGACCGAACCAGGCGCCAAGCTATAATATCAGGGGAACAACTTCGATCGGACAAGGCGGTAGCGCATTAATTCTTATTGATGGTGTTGAAGGAGACCCAAGTTTGATTAATCCAAATGACGTTGAAAGTGTTTCGGTTCTTAAGGATGCCGCTTCATCTTCGATTTACGGGGCAAGAGGTGTTTTTGGTGTCGTATTAATTACAACCAAAAGGGCCACGAAAGGCCGGACTAATATTACATATTCAACAAGTATTTCAATTAAAAGTCCAATTGAATTGCCTGAATTCGTGACCGATGGATATACTTATGCAAAAATGTTTTCTGAGGCATTTTTAAACGGTGATGGATCTTTTCCTCAAAACGTAAATAAAACGTTGAAATTCTCGCAGGCTTATCTCGATGAGTTTAAACGGAGATCAGAGTCCGGAGCACCTTACAAGACAGTTGAGATCGACCCTGTTACCGGCGAGTATGTTTACTATGGAAGTACTGACTGGTATGGTGAGTTGTATAAGAAAAATACAACTGCACAGGAGCATAACATTTCTGTGTCAGGAAGCAGTGAAAAAGCATCTTACCTTATTTCGGGACGGGCTTTATCTCAGGATGGTCTTTTCCGTTACAATTCAGATGATTATTCTACAAAAAACTTCCGTGCAAAAGGTTCTATCCAGGTATATCCATGGTTGGAAGTTGAAAATAATGCTGACTATTCCGAAATGAGTTATCATACCCCAATTAATGTAGGTGAAGGAAGCGGAATATGGCGAAACATTGGCGACGAAGGACACCCAAGCGGGGAATTGTTTAACCCAGACGGCACACTGACAATGGTAGCAGCTTATACCGTTGGAGATTACTGGTATGGGAAAAATGGCATCGATACCAAAAGACGTGTTTTTAAAAATACAAGTGGATTTACTGCTAAATTTTTAAATAATAATTTAAGAATAAAAGGCGACTTTACATTTAGAAACACTGACAATAGCACTGAACGAAAACGTGTTCCTGTCCCCTACAGTGCCAAACCTGGCGTTATAGCTTATGTCGGAACAACAACTAACGATCTGCAGATTGACAGACGGGAAACCCAATATCTTGCCACGAACGTTTATAGCGAGTATGAAAATACATTCCTGGATGCTCACTATTTAAAGTTTATGGCAGGTTACAACTACGAAGAATCGACTTATAAAAGAATAATGGCCCAAAGAAATGGTCTTATTTACGAAGATGCCACAGACATCAACCTGGCATTGGGACAATCAATTCTGACGGAAGGCGGCTGGGAAAAATGGAATATTTTAGGCGGCTTTTCAAGATTAAACTATTCTTATAAAGACCGGTACCTGATTGAGGTGAATGGCCGTTACGATGGATCTTCAAAATTTCCGGCCGATCAGCGATATGCCTTTTTCCCATCTGCATCAGCCGGATGGCGCCTCTCAAAGGAAGCTTTCTGGCAAGTTTCTCCGGATCTTTTGTCTGATGTAAAGATCAGGGGTTCTTATGGTTCGTTAGGCAATGGTAACATTGGATCATATGTATATCAGGAGCAATTCTCCATATCACAATCATCCTATATTCTCAATGGGATCAGACCTCAGTATACAAGCAGGCCTAGTGTTCTACCTGATGGTATTACGTGGGAAACATCCACAACCACTGACATAGGATTAGATTTTTCAATGTTCTCCGACAGGTTGAAATTTGTTGGCGATGTTTACATTCGTAATACAACCGATATGTATACAATTGGGCTTACACTTCCTGCAGTCTTTGGTGCGACGGCTCCAAAAGGTAACTATGCCGATTTGCAGACAAAAGGATGGGAATTTACGTTGTCGTGGAGAGATGAATTTAAAGTGATGTCAAAACCCTTTAACTACAATATGCGGTTTTCGCTCGCTGATAACCGATCGGTTATTAAGAAATACAATAACCCCGACAAATTACTCTCTGATTATTACGAAGGACAGGTTATTGGCGAAATCTGGGGTTATACAACCGAAGGATTTTTTATTGATGCAAATGATGTTGCAACCCATGCAAAACAGAGTCCTCAAATGAGAGCCTCACCGACGAATTTGTGGTTTCCCGGTGATATCAAACTCAAAGACATGAACAATGATGGTTTTGTCAACGTGGGCACCAACAGGGTAGCGGATCCAGGAGACAGGAAAATTATCGGAAACTCTGCTCCACGATTTACATATGGAATAAGCCTGGGTGCTGACTGGAATAATTTCTTCTTTTCAACGTTCTTCCAGGGAGTTGCTAAACAGGATTGGTATCCGAGCGTTGAATCAGAATCT
>JBBRZE010000132.1:0-8414 GCA_038236995.1 Bacteroidales bacterium | reverse complement strand
TGTATTTTAACAATTAGATGTTGAACAATTGGTAATATTCGATAATTAAAATTGGAAAGAACCCACAATTGGAAATGTTCAAAGTCCCGTTCAAACATTTCATCAAAGAAAATCAGGAACTGGTATTGCTGTCAAAGATGATCAACCGGGAATAGTTGGAATCCGGATTAGGAATCTATAGTAAAGATAATGGGAGACCTTTCTTGCCTATCCGGACCATCACAGGAATTGTCCTTCTAAGGCAGATATTTGATGAAAACGATGAAAGTATTCTGGACAGATGGAGCGTAAATCCTTATTGGCAATACTTCCGCGGGGAAGTTTACTTCCAGTGCTAACCGCCCTTTGACCGGACAGAATAGATCAAGTTCCGTAAATGGATAGTGGAAAAAGGTTCAGCGCAACTGCTTTAAATATCGGACCAAGTTTTTCCCTGGAAAGAAGTGCAAAAAGATGAGGTCCTGCTTGACATAGCTGTTCAGGAGAAGTACGTCATCTTCCCGACCGATGTGAAATTGCAGAAGAAGATCATTGAGGAATGCTGGAAAATAGCGGATAAAGAGGGGATAGAACTGAGACAGACCTACAAGCATGAGTTAAAACTATTGATGATAGACCAGCGTTTTCTCAGTCATCTAAGGCGTAAAAAGTAAGTCAGGTAAACTGCATGAAGGATAAAAATTATCACCGCCAGGATTGTCAGGGATATTGACAGGAAGATAGATAGCTGCATTAAAGAAAAGTATGAAGCTCTGTACTCTGTTTTTAATAAAGTACTGTCACAGCAGAAAATCAGCGGCAGCAAAATCTACAGCATACGCCAACCACATGTGAAGTATATTGCCAAAGGGAAAGAAGCAAAAAATATGAATTTGGGAACAAAAGTTCGATCGTGAAAACAAAGAAATCAGGGAGATCATAGCTGTGAAAATGGCATTTATAGAAAATGTCTATGACGGTGACACCCTGTTGTCTCAGATGGAGCAAACAGAAAGGATTACAGGGCATAAACCAAAAATAGGGATTGTGGACAGGGGATACCGAGTGAGAAAAATCATAAACAGGGTTCAGATCATACACCCCGCAAAACTATCTGCATCTGCCAGCAATTATCAAAAACAGAAAATACGGAAAAGGTTTAGGGCCAGGGCTGGTATTGAGCCTATTATAGGATAACTAAAACAAGACCATCGGAAGAGTCGTAATTACCTGTTAGATAAACATGGCGATTTGGTCAATACCCTACTGGCAGCGGTGGAATTCAATCTAAAAAAAATGCTTCAGCGATTAAAAGCTGAAGCACTAAATATTTTGCCTAATTTATTTGGCGAATTTTGGACCCAATTTGGAATCCAAAATATGCATTTTGAAAACTATTGGGTTTTTCATGTCCGACTAAATACTTTATCATTATGTCTTTAAACTGAATGGAGATTGAGTATTTGAATTGATAAGTCGTGATAGTTTGCAATGAATTAACTAACTCTTCTATATAAAAGCTCTTCGACTTTTTGATCCAGTTTTTCGTATTTCGAATTCTGAGATATAAATTCTTCTACAAGATCCTTCATTCGAGCCACAATTATTTCATCATTTTCAATACTAAGATTATCAAGCATTTCAGTGATTTTTGAATTGGCTTCGTAATAATCATACTGGCGAATCTTACCAATTGTTATTTTTTCGTTGTGAGTTGGCATACAATTCTCCTTTGACGAAAGCAATTCTTCATAAAGCTTTTCTCCCGGACGCAATCCTGTTACTACAATTTTTATGTCTTTGTGTGGGATATACCCTGAAAGAAAAATCATTTTTTCGGCAAGATCATAAATTTTCACGGGCGAACCCATGTCAAAAACGTAAATTTCACTCCCATTCCCCATAAATCCAGCTTCTAATACAAGTTGACAAGCCTCAGGTATCGTCATAAAATAGCGGGTGATATCTTTATGTGTAATTGTCACAGGCCCGCCCTTTTCAATCTGACTTTTGAAGAGTGGAACTACCGACCCGTTTGAACCAAGTACATTCCCGAAACGGGTAGTAACGAATTGTGTTTTTATTCCTTTCAATTGAGACAATGATTGTATATAAATCTCGCAAATTCGCTTTGATGCTCCCATCACATTTGTTGGATTGACGGCCTTGTCTGTTGAAATCATCACAAATTTCCTGACTTCAAACTCTACAGACAGATCCGCCATGACTTTAGTTCCCCCAATATTTGTTTTAACAGCTTCGTAAGGATGTTTCTCCATTAACGGTACATGTTTATATGCAGATGCATGAAATACAATTTCTGGACGGTATTCTTCAAAAATGCTTCTCATTCTGCTTAAATCCGATACATTACCAACAATAATTTCAACATTTATATTTCCAATAGAGGCTAAAAGTTCATTGTGAAAATTATAAAGTGCTGATTCTGCTTGATCAACTAGTATTACTTTTGCCGGATTGAATAGCAATAATTTCCTTACAATTTCTGACCCGATTGATCCAGCTGCACCAGTCACTAAAATTGTCTTGCCATTTAATCCTGCAGAAATTTTATTGATATCAATAGAAATAGGTTCTCGTCCTAAAAGATCTTCAATCTTAATATTTTGAATTTTAACCTTTTCCAAAGATCCTTTAATCCATGCTGAAACATCTGCAACCTCTTTGATTTGTAATTCCTTTTCTATGCATGCATTAACAAACTGTTGTTTGCGATCAAGCGAAATCTCCCAGGGTGCTATAGCAATAATTACCTCTTTAACTTTCTTCTTTGTCAAAACATATTCTATTGCCTCAAACGCTGAATATACTCGGACCCCATTGATCTTTTTGCCATGCAAATTAGGATTGTCATCAATAAAGCCAACAACATTATAGCTTAGTTGATTTTCGCGTTCAAGAACATTGTGGGCAATCATTCCTAATCGACCAGCCCCGAATATCATTGTATTTTGTACTGATTCGGGTTTCAAAAAAAGTGAGTGGTAAATCGCTTTGATGAAGAGTCTAGAGGTGAGTAGAATAAATGCGGAGATAAAAAATTGGATTATGATTACGGGAAATGGAATGGCATAATGAGCAAATAATGGGTTGATTCGTCCAATGACTGCAAGTATTAATAAACCTGATGAACCAATTGTAAGGGCAATTACGATTGATGAAAAGTCTTTTAAAGTCGTGTGTCTTATAATATTGTAGTGCGGTTTGATAATAAGATAGACTAGCAGGAAAATAAAGGTACTTGCAATAACTTGACGTATTGCATTTTGAAGTTCTGCATGTTCTGCAGAAAAATTAGTAACTAGATATGTCGAGAAGGCGAATACGGTACCCATTACCGCAAGATCGTACAATAATACAATCCATTTTGGCAAGAAGTATTGTTTAAGCATGAGTTTTAAAATATTTTTCATATCGTTCTATATTTAAGGCTGTTAAATAATTATTTGGCAGACATTTGTAATCTTGAAGTCTCTTCCGGAAAGAAAAAATAGTTGAGCCTGTTGTCAAGCAATGATTTCACTGTTTGACATACATACTCGAGACCTTCTTCTTTCAGGTCCGAATATATGGGCAAAGAAACAGTCCCTTTCCATATTTTTTCAGCATTGGGATAATTGATTGGATCAAGCTTATAAGTTTGTTTGTAATAGGTCATTCGATGGATTGGCTTATAATGAACAGAAACTCCGACACCTTCATTTGACATCTTTTCAATAAACTCATTTCTGGAAACGGATGCCTCAGGACGAATAATTATTGGGAAAATATGCCAAGAATGATTTTCAATCGGTCCGTAACAAATCGGCAAATCGATTGATTTTAGATCACTCAATTCGCGAAAGTAATACTCTGCACAGCGTTGCCTTCCAGCTCTCAGATATTCTGCTTGTTCCAACTGTGCAAGACCAATAGCAGCATTCAAATCAGGCATATTGTATTTAAATCCAGGCTCAACAACATCATACTCCCATGACGATTTGACAGACGTGAAACGATCCCAAATGTCACGGTTTATACCATGCAACCTCATCGTTTTAGCCCTTTTATAAAGGGCTTCATCATTGGTGACAAACATTCCCCCTTCACCAGTTGTAATGGTTTTGTTTGCGTAAAAACTAAAGCAGGTGATATCTCCGAAAGAACCTACAAACTGATCACCAAACTTTGTTGGAAAAGCATGCGCCGCATCTTCGATTATTTTCACATTGTGTTTACGACATAAATCGATGATTCCTTCACCACCATCAACTTTCATTTCCGCCGCTTGTCCTGCATAATGAACAAGAATAATAGCCTTAACGTCAGGGTATTCCCTAAGTGCTTTCTTTAAAATAGACGGTGAAACAAGCCCTGTGCCATACTCAACATCGATGAATATTGGATCTGCACCCATATATCGCACTACTTCAGCCGAAGCAGTGAATGTAAGCGTTGGAACCAGTACCTTATCTCCAGGGCCTATTCCAATAGCTTCAACTGCAAGATGCAAGGCTGCAGTGCAGGAATTAACTGCGCAGGCATATTTGGCACCTACATATTGGGCAAAAAGCTGTTCAAATTTCAGTGCTTTTGAAGCTGTGGTAAGCCAACCACTTTTTAAAACTTCGTCAATATATTTCGATTCATTACCAGCAATTGATACTTTAGAGAATGGAATATTCATGGTTTTTAATTTTTTACTATTGAAAAGATGGTTCTGAAAATAATCTGAATGTCTACAATAAATGAATGATTTAGGACATAATCTCGGTAAATATTTAGTTTTTGTGGTAAAATAATTTCTTCATAGTGTTTTTCAGGGTTTATGACTTTAGCCAGAATTTCTTCTTCGTTGCGATAAAGGATTGCTGCGTTATCGGTAATCCCAGGTTTCATTGTCAGAATATAAGCCCACTGTTGCGGATATATGTCTACCCATTTTTTCACCTCCGGTCGAGGTCCAACAAGCGACATTTCTCCAATGAGAACATTATACAGCTGAGGAAGTTCGTCAAGTTTTGTTTTTCTTAGGACCTTGCCAACTCTTGTAACTCTTGACTGATCACCTGCATCAAAATTTTCATTTGATGTAGTTTTATCAATGCTCATTGATCTGAATTTGTAAAGGATGAATGGTTTCTTATTTAATCCTATTCTATTCTGCCTGAATAAAATAGATTTCCGGTCCTCATTATAAATGAATAGAACGATGATAATCTCAACAGGAAGAAGCATAATCAAAATGGATGCAGATGCTAATATGTCAAAAACTCTTTTCACCATATTGTATGAAGAATAGTATATTTGTTGTTGCAATTTATTTATTCTAATTAAATGACTATTTAAGCTCTTCTTAAAATTAAATCTGTTATCAATGTTTACGTGAAGAAGAAAATAAGTTTCAAAAAAATGTCTTTTAATGATAGTAAGTTTTTAGTTGTTTAATTAATTGTTTGTATGAGTGATAAATAATCGTTTGTGAGTGTGAGATTTGGTTTTTGTAGATGTGGATTATTTTTCAGCAGATTGCATTAATTTTTTATCCCTTATTCATTGTTTCAAGGAATTTTTTACCTGAAAAATATAAAAACCAATGACTTTGTTGTCCTTTGGGTTTTTATACAAATCTATTACATCGAAATGCTAAATCCGAAGAGGATGATACTTACTAAACATCGGATCAAATGAAATATTTGTGGGGGACGTAAAAATTTGAATCTTTGTTTTAAAACAGAGATTGAAATGATAATACATGATGAACAATACCCAATCCTGGTTAAACATTGTTTCCATCCGAGCTATTCGATTATTTCGAGATAACCAAATTGGTTATTGCATATCGTACAGTTACTGTTTTTCTGGATAAAAGCGATATTAAACCTTCGGTCATTTCTAGACAAAAGCTTTCTCAAAAGAATTTCATTCTGAATCAATTATCCAAAACTACCAGATACGCAACAAGGCCGTATACCTTCATTTACACCGTCGAAGATGGCTTATAGAATTAACAGGGAAAGTAGTGAGCTGAGATTGGGATTCGGTTACTGAAGGAACACGTTACACCAAAAGTTTCGCGGATTTTTTAATAGGATCGATTGGACGAATACCGTATTTGCAGCAAAAGCCAAGAGACGTTTTACTGCATCAATAGCAACCAGTTTGGGCAACAATACAAGGAGTATTTGAGCAGTTACAAAACCCTGGGATCAAAAGGACCATGCTCAGAAATGGACTTTCTTCCCTAACAATATAGGCACTTATCTAAGTATTGATGAAACGTCACTATCCAAGAGAGACCTTTATACCGTTTTAGCCAACAAAGAGGGAAAAGGCAAAAAAAGAATAAGCTAAAATATTATTCGACCTGTATTCCGATATAATGAAGACTTACGCATTGATTCTTTAAAGATGATATTTTCTCATACAGAAAAAAGGAGTCACATATGCAAAACTTGAAAGATGGTTCAATAATGTAACTGAAGCGGATTTTAAATCCTTTAACACCATATCGGATACAGTCTATGCCAATTATCCAAACTTTTTGAACTTTTTTTATAATCGAAGTACAAATGCCTCCGCCGAATCAATTAATGCTAAAATAAAACCATTTCTCTTAGTACATGACAAAAACATTAATAGTTTGATATTCAATAATATGTGTCAATAACTTGGTGATAACTATTATCAAAATATCAATATAATACCCTGGCATTTAGTATCTTAGGAGAAAACCACTACGTATGACTCCAGGACACGTGAACACCAGGGTTGAGAGTAAAAATAGCATTTTATTCTCAACATTATCGCAAATATTCGGGGACAAAATGAATCTGGCCCGAATAAAGTTCTTTGGCTTATTTATTTGTGCGCTTTGCCGGGTTCAAACTGTTTGCTTTGAAAAACTGGCTGTCAGTTTCGATGCAGACGTGAGGGTTGATTCTTCTTTACGCAGAATACAACGCTTTATGTCAGATTATCTGATTGATACGAACCTCACAGCTCGCTTTGTGTTCGCTTTGCTTCCACATAAGCCCCCTTATCGCCTGGCATTGGATAGGACCAATTGAAGGTTTGGATCGACAAACATTAATGTCTTGGTTCTCGCAATTGTTTATCAAGGTGTTGCCTTCCCCTTATTGTTCATGATGATGCCAAAATTTGGTAATTCATCCATCAGTGAGCGAGTTGAACTGATGCAACGCTATATTGATTTGTTTGGCATTCATACAATTGATTGTTTGCTGGCTGACAGAGAGTTTATTGGCAATCACTGGTTGGCGTATCTAAATTTAAATAAGATTAGATACCACATCAGAATTCGAGAGAATTTTTGGGTCACAATTCCAAAAAATGGACATCTTGTAAAGGTTTCATGGTTATTTAACCATTTAAAGACTAATCAATATGAGTTTCGTCATGGAATCGTTTATGTCAACGGACAACTATGTTATTTATCTGCTTCAAAAGTCAAAAACAAACAAGGGATACCAGAACTTCAGATCATCGTTTCATTCAACAAACCAGATGAGGCACAATCAGTATACAAAGAACGTTGGCAAATAGAAACTGCATTTAAAGCACTGAAAACAAGCGGATTTAATATTGAAGACACACATTTGACGGATATTGACAGAATTAATAAGCTCTTTGCATTGGTATTGATTGCTTTTATTTGGGCCTACAAAGCTGGAATATTTTTAAATTCTCTTCGCCAAATCAAGATCAAAAAACATGGGAGAAGAGCTCAAAGTTTATTCAAATACGGATTAACATATCTTGCAAACGTTCTGTTCCTTAGCGATATAGATAAATTCAGTCAATGCTGTAAATTTTTGTCATGTACTTAGATTGATCAACTATAATTCGCTAGATACAATGATTTTTATTATATTATATATATTTTAAATGTAATGAATGGAAAGTGCTAATTTATGATCAAATATAGCCAACAAACTAATTCATCTATCTGTTTTTCTGATTTTTAAATATTAACTTCAAAATCTATGAATAATGTGGAAAATAGATATATTATAGCGTTTTAAAATATTTGAGTGAAATATTTTAACTAATATTTTATTTTGATTAAAATTAATCTAAGTAAAAATATTTAGAATTAGTATAAATTATTTACTCTATGTAAATTTTTTATTTACATGCATTGTTTTATTGCCCTAGAGTATTATATTTGTCGCGTCAATTGATTTCTTCTAGTTAATTCGAGCTATTTTTTACATGCATAGTTATTTTTTTACACTTTAAAATTTATTCAATTTATACTTTTATTTTTCTGCTGATTACTCATCAATGTTTTTTCATCTAAAAATACTCAGTTTTCACACTCATCAAAAAATTAAAACTCAAAAATCATGAAACTCAAAAAATTCTTCTACGGATTTCTTATTATCATTTTAGCTATTAGTTGCAATAAATCA
>JBBRZE010000131.1:0-8532 GCA_038236995.1 Bacteroidales bacterium | reverse complement strand
TTTTTCTATGCAGGTGATATCTCCATCAACAGCTTAACCCTTGTGGGAATGGCTTTGGCGGTGGGAATGCTGCTCGATAACAGTGTGGTCGTACTCGAAAATATTTATCGGTTGCGGGGGCTCGGAAAGTCGCCGCGACAATCGGTTATTCAGGGAACGACCGAAGTGTGGCGATCAATTTTTGCATCAACGCTTACCACGATTACCGTATTTCTTCCGTTCATTTTCTCCGATAATTTTCTGATCACACTGATCGGTAAAAACGTTGGGGTATCCATCATATCAACGCTTAGCATCTCATTGTTTGTGGCAATGCTGCTTGTTCCAATGATGGCCTATTCGTTCCTGAAAAAGAAGAACAGCGAGAAACTGAGTTTTAACGTTGTTTCAACAAGAAATAAACTTGTTCAGGCCTATGTGATGCTGATGAAGTATTCGTTGCGGAAGCCTGCCCAGACCATTGTCGGCGTTTTAATCTTCTTCTTTGTCACGATCTTTCTCTGTCTTGCCGTAAGTATGAATACGCTGACTCAGGTTGAAACCAATGCTTTCAGAATCAGCGTTACGATGCCAGCCGGGTCAACCATTGAGGCAACCGACAAAATAGTGTCACAAATCGAAAGCAGGATTGATACAATCGCGGAGAAAGAGGATGTTACAAGTAATATTCAGGTTCTAAGTGCTACCGTTAATGTTTTGCTGAAAGAAGATTTTAAGAAAACCAGCAAACGCACCATTGCCCAGATCAGGGATGATGTGCAAAAAAGAGTTGAAAACATAGCTGGTGCACAGATTGATATTTCGGATGCTTCACTGACTTCTGCCAGTTCTGGTGGTGGTGGCGGAGCTGGTGCCCGTCAGAGCGGCGGCGGCGGAGCAGGTAATATGATGAAATTACTGGGTGTAGGATCGAATGAGGAAAGCATTTTAATCAAAGGTCAGGATTTTGACGTGATGAAAAATGTAGCCGGCGACCTTCAGTATTTTCTCGAATCGCTCGAGTCGATGAACAGGGTTCGCGTTAGTTATTCTGATAATCGTCCCGAAGTGCACCTGCGTTTCCACCCGCTAATTATGAGCGAATACGACGTTTCGTTGCAAAGTATTCTGGGTGAGCTTAACTCATTCAGCAAGGAAATTAATACAAATATCAAGTTTAAGCAGGGAGTTGATGAGTACGACATTCTGATTAAGGAGATGCCCAAAGTGGGAACAACCCTCGAAGACCAGAAAAAGCCACGAACAATTTACAATCTTCGTACGCTTCCGATACCTGCTACAAATGGAGGCTTGCATGAACTTCAGAAATTGAGCGAAATTGTTTTCTCAACCGGCGCAGCCAACATCACGAGGGTTAACCGTGAAAAGCAAATAGAGGTTACATTTTCATTTGTTGCGGCTGCGCAGGATTCGAAAGATCTGCTCGCCTCCTATCGTGCAGAAGTTGACAAGGTCGTCGAAAGTTACAAATTACCAGCAGGTGTTGCTGTACAGGTGATTCACGAAGAAGATCAACTGAAGGATTTCTATTTTCTGATCCTGGCAGCCTTCATCCTGATATTTATGATCCTTGCTTCCGTATTTGAGTCACTTGCCACACCATTCGTATTGATGTTCTCAATTCCGCTGGCTGCAATCGGATCATTTGTAGCACTTATAATGACTGGCAATTCCCTCTTTAGCGCCAATACGTTGATCGGGTTTATCATTTTGATCGGTATTGTCGTCAACAATGGGATTATCCTGATCGACTATACGAATATCCTGCGGAAACGCGGCTTCCGTACACAACGGGCGTTGATTGTTGCAGGTATGTCGCGGATCCGGCCGATTCTGATCACCGCAATCGTAACTGTTGTTGCCATGTTTCCACTGGCAATGGGTGATAATGAATATGTAGGTGCAATTGGTGCCCCGTTTGCGATTACCGTAATTGGCGGACTAAGCATGAGCACATTGCTGACCTTAATCTTTATACCAACGTTCTATTTCGGTCTCGAAAATACCATTATCTGGATGAAGGGATTGTCTGTCAGAACGCGGATTATACAATTGGTACTTCTCATTTTGGGAATCTATCTGATCTATACAGGGGTTGATGCTTTCCTTTGGCAAATGCTCGATATGATCGCGATCGTAATGGTTATTCCGGGAACGACATGGTTTATTATGAATAGTCTGCGCAAGGCAAAAGAGACAGTCATTGATCCAAATGAACCGATCCATATTACGGTGCAGAACCTTGTTAAAATATACGATTGGGGCAGTCGATTCAAACGGGAGTGGCTTGGTAACGAACGAATTCGCGAACGTGCGGGTCAGATAAAATATTATCATCACTGGAAAGACTTCGATGACTTTGCATGGGAACTTCCTGTACTTGGATTCATGTTCTATTTCACGTTCGGATACCTGGTCAACGGATTGTATATGTTTATCTTAGCTCATTTTATATTCTTCATGTGTTTGCATATGTGGAGTCCTATCACACAATATCTCAAATACAAAGGTGATCGTGAGCAGACGAAATGGCCGGCAAAAGTTGCCCGTTGGGGATATACATTTATTTATTGGATACTTCCGCTGATCTTCCTTGTTCTGTTTTATATGGCATGGGATTCAATCGGTTCGGTCATCATGATCGCTGTATTATGGTATTTTGCGCTGACAGTTCAAATGACGGCCAATAAGCTTTACAACGAGAAGATAAATATTGAAAGATTGCAGGGACGTTTTGCAGGTATAAGACGTTCCTTCTACAAACTGGTTGAACAAATGCCGTTGATTGGTCGTAAACGCGATGCCTTTAAAGCCTTGAAAGGTGTATCACTCGAAATAGAGACAGGTATGATCGGTTTATTGGGTCCGAACGGTGCCGGTAAGTCAACGATGATGCGTGTTATTTGTGGTATCTACGAACAAAGCTATGGTAAGGTTTGGATCAATGGAATTGATACCCAGGAAAAGCGCGAAGAGCTGCAGGGTCTGATCGGCTATCTTCCACAGGAGTTTGGTTCGTATGAAAATATGTCAGCTTATGAGTTTCTCGATTACCAGGGAATATTAAAAGGATTGACCAATCCGGTTGAACGTGCCACCCGTATCGAGTATGTATTATCCTCCGTTCACCTGTGGGATCGCAAGGATGATAAGATCGGCGGATATTCAGGAGGTATGAAACAGCGCATCGGTATCGCCCAGATTCTGCTTCATTTGCCGCGGATACTGGTTGTGGATGAACCAACCGCCGGACTTGATCCGCGCGAAAGAATCCGGTTCAGAAACCTGCTGGTCGAATTGAGCCGCGAACGGGTGGTTATTTTCTCAACCCATATTATCGAAGATATTTCAAGTTCCTGTAACCAGGTGGCTGTCGTCAATCGCGGCGAACTTCACTATGCCGGAAATCCGGCGAATATGGTGAAACTTGCCGAGGGACTTGTCTGGCAATACACGATTCCTGCACGCGAATTTGACGCATTTCCTGCAAAAGACAGAGTCGTACATCATATGAGAGACGGGGATAATATTAAACTGAGATTCCTGTCTGATGTGAAGCCATCGGAAGATGCAATTCTGGTTAAACCCGTACTCGAAGAGGCCTACCTTTGTATGCTTAAAGGGCTTAAGGTGAAGAAGTAAGCAGAGAGGGAGAGACTTCGGGAAAAGGAGAAAGGGTGAAAGGAAGAAAAGGGGGATTTGAAAAAAACAGAATCGGAACTTAGGTAATCACCACAGCGTGGTGAAATATTGGTAGCTTGGGGTAAATGAACGAAGTGAATGCAACCCCGGGTATAAGAAAGAGGACAAAAAAGGCGCATCTGCAAAGGTAAATTGAATTAAGACTGACCTATGCGCCGCAAATTGGAACGATTGATAGAATAGTTGTCAAAAGAAAAAGGAATAGGAAATTTAATTACAGAACAATGGGTACATCAGCTAAAATATTTTCCAAAGAGAGCCGTCTCTACTTTTGGGTCGATCTGATCCATAAAATGGCACGTTATAATCTTAAAATCATTTTTGCCGGAAGGTTCATATGGTTTGTAATAGCAGCGCTTGCGTTTTTCATTCTGCTTTCGATCAATTTGGTTTTCAATGTTCCGAGCTACGATTCATCATCGGTTTACAGCATCCTTTTTTTCCCGGGGATACTGCTGGTCTTCTATCCCACTGTCTTTGGAATCCAGAGTGATGCCGATACGCGGATTCTGGAAATTCTGTTCGGGATTCCCGATTACCGTTATAAGGTCTGGCTGGTGAGGTTATTCATGATCTTTTTGCTGACATGGTTTTTTCTGTATCTTTTCTGTTGGGTAGGTTATTATGGTTTAACCCCTTATCCGGTATTCGAAATGTCATGGCAATTGATGTTCCCTGTCTGTTTCCTTGGATGTCTCGCTTTTCTAATTTCCACAATTGTCAAAAATGGAAATGGAACAGCGGTGGTAATGATTATTATCGGGGTTCTTCTATTGATTCTTGCCGATGCACTTGACCGCACGCAATGGAATGTATTTCATAATCCCTATTCGATTCCCAATAAGATGAATGAAACGATCTGGGCTCAGATCTCGCAGAAAAACCGTTTTTTCCTTTCAGTAAGCAGCATTGTCTTTTTGCTGGGAGGCTTAACAAATCTGCAGCGGCGGGAGAAGTTTTTGAAATAGTCGGAATTGCATTTGCAGTATTATTTCATTTTTACGAAGGAGATTTAAAATAAGAAAGTGAGAAAGTGTCAGGGTTACACTTTCTCACTTTTTTCATTTCACTAATAATTATCGAATCTTTCAAAAAGTTTAAGTTCTGCTTCCTAACCTTCTCTATTTGCTTAATTTCTCCTTTTTAAAGCTTAGGTATTTTTATCCTGTAATTTGTTGTAACATTTCCTTTGGAGATATCCATAAGCTTACCTTTTAGTAATCTTTTTTTGAGCGGTGAACAATAGTCCACAAACATGATTCCGTCAAGGTGGTCATATTCGTGCTGTAAAACGCGGGCAGTAAACCCCGTATAAACTTCATCATATGCATTCCAGTTTTCGTCAAAATACTTTATCCGGATTGTACTGTAGCGGAGAACATCTTCACGCAGTCCGGGAATACTTAGACATCCCTCGTCCATCAATACTTTTTCACCTTCTCTTTCAACAATATGTGCATTAATAAATGCCTTTTTAAAATCTTTTAGTGACGGTTCGTCATCCCCAAGCGGAGCCAGATCGACCACAAATATACGGTTGATAAGACCAATCTGTGGAGCAGCAAGGCCAACACCTTCAGCATTGTGCATGGTCTCAAACATATCATTAACAAGATTGTTGAGTCCTTCAAATTCCTGATCAATATCAATGGTTTTTTTGCGAAGTACGGGGTCACCGAAGACGGTTATCGGATAAATCATTCTGTATTTACTTTAAATATTTTTGTTCTTCAAGATACGATTGTAATATAATTGTAGCACTAACACCATCAATTGTCGATTTGTTCTGTCTGTCTTTCTTTTTTACACCAGCATCTATCATTGTCTGAAATGCCATCTTCGAAGTAAATCGCTCATCCATAAGCTTCAAAGGCATCTCACTATAAATTTGCTGGAATTTCTTTAAAAAAGGATTGATATATCTTATTGCATCCGATGGTTCATTATTAAGCTGTTTCGGATATCCAACCAGGACCAGCTCCACCTCTTCCCGCTTAAAATAGTCGGCCAGGAAATCCCATATATCATTTGCTGAAACAGTGGTCAGCCTGGTGGCTATTATTTTTAACGGATCAGTAACTGCCAATCCTACACGTACATTTCCATAATCGATGGATAAAATCCTTCCCATCCTGGTCTTTTTATTGTTGAGTCGCAAAGATAATTGATTTATTCGGTTTGGAGAGGCTCTATTTTCGTATCCCATACATCTATAACGGGGGAAACCGCTAAAAACAAGTTTTCGCCGGTAAGATGAATGGTATCACATTCTATTGATTTTTTATCATAAATTTGTTTGGCTCAACGGAGCCCCCTTTCCGACTTAAATTCAGGTATAAAAAAACAGGTTAAATGATTAGTTTAAAAAATATTCAGACCGAAATCGACGCAAGTTATCTTTATAAAGTGCTTGGCGATCACGAAGAAGACATCAATATCGCCAGTGTATTTCACCAGATGAGTGATATTGAACATGGTCATGCCCTTGCCTTTATCAGAAAGAATAATTTAGATCCAGCTAAACCATTTCCCCCTTCGGTAAAAGCCCGAATACTGAATACAATCGGTAAAGTATTTGGCTACGACTATATTTTAGGCGTTCTTTTAGATACCGAACGAAGCCTGTCGTCGTCGATCATAAGTTCCAGAAAAAACAACAATGCCGGCAGTTCACTGTCGGATACCGCTCACGTTACAATTCTTAAAAACATTTTAAACAACCAGCCCAATGTTTCAGGATCAAACCTGGCACGGTTTGAAAAGCGGCATCGCTCAATAGGTGGTAACGCATTACGCGCTGCGGTATTGGGAGGCAATGACGGCCTGGTCTCAAATTTTAGTCTGGTGATGGGAATCGCGGGTGCCACAAGCGGTAAAAGTGTCGTCTTGCTGACTGGTCTTGCCGGTTTACTGGCAGGTGCTTTATCGATGGCACTGGGTGAATGGATTTCGGTAAGAAGCTCAAAAGAACTCTTCGAAAACCAGATGCAATTGGAAATGGAAGAACTGGAAAACAATCCTGAAGGTGAAGAGTTGGAACTGGCGCTGATTTATCAATCGAAAGGAATACCTGAAGAAGAAGCCAGAAAAATGGCAAAAGATATTATTCTTGATATCGATCATGCCCACGAAGTATTAATAAAAGAAGAGCTTGGAATCAATCAGGAAGATTTAAAAGGTTCAGCGATGGAAGCGGCCGTTACTTCGTTCCTCTTATTTTCGGTCGGGGCCATCATTCCGGTAATCCCGTTTTTCTTTGTTGGAGGAATACAGGCCGTCATCATAAGCACCGTCTTTAGCGGATTCGGTTTATTTCTGATCGGTGCTTCTATCACCCTCTTTACCGGGAAAAGTGTCTGGTATTCCGGTTTCAGACAAGTTGTTTTCGGACTTGCGGCCGCTGCTGTTACATTTGGGATTGGCAAACTGATTGGCGTATCTGTATTGGGCTAAATGAAGCGTGAATGAGGGACTTAGAGAGTGGGAGAAAAGGAGAAGGGGAGAAAGGAAGATTGTATTGTGCTGTGTCTTGTTGTCCTGAAATAGGGAAAGTAAAAGTAAACAAATTCCGGAACGAGTCTTGGTTATTAGAGTAGCACTGTCCTTACCCTGAACCTACGGTCAGCGAAGCTAAAGGGTAACATATTAATAACCCCGGGTAAGGAGGAACGACGCAACCCGGGGAAAGCGATGAAAGGACAGAAAACGCGCATCTGCAAAGCATAATAGAACAGATACTGTTGTATGCGCCGCATATTGAAACGATCATCAGGCAACTGAAATAAATTCAGGCAAAGAAGAAGATATTAAAAAGACAAATCATTTAAATTTCAAAAGATGTTAAACATGGAATTACTCTCAGGATATCTAAAAATCGTATTGAGCAGTTTCGCGGTGTACCTGTTTATTATTGTAGCGATCAGGTTGTTTGGCAAGAAGGAACTGGCACAGCTTTCGATTATCGATCTTGTTTTTATTCTCTTGATCAGCAATGCGGTGCAAAATGCAATGGTTGGCTCCGACTCATCATTAACGGGTGGTCTTGTTGCAGCCTCAACACTGTTTGTGGTGAATTATTTGTTTAAATACCTGTTGTACCGATTTCCAAAACTGGGGATTGCTGTACAAGGGATAGAATTAATGTTGATTTACAAGGGACAGCTTAACGTATCAAATATGAACAAGGCACGTATCACCCGCGAAGAGATATTGGAAGCGGTGCGTGAACATGGTGTATCTGAAATCAGGGAAGTTGACCTGGCCGTACTCGAAACGGATGGCAACATTAGTATTATTTCCAACAACTATAAAAACCGCACCACAAAGAAGCGAAAAGGGCGGAATAAGGTGATGAAGAACCAATAAAAGATGTCAGCTGATTGAAATAGGTCTGCTGTGGAAAACAGGAATAACAATTTATTATCAGGTCTATCCCCGACGGGGAACCAATTATCTCCCGATCTATTTTCTATTGGCATTGATCCCTTAACAGGGAATTAAAGTTTTAATAAGCGCAAGGCTTTATGGATTGTCACCTTTTTCCTATGCATTTGGCAGCGATGAAAACCATCCTTTTTCATTCATTTTAAGCAGACAATAATTAAGAATAACACTTTCGGAGTTGCCGGTAAATAACCTCCGGTTTCAACATCAGGAATCGAACGAATAACGAAATTAACGCTGCAGGTATTGCCCCGAACAGTTCTGATACATCAGTAGTTAATTTGATTTTATTTACTTTTTTTTAGGAGAACTCATACAGAGTTCTGTTTATTTGTCTTGTGCCATTCCCCCAGATAAATCTGGGGGTTATTTACGGGTTACTCCTAT
>JBBRZE010000130.1:0-8653 GCA_038236995.1 Bacteroidales bacterium | reverse complement strand
CTTAGGAATCATTTTTAAAAAATTACGGAATAATCTTTTAAATTACTGATTTCTAAGGTCTTAACCAAATTAATTCACACTTATTTTTCGTTTATTTTATTGATATTCAACTATTTATATTAAAATTTACCGAACCATTGTTATTAAGTTGTTATCATTTAATCTTCATTATTTATGCAAGTTACGCAATTGATATTCTGGTTGCTGCTTTTTGTTGTATTTTATGCCTATATTGGCTATGGCATTCTTTTATTTGTAATTATTCGCATCCGAAGAATTCTTAAGCTTACAAAAGTGCATGAAGAAAATCTGGAGTACGAGCCAGAGGTTACACTTTTTATAGCAGCATACAACGAAAAAGATTACATTGGTAAAAAAATCAGTAACTCGCTTAAACTCGAATATCCAGCGAATAAACTTCATATGGTCTGGGTTACTGATGGTTCGGATGATGGGACACCTGAAGAGCTTTTTAAGTATGAAGGGATCGAAGTACATCATCTTCCACAACGCAGCGGAAAAATCGGGGCAATGAACCGTGGTATGCAATTCGTTAAAACACCTGTTGTTATTTTTTGTGATGCCAATACCATGCTTGGCCGCGAATCGGTTCGCAGAATTGTAAAGCTGTTCAGTGATCCTAAAGTAGGCTGCGTTTCTGGCGAAAAACGAATTTATGGAAAGGACAAAGAAAGTGCTGCCGGTGCTGGTGAAGGACTATACTGGAAATATGAATCAACTCTAAAGAAATGGGATGCAGAACTATATTCTGTAGTTGGTGCAGCAGGTGAGTTATTTGCCATCCGTACAGAGCTATATCAGGAAGTTGAAAAAGACACCTTGCTCGACGATTTTATCATTTCACTACGCGTTGCCCAAAAAGGATATACAATACAATATGATCCTGAGGCTTATGCCATTGAAACCGCTTCGGCCAATGTGAAGGAAGAACTAAAACGTAAAATCAGGATTTCAGCCGGAGGAATCCAGTCTGTGGTCAGACTTAGTTCGTTACTGAATATTTTCAAATACGGGACGTTATCGTTTCAGTATATATCGCACCGTGTGTTGCGCTGGACACTGGCGCCACTTTCACTACTATTCCTTATTCCTTCCGGATTATTTTTAGCAGTCAAGGAAGGGATTTTAGAATTCGGATTTTACAGCATTTTATTCTGGCTTCAGATTTTATTCTATTTTAGTGCATTACTTGGCTGGTACCTCGAAAACAAATCAATTCGGATTAAGCTATTGTTTGTTCCCTACTACTTTTTTATTATGAATTTATCAGTTTTCCTGGGATTTAAACGCTATTTAAAAGGCTCACAATCTGTAAATTGGGACAGGGCAAAACGAGGCAAATAATTTTCATTCAGTATTTTAAATGCATAAAAGTCTGGCAATATTTCTCTTGGGTGGATTTCTTTTAACAACACACATTGCAATTGGTCAAAAAACCAGTTACCTGATTGATATTGACAAATTATACATCGATGCCACCGATCAAGCTTACAAAAACATTAAACCTGGTGATACACTATTATTTGCAGCCGGAAATCGCAACTATCTATTAATTAAAAATTTCCAGGGCCAACCGGGAAAACCAATTGTGATGATGAATACAGGAGGTGAAATTATCATCGATACCGATCATTACTATGGAATATCCATCCAGAATTGCCGTTATTTTAAATTTACTGGTACGGGAGCCCCAAATAAGACTTACGGTGTTCAGATAAAAAGAGTTGCAAATGGTGGCGGAATTGGGATTGGCGATTTAAGCTCTGACTTTGAACTCGATCACGTTTCGGTTGAGAACTGTTTAATTGGTGGTATCTACGCTAAAACAGATCCTGATTGTTCTTTAACTTCCGTCAGGAGTGCGTTTACTCAATATAATACCAATATTCACGACAACTATATTGCGAATGTTGGAAACGAAGGATTGTATGTTGGAAGTTCAAGCTATCGGGGGCAAACTGTGAATTGTAATGGAAATGACGTGGTCCTGATGCCTGGTTTACTCGAAGGGGTAAAAATATATAACAATATCATCAGGTATTCTGGCTGGGATGGCATTCAGGTAAGTTCTGCATCCAAAAATTGTCAGATTTATAACAATACTGTGCTGTTCGACAGTCAATCGGAGACAGCTTCACAGATGTCCGGGATATTAATTGGAGGTGGCTCAAAATGTGATTGTTATAACAATTATATCAGTCAGGGCAAAGGAGATGGAATCGAAAGCCATGGTTTAGGTGGTTATCGTATATTCAACAATATAATCGTTGATGCAGGTCTTAGCTTTAAACCAAATGATATGACCCAGATGAAGTACGGTATTTTTGTGACTGATATTTCGGTTCAAAAGGACTCGGCCTTTTACATTCAGCACAATGATATTATCAACCCTAAATCGGAAGGTATCCGGTTTTCGAGTGTCAATAGCAAAAATAACCTGATAGCTTCCAATGTAATCATCAATCCTGGGAATTTCGATTATTATGAAAATGGGAACACCAGTTTCAAAGGGAAAGACGCTTATATAATGTTTCAATATACTCAATCAGAAGCTATTATTAAAAATAACTATTTGGCACGAAATGCCTTTTCCGTAGGTTTTTCATCCCCAACTATGAATTCACCTAATGATTTTAAGTTGGTTGCAGGTTCTCTTCTAATTGATGCAACAGATATAGACGGGAAGATCCGTTTTGATTTTTCAGGATTTCCGCGACCTCTGGGAGTGAAATCTGATATTGGAGCCTTCGAATATGATCCGGTAACTTCTATAGAAACACCACCTTTAATTCCAGATAATCAGATCAGACTTTTGCAAAATCCGGTAAAATATTTTTTATTATTCAGTATACCTAAAGAATCAAATTCCACAGTTTATCTGCAAGTTTATACTCTGAACGGAAAAATAATTCTTCAGTTAAAACAATCTAAGCTATCTGCCGAAAACCAGGTTATTCAGGCTAACATATCGAAAATGGCATCCGGAATTTATGTTTACACCATTCGTTCCGGCGAATATGCAAGCTCAGGTAAATTTTTAAAATGGTAATTCACTCGTAATATTAAAATGGCAAGTCATATGGATATTCAAAATAAAATAACATGTATCGTCGTTGGCGAGGGAAATCTACCATTACGGTGCATAGGAATTCTTAAAGATCACGGCATCACTATTCAGGCATTGGTCTCGGGTGATGAATGGCTGCTTCATGAGAATGTGGCTGAAAGCTTTCCTAAATACAGTAATCTTTCCGATCTAACAGTCTTTGAACCGGTTGATTATATTTTCAGTATAAACAACAGCTTAATCCTCAAAAAGTCATTTACCTCATTTGCCAGGCTTATGGCTATTAATTATCACGATGCCCCGCTTCCGCGATATGCTGGCATGTACGCAACTAACTGGGCTATATTGAATGGAGAAATGGAACATGGCATATCGTGGCACGAGGTGGTTGACAAAATTGATGCCGGTGATATTGTTGCCAGTCAACCACTTCCTGTTATGCCAAACGACACTGCCCTTTCGCTTAATACACGATGCTTCGAAGCCGCTTTAAAAAGCTTTGCCGATTTAGTCGATTCAATTGTTGAAAACAGATTAACGCCGGTCCCTCAGAATTTGGAAAACAGAACATATTATCCTTATGCTGCGCGTCCGGAATCTTTAGGTCTGATAACCCATGAAATGACAGCCAAATCGGCAGATTCCTTGATTCGGGCTACTAATTTCAGCAGTCATTATGCGAATGAATTTACGCTGCCCTTGCTTTATATTAACAGCGAATACTATATAGTTGCAAAAGCATCAGTCGTTTTTGATCAATCAGGTAATTCAGGAAAAGTAATTGATTATAAAGGGAAAAGAGGCTTCTATTGTCAGGATGGATTAATTTTTCCCGAAATTATTTACGATAAAAACGGCCATAAAACCAAAATTGAAGAAATTTTTGGTATTGGCATTCAATTGATAATACCAGATAAAACCATTGCAAACAGTGCCTTAAATTACTTTGGCAATGTGGCTAAATATGAACCTTTCTGGCGAAAACAACTTGAAATTGCTGAGTTTTTAACTTGGCCGGTACTGAATGGAGAACATAGTCGATCAATTACAAAATCGAACCTAAATAATCATTTAATTACCCAACTTGAAGCGCTTTTTCCGGGTCAGCAAATTGATGATATCCTGGTAGCTTCGCTAATGCTTTTCTTTCTTCGGATATCCAACCAAACATCCGGATCATTAGGATTTATATCCTCTGAACTACTTCTGAGCATTAAAGAATTCGAGAATTTTTTCAATCCATGGGTGCCGTTCAATGTTGCAATTGATAATTCGAATAGCGTAATAGCTGAAGTTGGAAGAATTTCAGGAATAATAAGGAAGGCTGAATTATCTAAAACATTCTTACGCTCAACAAGAATTCGTTATCCTGAATTACGAGGTAATGCTTCTGATATACCAAACATCATTCTTTCAAAGGCTTCGGCTGAAACTAATTATCAGAATGCTCATAGTATTATTATTAATGTTGGAACCGCTGAAATCAGCTTCTGCATGCCTGATAATTCTAATTCTCCAGGCGCAAATTCGTTGGTTGAGAGTTTTGAAATGTTCCTGAATAACATCATTCAATCACCTGGTCAGTCGGTTAAACAAATCGGGCTGTTGACTGCTGCAAAAGCACTGGAAATTATACAATCTGTTAACCGGGAGGTTTGTGAGCCCGTGATCGTAAATGACGTTATAGATCAGTTCCTTGCTGTATCCGCCAAGTATTCCGAACATACTGCTATTTTTGATTCGGGGAAGAACTATTCTTATAATATTTTCGCAAGAGATATTGAAAATCTATCTGCCCAAATAATAAGTTTAGGCATTTTGCCTGATCAGATTATTGCAATTGCCATCGACCGCACCTACAATTATTTTGTAGCAATTATGGCAATACTGCGTTGTGGCGCCAGTTTTCTGCCCATCGATCCGACGATGCCGTCAGAAAGAAAACAGTTTTTCTGTACCGATGCAAGTGTTTCGCTAATTCTTACTGATCATGCTATTTCAGATTTGGATGAAAGTATTCCGGTACTCAATGTCTCAGAAATAGAGAATTCGGGTCCAAATTATAATCAAAAAATTGTTTATAATCCTGATAGTGTAGCCTATATAATTTATACAAGTGGTTCAACCGGAGTTCCGAAGGGTGTAAAAATATCACGAAAGGCGCTGGCTAATTTCATTTCCGGTGCATTGGGGTTGTACAAAATCACAGATAAAGACCATGTATTGCAATTTTCGAGTCTTGCTTTTGATGCCAGTATTGAAGAAATTTTTGCCTCATTTTGCTCGGGAGCTTCCCTCTATTTACGTACAGCCGAAATGTTATTAGCCGATGAGTTGCTGAATTTTTCGCATATACATCAGATTTCAGTTTGGGACTTACCCACCGCATTTTGGCGACAAGTCATTCAATCAGAAGCTTACACTGACAAAGATCTTCCGGATAGTTTGAGATTAGTAATCATTGGCGGTGAAGCTGTATCAACTAATGATGTAGCGTTATGGAATAAACGGGAAACTAAGCACAGGCTATTTAACACTTATGGACCAACAGAAACGACAGTCGTCGCACTTGCATACGAAATAAAAACCGGATATAAACCCGAAACGACAGTTCCAATCGGTCAGCCTCTGCCGGGATACAAACTATATATTTCTGATACGAACCGTCAAATCGTTCCTGAAGGAATTGCAGGCGAACTACTTGTGGCGGGCGAAAGTCTGGCGCTGGGATACCTTAACCGTGAACAGGACCAAAACAAAGCTTTTATCTGGTTCGAAACTCCTGACGATGGCCTTCAACGATGTTATTGCACGGGCGATTTAGTTATAGCCAGTAAAGATGGATTAGTCTATTATCAGGGACGTGTTGATAATCAGGTCAAAATACGGGGATTCCGAGTAGAGCCGGGTGAAATTGAGCAACAAATCTGCTCGATGAATGGTGTTGAAACATGTGTCGTTGCTGTTTCCGCGAATGCTTTGGGAGAAAAATCGCTCTTTGCCTTTTATACTGAGAAAAATACGGTAACAAATGCGCAAACCATTAAAGATGAATTAAAGAAAAGGCTGCCGGCATACATGATTCCTGAAATGATTTTAAAAGTTGATGAGATTCCATTAACTGGCAATGGAAAAGTTGATAAAAAATGTCTGATTGGCACGGCAAAAAGGAAATCACAACAATTGACCAACGAAACAGCAAAACCGACCAACGAAACAGAAGAGTTTGTTCTTAACCTTTGGAAGAAAATTCTTTCAATTGAAGCAATGGGAATTGATGATGATTTCTTTGATTTAGGTGGCCATTCGTTAAAAGCTGTTCAGTTAATGGCCGAAATTAAAAAACAGAGAGAAATCAATATTCCATTGGCTTCGCTGATTCAGAATTCCACAGTTCGCACATTCGCACCACTACTTTATTCGGATAAAAAAGATAGCTTTTGGCAATGTTTGGTCCCCATTCGTCCAAAAGGAACCAAAACACCTCTTTTCCTGATTCATGGCGCAGGCCTGAATGTGCTTCTTTATCAATCGCTTACTCATCATTTAAAAGATGACCGCCCTATATATGCATTCCAGGCAAAGGGATTGGATGGAAGCAGAGAATTGAGCAATGATATAGAGGAAATGGCAAACGACTACATTGAGGAAATCAAAAAAATTCAACCAAATGGCCCGTATATGCTGCTTGGATTCTCACTTGGAGGTTTTATTGCCTACGATATGGCTAAGAAACTGGTGGCTCAAGGTAATGAAGTGGGTTTTGCCGGAGTTATTGATTCGGTTGCGTCAATGGCCAAACATATCCAATCTTCTTTTGGTCGAAAGCTTTTCAAAATCAAGGTATCATTAATTAAACCAATCTATGTTACATGGTTATTGATAAAAGAACCTATGGATGGAAAAAAACAGCTTCTGAAAAATAAATACAAAAGCATACGGTTCTCTATAATCTTCAGACTAATTAAACTTGGAATCATGAAAGAAAAAGATCGAAAGATCAAAATCGAAGATGGACAGCCCATGTTTTTATCTGATAATGTAGAGATGGCAATGACAGAGGCACTCGAAAAATATGAAATCACTCCTGCATCCATTCAGTTGGATTTATTCAGAGCCGGTAAACCGACATTCTACATCCCAAACAGAAAAGATTATGGCTGGAGCAGATTTGCAATGAAAGGGGTTATTGTTCATACTTTGCCAAGTGAACACTCCCGAATATTTGCACCACCAAATGACAAACATTTTGCTGAAGTGCTTGATCAAAGGTTAGATGAAATTGAATTAAAAACAAAAAAACAAGTATGAAATGGGAAAATTCCGTCGATTTACCGGATCTGAATAAAAATAGCGATGCATTGGTAATTATTTATGGAACAGACTTTCAGGTTAATTCACCACCTTTTACTGAGTCACTCACTCATGAAGAATTAATTTATTCAGAAAAGTTTAAAAACGAAGGGCATAAAATATCGTGGCTTTCCTGCAGAGCAACTTTACGATTAATTTTAGGCAATTATCTGAATAAAAATCCGGCTGAAGTTGAATTAAGAAAAGGTCTGTTTGGTAAACTCTATTTACCGGCAACAGATGCATTTTTTAATGTAAGTCATTCAAATAATGCCTTTTTGCTTGGGTTTAATGTTGGAGGAAGAATAGGCATAGATATCGAATTACTGGATGGGTCTGAAGATCTGAGTTCAATGGTGAGTTATGCATTTTCAGAAGTTGAAGCCAAGTCATGCAATTATGGACAAAACTGCGAACGATTTACAGAAATATGGACGCTAAAGGAGGCCTTTCTCAAAGCAATCGGTATTGGTCTTGTAGATAAGTTAACAGCAATCACCGTTATCGAGTGCGAACAGAATGAGATTATGCGTTTAAAATTGAATCAAAAATCATTTATTTGTCCGAATGGAGAAACGGCAAGCATCGTCTACAGGAAAAATAAAACTGCAAAATTTATCTGGCTGAAATAGTTTGGAGCTAAGAATAAGGGAATCGCAAATTGTTATTAATAAAGAAAATATCAGAATCTGATTCCGGAATTATTAAGGTTGCTTTCCAAATGACTCATTTTAATTTGAATAGAAATACAAAAATCACATTGCATAAAATTGGTTATCAAAGAATAACAATAAATTTAGTTAATTTTATGCCGTTGCTGATGTCCGGAGAAACGATGTATTGGAAAAGGATTTCAAGAACTAATTAATTTAAATTACAGATTGAATTATTACTCATTTTGAAAGTGATGAAATATATTGAATATGGGTTTATTTGACTATTTCTGAGAATTAAACTGCAAGAATGTATTTTTTATTGAATTTTTTAAGACCAATTAGGTCAAAACATTGAAAAGTTATTGTCTGTTAGATCTCAAACGAATATTGATTATTTTACAATTTAAAATCTTAGTAAAATGAAAGTCGCAATTGTTGGAAGTGGATACGTAGGTCTGGTAACCGGAACTTGTTTCGCAGAAGTAGGGATCGAAGTCGTGTGCGTTGACATCGATTCTAAGAAAATTGAGAATTTAAAAAACGGAATTATCCCAAT
>JBBRZE010000129.1:0-8754 GCA_038236995.1 Bacteroidales bacterium | reverse complement strand
GTATGCTCAATCTTGTGATCGTTCAAATCACCCAGTTCAGGATCTGATTCGAGTTCAAGCAGCACATCATAAAGTCCACGCGGCGAAACTTTTAATATATTAGTTACCGTTTTTTTGGGTTCTGTGAACGAGAGGTTCAGCTTGTCTTCATCGCACCATGCATAATATTCGGCATCGCAGGAACATTCCTTACAAAATACCCAGGCGTTACGAACCCCGTCGAGGTCGATCAAAATTCTGCGGAAATCGTTGGGAGTCCACGGATTGATCGTTAAAATTTCCCTTGCAGTGAAAAACGCCTGATCCGGGAAAGGATTCTTACCAGTCGCCGGTCCTTCCGGTGTCAGAATATCCTTGATATCCTTTCCTGTCCGATAAGCCAGGTCGGTGATGGCATAACAAAGCGCTTCAAGAATCGTAATTCCGGGATCATGGGTGTTGTAATCTGTCCACTGCACGCTTCCCATCTGCTCTATGAAGCCAATACCTTCCTTCCTGAGGCGGTAGTAATCCTGCGCAGGCATCAGATCAGGCTTTTTCTCTATGGAAACAGGTTTTTGATTCATGATTCGCAGCTGCATTTGTCAGAAGATATTTTTTCTTCTGATGGGTTAATGACAGTGATCAGGTGATGTTTTGCCGGAACGGATACCAATATTGAGACCGCCAATGAACCTTCAATCTCATTTTGGTCGATGGTTCCATTAATACCTTTAATGTCGTGAAAAAGTTGTACATCAGTGATGTAATCAACGTACAATTGTTCCTCAACGAAATCAATCAGCACCGATTTATAGACCTTACCGCCAAAAGTCGGATTACCACCTTCGGGGAATGCCCATGGAGATAGGAACCGCAAAATGGATTCCTGTAATGTATTTGTATAGAATGTTTCGTCGAAGCCATCGTAAAACCGTACTGACATATTTACACGTACTTCCTCAAATTGCGGATTGTTCACATGCAATTTTACGAAGCACGAGACGCGACTACCAATAAATTCAGCTACATCCGTTAACATTCCCAGACTTGTAAACGGCCGTAACGGGTCGCGCAGGTTGTGGAATTGTTTATTGGGAACGGTTACAATCGTAACGTGTCCCGGAGCAAGTTCCTTATAAATACCGTCCCCACTGTCGCTTGGCTCATATTGTGTGTGATTCAGGCATTTAACCCTGAATATTTCAGGAAAGGCTTCCAAAACCAACCGTTCGTAATCCCATAAACTTACCGTACGGTTCTTGTGCCGTAATCGTTCGCTCACCCGGGTGTAAAAAGCAGATGATTCTTCAGCTCCGCGACCACCAAACGATTCGAAAGGCTGTATAATTTTTTTAACCTCTGAAACGGGTATACTTAGCTTGCTAATTGTTTCGGCAGGTAACACTTTTGATGCGAAAGCCGGGTCATTCCCTTTGTCAACAAAAGTTGCCTGAAGTGCCTGGGCAGCTACCAATATAAGATTGCAGACAGCATCGCTCTTTTCCCAGACTGCGATCCTTATCCAATGCTCACCATATGGCAGGAAGTTGTTGGAGTTTGTTGCAGCTGCGGGAAAAGCAAGTGTTACAATTCCAGATTTTAACAGTCCATCTGTCTGATCATCAATGTCCTTTGTTTCAAAAGCGATCCACTCGTTATTTTTCAGATAACTCCAGTGCAAGTGAGGTATTGGTTTTATCGCAAGCGGATTTGCAGTGCCATCGGCTACCTGAAACAGAAGTGAAAGATTTTGTGGCGGGAGCAAGCCAGAAATACCGATATAAAATTCAGCTTCGGATTCATGTTTGCCATTTTCGGGCGCAAAATCGAATTGTGGAAGAAAATAGACTTTCTTATCATTACTGATTGCCGAATGCTGTTCGGCAAAACCAAAAGGAGAAATATGCAGAAACTGCGCCTGACGGGAATCAAATAATTTTGCGTTTGAACTACTCAGATCAATCGTTTGAGTGGCTGTATAATTAATTGATAAATCATTCATAAAAGGCCCGACTGGAGGTCCTTTGGGTGGACCGGCGGCAGGCAGTGGTTTAGTGGCAAGATAAACCAACAAAGCCGCAAGATATTCTTTTTGTCCGAAGCCATTGTCTAATTTCAATCGGACAAAACCATGCCTGGAATTAGTCGTAAACGCCTCATCAACTGTAAGATCAGGCACGGCAACAACGGGTAAATCCAAATTTTTAGTCAAACCAAATGACGTTGAACTAATTGCTGTATGAGAGATCTCTGAAGATGCCCATAAACCCGAATGCAGATAGTCGATTTCGACATTTGGATTATTCCCGTAAGCATCGGGCGTTGCCTGCCAGCTGGTATTTATGGTCGCAGAAGTCAGGACTTTCTGAAAAATCTCTTTAGATCCGATCACCAAGGAGCTACCGAGTACAGGATTTGCACCAAACGGCTGAAAAGGTTTTGAGGTATCCACTGGGCCAAAATCGTTGGAGACTACCAATGTTTTCAACGCATTAACCTCAACGGTAAGGTCAATACTTTGGGTCTCGACCATCTGAAAAATATCGTATATATAGGATTCGGTGTCCTCATTTTTCAATTTTACCAAAAGCACGGGCAGGTCGGTTGCGAAACTGTATCCATGGACTTTTGCCAGGTAAGGTCGCACAGCCGGGTCTGCACCCGAAAGTTCCAATTTGATCTGAAGATTACCGTTTTCAAGTAAAGTAAACGTGCCTGGCGTTTTTTCAAGCCATCCTTTTTTAGTAGTAATCAGGCATTCCAGGTTATTTTCTATATTATTTATCCGAATTCGCTGAGCTTCAAATATGGCAACTTCGAGTGCAATATTAAGGTCTTTCTTCGTTTCTGTAATTTTTTTTGTTTCCGTTTTAAAAATTTCAGATGCTTTTTTATTCCTTTGAGGAAATCCGGAAATTGAAAATTCGAGCGTAATTGTCCGGGTTCCTTCAGCCATCAGTAAATAGTGCGAAGCAATTGCAAAACCAACTTCAGCCTTCGGCATATTGATTGACTTCAGGATTCCCTCCTTGTATATCTTGTTGTAAAACGGCTGCCACGAAAGATCAGCAGAGGTTAACTTAGCTCCAAGTCCATCGCTCGAATTAGCGATAGGAGAAGCATAAAGCCGACCGGATTGTTTCTTCGCATTTGCATCAGACCCTACAGCTTCATTCCCATGACGATAAAGCGTTTTCAGCGAGGTAACTTTTGCCTGGTTGGCAATCAGATCGTGGTTATTGGCAAAGAAAGCTTCAATTCCTTTATCATCTTTCCCTGCTTTGAAAAGTTCGCCGGTCTTAATTTGATGTAATGCAGCTTGTTTGGCCAATTCCACAATGAGGTGAGCCTTTGCAGGCAAGGCCGGTTTTTCCTTCAATTGAAGTACTTCACGGTAATAAAAATCAAGATGCCGCCCTGTAATTGTATTCGCTTCATTTCTTGCATATTCCATCAGGCGCAGAAAGCTCAAAAAAAGTGCGTAATGAGGATTGTGTTTGTCCCAGTTGATAAAAGTGAACCCAAGGGCAAGCTTTGCCTCACCAATAACCCGGGCAAAGACTTTCAGAAATTGATCAGAAACTGACGTAAAAAGATTATGTGTGGCAATATGGTTGGTACGAACAAATATTGGATTTAGCGGATTTCCAGTCGGATCTCCATAAACCGATGATTCTGCCGTAATGGACGCCACATACACTTTCCAATCTGTTACATTACTGGTTATCCAATCCTTCGAAAAACCGGAAGTTAGCACTTTATCAAAAGTTTCAGGCAAAAAACCAAGTATGGGCATACTACCTGCCGGAGCAACATCCTTTACAACTCCCAAAATAATTCCTGCGTTTTGATAGGAAATCAGTTGCTGCAATGCCGGTGCAAGCTGGGTTTGAATAAGATTTTTTAAGGTGGCTTTCAGTGCGATCTCGGTTGGAAGTCCCTCTTTCAAACCATCAAGTTGCTTTGCAAGTGTGGCTAAGCAACTAAATATATAGCTCAGGTTATTAATTAATTCAGGTTCTTTTGTTTCGTTATCAAGGTTATTTAAAAAGTCGAAATAGGACTTGATCTGAGTTTTATAGTCTTCAATATTCTGAATAGATGTCACTGCCAGGCGAAGCGAAGGGTCGCTGCTGAAAAATGGCGCCCAAGTGCCATTAGCCGTATTACTATTGTCGAAATATTTCACAAACTCCGACAATGCATGGGCAAACACCATTTCATTCGCTACGTCATGCTCATTAACTGGCGCATATGTTGGATCTAACGCCGGCGAAAGTCGTTGTTCCTGATTAGCGCCATCGCGAATCAGTTTTAGAGGATCTGAATTCTTATTACAGTCTATCGATGTTGACATAAACAATCTTATTATCAGGTAATTAGACTTACAGAAGTTGAAAGATTGATATCTGTTCCTTCCAATTTATAGAAAGGAAAGACAAAATTGAACCGTGAGTTGGTGGTTTTCACGCGATAAATAATCTCGATCAATATCACTCCTTCCAGTTCCTGAGTGTCGTTTAAAATTACTTTTTCAAGCTCAATACGCGGTTCGTGATACAAAATGGCCGATTCAATTTTATCAGTCATCAGCGTTTTCATGCGGGTATCAAGGCTTTCGAAAACCAACTCATCGAGGTTACATCCATATTGTGGTAACATGATCCTTTCACCGCGAACGGTGGACAGTAAAATTTCGAGACTCGAAGCAATATCTGCTTCCTGTTCAAGCATTTCCACACTACCAGCATCCTGGTTGAAGCTAGGTGGAAACGACCATCCACGGCCAATAAATAAAAGGTTTTGTTCCATAATTCCTACTTGTTATTTAAGGCACTTCAATTATTATAACTTTTCAACCCCCAATTATTACGGTCGGAGCGCCAGGTGGTAAAACCGATCCTCCTCCGGCAGTTACGGCGCCGATCCTTGCAGCTGGCATTCCGCCAATCAACACGGTTGCCGATCCCAATACAATTGCATCAACTCCGCACGAATCACCCATTCTCGCCGCCGGAAGTCCGCCGATTAAAACAGTAGGACACCCGGGTGGAATAATAGGCGTCGGGACACCCTGTGTAGCTGCACTTACAATCATATCCGTTATACGCGCTGCTGGTGGCATATCAATATTTTTAATTTATTTGTACCATCCCTCCCTGAACGATCGCAGCAGCACTTCCCTTTACGGTGGTGTTTGCACCCGATAATTCAGCAGTGGCTGTTCCTTCAGCTTTAAAAGCTGCAGATGCTTTTGCAGTAATATTGATACCATCAATTTTCACATCACCTGCTGCTTTAATTATCACATCTTTAACACTATCAATTGTAATACCACTATCATCCATTGTAATTTTGTTGCCATTCTGATCTTCAAGGAAAATACCTTTGCCATCTTCTGAAAGCAACATTTTATTGCCTGCAGGCGTCTCAAGCGTGATAATTTTCTTTTCGTCATCGAAATTGAACTTCATTTTTTCACGACTCATGTAACCCTTACGATGATTGTCGTCTTTTGGCGGTTCAGGAGCTGGCTTCGCGCTGCTATGAACCATTCCCAACACGACTGGATGACGCGGATCGTCATTCAAAAACCCAACAATTACTTCATCGCCAATTTCGGGACGGAAAAATGTTCCACGTTCTTTACCAGCATCCAGCGTTGAAATACGGGCCCAGATACCATCATCCGACGTACTGATCATTGGAAGTCTGACTTTGATGCGATCTTCACCATCGGGGTCACCTTCGAGAACAGTAACAATACCAGTTTGTAATCCCGTTACGGCAGGTAATAATCCGGAAGCAGGCATCGGTCGAAGATTGTAAGTTTCGGAGAACAATTCGGGGTTCAGACCTAATTGAACATCAGTCTCCCAGTTGCCTTCCGATACGGAATGACGTATTCCGGATACATACATTTTCCCTTCAAAACGATCACCTATACCATTCACCTCAATGACTTTACCGGGCAATACGCCAGCAAATCCTTGAAATTTTGCCCTGCCACGTATCCTAGCCAACCGTTCTTTCAGCAAACGTCCATCTGCCCAGGCTTGTAACTCAGGCGAACCAAGTTTACCGCCATGCTGAATTTCGAGTGCATCACCGCCGATAACATCAGCCAAAACTGATGCAGAAAGGTTACCGTTATTTGTAATTGTTGGCTCAGCAGCCTCGGCTTCAATGACTTCCTGGTCAGTTGCATTCCAGCTACTGGTTTTTATTCCTTTACTCTGAATGCGTGCATCAATTTCGGCGTCAAGCTCAAGCAACGTAGTTCCAAACTTAACGCTGACAACAGAGGTACTACCTGTTGACGGTTTGGCTATTATTATTTTCCCATCCTCAACCATTACAACCTGACCGTTTGCCTCGGCACGGCACAACATGAAATCCCAATCGGTGGATTCGTACTGCACCACCTCTTTCAGACTGGGAACTGTGGCTTCAACATCTTTTGAAAGACTATATGTACCAATCAACTCCTCCATAATGTCGCTGTCTTTCTTATCAATAAAATACTTGCTTTTGATTCCACTTGTCATTTTTACAGCTTCATCGCGACATTCAATGATCAGTTGACTTCCGCTACTCCTCACTTTTATACTGTGCCTGACGATAATTCCCTTGAATACACTGTCATTCTGTGAGCGGTATCCCAATTTAATCTCGATTTTCTTCCCGGGAATAAAAAGATCCGAGTTACTTGCCCCGAAAGTGGACTGAGATGCTTCACCATCCCTCAAATTGATAACTGCAACAGGAATCCGGTTTAACTCGCGGGTTACATTTACCGATAACACATGGTAAGATCCCGGAAGCTGAACTCCGTCGAGCAGAATCGCATATGTACAGACATCAGGCGATGCAGGGGTCGGTATGTTTGAATCGTTTGGCAAGTGGCTTATACAGTTTTAAAAATTGGTGGAAAAGAGATATCAGTACCGGGTATCAGCTGACGAAAATTACTGATGCCGTTCACTTCAGCTACCTGGAGGTAATACTTTGGATCGCCGTAAATACGATAACACATCAAAGGTAAAGTATCACCATATTTTACCTTCCGGATATGCGTCAGGTCGGGAGAACTTCTGTTTTCGCGGGCAGCCCGTTTTTGCTCTTCAATGCTGCTTTTGAATTTAACGGTTGCTAACGCACGGATGGGGGTTCCATCTGATTTGAACATTTTGTGATTGATAGACAACTCGATGACACGCCCTTTAAAAATGGAGTTTTCGCCCCAAACGAGTTTAAAATGTCGGGGTTCATGCGAATCGCCTTTGTACGATATCAAAACTTCCTTGAATTTTTTAAGGTCTTCAGATATATTTGCCCTCGGTTTGCCATCAATAATTCCCGTATTGTCGAACAGAAAATCGAATGTAATCTCCTCCGGCTCCGTGTATTCGTACTTCAACTGCGCACCACTTGTTCCCTGTCCCTGTCCACCTGCCGAAAATTTCAACTTATAGGCGAGCGTATAACTTTCAGGGTTAATGAGCGCTTCAAAAGAATCATCGGCGTCATTCACACCTCCGTTTTCAGCTTTCTCCGAATCCGAGAAAGCCAGAACCAGCATTTTTTCAAGTTTCCCTGTTTCAGCCATCACCTTTCCGTTTTATTATGAAGTATCTCCATCACTTTTTCAACACATGCAGCCACTATTTCCTCTTTGTTGATACCCGCGGTATCGTTACTCCCGCCGCCGGAAGATCCGGCACCTGTTGCAGGATCACCTGACTGAGGAGCTGTGACTGACACCTTGATATGGAGTTCTCTTATTTCGATTGGCATAATAAAAGTTGCTAAACCCTTCAATTGTTCTAAAAGGAATTATTTGCACAATACACAATTGTAATCTGTTCCTTGCATTACTGTACCGTAAAATAACGGTATGTAATTTCCATGGTTTCAATCACAATCGCATTTTCAGTCGAGACCAGGTCGCTAACCAGCCATTTTTTAGGGATCGCATGTGCCACTTTCCAGGTCCGCAAGGGTTCTCCTTTCTCGTTCATCAGGATCACATTGATGTCGGTTGGTTCAAATTGCCGGTCGCGAAATGCCCGGTTAAACCAGTTAATAATCTCCGAATCAACAACCATCCCGCGTTTCAGGATCATATCGGCATATTTGGTACGCACAGGCAATTTGTGCTCGAATCGATTTTCGCCCCCTTCTTTGAAGTTTTCGTAATCGTATTCTACCGATAAGCCTGACACAGACTGAAACCTGACATCGTTGCTGTTACTGCTGATGCCAAATTCAACTTTATAGTAGAACCCCCATGGCGGATAATATGTCGTAGCACCTGCCATGACTTACCGAACGAGGCTTAATCCTTCGTGAGCGATTTCCAACGTCTCAATCGCAACTTCGTTAGCATCTGATTTCAAGTCGGGCGCCGTGATCTTGACCGGAAAACAGTTTACTGCCTTCCAAACTGCAACGGGCTCGTGCTTTTCGTTCATCAGCCTTACGACAACATCTCGACGGGCACCAACCCTGTCATTTGAAATCTGATCGATCCAGTTGTTGTAGTCAAAGTCACCTTCAAATTTACCCCTCTTAAGGGTAATGTTGCTGAATTTACGCATGCCCGGCATCTTGATTTTACTGAAATCTTTACTGTCGCTGTGCCTGTATTCAATCACTTCCACCTGCTGATCCATACCGGTGACTTCGGTAAAACTGATTTTAACGCCGCCCCAGTCGACCTGATAATGGTATCGTGGTAAAGGATATTGTTGTGCCATAACTTTTTATTTT
>JBBRZE010000128.1:0-8869 GCA_038236995.1 Bacteroidales bacterium | reverse complement strand
GTAATGGTTGTTGCCTGCTCATCCGGTCTTTGGGTCCTAAATCGGTCGGCAAATTTTGTTCCATGTGCATTTTTATGGTTTGGTAATAACCATTCAGGATATTCATGTAGTTTAGGGAAATCACCTTTTATTTTAAGATATTCGGCAGAGAATAAATACCTTGCAAGATCTTCTTTCAAGTGGGTTCTTGTCTCATGATTTAAAATACCATCCAACTTTTCATCATTGAACCAAGCCTTTAAAGGATTGTCTTTTTCTGGCAGTTCAACTTTTATAAAATTTTCTCCTTTTTGTAACGGTGTTTCATTATCGAGCGTAATCTCTGCTAATGGAAATTCTTTTTTTATCAGTTTAAAGTATTCATTGATTGAATTCTTCCAGTTTGAGGGGCTATCAATATACTTCGTGTACTTTTGTTTACCATTAATGTCGGGAGGTGCAATTTCTCGTCCTATTCCACTTCTTAATTTTGGTAATTCATCAATTACATCTTTCAGTTTAACCATCTTTTTCTTTTTAATAGGTTCAAACGAAATTCTGCCAAGATCTTCCCTGATTCCCAAAAGGATTACACGATGCCTTTTTTGAGGAATTCCATATTCTTCAGTTTTAACCAGAAAATCCTGATCTTTACTGTAAATAGGATTCTCCTCAGCATCATATCCATTGTGTTTTTGAACTAATGAATAAATCTTATAAGTTGGTGATTCATGGTTTGGAAATAGTCTCCCGGGATTCTTAAGATCAGATTTTATCCAGTCAAAAACACGGCCTCCATCGTATTTAGCTGACAAAAGACCTTTTACATTTTCCATCACAAAAACTGCAGGATGATGCATTGCAATTATTCGAAGATATTCCCTGTATAGAAAAACCCGAGGATCTTCTTCCGCAATTCCACCGTTTCTGGAACGTCCGACTAAAGAATAAGCCTGACATGGAGGACCGCCAATTAATAACCAGTTTCTTTCACCATTAAGCGAGGAACTTATTTTGTTATCAACTAAGTTCGGAGGAAAATCTTCATGGCCTAATTCACAAAGCCAGGCTTCTTTTATTGCATTTCCAGATTCAGTTGGGAATTTATCAAACAGTTTCTTGCGGTCTATTGGATCGGTTTGTGATTTATATTTCTTTATGTATTCATAATATTCATCTGGAACTTTGCCAACTGGAAACTGACGAAAGAAACTTCTGAGTTGTAAAGTTTGGTGCGCACATTCATCCTTTTCGATTGATAGCTTTATCTTGAAAAGTCTGTTATTATTTTCGCCTAGTATTGAGGAAAATCCCTCTCCTAGCCCACCCGGCCCAGCAAATAAATCAATTATTGGTATCTGTGTCATTGAAGATCTCGTGGTTAAAGAAATCGGTTAGTGTCATCTTTAATCCATTAATAACGATCTTCTCAAGACTGGTCACAGTAATATTTCTTCGGCCACTTTCTACATGATTCATATAGGTTCGGTCAAGGTTAGATTGCCATGCCAAGTCTTCCTGCTTCATTTTTCTTTCTTCCCGCAGGCTTCTGATCCGGATTGCTATTTTTTTCTGGATTTCCATCGTTAAAATAAATGAATGTGACTCATAGTACATTGGCCTATGAGTCACGTTTTGCTTTCTGAATGAATAATTTATAAACAATAAAAATTTAGATGATCTTTATCATGTTAACGATAAGATTCATTGAATTGTCAATTGTCTTAGGTTTTAATTGACATTCCCAAAGAGTAATAACCCGCCATCCTTTTACATTTAAAGCAATTTCTGCAGCTTTGTCGCGAGTCATTGTACCTTTGATCTTTTGCAGCCACCATTCGGTTCGTGTTTTGGGTAACACGAAGTAGGAACAACCTTTATGTCCGTGCCAAAAGCAGCCATTTACAAAGATCACTGTTTTGTATTTGGGTAATACGATATCGGGTTTTCCGGGAAGTTTGGGATCATGTAACCGGTAACGGAATCCATTTGCAAAAAGAAACTTCCGGACCAGCATCTCAGGTTTTGTATTCTTCCCTTTAATCTGGCTCATATTAAAACTACGGGTCTCTTTGTTGTGAACATCGGTCATGGAACAAAGGTAATGGTTCTTTGAAAGGTATTAATATTTCGGCACGAACGATCTTTTCAGGCATGGTTTTAACTCCAGGTTTATAATCCCATGCCGTATAATTATATCGGCCATGCCTATGGCATTTGTGTTCATGCATACATTGGTTCACCGGGATAAATCCCGTAGCTACAACATCTGTCATGCCTACGGCATTGGCGTTTGAAATGGATGTTTTGTGTTTACCACATGTAAGTGCCATCGGCACAGGCGATTTTGTAACGCGGGGTTTTAACCCCGGGGATGAACCAGCCACCACACATAGGTAAGTGCCACCGGCACGAACGATCTTTTCAGCATGGTTTTAACCCCAGGTTTATAACCCCATGCCGTATAATTATATCGGCCATGCCTACGGCATTTGTGTTCATGCATACATTGGTTCACCGGGATAAATCCCGGAGCTACAACACCGGTCATGCCTACGGCATTGGCGTTTGAAATGGATGTTTTGTGGTTACCACATGTAAGTGCCATCGGCACGAACGATCTTTTTAGGCATGGTTTTAACCCCGGGGATGAACCAGCCACCACGCATATGTAAGTGCCATCGGCACGGGCGATTTTGTAACGCGGGGTTTTAACCCCGGGGATGAACCAGCCACCACGCATATGTAAGTGCCATCGGCACGAACGATCTTTTCAGGCATGGTTTTAACCCCAGGTTTATAATCCCATGCCGTATAATTATATCGGCCATGCCTACGGCATTTGTGTTCATGCATACATTGGTTCACCGGGATAAATCCCGGAGCTACAACATCTGTTATGCCTACGGCATTGGCGTTTGAAATGGATGTAAACGTAATTCAGATTCGCAGATTGCATTGGACATGTCTGCCGCATTTAGTTTATATCAGGTCTTTAAAGATATAATTCTCATCAAAATCAACAGCAAAATTCCGGAGTGTCCTGATATACTCGCTTTTAAATGATTTTTTTTTATGATGTTCTTCCTGATTCAGGATATATTTATATAACGCGTCAATTTGAGAATGACTGTATGTAAAACAGCCAAATCCTTCCTGCCATTCAAAACGGGTTTTCACCAAACCGCTTTCATTCATCCATTTTGAGGATTTGGCTTTGGTGCTTCTCATCACGTCTGAGATTGTTAATGTGGGTTTTGACCCGAAAAAACAATGTACATGATCATCTGATCCATTAACGATAATAGTCTTACAACCCGCCTCATTGACTAAGTTTCCAATTACTGCCATTAACGCTGTTTTCCACTCTTTTTCGATCACTGCATCCCGGTATTTCACCGCAAAAACAGTCATAACATACATCTGATAATAGGTATTGGCCATCTTGCATTATTTTTAAGTTTAAAATTCTGTTTACTAAACTAACGCTTACCAGCTCCGCCAGCATTTCAGTTGATTCTGATGCAATATTGTGATTGGATTCTAATTTTATGACTTAACAAAGTTAAAAGATACAATTCATTTTTTATCTATAAATGCAGGAACTATTATTGCAACATCAGGAAAAATATTGACGCAATATCGGCCATACCCACCGGAATAATGGAATTGGAGTTTGGGATAGATGGGGTAAGATTACCACATGGCAATGATATGTGATTGTATGGAAAATCATACAAAATTTGGGGTGTCATTTTTCACCGGCATAGATGTAAAATATTATTTGTTATTTTGTTTCAAAATGGTCCACTGAAAGTCAATCGTATGCAAATAAAATTCAAAAGGATTTTCCTTACCTTTTTCGTATTGTGTGGTTTGTTGCTGTCGCTTCGGGCCGAAGATGGCTACCGGCTTTGGTTGCGGTACGACAGGATCGACAACCCGGTGCTGCTTTCATCGTACCGCAAAGCAATCACTGGAATCGCGCTGGATGAGCAATCGGCGATTTTTGCGTCTGCGCTCAGTGAACTCAAAGTCGGATTGGGCGGATTGCTCGGTAAAGAGATGCCTGTTGTTGCCAGGAATTCCTCTGTCGCGGGAAGCCTCCTCGCAGGTACACCACACGGAAACAGTCTCGTGGCTTCGTTCACAAATCAGGAGGAGATGAAGAAGCTGGGTGAGGATGGATTTCTTGTCAAAACTGTCGGATCGGGAAATAACCAACATCTGCTGATTGCCGCCAATACCGATAAAGGGGTGCTGTACGGATCGTTCCACCTACTCCGTTTGTTACAAACCCACAAACAGGTTGATCATCTGAATATTTGTGAAATCCCCAAAATAAAATGCCGCCTGCTGAATCACTGGGACAATCTTGACGGGAGTGTGGAGCGCGGATATGCCGGAGCCTCGTTGTGGGACTGGCATAAACTGCCCGAATACCTGTCGCCGCGGTATACCGATTACGCGCGTGCAAATGCATCGGTCGGCATCAACGGAACCGTGATCACCAATGTAAATGCGAATGCAAGAGCCCTCACACCCGAGTATCTTGAAAAAGTGGCGGCGCTCGCTGCTGTCTTTCGCCGTTACGGCATCAAAGTGTACCTTACAGCGCGGTTTAGTTCACCCATCGAAACAGGAGGATTAAAAACTGCCGATCCGCTTGATGCGGGTGTTCAGCAATGGTGGAATGAGAAAGCGGATGAAATTTACAAACTGATTCCCGATTTCGGGGGTTTCCTGATAAAAGCAAACTCCGAAGGTCAGCCCGGACCGCAGGATTACGGTCGCAATCATGCCGATGGCGCCAATATGCTCGCAAAGGCAGTTGCCCCGCATGGAGGGATCGTGATGTGGCGCGCATTTGTTTACAGTCATGAAGTGCCCGACGACCGTGCGAAACAGTCGTATTCCGAATTCACACCGCTGGACGGCAAGTTCGATAAGAATGTTTTTGTCCAGGTGAAGAATGGCCCTATCGATTTTCAGCCACGCGAACCGTTTCACCCACTCTTTGGCGCGATGCCGAAGACACCCCTTATGATGGAGTTTCAGATCACACAGGAATATCTTGGACAAGGAACACATTTGGTCTATCTCGCACCGCTTTTCAAAGAGGTGCTCGATGCGGATACCCGGGTAAAAGGGAAAGGATCGGAAGTGGCCAACGTGATTGACGGTACGCTTGAAAATCATCAGTTAAGCGGCATTGCGGGTGTTGCCAATATCGGAAACGACCGGAACTGGTGCGGACATCCGTTTGCGCAATCGAACTGGTATGCTTTTGGCCGCCTTGCGTGGAATCATGATCTTTCAGCTGAGACGATCGCAGATGAATGGATCAGGATGACTTTTAACAACGATGCCGGATTTATCGCTGTTGTCACGAAAATGATGATGCAATCGCGCGAAACTTCAGTAGATTATATGACTCCTCTTGGTTTGCATCATATCATGGCTTTTGAACACCATGCGGGTCCGGGTCCCTGGTCGAATATTGGCCGTGCCGACTGGACATCCCCTTATTATCACCGTGCCGATTCACTTGGTATCGGATTTGACCGTACCTCAACGGGGAGCAAAGCCCTTTCGCAATATGCTCCCGAAGTGGCGGCCGAATGGGCGGATCTGAAAACATGTCCCGAGAAGTATTTGCTGTGGTTCCACCATCTTCCGTGGGATTACAAGCTGAAATCGGGTGAAACGTTGTGGAACGGTTTGATCTCGCATTATTATTCGGGCGTTGAAGGTGTCCGGAAGATGCAGACAGACTGGGAATCACTCAGGGGAAAAATTGATGCGCAGCGCTTTGAGCACGTCGAAGCATATCTTAAAATCCAGGAGACGGAAGCAGTCTGGTGGCGGAACTCGTGTATTCAGTATTTTCAGCAGTTTTCGAAGCTTCCAATTCCGGCAAACTACGAAAAACCCGAAATGCCTTGGGAATATTATAAAAAGCTCACAGGAAGGAAGATTCTGAGGTTTTGATAAAAAGGGTAAAAGAAAAAGGTTAAAGGGTAAAGGATAAAGGATTTGCTTTGTTAAAGCATTTAGCCTGACTTTGAACTGACCGGTGCATAGATGATTTGATCTTTTGCGAAACAGGCAGATGCGCCGGGTTTAGTGTGCGTATCTTACCCCGGGTAACACTCCTTTCACTCGCTCACCCGGGATTATTGATATTTAACCCCTTCGGGGGAAAAGGAAAAGGTTAAAGGGTAAAGGGTAAAGGGTAAAGGATAAAGTGTTTAAAAACTAATCCTGATATATTATCTCAGAAATTGGAAGAAATTTAACCTATAATTGCTTCCTTTGCCAAACCTATAAAATCACGGGAAGTCGAAATGATTATTTTACCATTTGCGCATTTTTTCTGCATTATTGTATATATCTACCTTGCAGTTCTAATATTATACAAGGACGCTAAGATCTTATTAAACAGGTCAAGTGCTGCGATCATGATCTGCTTCGCGTTGTGGAATCTTGGCGATATCTTTATTCACAATCCTGACAGTACACTTTCAAAAGAAACAGTCGTACTATGGCAAAATATTTCTTCCTTCGGCTGGATTCCATTTGTCAGTGCAATTCTGTATTTCTCAGTAGCCTTTTCGAAAAGAGAAAAACTGTTAAGGAAAAAGTGGTTTCTTTTCATTCTTTATGTATTGCCATTGGTATTTATTTACAAACAATGGACAGATTATTTATTGGTTAATCCTTTAAGGCAAACTTATGGCTGGTCGTTCAACTTTGCAGATACAATCTGGGTTTATTTATTCTATGTTTACTATTTACTGCTGACGATCATATCGATCTATCTGATTTTCGCGTATGGCAGAAAAACAAGAATACAAATTGAAAAAAAACAAGCTGCAATTATTACCTATTCAATTCTTGCCAGTTTATTTTTCGGAACACTGATTGATGTGGGAGTCCAGGAATTTAATTTAACCAACATTCCAAGTATTGGAGATCTTTTTGTTTTTATTTCTGCCCTCGGTTTCATATATGCCATCCTTAAATATCAGTTTCTGACGATTACTCCTTCCATCGCTGCAGAAAACATTATCAGTTCGATGGATGAGTTATTGATCCTTTTAAATCAGGAAGGAGCTATTCTTAAAGTAAATAAGGCAACGTTAGTTACCTTACAATACGATCTGGATGAATTAGAGGGGAAATCCATTACAATAATTTTAAAGGATGATGATTTCAAGAAAATTTTATTGAGGAAAATTACTGAAGAAGAAGTTATAAAAAATCATAATAGTATTCTCCTCTCAAAATATGGGAAAAACGTTCCGATTATCTATTCTAGTTCCCCGATAAAAAATGAAGATCAAATTGTGATTGGAACAGTTTTTATAGCCCGCGACATTACTGAACCCGAACTAAACAGGTTAGAACTAATTAAAGCCAAAGAGAAAGCCGAAGAAAGTGACCGTTTGAAATCCGCTTTTCTGGCGAATATGAGTCATGAGATTCGCACGCCGATGAATGGCATTTTGGGTTTTGCCGGGCTTCTCAAGGAGCCTGATCTCACTGGCGAAGAGCAGCAGGAATTTATAGAGATCATTGAGCAAAGTGGTGTTAGGATGCTTAATATTATCAACGACATCATTAGCATATCCAAAGTAGAATCGGGACAAATGGAGGTTTCCATATTGGAGACGGATATTAATGAACAGATCGATTATATCAATACGTTCTTTATGCCCGAGACATTAAAAAACGGGGTTCATCTGTCCTGTAAAAAAACACTGACGAACCATCAGGCAGTTATAAAAACAGACAAGGAGAAGGTCTATGCTATCCTGACCAACCTGGTTAAAAATTCGATTAAATTTACCCATACAGGTACGATTGAATTTGGTTATCAGAAGAAAGGCAACTTTATTGAATTCTATGTAAAAGATACCGGTTTAGGTATTAGCAAGGAGCATCAGGAATTTATTTTTGAAAGATTCAGGCAGGGAAGTGAATCACTTAACAGAAAATATGAAGGAGCCGGATTGGGATTATCCATTTCGAAAGCTTACGTGGAATTGCTCGGTGGTAAAATCTGGGTAGTAAGTGAAGTGGGTAAAGGTTCAACTTTCTATTTTACGATTCCCTATGTTCCGAAATCAGAAATAAAAATCATCAGCAACCATGAAATATTCCCCGGGATTAAAGAAACCACGATAAACAATCTTCTGGTATTAATTGCAGAAGATGACGAAGCCTCCGAAAAACTTATTGCAGTTGCCATTAAAAAATTCAGTAAAGAAATTTTAAAAGTCATTACTGGTGATGGAGCGGTTGAAGCCTGCCGTAACAATCCCGGCATTGATTTGGTGCTGATGGATATTAAAATGCCGGTTATGGACGGATACGAAGCTACCCGGCAAATCAGGAAATTTAATACTAAAGTGATAATAATTGCGCAATCAGCCTATGCATTAACCGGCGACCACGAAAAGGCGATTGAGGCCGGATGCAATGATTACATTACGAAACCGATGAAACAAGTTGTTCTAACCGCCTTGATCCGGAAATATTTTAGCGAAAAATTGATAGACAAACCGGAATAACGGTAGTATAAATCCAGATAAAAAATGGGGCCGATTTGCGAAAGCATTTATTCATGCGTTGAATTGACCGGCGCATGGATGATTTGATCTTTTGCGAAACAAGCGGATGCGCCGATTTTATTCCATATTTCTTACCCCAGGTTACACTCATTTTATTCGCTCACCCGGGGTTATTGATATTTAACCCCTTCGGGGTAAAAGAAAAAGGTTAAAGGGTAAAGGGTAAAGGTTAAAGGATGTGCTTTGCTGAAGCATTTATCCAGGCGTTGAATTGCCAGGCGCATGGATGATTTGATATTTTGCGAAACAGGCAG
>JBBRZE010000127.1:0-8968 GCA_038236995.1 Bacteroidales bacterium | reverse complement strand
GTTTGGGAACAATGTTTCTCACTCAAAACGGAGAACCAATAGGAAATTTATGGTGAATATTTTCACCAAAAAGTTCTATCTGCCCGAAGAGGATAGATGGATCAAATTGAATGTTACAGCCGCAGGGTTGAGAACAATAAATAAAAACGGATTGGCAGCTACCTTAAAGACAGCAAAAGCCAAAGGTTATTTAGAAACCATTTAATAAGTTACTAAGCAATGGCAAAAAAAGGTAACAGAGTACAGGTCATTTTGGAGTGTACAGAACACAAGGCTAGCGGACAGCCCGGAACTTCCCGCTATGTGACCAAAAAGAACCGGAAGAATACACCGGAACGCCTGGAACTGAAAAAATTCAATCCAATTCTTAAACGTATTACCGTTCACCGGGAAATTAAATAATTTGAGTTATGGCAGTAAAGAAAGTAGTCGCATCACTTCAAAAAGGAGCCGGTAAAACTTATTCCAAAGTAATCAAAATGGTAAAGTCTGAAAAAACCGGTGCTTACAAATTCGTAGAGGAAATTATTCCTAACGAAGCAGTAACTGATTATTTCAAAAGTAAATAATCTACATCTTATGTAGGAGAAGAGCTTTCGTCGTTATTGATGGGAGCTCTTTTTTTATAAACAACGTTTCAGCATTTTGCCTTTCTGAATCATTTAGTTTAAGTTGCTTCATATTAAATTGTTATGGGAATATTCAGTTTTACCAGATCAAAGAAGGAAAGTCTGGACAAGGGTCTAGAAAAAACCAAGGAGAGTGTATTCAAAAAACTCTCAAGGGCTGTAATTGGTAAGACCACTGTTGATGATGAGGTTCTTGATAACCTTGAAGATATCCTGATTTCAGCTGATGTTGGTGTGAAGACAACCTTGAAGATTATTACAAGAATTGAGAAAAGAGTCGCCGCTGACAAATATGTGGGTACATCGGAGTTAAACCGTATACTCAAAGAAGAAATCGTTGCACTATTGGCTGAAAGCAACTCAACCGATGTATCGGATTTTGACCTTCCCAAAACCGGACAACCTTATGTAATTATGGTTGTTGGTGTGAATGGTGTAGGCAAAACTACGACAATTGGCAAACTGGCGCATCAGTTTAAAGGTGCTGGTAAAAAAGTCGTTTTAGGTGCTGCTGATACATTCAGAGCGGCAGCAATTGAGCAGTTACAAATCTGGGCCGATCGGGTAGGCGTTCCATTGGTACGTCAAAACATGGGCTCTGATCCGGCTTCTGTTGCATTCGACACTTTACAATCGGCAAAAGCGATGGGTGCCGATGTTGTCATTATCGACACTGCTGGTCGATTGCACAATAAGATCAACCTGATGAACGAACTTTCTAAAATCAAGAAGGTGATGCAAAAGGTTTACCTCAGCGCTCCCGACGAAGTTTTACTGGTTCTTGACGGATCTACAGGACAAAATGCTTTTGAACAGGCTACTCAATTCACGCTTGCTACCGAAGTGACTGCTTTGGCATTAACCAAGTTGGACGGAACCGCAAAAGGGGGAGTAGTGATTGGCATTTCCGATCAGTTTAAAATTCCTGTAAAATATATAGGTGTTGGCGAAGGAATCGAAGATTTGCAGATTTTTCACCGCAACGAATTTGTCGATTCGTTGTTTAATTGAAGTAAACACAACTTGCATAAATTCAGGATGCCATTGTGCATCCTTTTGTTTTTTATGCAATTGTTTGTAATAAAGAAATATATGAAAAAGAAGATCAATGTAGTCACATTGGGATGTTCAAAAAATCTGGTCGATTCTGAACTTTTTTTATCCCAGATGGCGGCGAATGGTTACGAAGTATCGCACGATTCCGAAGATTCGGATGCGCGCATTGTTGCCATTAATACTTGTGGTTTCATTCTTGATGCCAAAGAGGAATCGGTGAACACGATTTTGGGCTACGCTGAAGCCAAAAGAGAGGGATTGATTGATAAAATATTTGTATTTGGCTGTTTGTCTGAAAGATATAAAGACGATCTGATTGCAGAAATTCCTGAAGTTGATGGGTTTTACGGAAAATTTCAGGTACGCAAGATGGTTGAGGATCTCAAAGCAGATTATAAAATGTCCCTATCGCGGCAACGGTACCTGACAACTCCTTCGCATTACGCTTATCTGAAGATATCCGAAGGTTGTAACAGGACCTGTTCCTATTGTGCCATTCCACGAATGACAGGTGCTCATATTTCCATTCCGATCGAAGATCTTGTCAGCGAAGCACGCGGTCTGGCAGAAAAGGGTGTTAAAGAATTGCTTGTGATAGCGCAGGACCTGTCGTTTTATGGAATTGATCTTTATAAAGAAAGTAAACTGGCACAGTTAGTTTCTGAATTGTCAGCTATAGAAGGAATCGAATGGATAAAACTTCATTATGCTTATCCTTCCAACTTTCCTTATGATTTGCTCCCGGTGATGAACGAAAAGCCCAATGTGGCACGTTACCTCGATATTGCCTTGCAACATTGCAGCGATAAAATGCTGAAGCTGATGCGGCGGAATACAACAAAGGCAGAGACCATCAGCCTGATCGAACGGGTCAGAGGAGAGGTTCCCGGCGTTCATCTTCGCACGACGATGCTTGTCGGGCATCCGGGTGAAACAGAAGAGGATTTTGAGGAGTTAAAAGCATTTGTTCGCCTGATGCGCTTTGAACGATTGGGTGTTTTCCCTTATTCGCATGAAGAAGATACCTTTGCAGGTGAAAAATATGAAGATTCCATACCAATGGAAGTGAAGCAGGCACGTGCTGATGAATTAATGGAGATTCAACAACAAATTGCAGCCGAAATCAATGCTGAAAAGATTGGCCAGACTTTGAAAGTAGTGATCGACCGCCGGGAAGGTGATTATTTCATTGGTCGTACCGAATTCGATTCACCTGAAGTGGATGGCGAGGTGCTGATTTCTGCTGATCGGGATCTGCTAATTGGAAGTTTTTATCAGGTAAAAATCACTGGTTCTGAAGATTTTGATCTTTACGGAGAGCTAATCTAATGGTTAATAATCTAATAATTAATGAGTTTTAATACAGCACAATAAATAGGAAGTTCTGAACTACGAAGTTGATGTCCTTAACATGAATTTATTACTTAGAAGCACCAATTTTCTCCTCTGAACTACTTAATTGGCCCTCTGAGCACCAAATTTGCCGTTTGGAGCTACTAATTTGCCCTTCTAAGCACCAAATTTGCCGTTTGGAGCTACTTAATTGCCCTTCTAAGCACCAAATTTCCTCCATAGAACACCCTGATTGCTGTTCCAGGAAGCAATTTTCCTTTTCGGAGCACCATTACCGGAGTTCTGAGCAGCAAATTGCCCTTCGGAGGGGCAATTTGCTGCTTACAGGGGTAATTTTCATATTTTATCTATCAATTATTATTGACCGCGTTCATTCGTTAAACTTAAGTGTATCTCCTTATTTGTAAAATGGATTATTTCCAAATTACTGAAATCACTTTTCATTAATTCATTACTGTATTTATCTGGAATTGAGCGAATTGGTGGTAAAGGTCTTCATTAATATGATTTGGGTAGGCTAAAATAACAAGATGAAGGGGTAAGTCTTCAGCATGATAGGGTGGCTGATAATGAAGGTGTTCATTTTGGACAAAACCTAAAGATTGATAAAATTTTAACCGCCTGCGGGTAAGATCATTGATGACTGGTTCAATTTCAAGAATCACGGGGATTGTTTCCCTTTCAATAAATGGTTTCAAAATGGCACTTCCCAAACCCTTACTCCGAACTTCCGGGGCAATGGCTAAATGCTCGATAAACACGAATTCTGTTGTTGTCCAGAATGCAATAAATCCAATAATGCGATTTTCAGATAAATAACCATTTACCTGGTATCCTGATTTTTTGAAAACTGCGGTTTGCTGTTCGAAGGTCCTTCTTTCGGTGAGTGGAAAACTTGCATTGTATATGTTCCAAAAAGCAATAAAATTCGGATCATCTGCATCCTTAATCTGTTTAATCTTAAACTGATTCATAATAAGACTTTTTCACACCTTCTCACAGACAAATTGCCGGATTAACAGGTTCTTCCCGGATAAACCTTAAGTGCAACTTTCAGACATTCAACTGCATTTTTCAGGTCTTCAATATTTAGAACATAGGCAATCCTGACTTCATCTTTGCCAATTCCTTTCGTCGAATAAAATCCGGAAGCAGGAGCCATCATTACAGTTTCATTCTGATATTCAAATTCTTCGAGCATCCATTGGCAGAATTTATCACTGTCATCAATAGGCAGTCTGACAATCGAATAAAAAGCACCCATCGGCATCGGAGAATAAACTCCCGGAATATCATTTAACGCGTTAATAATATAATTTCGGCGGTTTAAGTATTCATTGTAAACCTCTTCCATATATTCAGGCGGCGAATCAACTGCTGCTTCTGCAACAACCTGTCCGAGCATAGGTGGACAGAGCCGTGCCATGGCCAGTTTAAGTATTGATTTAATAACCCGTTTGTTTTTCGATACAAGAGATCCAATCCTGATTCCGCAGGCGCTGAAACGTTTGGATACCGAGTCGATCATGATGACATTCTCGCTGATTCCTTCGAGTTCAAGCACCGAATGGTGCGTTTTACCATCGTAAACAAATTCACTGTAAACCTCATCCGAAATAAGGTATAAATCATATTTCAGAACCAGTTTGCTCAGTTTCTCAAGCTCTTCCTTCGTGTAGACATATCCAGTCGGATTATTGGGATTACAGATGAAAATTCCTTTTGTTTTCGGATTGATTAATTGCTCGAAATCATCGATTGAGGGAAGTTTAAACCCATTTTCAATACTTGCAGTGATTGGTTGAATAACCACATCAGTTGCAATTGCAAACGAGAGATAATTGGCGTAAAATGGCTCAGGCACAATAATTTCATCACCCGGATTAAAGCAAACCATAAAGGCGAAGGAGATCGCTTCAGAACCCCCGGTTGTGATCAGAATTTCACCCTGATCAACATCGAGATTACGGTCTCTGTAATATTTGGCAAGTTTTTTACGGTATGAATCGTTTCCAAATGAATGTCCGTATGGTATCAGTTCAAAATCGAAATTTCGGATTCGTTCAATGGCATGCGGGGGAGTTTTAATGTCGGGCTGACCAATGTTCAGGTGATAAACCTTTCTTCCCAATTCTTTTGCTTTTTCGGAATATGGCACCAATTTACGGATAGCTGATTCCGGTAATAATTCTCCCCTGTTCGAAATTTTAGGCATTTTTTATATTCATTTTTGACAAGGGGCAAAGATACAATTATAATTATTCGCTTTTTGGATGATTTTACTTTCTTTTCATTAAGAAATGCCGCTGATTTATAAAAAAATATCGTGAAATACCTATCATTTTATTTCATTTGGATATATCTTTAAAAGTGATTGAATATATGGATTTTAGTCATATTTTGCACTGTAAGTATTTTTTAATTTTGACCAAAATAAAAAAAGGCTATTATGATTATAGGTGTACCGAAAGAGATTAAAAATAACGAGAACCGTGTAGCACTGACCCCAGCAGGTGCCGCTGAATTGGTAAAAAGGAACAATGAAGTATACGTTCAGGCAACTGCCGGAAATGGTAGCGGTTTTGCCGATGCCGAGTATGTTACAGCAGGGGCAAAGATTCTTCCTGCCATTGAGGATGTTTATGCGATTGCAGAGATGATCATGAAAGTGAAAGAACCGATCGAATCAGAATACAACCTTATAAAGGAAGGTCAACTGGTTTATACGTACTTTCACTTTGCCTCAGGAGAAAAGCTTACAAATGCGATGATCCGCCGTAAAGCGGTTTGTCTTGCTTACGAGACCGTAGAACTCGATGACCATTCTTTACCACTATTAATTCCGATGTCGGAAGTGGCTGGTAGGATGTCGATTCATGAAGGTGCAAAATACCTTGAGAAGACCTTTGGTGGTCGTGGAATGTTGCTCGGCGGAGTTCCCGGAGTTCTTCCTGCAAAAGTTTTAATCCTCGGTGGCGGTATTGTCGGAACTGAAGCGGCTAAAATGGCTGCAGGATTGGGTGCCGATGTTACAATTATGGATATCAGTCTTCGTCGTTTAAGATACCTCAACGATATTATGCCTGCCAATGTGAAGACCATGATGTCGAATGATTACAATATCAGGGCACAGGTTAAAGTGAGTGATGTGATTGTAGGTGCAGTGCTTATTCCCGGAACAAAAGCCCCTTTCCTTGTCACCAAAGACATGCTGAAGACAATGGAGCCGGGAACAGTGATGATTGATGTTGCAGTTGATCAAGGCGGTTGTTTCGAAACTACGGTTCCAACAACACACGATCATCCTACGTATGTGATTGAAGAAGTAATTCATTATACAGTGGCCAATATGCCAGGTGCAGTGCCACGTACTTCAACAATTGCATTAACCAATGCAACTCTCCCTTACGCAATACAACTGGCTGCCAAAGGTTGGAAAAAAGCTTGTGCTGAAGATAAATCCCTGAAAAAAGGATTGAATATCGTAGACGGAAAAGTTGTTTACAAAGGTGTTGCTGAAGCTTTCGGCTTAACTTATCATGAAGTAAATGAAGTATTAAGATAATATTCCCAATTCTTAAAATGCAAAAGACCTTCCGATAGTTGATATCTGGAAGGTCTTTTTATATACTGAACACGGGTCTGGCGATTTTCAATCGCCATTTTATCATCGCGATTAAAAATCGCGAGTCCCAAAACCCGGCATTCTCATTTATTTAAAGGAATTCAACCTTTCCTGAAGCATCTTAATCTTCTCTTCTGCATCGGTTTGCTTTTTACGTTCCAGTTCAACTACTTGTGCAGGTGCGCTGTTCATAAAACGTTCGTTGCCTGTTTTCTTCTTCACCGATTCCAGAAAGCCGATCGTATATTTTAGCTCCTCCTCAATTTTCAGGATCTCATCTTCAATATTCACAACATCACCAAGCGGAATGTAAAAAGCCGAAGTGTTGACCCTGAATGACATTGCTCCATCAACTTCCTGATCAGTAACCTCCAATTCTGAAAGATTCCCCATTTTCAGTAAGATAGGGTTGTATTCCGGAATAAAGCCTTTTTCACCAGGGACGATAAATAACTTAAGTTGTTCCTTGTTCGCAATATCTTTCTCCTTACGGATGGCGCGAATGCCTGTAATAGCTTCTTTGATCAGTTCAAACTTTTCGCATGTTTCTCCTTGATCTGCAACAGGTTTTGGCCATTCCGAAATCATGATAGAATCTCCATGTTTCCTTTCCTTTAGTAATTGCCAGATCTCTTCCGAGATAAACGGCATAAAAGGATGGAGCAGACGCAGTACTTCATCAAATAATTCACTGACTTCCTGGAAAGTCTTTTTGTCGATCGGTTGCTGATAAGCCGGTTTAATGATCTCGAGCAACCAACCCGAGAACTCATCACGAATGGTATTGTAAATGGTCATTAAAGCATCGTTGAGCCGGTATTTATCGAAGTGGTCATCCATTGTAACGATCACTTCGCTTAATTTTGCCTTAAACCACTCAATGCCTAACCTTGAATGTTCGGGTTGTGGAATTGACGGATCAACTTCCCAGCCTTTAATTAGACGGAATGAATTCCAGATCTTCGAACTGAAATTACGACCCTGTTCGGTGAGTGATTCATCAAAAAGGATATCATTCCCGGCAGGTGAGCAGAACAACATACCAACCCTGACACCATCGGCACCATATTTGGCAATCAGATCGAGCGGATCGGGCGAATTGCCCAATGATTTCGACATTTTCCGGCGTTGCTGATCCCTCACGATGCCGGTGAAGTAAACGTTTTTAAATGGCAGTTCATCACGGTATTCGTAACCGGCAATAATCATCCTGGCTACCCAGAAGAAAATGATTTCGGGCGCCGTTATCAGATCATTTGTCGGATAGTAGTAGTTAATCTCTTTGTTATCGGGATTGTTGATCCCATCGAATACCGATATCGGCCAGAGCCATGAGGAAGCCCATGTATCAAGCACATCTTCATCCTGGCGCAAATCGCTAATGGTAAGTTGATTGTTTCCTGTCTTCTGACGCGCTTGTTCAAGGGCATGTTCTTCGCTGTGGGCGACAACAAATGAACCGTCGGAAAGGTAATAAACCGGAATACGATGTCCCCACCAGAGCTGACGCGAGATGCACCAGTCTTTGATATTCTCCATCCAATGGCGGTAGAGGTTCTTAAATTTGGCGGGATAGAATTTGATCTCATCATTTTCGACTGCATCGGCAGCCGGTTTAGTGATATCAGACATTTTGAGGAACCACTGCGCCGATAGTTTTGGCTCAATCGGTACATCGGTACGTTCTGAATAGCCTACTTTGTTGTTGTAATCCTCAATTTTAACCAGATTCCCCGCTGCTTCGAGCATCGGGATGATCTGTTTCCGTGCTTCGAACCGATCGACGCCTACAAGCAACTGTGCTTTTTCGCTTAGTGTGCCATCGTCATTAAATGTATCGATTACTTCGAGGTGGTGACGCAATCCAATTTCATAGTCATTGATATCGTGCGCCGGTGTGATTTTAAGACATCCCGTTCCAAATTCGATATCAACATATTCATCCTGGATAACCGGGACAAGCCGGTTCACGAGCGGAACAAATACTTTCTTTCCGACAAGATGTTTGAAACGGTCGTCGTGCGGATTCACGCAAACTGCCGTATCTCCCAGAATCGTTTCCGGTCGTGTGGTGGCAACAGTCACATATTCTTCGTTGCTTCCTTCAATTTTATAACGTACGTAATAGAGTTTCGATTTTTCTTCTTTGTGATTGACCTCTTCGTCCGAAAGTGCAGTTTTGGCAGCCGGATCCCAGTTGACCATCCGCACACCACGGTAGATATATCCTTTGTTGTATAGATCGACAAATACTTTGATGACCGATTCGGAGCGGATCTTGTCCATTGTGAAGCAGGTACGTTCC
>JBBRZE010000126.1:0-9074 GCA_038236995.1 Bacteroidales bacterium | reverse complement strand
GCGAAAGGGTATGAAGGAGTTATTGCCAAAGAACCAGAAAGTACCTATTTACCTGGCAAACGTGCTGATACCTGGTTGAAAATAAAATCAACAATGATGCAGGAGGCAATTATCTGCGGCTATACTGCACCACAAAACAGCAGGCAATATTTTGGTTCAATTATACTTGGAATGTATAGTGGAAAAACTTTAAAATACATAGGAAATTGCGGAATGGGATTTACAGAAGCTTCGCTTAAAGAGCTGCACGCTGAATTTGAAAAATTAAAAACTTCAACCACCCCATTTATTACTAATCCCAAAATAGGCAGCACAAAAGGAAAACCATATTGGATAAAGCCTAAATTAGTTTGTAATATAAAATTTCTGGAATGGACACAGGATGAACACCTACGTAACCCTGTCTTTATGGGTTTACGAAATGATAAAGAATCAAAAGAGGTTATCAATGAAAGTGCCGATGAAACGAGAAATACAAAAGGAACTGAAAGAGAAAAAGTAATTACATTTTCAGATAAGAAAGTTAAATGTACGAACCTGAATAAAGTCTATTTCCCCGGCGAAGGCTATACAAAAGGCGATTTGATAACTTATTATCAAAGCATCAGCAAATTTATTCTACCGTATTTAAAAGACAGGCCGCAATCGTTAAACCGTCATCCCAATGGTATAAAAGGTCAGAGTTTTTATCAAAAAGATATGGATGTAACCCAAATCCCGGCATGGATAAAAACGGTAAAATTATTTTCCAAGTCCAATAATGCAGACATCGATTATCTAATTTGCAATGATACAGCCACTTTACTTTACATGGCTAATTTAGGTTGCATTGAGATTAATCCGTGGCACAGCACCTACCTAAAACCCGATGAACCAACTTATATGATGCTTGATTTAGATCCGGGAGAAATCTCGTTTGAAGATGTCGTAAATACAGCTTTAGTTATTAAAGAAATTTGCGATGAAATAAATATTACATGCTATTGCAAAACAAGTGGAGCAACAGGTTTGCATATTTATATTCCGTTAGCTGAAAAATATAATTATGATGAAGTTAAAATTTTTGCAGAAATCCTGGCAACCCTAGTTCACAGCAAGCTCCCCGACACAACAAGCATTGAACGCAGCATGGCCAAAAGAAAAGATAAAATCTATATCGACTTTCTTCAAAACCGGAAAGGACAAACTATTGCCGCGCCTTATAGTGTGCGTCCGCGCCCTTATGCGACAGTTTCTACTCCATTAATGTGGAAGGAAGTAAATCACCAGCTCTCGGCCGAAATGTTTACAATAAAAAATATAGAGGAACGACTCTCAAAAACAGGTGATTTATGGAACCCAGTGTTGCAAAAAGGAATTGTATTGACTAAAGTAATAAATTCAATCGAAAAATTATAATTAGCGAGCTATGCCCGAAGGTCCATCCATTGTTTTATTAAAGGAAGCTGCAGCAAAATTTGAAGGTAAAAGAATTATTGCTGTAAGTGGCAACAGCAAGATTGATAAAACTCAAATGCTAAAGCAAAAAGTAATTGCATTTAAAAGCTGGGGCAAACAGTTTCTGATCTGTTTTAGTGGATTTACAGTCCGTATTCACCTGCTCATGTTCGGTTCGTATCGGATTGATGAAAAGAAAGAAACACCTGAACGCTTAAGTTTAACATTTAAAAATGGCGAATGGAATTTTTATGCATGTTCAGTAAAAATAATAGAAGGTAATATTGATGATGCCTACGATTTTACAGCCGATGTAATGAATGATAATTGGTATGCAAAAACGGCAAAGAGAAAATTAATGCTTATGCCCAATACCTTTGTTTGCGATGCGCTCCTTGACCAACAAATCTTTTCGGGCGTTGGCAATATCATTAAAAATGAAGTTCTGTATAGAGTTAAAATTCATCCCAACAGTGAAATCGGTAAGATTCCAGCATTAAAATTGAACAAACTTATTAAGGAAGCCCGCAATTACAGTTTCGATTTTTTAGCATGGAAAAGGGATTTTGTTTTGAAAAAGCATTGGCTTGCCCATACCAAAAAACTTTGTTTACCATTCAACCATCCAATTATTAAAGAATACACCGGCAAAAACCATCGCAGAAGCTTTATCTGCACCAACTGCCAACTGTTATACACTTAGCTATGAAAATAAATACAGGTTGTTCCGGTCTTTATAACGGACATTGGAAAGGAGTTTTTTATCCTGAAACAATGCCTCAAAGCAAATGGTTTACTTTTTATCGCGAACATTTTAATACGATTGAATTAAATGGTACTTTTTATAAATTCCCTACTGCAAAAATGCTTGATGGGTGGTATAAAAAAAGTCCTGCCGATTTTACATTTGCCGTAAAAGCGCCGCGATTAATAACTCATTATAAAAAACTTAAAGATTGTTCGCAACAAATTGATGAATTTTATAATGCCTGCGAGCTTGGTTTAAAAGATAAAATGGGATGCTTGTTATTTCAGTTTCCACCAAGTTTTAAATACGATAAAGATTCGCTTGAACTCATTTTATATAGCCTGAAACCACACTTTAAAAATGTGGTTGAATTTCGAAATGCAGGTTGGTGGAACAATGAAGTTTATGACGAGCTAAAAGCAAAGGATATAATTTTCTGCAGTGTAAATCATCCGCAAATGCCCGAAGATATTATAATAACCTCTTCAACAACGTATGTTCGTTTGCATGGCAATCCTCAACTGTTTTATTCTTCGTATTCGGATGAATTTTTATTAACCCTGCATAACACCTTACTTAGAAACAATAAAATAAAAGATGCCAATGTGTTTTTTAATAACACTTCAAGCACAGCTGGAATATTGAATGCACAGCAATTTAAAGCTTTCAGTTAAACGAACTACCTTTAACAGACCTTTGTAGCAATGGATTTGTAACTGCATCGGTGACGGATCCTTTAGAATCAATTATGCAATGGCACGATGCTATTGAAAATGCTCTTTGTTTTGGTTGGGTTGACAGTAAAGCAATGAAGAGAGACAAAGAAAGTTGTTATTTAAAATTTACACCCCGCAATCCCAAAAGCAATTGGGGAAAAAGAAACATAGAAAGAGCTATTAAAATGGCTGAAAGTGGACTAATTACCGAATTCGGACAAGAACTTATAAACATTGCAAAGTCAACTGGAAAATGGAAAATTGAGAGAAAAGAGCACAGCTAATGTTGGTCATTTTCTTATTTTTTGATGAGAAATCGAAGAGATAGCGGATAATCCTGTAACATTATCTACAATTTATGTAACACACTGTGTGTTGAGCGAAAGTATTTTTGGTTTATAAATCATTAAACATTTTTAGTTCTCAATTAAACACAATTAATATTTATATAAAATGATAAAATCGGATCCTATTCCTTTTTATATGAAACTTTCCCAATTAACGATTGGCATAGTTGCTTTTACTTATATACTTTTTATCGGACAGGAAATTATTGTTCCATTCATTTTCTCTTTAATAATTGCTATTCTTTTAAACCCATTTGTTGGGTTTTTACAGCGTAAAGGATTTAATCATGTTTTAGCCATTTTGACCGCTGTATTACTTGCATCTATAATGTTGGCGGTTTTATTATATTTTATTTTTACACAGGCAAGCATGTTTGCGGATGAACTTCCTCAACTTAAAATAAAATTTAATGCTATGTTTGAAACAACCATTAATTGGGTTTCTGATAATTTTAACATCAGCACCAAAAAAATTAACGACTGGATAGTAAAGCAAAAAGGGGAAGGATTAAGTAACTCTACAGCAATTATTGGCCAAACATTAATTACCGTTAGCGGAGTAATATTTACGATTTTACTTGTACCCGTCTACGTTTTCATGATCTTATTTTATAAAAATTTACTTACAAAGTTTGTTTCAAGCCTTTTTCCGGATGAAAAAAATGGAACGGTAAAAGAGGTTTTGACAGAAACTAAATCTCTTATTCAAAATTACCTTGTCGGCTTATCTATTGAAGCCGGATTGGTTGCAATCTTAAACTCAGCAGCTCTTTTAATTATTGGAGTTGACTATGCAATACTAATTGGAGTTATCGGTGCATTATTGAATACTATTCCTTATATAGGCGGACTAATTGCAATTGCATTACCAATGATAATTGCAATTGCCACCCAATCGCCCTCAGCCGCATTATGGGTTCTTATTGCTTACATAATCGTACAGTTTATTGATAATCACTATATAGTTCCGTATATAGTTGCTTCGAAAGTGAAAATTAATGGGCTTATTTCAATTATTGTAGTGCTGATAGGCGGCGCATTATGGGGTGTTGCCGGCATGTTTTTATCCATTCCGCTTTCGGCAATCCTAAAAGTAATTTTTGACCGGGTTGAACCTTTGAAACCCTGGGGAATATTATTAGGCGACGAAATGGTAAAAACCAATAGTAGAACGAATCATAGAAAAAAAATTAAATAAATAGAAACACCATGACACAAAACACTATTATCTTCCAATTTTTCCATTGGTATACTACCAATGACGACCAGTTGTGGAACTACTGTGCCTCACAAGCAGAAACACTGGTTTCCAAAGGAATCACACATGTGTACTTACCACCGGCATATAAATCAGCTTTCGGCACCGAAGAACCAGGTTATGCAGTTTACGACCTATTTGATTTAGGCGAATTCGACCAGAAAGGTACTGTTAAAACCAAGTATGGAACTAAAGAAGAGTACATAAAATGCATAGAAGCTTTCCATAAAAATAAAATAGCGGTTATTGCCGACATTGTTTTAAATCATAAAATGGGCGCTGATGAAAAAGAATCTTTTACCGCTTTGTTGGTAAACCCCGATAACAGAAATGAAATTATCAGCCAGCCAGAAACTATTGAGGGATACACAAAATTTTATTTTCCCGGACGACAAGGAAAGTACTCCAATTTCGAATGGAACAGTACTACATTTTCTGGTGTTGATGGTGAAAAAGATGGCAATAGAGTAATCTACAAAATACTGAACGAGTATGGTGATAAATGGGATGATGTAATGGAAGAAGAGTTCGGTAATTATGATTTTTTAATGGGGGGAGATATTGAATTTAGAAATGAACATGTAAGGGAAGAATTAAAGAGATGGGGAAAGTGGTATGTTGAAACAACAAGAGTGGATGGTTTTAGGATGGATGCTGTAAAGCACATTTCTCCTGCATTCATAAAAATGTGGCTGCAATATTTAAGACACGAGTTTAAAAATAACTTTTTTACCGTCAGCGAATATTGGAAAAACGACGTTAATGACTTGCTCAGGTATTTAGATGTTTTAGAGAATGGTACTCAATTATTTGATGTCCCTCTACACTATAATTTCCATGAAGCATCTCTTAAAAAAAGTGACTATGATTTGAGAAAAATATTCGACGGTAGTTTAGTACAGGTAAAACCTGAATTGAGTGTTACGTTTGTAGAAAACCACGACACGCAACCCTTACAAGCTTTAGAATCGCCGGTTGATTATTGGTTTAAGCCATTGGCTTATGCCATTATATTACTTAGAGAGCAAGGGATACCTGTAGTATTTTACGCCGGTTTGTACGGTGCAGATTATAAGGGCTTAAAAGATGGCACTGAATATGAAATATCATTGGCTAAAGTTGACATGTTAGATCAAATATTACAGGTAAGAAAAGAAAAAGCGTTTGGAAACCAGGTTGATTATTTTGACTTTGCAAATGTGGTAGGATGGGTCAGGCAGGGAATTGATGAAAAACCTAATTCAGGCTGTGCTGTGGTACTGAGTAATGGATCAGATGGATATAAGGAAATGGATATGGGCAAACGAAATGCGAACAAGAATTTCTATGATATTACGGATCGCTTTTCTGAAACCGTAAGCACAGACGATAATGGAATTGGTACATTTTTAGTAAAAGGTTCTTCAGTATCTGTCTGGATTTTTAAACAATTGTAAAATTTATTAATCTAATAAAAGCATGGAGTACATCGGAGCCTACCCAAAAGCTCATGAAAGCGAGTGTGTGGCAACAAGTAAATCCTGTAATATTTTCTGCAATTAATATAACGAAGCTTTATTGTGCCATAGTAATTTTGGCCTACAAGTCTAAAGCAGAAAGCAGGCAAAAAAGCAAAAGAAAAGCATCTTAATCATAAAATTAGAAAAATCATGAAAACAATCACAAAAGCACTTGCCAACCATCATCAGGAAATGCGTAAGTTAGTTAAGGAAGTAAAAAAGGATAGTATTAAGTTTATATTCCTTAAAAAACACCTTGATATACACCACGAATTAGAAGAGGATTTGTTTTTGAGCAAGTTGCATCCCAAAGAAAGAATCAAGGACGAGTCGCTCGAATCGCAGGAAGAACATGTAATTCTTAACTTTGCTTTACTTGATTTAGCCGACTTTCCCAAAGATAATGAGCGTTGGATGGTCAAATTCAAGGTATTTGAAGAAATACTCGATCATCATTTAAGAGAAGAAGAAGAGGAATTATTTCCCGAAGCCGAAAAAATAATGGACAAAAAAGAACTTACTGACTTAGGTGCAAAATTCGAAGAATTGAAAGAACAACGCTTGTCGGCTGCTTTGGAAACTAAGCCAGTGCCGGAATTAGAAAAGCCAATTTAATTTATTCACAGACCCCTTTCTAAAAAATAAATTTCTATAAAACACAAGTTATGAAAAACGAAAAAGGTATTCCTTCAAAAGATGAAGATAAAAAAAGCACAGATCTTCAAAGCAATACAATTGATAATGATGGCGAATTTATGACAACTAACCAAGGCCTGCGCATTAATGATGATCAAAACTCATTAAAAGCCGGTGACCGTGGTCCTACTTTGCTGGAAGACTTCCATTTACGCGAAAAAATTACCCACTTCGATCACGAACGCATACCCGAGCGAGTTGTACATGCCCGTGGAAGCGGTGCACACGGTTATTTCGAACTTACTAAATCATTGTCGGAATATACGAAGGCTCAGTTTCTTCAGGAGGTTGGTAAGCGGACTCCGGTATTTGCCCGCTTCAGTACGGTTGCAGGTTCAAGGGGATCAACTGATTTGGCCCGTGACGTACGAGGTTTTGCTGTAAAATTTTATACCGAAGAAGGAAACTATGATTTAGTGGGAAATAACATGCCTATTTTTTTCATACAGGATGCACTAAAATTTCCCGATTTAGTTCATGCAGTTAAACCAGAACCTAATAATGAAATGCCACAGGCTGCATCGGCACACGATACTTTCTGGGATTTTATATCGCTTACTCCAGAAACCCTGCACAATGTAATGTGGTTAATGAGTGATCGTGCAATTCCTCGTAGTTTAAGAATGATGGAGGGTTTTGGCATTCACACCTATCGTTTTGTGAACAAAGACAATAAGTCGGTATTTGTAAGGTTTCATTGGAAACCAGTACTTGGGGTGCATTCTGTATTATGGGATGAGGCACAAAAAATCTCTGGCAAAGATCCCGATTTTCACCGTCGCGATTTGTGGGATGCCATCGACAAAGGTCAACCGGCAGAATGGGATTTTGGAGTGCAAATTGTCCAGGAAGAAGACGAGCACAAATTCAAATTTGATTTGCTTGATCCAACAAAATTAATTCCCGAAGAACTGGTTCCCGTAAAAATTGTTGGTCGCATGACTTTGAACAGAAATCCGGACAATTTCTTTGCTGAAACCGAACAAGTTGCTTTTCATCCGGGACATGTCGTTCCAGGTATCGATTTTTCCAACGATCCCCTTCTGCAAGGACGGTTGTTTTCGTACACCGACACACAATTGATCCGCCTTGGAGGCCCTAACTTCCATGAAATACCCATTAATCGACCCATCTCTCCGGTGCATAATAATCAGCGCGATGGTTTTATGCGACAAACAATTACTCCCGGACAATCCAGCTATCACCCAAATTCCACAGGTGGCGGACATCCGCATCAGGCAAAAGCTATGGAAAGTGGATTTGTTTCATACCACGAAAGGATAGATGCAAATAAAATTCGTTCGAGAAGCAAAAGTTTTATGGATCATTACAGCCAACCTGCAATGTTCTATAATAGCATGAGCGATACGGAGAAAAACCACATTGTGGATGCATTCCGATTTGAATTGGGAAAAGTAAAATTAGAAGACATAAGAAAAAGGTTAGTGGGACTGCTTACAAAAATCGACAAATCACTTGCCGGGCGTGTAGCAAAAGGATTAGGTTTCGATGTGCCCCTACCCAGCGAAATAACCAACCACAGTTATCCAGCCGATGCTGATCCACAAAGTTATCAATCTATCGAAGCTGACCCGGACGTTATGAATTCTCCGGCAGTGAGTATGGAAAACACGGTAAAAGACACCATAAAAACCCGGCAGATAGCCATTTTAGCGGCAGATGGAGTGGATGATAATTCACTCAATAAAATGTTGAATACATTAAAAGATCATGGTGCAATGGCGAAAATCATTTCAGTTCATTTGGGTAAAATACAAACTGCAAAAGGTCAAAGTGTTAAAGTGGATGAAAGTCTCTTAACCGCCGCATCTGTACTTTATGACGCAGTTTTTATTGTGCCAGGTAAAAAAAGCATTGATGCATTCAAGACGCAACCTAAAGCAAAAGAATTTATAGAAGAAGCCTACAAACATTGTAAAACAATTGCTACGGAAGGTGATGGAGCTGAATGGTTGATGAAAATTATAGCTTTGAATCCAGATAAAAAGAATGACAGCGGAGTTTTGATTAATGCGCCAAGTATTGATTTCGTGAACGCTGTAGCAAAACATAGATTTTGGCCACGAGAGGCAAAACTGAAAGAATTAGAGGAGTCCGAATCATAATTTAAAACGAATGGACTATTTACTAACGCGATTGGGATTTTTATATGCCAATCGCGTTAGTAATTTAAGAGGGTTGACATGAATTTATTTGAATTTTCAAAAATAGACAATGCAAAATGGACTTACGATCAAATGAACCTTATTGGTTAATTAAGAATAGTTTTTTAAAAAGTTATCCTTCATTAGACGAAGCATTATCAACTGATATTTTGGTGATTGGGGGAGGAATTACCGGTGCTTTAATTGC
>JBBRZE010000125.1:0-9087 GCA_038236995.1 Bacteroidales bacterium | reverse complement strand
ACCTGAAAGTGGTTTCCCTTCGTTGTAAATAATCAGATTCTTTATTGGTTTCGATGAACGAATCGCAAAATAAACCTGCTGTTCCTTGGCCCAACCCGACGAAAAACGATATCCTTTCAAGGTGAATTCATCGGTTTGTTCGAGATAAGTGTCGGTACTTTTGTCGTTGATTCCTTCTTTGAGATCGATCATTACATGTGCCTCTTTCCCTTTCGGAAAGCGGTATTGATGAAAACCCACCCGTTCAGAAGCAGTAAGTTCAACGGCCACACCATTGTCCAATTTAACTGAATAAAAACCAGCTTTGGCGACTTCGTTTTTGTGGCTAAAAGTGCTTAGATATCCGTTGTGTGGAAACTCCTGCCTGCCTTTGTCCAGCTTCACCTCTCCGGTAACCGGCAAGATGAGTACATCTGCCAAATCGCCGATACCCGTTCCACTCAGGTGCAAATGAGAGAAGCCAATAATAAGACTGTCAGAATAATGATATCCCGAACACCAGTCCCAGCCTTTGTAAATGTTGTTGGGACCGACTTGCACAGCGCCAAAAGGCACACTTGCTCCAACAAATACGTGTCCGTGTCCTCCTGAACCAATCAAGGGATCGACAAATTGAGTTAGTTTTTGAGCCTTGACATTGATCAGGATTCCAACTGATATCAATATAAAAAAAGCAACTCTGAGTATCGGATATTTAGATTTTAAGTTATTCATTTTCAGATATTTTATATTAGTTTTCTTTTCCTTACCCCGTCCAAATGCGCCGATTTATTCTTTTTCAACCACTCAAGCAGGCATTTACGAAGATCTTCTGCCTCTTCAGCATACTTTAGTTTTTCCGGATTTTTGCCAATCAAATTATTCATTTCATAAGGGTCAGTATTAAGGTCATACATTGCATTGATAACCGTGGAATTTTCCGAATAAGGAATAATTAATTTCCATCCATCTTTTACAATCATATAATTGGATTCGATATCGCCCCGGTAATCCCATTCTGTGACGACATATTTGCCATGTTCCAAATCGGTTCCTTCCATTACTCCCCGAAGGCTTTTTCCATCCGATTTATTTTGTCCGACCTTTAAATAATCCAAAATGGTGGCAAATAGATCCACAGTTGAAATATAGCCGTTTACCACTTTGTTTTTTTCGATTTCACCCGGAAAGCGGATCATTAACGGAATGTGGGCAGACTCTTCATAAAACACATTCTTTTCACGCAATCCATGAGCTCCAAGCATTTCGCCGTGGTCGCTTGTGAAAATCACCAGTGTATTTTCAGCCAACCCAAGCTCATCCAACTTATTCAGAATTTTCCCTACCCAGTCATCAACTTCCGAAACCAGTCCATAATAACTGGACATCATATATTTAATTTTTTCAGGATCAGAATATTCAAGGTGTTCCAATCTTCCATTGGCCTTTTTATAGGGTGAGTTCTCCATATCGTCAGAAATACTAAACGGAGCCACCATATTTTTTGCCGGATACCTGTTGCTGTAAGGTTTCGTGGGCAGCATTGGCGCATGTGGAAAATGGAAGGAGCAAGTAATACTAAAGGTTGAATCTTTTAATCTTTCAAGTGCTTCAATGGTCTGCTTTGCCTGAAATGCAGTCATGCTGAATTTTTTATCGATCATTAATTCACCATTCAAGTCAGGTTGTATTGATTTTAGTTTTTGTTCCTTTATTTCAGCCTCTGTCTGTCCATGGAATTTATCCAAAGGATTGGTTTTATATGGCCTATGTGTAAATCCATCATACAATTCACCTTTTTTTAATTCTCTATTGGGTGATTTCTGGTTCAGAAAATCATCATATACATACGATTGACCCTCAGGTCCAAAAATTGATTTTCCATTTCTTGCTGTTTTCTGAGGGTTCTTATAAACAGTGGCGTGTGAGGATTGTGTGTGCCATTTGCCGTAATATTCACAATGATAGCCTTGGCCCGAAAGAATTTCATCAAAAGTCGGCATCGTCATCAACCCATTTTGCTGGTAGTCATAGGCACGATCATTGGTTTTCATTCCATTGTTTTCAACCGTAGTACCCGTAAGAATTGACGATCTGGCTGGTCCACATACCGCGCAGGGTGTATAGGCATTTTTGAACATGGCACCTTGTTTGGCCAAACGGTCGAGATTCGGGGTTTTGAGTACTGAGTTTCCGGCAATGCTTAGCGCGTCGTACCGTTGCTGATCGGTCATAATAAACAGCAGGTTAGGCTTTTTTTGCGCATTTGTTTGGAATGAAAAAAGCAAACTTAAAAGTAGGCCGGTGCCTGATTTTAGAGTCGTTTTAAAAGTTGTATTCATTGTTATGTCAACTATTTCGTTTGTAATATTTACTTTTTCACTTGTTTACTTATTACTTGCTGTTTCCCAATGTCTGGTATTTTGGATGTAAAATCCTGATAAAATCCTCTCAGCTTTTCTATTTTAGGCTTATAAGCAGCATTACTAATTTGATTTTTAATTTCAAGAGAATCCGATTTCCGGATAAAAAACTGATTGCCAAACGACCTGAAGTCAAATTTTCTTTGGTAATCAGTCGGATCAATCATGATTCCCAGTTTGTAATCTTTGGTAATCACTGTTGCCTGCGACCAGCTTTCCGATACAAAATACTCCCGATTCATTGGCTTTCCCTTGGTAAGTGTTCCGGCAAATGATTGTCCCTGAAGTGGATATTTCAATTTTGGCATTTTTAGTCCAAGCAAATCAACCAATGTAGGATAGATATCCACCAAACTAACCAGCTCTGCAGTACGTTTGCCCTTTTGTTTGTTCCCCGGATAACGGATGATTAACGGGATATTTAAAATGTCTTCGTAAACATTCTGTCCGGCAGCCGATTTTTCAACCATTCCGTGATTTCCCACAAAATCGCCATGATCGGAAGTATAAATCACGATGGTTTCTTCCGATATACCCGCCTCATCCAGTGCTTTGAGTATTTCACCTACGCAATGATCAATTTCGGTTACCAGTGCATAATAGGCTCCGATGTAATTTCGCCAGATCTGCTCTTCGGCGTAAGCTTTGTTTACATTCCAAACCTTGTTGTCGCCATTTCGGATCGACTGCATCATGGGGGGAATATTCTCCTTTGGTTCATAAAGACTGGCAGGTTTCCTGATTGAGCTTCCTTTAATTGTGCCTTCGCCCCATTTCGAGACATCGTAAAGATCCATGTACTTCTTCAAAGGCGTATAGGGCTGATGAGGCCGGTAAAACGTAGCCCAGCAAAAGAAGGGTGTTTTACTTTTTGCCTGATCATTAATCATTTGAATTGTTAGCTGGGTAGTAAAAGCTTCCATCGTCATATTTTCCGGTAACGTTGAAATACGGGTTCCCAGATCACCAATCGGAAGCTTTTCGTTTGCATAAGATGAGCAAGGTGAACCTTTCCCAAATTCGGCTGCCCAGTCTTTGGCAAACTCTTTCCCATAACCATTTTTTTCGACCCATTCAGTATAACTGTTACCGGGAGTTTCGTCGCACAAATGGCTTTGCTGCACATCCCATCCTTTGTCTACAGCTCCGATAGTATGACGCTTCCCGAAAGCGTAGGTCTTGTAATTGTTTTGCTGAAAGCATGATGCCAATGAAACAACTTCATTTATTATTCCGGGTTTTTCCCCATTCGATAGTAAGCCCATTGTTCTTGAAAAGAGTCCAGTCATAAGCGAAGACCTGGAAGGGGCACAAATGCCTGTAGTGCAATATGCCCTGTCGAACACCACCGATTGCTTTGCCAATTTATCCAGATTGGGTGTTAAAACATCAGGATGGCCTTCAAATCCCATGACATCCTTATTGTGCTGATCGGAAAACAGGATGATCACGTTGGGCTTCTTTTGATTATCTTTTGATTCCTTGTTTAACGAAAAACCAAATCCAATAATGGGATATAGAATCGGCAATAAAATCAAAGCGTTTCTTCCGGAATACATATTATTCATTTTTATATAAATTTATTGCGACAAACTCACTTTTTCGCATCCTAATTTTTTTAGTTTTTGAATCCATTTGCCGGCTATTTCCGCTGGTACTGTTTCTAAATCAATTAGCGTTTCGTGAACACCGATGCTGGTTCGCTTATTGTTGCCCATTGTGTGGTAGGGCAATATTTCAATACCTTTTAAATTGGGGTATTTCGCATGAAGGTCGCAAATTCCCATAAAATGCAAGTCGGTATCATTAATCCCCGGAACTATTATACACCGAAGTACTATCGGAATTCCATGCTGGTAAGCCACATCAAGATTTTCTAGAATGCGTTCATTTGGGACTCCGGTAAATTTCTTGTGCTCTTTCGAACTGGTTACTTTATAATCAAAAAGGAAAATATCAACCAAAGGCAAAATCTTTTTAAACTGTTCATCCGATACAAATCCTGATGTTTCAACACATGTACTCACCCCAATCTCCCGGCATCGTTTAAGGAGTTCCACCGAAAAAGAGAATTGAGCCAATGGCTCTCCTCCACTAAGCGTAATTCCACCACCTGAATTAGTGTAAAAATCGACATCGGCCATCACCTCAAGCATAACTTCGTCAACAGTCATTTCGTTGCCAATAATTTTCAACGCGTTGTAATTACAGGCACCGACACAACTTCCACACAACTTACATTTGTCGTAATCGACGCTGTGAATGCCATCTACGATTTTATGTACATTTTGGAGACAAACCTTGACACAATCACCACATTGCGTACATTTATCGTATCGAAAAAAAAGTTGAGGATTGGGAGAAGTTGCTTCTGGGTTGTGACACCAAAGACAATCCAGCGGGCAACCTTTCAAAAAGATTGTCGTCCTTATTCCGGGTCCATCATGTAAAGATGCCCGCTGAATGTCAAATATGATTGCCTTTTCACTCATCTTATAAAATAAAGCTTAGTATGTAACGCGGCTAAGAATTTCCATCTGCACATCTCTGGGCAAATCAATGTAGCGGGCACTAAATCCACCAATCCTCACAAACAAATCCTGGTATTTTTCAGGGTCTATCAAAGCCTCTTCCAAATCGCCGCGATTAATTACTGTAATCATGGCCTGAGCTCCACCTTTTTTAAAGTAAGTTGTTAGAATGGCTTCGAATTTCGCCCTGTCACTAGTGAAAAAGTCGCTTCCAAAACGCATATTTTGAACTGTACCTGCATGAATGGCGTGACTTGGCTTAACAAGCGAATTGACAAGTGCTGTAACACCCTTTTTATCATTTCCACCAGCCGGAGTATTGGCATTAGCCATCTCTTTGCCAGCTTTACGGCCATCGGCCGAAGCGCCAACCCATCGGCCAAGTATGGTATTTTGTTTGTTGTTGATGAGCACATTCAGATACCAATGCAAGTTTGTCCGGTTGCGCTGGTCGCGAATGTTGTTGCACATGAAATCATGTAGCTCCACCATAACACCATCAGCATAAGCATCATCGTTACCATATTTTGGGCACTCTTTCAATAGTTTATGCTCTTTCTCGTATCCGACAAAATTGTTGTCCAAGGCTGCCATCAAGGTATCAGCAGAAATCAGTTTCTCGTCAAAGACCATTTTTTTGATTGCAGTAAGACTGTCGGCTGCATTTACACTTCCGAACGATTCCAGAGAACCACCCAGATATCGTATTCCACCATCAAAAATGGCTTTGCCACGTGCAATACAATCGTCGTAAAGCATACTTAGGTAGAGATATGGCGCTTGCTTAGCAGATTCTACATATTCCAATTCTTCATGATCGGCAAGAATTTCGATAAAGAACGCTAACTGTTTTTTGAACGCATCGAAAAACTCATCGAATGTTTTAAAATCACGTAAATCGCCAGTTGGCAAACCCAATCGCTTGCCTGTAATGTGATCGACTCCATCACGAAGGGTAACATCCAAGGCTTTTAATACATTCAGCGATCCACTGGGTGTGCCAAATCCCTTATGATCGATTACAATTTCTCCACATCCAAGCGGCATGTATTGTTCGGCATCTTCGATCGGAACATTGTGTGCATTGGCAACACCCGGAATCAAAACATCATCGTTATAAAGCAGTGGGAAGGTATAACCCTGGCCAATCAGATTCAATGATTTTTCCATCAATTTCGGATTCATTCCTTCATAAAAACGAAGGGTGGTTTGGGGTAGAATAGCTTTCCCATAGGTGCGCATGGTTTCAAGAACCAATAAGGCAAACCTGTCGGCATTGGCTTCATTTCTACGGCCGCGTCCTCCGATAATTACACGCCCGTCAACATCACGGAACAATTCAATAATCAGTCTCCAAAAGGAATGCATCAGCGACAATGCTTCGGTTTCGGTAATAACTCCATTTTCAATGTCATTTACATAGAAATCGCCCAAATACACATCAACACGTCCGGATTCCAACGAGCCGCACATTAAGGTATAAAGCCATGATAATTGCAATGCTTCGTAAAAAGTCTCTGGTTTTGATACCGCATTTTTATTCAGGACTTCAGCCAATTTTCTCAATTCTTCCGCCCGTTTAGGATCAGCAACTGCATTTGCTTTTTCAAGAGCCTGTTTTTCGTAATGACGACAAGAATCAATAAACACATCCAATGCGATAAGCATTCCTTCGAACAGTTTATAATCGCCACCTGAAGCTTTTGATTTGTCTCGTTGTTCAGTAATTTCCAGAATCAAACCGGAAATCCCGAGTCGCAATAGTTTCTCGTAATCGACAAAAACTCCAGCCATCCGGTAAATAGGATTGGCAATCAGAGGTTTGAAATTGTATGGCAGCGATACAATTTCGTCGCGAAACAATACCGGAAGCATTTTTTCAGTAAAAGCCGCTTCTACTTTGGCTTTTGAAGTTTCTTTTTTCCAAAAATGAAGCATTTCATGAACGCCATCTCTTTGTTCAACCGGAATATTTCCCCGCTCAATGGCTTCAATAATTTTTTGTTCGTGGCAAAAATAGCCATAAGCTGCTCCATTGGGTGCATTGTGGGGGCTGAAACCAACCCATCCCCAGAAGGTTCGACCAGCTAACCTGTCTTTCGCCTGAATTTCGGAAAGAACCGCAGGAAACTGCGCCTTATGGCATCTGCCTTCGCGAATGGCTATATGTTCGTTTATATTTTTCCTGTATGTTTCGGTGAAATTCAACTCCATCGAAAAATCATCTATCTTTTGCATGTTGAATATTTTAAAGTTTATTGCACTAATTATCAGTGATTAAAATTATAAAACCAACTACAGTTCTACCAGGCATTTGCTTTTACATAGTCGATAATTTCATCTACATTGGCATAAGCCACAGCCGTATAGGTGTCAGCAGCGCCATAATAGATTGCGATACGACCTGTTGCACCATCGGCAAGAACACCAGTTGGGAATACAACATTTCCTACATAACCGGCAGTTTCGTATATCTTTTCGGGCGTCATAAGCGGAAACTTACAACGATAAAGTACTTTCCACGGTTCGTTAATGTCTAACATCGCAGCTCCCATGCTGTAAACAAAACTGTCGCAGGTATCGGTAACCCCGTGATAGAGTAACAACCAACCTTCGCTTGTTTCAATAGGAATGGGTCCCGGACCAATTTTTACCCTTTCCCATTTGCCGGGGCCGCGTGTAAATACAATTCGGTGCTTTCCCCAATAAGTCAAATCAGGGCTTTCGCTGTAAAAAATATCACCGTAATTTACGGCCATTCCCAGACCCATTGGTCTACTGAGCATTACATATTTATCATTTATTTTTTTAGGGAAAAGAACCCCATTGCGATTAAACGGCAAAAAAGCATTTTCCAACTGGTGAAAAGTCTTGAAGTCAGTTGTCCAAGCTTGCCCGATGGTAGCTCCGTAATACGCGTTGCACCAGGTGATGTAATACTTATCTTCAATCTTACACAAACGCGGGTCGTAGGCAACGGTTATTTTTCCCAAAGCCGGATCAGTCGAAATAAAATTAATAGGCTCTTCTTCAATAGTCCAGTTAATGCCATCAGGGCTAGTTCCCAGATGCAGATTTGGATCCATTGAGAGCGAATCAACCCGGAACACCCCTAAAAAACCATCTTCCCAAGGTATTACGCAGCTATTGAATACACTGCGTGCCTTTGGCATTGGATGCAAATCGATAATCGGATTTGTACTGTGTCGCCATACTACTTCTTTACAATCTTTCGGTTTAGGTTCCCATGGCATATTCGGAAGTGCATCAGCTATCAGTGCTGTTTTATTGATTGAGTTATTGACTTTGTCCATAAGAAATTATACAAATTATTAAAATTTAATGATTTTCGATTAGCTACCTAAGCCAATAATAAATACCAGCAAGGCAATAACACTTACAACGGCCATACAAGATACGACTACACCCACCCAATCTTCGCGGTTCCACCTGCGGAATTCCCAGTTTGAATCAGGGAAGATTTTGAGGTGATTATAGCGCGTTGGATTAGCTTGGGTCAGTGCCATTTCGCGTTCATCGTCTTCGTGTGTACCAACAACTGGAGTAAGCATTTTCCCATAGAATTGATCAAGTATTTTCTTGTCCTCCGGCTGTGTAAAAAAGGCTACAAGCATCAACACAAGAAAAGGAATAATAATACGAAAGAGAAATGTTAGGGTCTCGTTTAACGAGTATGAATTCTTCGATAAATCCCATCCTAACCTGTCAAATGCGATTAATTCCACCTTCAAATAACCCTTGCCTGTTGTATTTCCATTGGTGAGATCCAGACCATCGCTCCAGAAAATGGATTTTTTCGGTAACAATACTTTCTTTTCGAATTGATCTCCAGTCTTGAATTCAAGAGGACGTACACCTTCGGATTTTCCGGCTGCATTTAAGCGATTCCATGTGGCGATAACGCGATCACGTTCCTGAACATCCATTTGCCTGGCTATGTAGGTACGGCTGACAGGGACTGCATTTGTGGTTTTGCTTAAATATTCCGAAGTACGCATTCCAGAGATCATAGGAAGTCCAAATGGTAAAACTACAGTTGCGACAAACATTACAATCATCGATGCCCATGCCCCGGCCTGGTTGGATCTGCGCCAAAGCATGCCCAGCCAAAACGCGGCAGCAAGGATGGCGTT
>JBBRZE010000124.1:0-9157 GCA_038236995.1 Bacteroidales bacterium | reverse complement strand
CTTGGGAATCATTTTTAAAAAATTACGGAATAATCTTTTAAATTACTGATTTCTAAGGTCTTAACCAAATTAATTCACACTTATTTTTCGTTTATTTTATTGATATTCAATTATTTATATTGAAATTTACCGAACTATTGTGTATTGAATAATAGAAACAAAAATTCATCAGCGGAAAAGTTGACATAACCTTCCTGCTAAAATTTAAGTAAACAATAACATCAAATACGGAACACACAAATGTCGGGCAAGCTTACAGAGCTTACTATAAAATATCCAGATGGACTGACACTTGTACTAAAAAGATTTATGGCTTTTAAAGAATGGTCTTTCAAATTTACAGGAAAATCAAAAACCTGAAGAATATGCTGAGAGAATGCTTTAAATTCTAAATATGAAGGAGAGTAATTATTATCGACAGCGAAAACTGAAACTTTGTCGTTACAGCAATGGGTGCCTAGATGTGTCCCTGGCAAAGTGCATTGCCCATCAGCTTCTTCCATCCCGCATGATGCCAATTTACCATCGATTGATATCCTTTCAAAGGTAGCATTATCACTGCCAAAATGATTTATTGCAATCGTGATATGCATCACCGAAAGGACGATGAGAAATGCAAATGATCGGGATAATAATTTTTTCACCTATTATTTTATGCTGAATATATTTATCACATATTGAGTTGTTTAGTATTGTTTCACACTGCTTTTTGAATATATTTTTAATGATTCAAAGTGTGAATACTTTTCATATTAAAAGTATAGCTCCATAAATCCCAGGTATTGTTACACAATTATTTAAAAGGTTTATACAATTTACACATTCTAAATGTAATTTTAAGCGATTTCTTAAATGGTATTATATTCCACCGCATATTTAATTCGAAAATCTGGCTAAAACGAAAGCAACTGATAATATTGAAATAAAACTAATTTTGCAGGGAATGAAGAAATATGCTGAATTACTGGAAAATGTCAGAGCATGGCGTCTGAAACATCTCAACGAGCATGAAATATTGTTGATACTGAGCCTTATAGTAGGTTTACTGAGTGGTTTCGCAGCAATTATCCTAAAAAATCTTATACACCTTCTTGGGGGATTGTTAACACAAAATTTCACCTCTTATTCGGAAAATTACCTGTATTTAGCTTATCCTGGAATCGGAATTTTGATCACTGTTCTTTATGTCAGGTTGTTCGTTAAGGATGATATCGGGCATGGAATTACCAAAGTGCTGGAATCAATTGCTAGTAGTAAAGGTGTTATGCGCGCTCATAACATGTTCACTTCTATTATCTCGAGTACTATCACAATAGGTTTTGGAGGATCAGTCGGAGCAGAAGCTCCGGTCGTTTTAACCGGAGCATCGATTGGTTCAAATATAGCCAGAAGGTTTAATCTTAGTTACCGGACAATGACTGTTTTAATTGGTTGTGGAGCAGCCGGTGCAATTGCAGGAATTTTCAAGGCACCACTCGCGGGAATGTTATTTGCTATTGAAGTACTGATGCTCGATTTGACTATGGCATCACTATTACCACTGATGATCTCTGCTTCAACATCAGCCTCATTGACCTATTTTTTAATGGGAAGTGCCCATCATTTTGAATTCCAAATCGATAAAGAATTCAGTCTTTCCAATATCCCATGGTACATCGTTTTAGGAATCTTTTGCGGACTCTTCTCTTTCCTGTTTACAAAGGGTAATATTTATGTCGAAAGACGGTTCAAAAAAATCAACAATACCTATTTAAGGGTTTTGATCGGTGGAACAATGTTGGGAATTTTTATTTTTCTTTTTCCGTCACTATGGGGTGAAGGGTATGTGTCAATAGAACAGATACTTACTGACTCAGGGGCAAACATACTTAATAATTCACTTTTTGTGGGATTTAAGGACGACAAATTTATACTCTTAGGGTTGATCTTCGTGATTATGTTGGTAAAAATAGTGGCGACGGCGACAACAAACGGTGCCGGTGGTAGTGGCGGAATTTTTGCCCCCACCTTATTTTTAGGCGGATTGGCAGGATTTTTCGTCTCGTCGATTCTAAACATTGATGGAAACATTGTACCTGCCCGTAATTTTGCTTTGGCGGGAATGGCAGGAATGATGGCTGGTGTAATGCACTCTCCAATGACGGCAATATTTCTTATAGCTGAAATCACTGGTGGTTTCGGTTTGCTAATCCCTTTGATGATCACTTCAGCGGCAGCTTACCTCACAATAACTCCCCTTGAACCACATTCGATTTACCATATCAGACTGGCTAAATTAGGTGAACTCATTACCCACAATAAAGATAAAGCAATACTCACTCTCCTCAAACTAAAGAACGTAATTGAGACCGATCTATTAACGGTAAACTTGGACAGTACATTAGGTGAACTCGTGAAAATCATTTCCAAATCAAAACGAAACATTTTCCCCGTCATTGATCAGGAAGAAAACTTTTGTGGTATTGTTCTCCTTGACGACATAAGGCAGTTCATGTTTGATAAAGCAAAGTATAATAAAACAATGGTTAAAGATCTGATGATCATGCCTCCGGATATAATTTCACCAGATGAAAAGATGGAAATAGTGATGAAAAAATTTAATGATAGTGGAGCATGGAATCTTCCTGTCGTAAGTAACCAGAAGTATATCGGATTTATCTCTAAATCGACCATTTTCAATGCCTATCGGGAAGAATTGGTCCATTTTTCTGAAGAATAATTTAAATCTTAAGTTCTTCAGTGATTGCCTCTATTCTCGACAAAATGATCAGTCTATTTGGAATGGAAAGGTCGAAGAACAAATCAAAATTAAAGATGGATGTGTTTTCTTCTCTTTTTTGGGGATGTGGAGGAGAACTGTATTACGCATAAAACTTCAGTCATTTTATAAGTGGCTGGGAGAAGCTTTTCATGAACAGTTGAATTCTTCCTTTTGTTCAAGTTTCTAGTAACAATACAAATAACTAATACCACGCTATTTTTATGCGCAAAAAAAACGCTCTTTGTTTCCTAAGAGCGTTTTTTGCCTTATCATATTAGTAATCTTATTGAAGAAACGAGATGAGTACACCGGCTGCAACCGCAGATCCAATCACACCTGAAATATTACTCGACATACAATATTGCAAAACATGGTTGGACGAATCGTATTTTAAAGCGATTTCATTGGCAACCCGCGAAGCCATCGGGACTGCACTTAAGCCTGTTGCACCAATCAGTGGATTAATCTTCTTTTTGGTAAAGAGATTGTGGATTTTGACAAACATGATGCCGCCAAAAATAGAAATGGCAAATGCCAGAAATCCGCCAACAATAATCATTAGGGTTTTAAAATCAAGGAAAACCTGTGCAGTCATGGTTGCTCCTACAGTTAATCCAAGAAAAATTGTGGCAGTATTCAGTATTGAACCTGTTGCAGCCTCACTTAGCCTTGCAACACTGGTTCCGATTTCCTTCAGCAAATTGCCAAAGAGTAACATTCCCAAAAGCGGAACTGATGAAGGGACAAAAAGTGAAATTACAATTCCAAGAACAATCGGGAAGGCAATTTTTACAGCTTTCATGTTTTTAATTTTCAGCTTTGGTGGATATTGTTTATCCATTGCCTTCATGTTAATCAAAAGTTCCCTTTTTGAACATGTCAGTCGTACCACAAGCGGGATAATAACAGGAACCAACGCCATATAGGAATAAGCTGCAATTGCAATGGGTCCCAATAAATGCGGAGCAAGTTTTATGGTAGTATAAATAGCAGTAGGACCATCGGCACCCCCTATTATTCCGAGTGAAGCAGCCTCTTTAGCCGTAAATCCCAACAGAATAGCTACAATTAATACAGTAAATATCCCCAATTGTGCGGCAGCGCCAAAAAATGCCAGTTTCAGGTTACGTAACATTGGCCCAAAATCGGTCAATGCTCCGATACCCATAAATATGATCGGTGGTAAAAACCCTGTTTTTATCAATGCATAATACAGAAAATTCATGATTCCATATTCATGCGCTATATCAAGCAGGTTTTTTGTTTGACCGCCGGGAAGTGTGACCATATCGGCAGGGACAACACCCATTGTTCCTCCCGGAAGATTCGCGAGTATTACGCCAAAAGCGATCGGAACCAGCAATAAGGGCTCGTATTTCTTATGGATCCCCAAATACAAAAGAAAGGACCCAATCGCTAACATTAATAAATAACCAGGATTGTCAATTATATCCTGGAAAGCTGTCATTTTATATAGATTCTCTAATATTCCCATTGCTTCCAGTTTGGTTATTTGATTTTAACTAAAACATCATCTTCTTCAACGTCAGTTCCTGTGATACTGCATATCTCAACAATAATCCCTGCAACATCCGAGTGGATTGCATTGTAAGTTTTCATCGCTTCCACATAACCAATCCTGTCTCCAACTTTAATCAAATCGCCAACTTTAATCGCAACTTCAGCGCTTTCTTTGGTCAGGTAGAATTTTCCTTCGAGTGGCGCAATAATCATTTTTACTGGTTTCTTAGATACCGAAGCCGGGGTTGCCACTGGTTTAGATTCAACAGAAGAACCCGATTCTCCATATTCAACCGACACTTTGAAGCGTTCGCCATCAACATCAATAAACATTGTTGATGGCTTTATATTGGCCGTAGAATTGGCTACTGCAGTTCCGGCAATAAGACCACCGCCTTCCAAACGCCGTTTTGCCAGATCTTCTTCAAATGCTTTTTTAGCCGCGCCAGACTTATAGGCACGATATTGCTGCGGATGCATCGCCAGCTCGAATAATTCTTCATCATCCTGACCAAAATCCCAGTTATTTTCATTCATTTCCTTCCGGAAATTAGGCAGGGCATCTGGATAAAGGTCCTGTGGGCGACCCATAAAAAATTTCTTGCCGGCTTCCTTGGCCAATTTTGTAATGACAGGATCTAATACACCCGGCAATTTTCCGCCCTTACCTAATAGCATATCCCAAATATTGTCAGCAATCATGCTCCAGCGGTATTCACCTTTTGCCAGCTGCATCACATTCATTAAGGCCAGGTTTTTCACATATTGGCTATATGGAGTTACCAATGGCGGATAGCCCAGCATGGGCCAGATGAATTCAACTTCGTTAAATAATTTAATTAGCAGATCATCCTGTGTTAACTCTGGTTCATTGTGTTTTACCATCCATTTGTTCAGGCTTGCCAGGTTATTTTCAAGATCAGCCATCAGCGATCCCATCATACCTCCGGGTAATCCCGGACCAATCAGCATAGAATTCATGAACCTGTTTTTCGGATCAATGTAATATCCCAGGAAGTCATCCATAAATTCCTGTGTCAATGCGCGAACTTTCATGTATGCATCCATATTAATAGCTGGTACATCAAATCCATCATCTTTAAGCATCGCGTGAACGGCTAAAAGGTCAACATGTCCGGTACCCCACGAAAGAGGTTCCATGGCAACATCTATATAATCAACGCCAGCCCGGCAAACTTCAAGAATTGAAGCCATCGCAAAGCCCGGACCTGAATGTGAATGGTATTGAAGCGGAATATCCGGGTGTAATGCTTTAATCCCTTTCACAATCTTGCCGAGCCATGCCGGACGGGCAATGCCAGCCATATCCTTAAGACATATTTCATCGGCACCGCCTTTAATCAGTTCATCAGCAAGCTGTATAAAGCTTTTGGCTGTGTGAACATTCGAATAAGTCAGACTGAGCGCCGCCTGTGCAATCATTCCACCTGCTTTGGCATATTTGACTGAATCCAGAATATTCCGCGGATCATTCAATCCGCAAAAAGATCGGGCAATATCAGTTCCTTGATTTTTCTTTACCTTAAACATTAATTTTCGTACATCTGCAGGAACCGGGTTCATCCGGATTCCGTTTAATGCGCGTTCCAACATATGGGTCTGAATCCCGGCTTCATTGAATGGTCTTGTCCATTCACGGACCGATTTATTGGGGTTCTCTCCAAAAAGCAGATTGATTTGCTCAAATCCACCTCCATTGGTTTCTACACGTGCAAAACACCCCATTTCAATAATATGTGGTGCCACCTTCACTAATTGGTCAACACGTGGTACGTACTTACCCGAAGATTGCCACATATCCCGATAAACCAGTGAGAATTTAATCTTTCTTTCACTCATAAGTCAAATATATTTTATTCAATTATTTTTTTATTCGAAAATTTGTAAGTTGCATATGTACCAAGCCAATAAGGCGATAGGCATGCATACTATATTTTTTTAATGCTGATAATGCGGCCAGTGCCTTTTGTAACTATTTTAACTGCAGAAACGATGGCTGCAATTTTTTTTGGATGGATTTCTGAAGTTACAGCTTCCGCTAATTGACAGGAAACATTTTGAACATCAGGTATAAACCGATTTACAAACCTGATTATTAGATTTCCTAAAATGACGACCAACGATAAAATAAGAAATACTGTTACCATTCCCACGCCCAGCAATTCGAGCGCTATACCCATGTCATTCATAATTATTTTAATTTAAGTTTAAATAAATAATATTCCCGGCTTTAAATATTTTCAGGATTATTTGCCGGTTATATTAGTGAGGTTTAAATAAAATAAAAAAGCTATCTATTTACCATGCAAATAGATAGCTTTTTGTTTCCTGAAATTGATCAGAAATCAATTACCCGGGAAAACAAATATTTTCAAAATCGATAAAACAGCAACTACAAAGATTACAAAAAGAGACATTGCCAGACCAGAGGTCATTTTGAATTTTTTCATGAGTTGATTTTAATATTTTTATTAATATGGCAAATGTAGGATTGTTTTAGCAGACAGTTGGTTAGGAAATGGTTAGAAAGTTATTAGAATTTCATTAGAAAACGGTTTAGATCAGATTGTATCTTAATTTTGTCAAATTAATTTTCTTGGAATGAGTAATGACCACATTTTAGTAGTTGGAGATGAACAAAGACTTGCTGAAAATCTTCAGATTCAGTTGCATCAGTCCGGATTTCGGGATAATATTGCAAATGATGGCTATGTTGGCAAGCATTTTGAGCCAGCTCTGATTCATGCCAAATTTGAATTTGGCTTTTACTGCAGCGAAGATGGACTATAAGATGAATATAAAAACCAGGTTGTCTATTCAATTTACCATGTCAGTACTCGGTATACTGTTGGTATTTTGCATGTTGGTTTATTATTTTTCATACAGCAGTCAGCTATCCATATTCCGGCAAAATTTGCTGGTCAGGGCGCAGAATACCGCGATACTGTTGATTAATGTGCAGGAAGTTGATTCAACATTATTAAAAAAGATATATCAAACAACCAAGTCACTTGAAGAAGAGGAGATTGTATTGAGTGATTCCAATGATAAAATGCTTTACAGCGACAAGATTCAAGATTTAATAAATATAAATTATTTACACAGTTCTCATTCAGACAGTCCTGAATATTTTTCAATTGGGAAAAAAGACGGCGTATTATACAATCACCGGGTGAATGATCAGCTTTACCATGTTTATGTATTGGCATACGATAAGTACCGTACCGAGAACCTGAACGGATTAAAAGTTGTTCTTTTGTGGAGCATACTTTTTAGTATTTGTCTTTCTGTCTGGACCTCTTATTTCTTTTCGAAAGTTGCGATGCAACCCATATCGAATATTATTACCAAAGTAAAGGAGATCAACTCGTCGAAGTTAAGCAGCCGTCTGGATGAGGGTAAAAAGCTGGATGAAATTGAGCAGTTAGCAATTACTTTTAACAAAATGCTGTCTGAACTTGAACTTGTATTTAGGAGCCAGGATGAATTTGTATCGAATGCATCGCACGAATTACGTACTCCACTTGCCATTATGATTGCTGAATCTGATTATATCCTCAGCCGCAATCGAAATCCGGAGCAATACGCTGTGCATATTGCCCGTTTAACTGAAGATTTGCGTAATTTGAACCTTCTTATAAATAGCTTACTCGAATTAGCGCACTTAAATGGGGATAAAACCATATTACTTTCGCATCTGAGAATTGATGAATTGGTTTTTAGTGCCATTCAATCTGTCAAAGTGAAATACCCCGGCAGAAAAATATTGCCGAAAATCGAATATTCTGACGATGAAAACGACTTCATAATCAATGGTAACCCCGGCTTGCTTGAGATTGCATTCAAAAACCTGATTGAAAATGCTTGTAAATTTTCGTCATCAGAGGTAGAAGTGAAAATCTCGAAATTAAATGATGGAGTAGTTGTTGGAATAACAGATTTTGGTGTTGGAATTCCGGAAAACGAAATAAGGAATATTTTCAAGCCCTTTAACCGTGCGACAAATGCAAAATTTATTGGCGGATTTGGGATAGGTCTTTCGATTGTTTCGAAAATCGTGGAGTTGCATGCGGCAGAAATAAAGGTGGTAAGCACCTTAAACATAGGCACAAGATTCGAGCTTTACTTTGGAATCTAAAAGCCCTTAATACATGTATTAATCTAAATTTCCCTGTTCAATTCTTTTGGATTTACTTTTCTATTCTCCGGATTGTCTACAAAAAAAAACTTTCCAAATCATTGCAGGGATTAAGCAATATTCAGATATTTAGATACAGATACGAATTAAATTTCTGCAGTTAAAGATGATCCTGGAACGGTCTTGATTGAGTTTAAGGTTCGATAAAGCGATTTTAATGAAGCATTTGTTTGGACAATTTATTCACCAATAAATAGAGTTAAATATTCTGAATATTAATACGATACGTTTTTTTATGGACTTGTTAAGGATGAAATAAACTTCAAATATATATCTATCAGCAAATTTTTCAAGTATTTAGAAGTCATGGCCCAGTCTTTGTTTACTAATGTTTTTCAGATTATTTAGTGGCTGATTTTCGGATTCAATTTATGAGTTTGAGTGCACACAATAAAAAAGACGTTTACAATTATTTGTAAACGTCTTTTAGTCATTATGTTGTCCTGTCAGGTCTCGAACCTGAACTCTTCTGATCCAGAAACAGACGTGTTGCCAATTACACCACAGGACAGAATTATGGTTGACCCGTCAAGGCTCGAACTTGAACTCTTCTGGACCAAAACCAGACGTGTTGCCAATTACACCACGGGTCAATCAATAATGTCTTATTATTTAAGACGGCTGCAAAAGTACGAAGTTTTTTTTTCCTACAAACT
>JBBRZE010000123.1:0-9215 GCA_038236995.1 Bacteroidales bacterium | reverse complement strand
TTCCAGACCCAATTTTATTAAATACAGGGTCTATGTTGTTTAAGCTTGCAGATCCAATGCGCGATAAGCTTGCCCGGTTTTTTCTTACGAATGATGATTTTACCGGTATGGAAAAGATGCTTGTTGATTTTGCGGCTGCTTACTCAGATAAGAGGATCGCCACTACTGTTTCGAAGTCATCGAACCAGAAAGTCTATGAGGCATTTATTTCAACGGATAAATTATTGAAAGAGGTGATTGATATATTGGTTGCACCTTATCAGTACCAAAATCCCGATTTTTTCCGCGAGTACATGAATGCCAGGATCATAGTAGGCTACACGGGTCGTGGGAAAAGCAAACCCAATCAGGAACCACCTGCAGAAGGTGAAAAGTAATCTTCCACTGGAGTGAAGGTAACCTTGTATATGTAAAAAATGGCTAATTGTTCGAGGGGGCCGACGATTAGGATAATATTTTGAATAAAGTCACATTAATACGTGTATTTCTTTACCTGTTCTTAAGTAATGTGAATTGAAAAACCCAGTGCACGGAGCGCCGGGTTTTTTTATGGCTTGTAGGAGAACACTTTATCGATTTTGAAGTCATTTTGCGGGTGCAAAAAAAGGAATCATCGCGCAAAATCATCGGATCGTCGCGCAAAACGAAGTAATTGTGACACAAAGTCAGCTAACAGTCGCACAAAAAGAGGTGATTGTGACACAAAGTCATCGAATTGTGACACAAAGTCAGCGAATGGTCGCACAAAACGATCTGATTGTGACACAAAGTCAGCTGATGGTCGCACATAGAATAGTTACTACAGCACATACGAATCTTTTGGTCATGCATAGAAGGTTTATTGCAAAACATACGTGTCTGATGGTCGCACATAAAGGTTAATTGCAACACATACGCGTCTGAACGAATCGTGAAGTCATGCAAAGTGACACTCCCTAAACAGGCAAAATAAAACGCTGGCCATCCCAACTAAATCGTAACAGGTTTACTTGTTAAAAGTGCCCTAAGCTGGTAATCGTTTGTTTTACAATGAGAAGTGAACGATTTACTAAAGAGATTACTTGAAAATTAAGGGCTTTACTGAAAAGTAAGCCCTTATTTGTTTATTTATTCCAAAGAATGAAGGGATCATCATTTTGACCACACAACTCTGTTTATATAATCGGTATAGCTTAAGATAATCCGCACTACTTTGTCCGAAACATTTGGCATTGAATAATCAGCAACAGGTCGCAGCGTTAAGCTTTGATTTATATTTTGATTTTCAAGAATTGCCAGGCCTTGTAATATACGTTCGTAATTCATTCCAACCATCATTACCGAAGCTTCCTCCATTGCTTCCGGCCGTTCATGCGCATCACGAATGTTTAAGGCAGGGAAGTTCATGATGGATGATTCTTCTGAGATCGTTCCGCTATCAGATAGCACGGCTTTCGCATTCTTTTGAAGATGGTTGTAATCATGGAAACCCAAAGGTTTCATTAATTGAATTAAAGGATGAAATTGAATCCCTTTTTCATTGATTTTATTCCTTGTACGCGGATGGGTTGAAACTATGACCGGCAGTTGATATTTCTCCGCAATGTAATTCAATACCTTTACCAGTTTATCAAAGTTGTCGGAATTGATATTCTCTTCGCGATGAGCAGATACAAGAAAGTAGTTACTCTTCTTGATTGAAAGTCTTTCTAAAACATCTGAATCATCAATCTGAGGCATATTCGCATGTAAAACTTCAAACATCGGACTGCCGGTCTTGATGATCTGATCTGCCGGTAATCCTTCCCTTAAAAGGTATTCCCTGGCAATATCGCTGTACGTGAGGTTGATGTCAGAGATATGGTCGACAATTTTCCGGTTGGTTTCTTCCGGTACGCGCTGGTCGAAGCATCGGTTTCCTGCTTCCATATGGAAAATAGGGATATGTCTCTTCTTGGCTGGGATCGCACAAAGACAGCTGTTTGTGTCTCCCAAAACCAAAAATGCATCGGGTTGTTCTTTTTCAAGTACCGGATCGATGTTGATGATGATCTGACCAATGGTAGCTGTCGCATTGACGCCCGCAGCATTCAGAAAATGATCAGGTTTGCGTAATCCAAGGTCCTTGAAGAATACTTCGTTTAATTCGTAGTCGTAGTTTTGACCTGTATGGACGAGGATGTGTTCAATGGCTGTTGTTTCGTCCAGTCTTTTTATCACCTGCGACAAACGGATGATCTCAGGTCGTGTACCGACAACGGTTAATACTTTAAGTTTTTTCATATTTTTTGTTTCACTTTGTTTCACAATGTTTTAAACAGAGTATCACAGAGTTTTTCTAAAATTTATCACAGTGTTACACTGTGTTTTCCTCTGTGTTACACTGTGTAACTTATACTTTTTCAAAAAATGTATCCTGATCCTCAGGATCAAAATGCTCATTTATCCAGAAGATGGTGTAAAGGTCCTCTTCACCGGTATTCGTGATGTTGTGCGAGTGCCAGATGGGCATATCAACAAATGAAGGTTGGGACCCATCTAAATCAAAAGAAATCACTTTATCAGTTCCGATACGACGAATGTCGATTCTGGCTTTGCCCTTGATAACTGCAAAACGCTCCGCTTTTCGGGTATGAAAATGATTGCCACGGGTTATGCCCGGAACAGTGGTGGAGAAAGATACTTGTCCACCGCTGTGTAGCTTTACCGTTTCAACAAAGCTGCCACGGTTGTCAGTATTGAGTTTCAGGTGAAACGGGAAAAAAGAGGCATGATCGATGTAACAAAGAAAGGTATTGAATAAATTTCTGTCGAAAGAATTATCCAGATTTGGAAGGATTCCTTTGTCGAAATAGTTTTCTTTGAATTCGGTCAGTTTTTGTAAAAGCCCGGTAACTTTTATTTCGGAAGTATGTGGCAATAAAATAGTTTCACAATTTAACACTGTGTTATTACTCTGCGTAACACTGTGGTCTGCAATTTTATCAATGAAATGCTTTACCAGTTCGTTGACGTAAATCAGTTTCATCTCACCGTCCACCTCAATTTTAGGTGTTTCGTTGTGAGTCAGTTGGTGACTAAAGGTGGCGACAACCGAATTGTAGTAAGGGTTTCCAAAGGGGCCATATACATTTGGAATAATGAACCCTGTGAATTTTGCATTGTTCTGATTGGCCCATTTTTCGAAAAGTTCACGGCCTTCTTTTTTCGATTTGCCATACAGGTTATCGCGTTCTTCCTGAGTGCTCGATGAAAACAGGATATGCGGAGTGGATTTTGTTGCTTCGCAAGCTTCAATTAGCTGTTTTACAAGACCGATGTTTGTCTGATAAAGTACTTCAGGATCGTTGTGGCGGTTCATTGCTGCCAGGTGAACGATGGCGTCACAGTTTCTGACAAAAGCTTTCAGCTTATTTTCATCAGAAAAAAAAGCATCCTCGAACGGGATTCGTTCGAATTTTTCGGGTTGCAAACCCAGTGTATTGAACAGGTGTGTTCCCACAAATCCGGCCTGACCGGTGATTCCTATTTTAATCATTGCTTTTATTTTGGGTCACAGTGTAACACGGTGTTTGACACAGAGTAACACTGTGAAATCATTATAAAATTAAACGCTTAATGCCATCTTTAAGGCTTTTTGTATAGAAGTTAATCAATAACCCGACATTGTTTCCAGACAGTTTCAGGTAAGTTAAAACCTGGGCAATGTGAACATCAGTAAATGCTTCAACGGTCTTTAATTCAACAACGACTTGATTCTCAACTAAAATATCTATTCTGTATCCACATTCAAGCTTTACTTCCTCATAAATTAAAGGTAGTGGCTTTTCAACTTCAACTTTGAGACCTTTTTTCCGGAGTTCAAAAACCAAACATGCCTGATATGATGATTCTAAAAGACCAGGGCCAAGCTTTGAATGTATTTTGTACGCTGAATCGAGTATTTCGTGAGTAATTTGGTTTATTTCCATAAATATAAAGTTTCACAGAGTTACACCGTGTTAAACACTGAGTTACACTGTGGCCCTACTTATTCTTGATATTGGCTGATCGTTTCACCCAACACGTCCTTCCTGATCATAGGTAATTTCATTAACAGCTCTTTTGTTCCTTCCACATCGAGCCGATGGGTGTTGTGAGAGTGATAATCCTCGATAACAGAAACCTTTTCCTCGCCTTCCGTGAAATAACTGTCATAATTGAGATCACGGTTATCTGCTGGCACTCTGTAGTAATTACCCATGTCGAAAGCTTTGGCCATCTCTTCGCGGTTCACAAGCGTTTCGTACAATTTTTCACCATGGCGGGTTCCAATCACCCTGATTTTACTCTTCGATTTGTACAATTCAATCAATGCCTGAGCCAGATCGCCAATCGTTGAAGCGGGTGATTTTTGAACAAACATATCTCCGCTTTTGCCATGTTCAAAGGCATAAAGTACCAGGTCAACCGCATCTTCGAGCGTCATCATAAACCGGGTCATATTCGCATCTGTAATTGTAAGGTCCTTACCTGCTTTGATTTGTTCAACGAACAATGGAATAACAGAACCACGCGAGGCCATTACATTACCATAGCGTGTGCCACAAAAAACGGTATCCGACTCGCCAACCATTGACCGGGCTTTCGCTTGCATCACTTTTTCCATCATTGCTTTTGAAATTCCCATTGCATTGATCGGATACACCGCTTTATCGGTACTCAAAACAATCATCCGTTTTACACCATGTTCAAAAGCTGAATCGAGCACATTCCGGGTGCCCAAAACATTTGTGTTCACTGCTTCAACAGGAAAGAACTCGCAGGAAGGGACTTGTTTCAATGCGGCGGCATGGAAAATATAGTCTACGCCTCGCATCGCATAATCCACACTGCGTTTATCCCGGACATTTCCGATATAAAATTTCACTTTCGGATTGTTCAGCCGGTGGCGCATATCATCCTGCTTTTTCTCGTCACGCGAAAAAATTCGGATTTCCTTGATATTCGTATCTAAAAAACGGTTAAGTACCGCGTTGCCGAAGGAACCTGTTCCACCGGTGATTAGAAGGGTTTTGTTTTTAAACATGATATATTTGAAAAATTAAAAAATTAGAAGATAAGAAAGTTTTTATCGTTTGATTTTTATATTACGCTTTGAGGCGTTACGCTACGAGGCGTAATTTAGTAAAAATCGTTTGAAAAAAGGGTCGCTTATAAAATAAGAATTATCTGTTTTGTCGACAATTCCACTATCCATCAGAACCAATACCGATTTTTGAGTTGTTGAAGATGCGGATAGCCGAAACCTTTTCGTAAAAGTGGAGGAGAAAATATTATCACCACTATGAACCAAGGCAATTAACAATTGCTTTTGCATAACCGATTGCCGGTCGAACAACTCGTAATAATAATCTTGTTTCAACTCAACAATTTGTTTTGTGCAGGCATCAATAATTTCTGTGGTAACTGTTGCTAGTGATGTAATCATGTATTGCCAAATTTCGGACGCCAATAGCTGTATATAATAAGGTATATCACCTGATTGCGATATCAGGTAGAGGGCTTCAGACATTTCTATTTTTATACCAGACGAACTAAATTTTGCTTGTAAATAGATAATAGTGTCATCATGAGGAAGTGTACCGAGCTGCATATGTGATGCTGAATTGTAAAATGCCCGGTTTTTATTATTGAACATGTCGCTCAGCAGATGAGTACGACTTCCCAAAAACAAATAATTTACCTGTTGTTGTTGCTGTATTTTACTACGTAACAGATTTTCGAACCCATACTTATTTAATTTTGTGATTTCCTGAAACTCATCGAATATCACAATCGTTTTCTTTCCTGCCTGAACTAATTTCTCAGGCAATTCGAGTACTTCCGACAGGGTTTGAATAGAAACAGTACTATCAGTAAGTTCTATCCCGAATTCAGGATTACCTCCCGAATCAAACGTTAATTTAGGCCGGATACTCTTTACTACATTTGTTATAATCTACACCAACCGCTGAAGGTTATTCTGTTTTTTCTCGATGGCGCTAATGTACAAACTAACGAATGATTCAAGCGAATACACTGGTAGAAAATCGAAATATATACAGGTGTAGATAGAGCATAGATTTTAACGGTTTAGTTTTACTTTACAGCATCAAATCGTCTGCTGAAAACAATGTGCAACTTTTCCTTTAGATTATATAAAACTAATAAATGATGGGAACATTGAATTCATAGGAATATATTTCAATAATGCCCTTTCAATGAAAGTACAATAATTTTATCGGAGTGGACTTCATAAACAATGCGGTATTCCTTATCAATTTGGCGCGACCAGCAGCCCATAAGGCTGTACTTTAAATGTTTAGGCTTACCTAAGCCTTTGTAGGAGATTCAGTAAGTTGGGTGATTTTCTTCAAAATAAGCTTATTCCCTGATTTAATCCAGAAATCCAAAACATGCTTTTAGACCTATCCGGTAGAGCAAAAGGTAAATCCGGGTACTAATTGTGTTTATCAATGATGGATTTACATCTTTCAATTATTTGCTTAAGCTCTTCAATATGATCAAATAAATAATTGATCCCTTCAATTCGTTCGATGAGTGAAGCTGGATACTCATGGGCAATGTCGTTTCTGATTTTTCGCAACTGTATCCAAAAAAAAGCAGAATCTAAGATTCCTAACTTTTCAAGCCTGTTTAAAATATCAATAAATGCTTTATCTGATACTGGTTCTGCAAGTGCTTCCAATGTCAGCGGAAACAAACGAGTGCCCATGATGTCCTGTAATTTTGAGAAACGAAAAATATACTGATCCAGAAAACCAATTGTTTCATCATTTAGAATGTAGTAATTATCCCTGTTCAATGGGATAAAAGTGCCTACTTTTGATTTTGCAAACTCCATCCGTTTGAGATGACGTGCACAGGTATCAAAAGTTTCTGCTATTTTATCGTTTTGTTCCGGGTCTATCATAAGGCAATTCCATTTAATTGTGCGGACTTGATGATTGGTAAATGCTTGTTATCCCGTGTCTTTATCACTACATCAATCTTTTGTTCCCCTAACAGTATATCTAATTTACTCAGGAAAGCAGCCTTTTGTATCATTATTTTTTTGGATTCCTGCTCTTCATCTAATTGAACATACAGATCAATATCGCCTCCTTTTTTTGAATCATCTGTTCTGGAACCAAATAGATAGATAAGTGTTTTACTACCCCAAACCTCATTGGCCACTCTTTTAATTATTTCTATTTCAGATGCAGAAAGTCGCATTTTCTCTATTGTTTCTGTTTTTCAAAGATATTAAAAAATTGTTAGGGATGCTGATCATACAGCTTGTCCCGTGTATTGGGACATCAAACGGATGGATGCAGTTAAAGGTTTCAGATTATTCCCACTCCGGTTCAGCGGGAACCTTATAACGTTTTGTACGTGTTTGGATTTTTTATTAAAATAAAGAAAATCTAAAAATGAGAACGCGTTGATTTAAGAAAATCTAATTTCAAAGACAAGCCCAGAAGAAGCTGAATGAAAAATAAGTTACACTGGGTTACACAGGGTAAAGTACAGATTTTAACGGTTTAATTTTACTTCACTGCGTCAAATCGTTTGCTGAAAACATTGTGTAACACAGCGTGAACTCTATGAAACATTGTTTAACTTTTCCTTAAATTACATAAAACCAATAAATGATTGGAATATTAAATTCATGCTAATTAAGATATTACCCGTATCAAACGACATTGAGCCATATTTCCCATACAATTTAAAACATAGAATTCGATGCCTAAATGTACAAATAAATATCTGAATATCAAACTATTAAATTATAGAACCTCCCATAAGTGTTAGGCTAATCGAGTGTGCGAAGATTGGACTATTACACTTTTCCAATCGGTATTACCATCCTAATAAGAATAGACCAATAGGGTGGACTGGTACCTTGTTTATTTCAGGATTTTGAGTATTAATTTTTTTGGATCTTGTCTGGAATCAAAAAATGTTAACAGATGGATCCTTTGATGGCAAATATCTATTTGATAATAGAATGAATTGTTTTTATCGACTGTGGCTTTTCTAATATCTTTGTTTGGCTTCCTGAATAACTTGGTCGTGAGTAAATATTTTCCCGCCCTCGATATCCTGAATGCCTTCAAAGATCGAATCTTGAACTTCTCCTGGCAATTGATCCCACCAATCTTTTTCTTCTTCTTTTTGTAAAATGCTATTAATTTTAAAAAGAAGCGATGGGTTTTTCATGTTGAGGATTTTTTGAACTAAGTCTAATTTTAAAGCTGGAATATCCATAATATACTTATTTTGAGAATTCCTGTAAAGTTAAAAATAATTTGTAAATACGCTTTAATGGACTTTGTGTGCAGAAAGGTTTTACCGATTATTTGCCTTGTCATCCCATCACGTTCAAACTTCTAACTCTCTTTTTTTGGTTACATTCACGATATAACCCAAATTTACTTCTTTTGGTATTCGTTCAAGGATTGTTGTTTTACCTGAACCATTTGGGCTGGCAAATAGTCTTAGCCTTTTGGTGGGCATTTTATTTCAATTTGAACTTACTGTTAAATTTTAATAAATCAAAATTACAAAAGGGAATGAGATATCCAAATTTTTCTTAAAATGGTATTATTTCGTCCATTATTCCTCATTACGCCAGAATCAGCTTGTACCTATGAAAATCGGGAAGGTACGAAGCTGGAAGCAAACTTCTATTTATTAGGCGATTCCATTCATTCAAAAGGAATCCAGCGTCCTTCTCATCCCTTCTTCAGCAGTTACCGGCATCTTTTCAATTCCCAAAGCTTTTTTAAGTTTGCCGTTTGAAACAACATACGATTCTGTGAGTTTCTTCAGTCGTTCACTGTTAAGAGGAAGGTGTAATTTGTCCCCAATACGGGCAACAAAAGTGATTAATTTTGAATTGACCTTCCATATTCTGGCTTTTTTCCCTTGTGAAGCAGCAATCAGGCTTATTAAGTTGTTAGTGGAAAGTGGTTCATCATCTGCCACCTGGTAGGTGCCTGGTTCAATATCTTTTTCTATAATTTGTTGTATAACAAACTGTAGGTTCTCAATTGAAGTAAACGATCGTTTATTCTCAAAAGCACCAAGTGGCCAGGGGATTCCTTTTGATACCAACTTAAAAAGTAAATTAAGATTCCCTTTATTCCCTGGTCCGTGGATCATGCATGGCCGGAGTATATAAACTTTTTTGTTACTTATTTCTTGTTTCT
>JBBRZE010000122.1:0-9405 GCA_038236995.1 Bacteroidales bacterium | reverse complement strand
TTATCTTCGTCAAATCAATTAAAGGATGATCTGTAAAAGCCTTTGCACCCAGAATACCTAATTCTTCACCGGAAAGGGCTATAAAGACGGTGGTGTATTTTGGCGGATGCACGGCGTAATGTTTTGCCAGGTTTAAGATCATTGCCACACCACTCGCATTATCATTCGCACCCGGAAAATAGGTGTCCTTTCCCATTTTGCCCAAATGATCGTAATGTGCAAGGACGACGATCATCGAATCTGAATTGGAAGTCCCTTTTATAGAGCCAATTATATTTTGAGTTTCATATTTCTGAATGAACTTGGCATCGACTTTTATTTCGATTGAATTCAGATTGCTGATATCTAATTCCTTATTGATAATAACAACTGGTCTGATATTTTGAATTGTCGAACTTTCCCATGTCAGTTTATCATTCGTGTAAATGATTACACCTTTCATGTTTATTTCGGGGCTGGTCTTTAATAGTTGCAGGTAGTCATCAATCCTTTTGCTGAGATCTGGTTTTTCATTCTTTTTATCCCTGTTGTCAATGAAAATAAATGAATTGCCAGCTTTATTTATTAGTGATATAACCTTTGCTTCAGTGTCAATCCCGCTTCTGTCCGTCTTAATTATCTGAAATTTACCATGTACTGCCGGACACGAAGCTTCGACCAAATAGTCAACTGCTGTCTTTAATTCTATATCGCCAATTTTGACAAATACACTGTTTGGTAAGGTATTAACTGAAATATTGAATTTCTGAAAGTAGTTTTTCCCGGTTATGGGCAGTAAACCTAAATCGCGAAATTCGTTCGAAATATAGTCTGCACTGATCTTGTCTCCATTTTCGATATATCCGCGACCTTTAAATTCAGGCGAAGCTAATTTTTCGACAATTTGCCTGGCATAATCAATATCCTGTGAAAACGTAATAAGGTGTAAAGAAAGTAAAATCAGGAAGAGTCCTATTTTTTTCATCAGTTACCTGTTTGATGGTTTTTTACATGAATACCTAATTCTCTATACCTTGATGAATATCTTCTTTTTATATAGCACCAATCCGATCAGCCATAACATCACAATATGTGCAAGGGCAAACAGCAGTGATGATACTTTTGGATCGGTACTAAGCGGTACAAAGATATGTTGGTAAAGCCATGTAGAACCATTTACCACGGTTCCGTCAGCCTCGGTTACATGAATAAATCGTGCGATGGATTTGGCGTAAAGTCCCGACAAGGCAAAGATAAACAATGGATTCATGCCAAATACAACGAAAAAGGAAGTCCATTTTGTGTAACCTTTCAGGTCAATCACCCAGATTAATAATGCCAGAACCAGTAATGCCCAGCCTGCAGCATAAAGAACATACGAACTGGTCCATAACGGTTTATTGAGTGGAAGCAGGAATCCCCATAAAAATCCGGCGATGACACCGGCAATGCCATAGATAGCTAACGTCCGCGGTACTTTGATCTTCTCTGTCTGTTTGATTATACTACCAGTCAGATAACCAAAAATAACTGTTACAATGGCAGGAATCGTACTTAGCAAACCTTCAGGATCGAACGGGATTCCAAATCCTTTGTACAAATGGCTTTCGCCGAGTAGCGCTTTATCGAACGGGACAGCCGCATTGTCTGCAAGCGAATAGGGATCGGCACCACCAAAAAAGTAAAGTATTCCCCAATAAGTTAAAAGAATTGCGGCCCCAACATATGGAAGGTATTTTCGCTGAACGGCTAAAACAATCAATGAGCCAACTCCATAAGCGATGGCAATGCGCTGAAGAACTCCCATTATTCTCAATTTTGAATAATCTGTCATCCACTGGGGAAAGGAATTTATAAATAGTCCAATTGCAAAGATCAGAAGTGTCCGTTTTCCAATCTTTATGAGGGATTCCTTGTTCAGTGAATTATTGTATTTCGAGAAAGAGAAAAACATCGATACACCCACTACGAACAGAAAGAATGGAAAAACCAAATCGGTGGGAGTACATCCATGCCACTTTGAATGTTCAAGTGGCGGAAAAATGTGAGCCCAGCTTCCGGGGTTATTCACGGTGATCATGGTGGCGATCGTGATTCCCCGAAGGACATCAAGGGCCAGGTAACGTTGTGTTGGTTTCATAGTTATGGTAATTTATTCTTAATATGAAAAGTCAACCGGACTGCTTTCGACATTCGATTTACTGACAGCGGTTATCACATATTTAAAACGCCTTGGATTCGTTTGTTTATCAAGTGCATATGTAATAGAATTGTCAGATGTTGTCAGAAAAATGTGTTGCGGCTTTTCAATATTTTTTCTTTGCATTCTCTTATATTGATAAATCACAAACGACTTTGTGTTTTCTCCTTTTTCCCATGAAAAATGAATTTGATCATTCGACACAGTTATATGTGCATCTGTTGGCTGCTGCGGCACAACGGGATTTATTCTTTGGTTTGAAGGAGCCAGCGCCGGATAGCGGTAATACCGTTTTTGCAATTTTTCGTGAAGCTCTAACGGATTTTTGCGCATAAATTTGGCACTGAAAAACATACTTCCTGAAATCTCAGGGTACTTTCGGTTGAGTTTGATCTGGCGTATAATTTCGTCAGCACTTTGCCACGATTTATCTTTCGATTCCGGATCAATTCGGTAAGGAGCCTGTCCGATATACAGTTGCGTTCCATAACTGTTCTTGCTCCACCAGTCGGCAATAATCTTATAGTCGGCAACTTCTTTTCCAATTTCCCAATAGATTTGGGGCGTAATGTAATCAATCCATCGTTCCTGCTGCCATTTAAGGACATCTGCGAAGAGATCATCATAATTGGTTTGACCAGCTTTTGTTTTTGAACCGGCAGGATCTTTTGTGCTGTTCCGCCAAACTCCAAACGGCGAAATACCAAATTCGACCCAAGGTTTTATTGCCTTGATACTATCGTGTAATTGTTTGACAATCAGATCAACATTATTACGGCGCCAATCGTCACGCTGACCGGCTTTGTAACCTCTTGGATAAGCTTTAAATGATTGATTATCCGGAAATTCGACTCCTGCTATACGGTAAGGGTAAAAATAATCGTCCATATGAACGGCATCAATATCATACCGGCGCACAATATCGCTCACCACATTCGCAACAAAATTGCGGGTTTCAGGTAAGGCTGGATCGAAGTACTTCGTTTTTCCGTAGGTAAGAAACCATTCAGGATGCGTATTCGAGATATGATTGGGAGCCGTCTTGTTATTATTTACATCTGATACAGCCCGGTAAGGGTTGATCCAGACATGGAGATCGAGACCCCGTTTGCGACATTCAACGCTTGCAAAGGCAAGAGGATCATAATCAGGTTCTTTTCCCTGTAGGCCTGTGAGCCATTGCGACCATGGTTCGTATTTTGAAGCATAAAAAGCATCGGCTGATGGTCTGATCTGAAAGACCACCGTGTTCATATTGTATTCCTTACACAAATCGAGCAACTCGGTAAACTCTTTTTTCTGCTGCATCGTCGTTAGGTTCGACGCTGAAGGCCAGTCGATATTTGCCACTGTGGCAATCCATACTGCACGCATCTCCCGCTTGGGATATTTTTGGGCATATAGATTGATTGTCAATATTAATATCAGACATAATCCAATTAATTTCCTCATATTTTTCTTAACCTTTGCTAGTATATCCTTAAAATTACTCCTATTCTCTCTAAGTCTCTAAGTCACTTCTTCATGCCTTCGCTTCCTCCTTTTTCTTGATTCCAAAAGTTGGATCGATTTTTAGAAACTTTATCGCAATCATTCCGGGAATAGCGCAGATCATCACATAAATAAAGAAATGCTGATAACCCAACATCTCTTTCATAAATCCAGAAAGCATACCAGGGATCATCATTCCCAAGGCCATTAACGAGGTTCCAATGGCAAATTCCGCAGTTTTAAATTTACTTTCCCCGACAAATGAGAGCATATATAGCATATAGGCTGTGAATCCGAAACCATAGCCCAGTTGTTCTGCCGCGATCGACAAATAGATTGTTATGTCACCCGGAACAGGCTGAAATGTTGAGAGATAAACATACACACTTACAGGAATATTCATTGCGAAGGCCATCACCCAGATCATCTTTTTTAAACCGAATTTTGAAGCTACTATTCCACCGAGAATTCCACCTATTGTAAGACAAATCATTCCCAGTGTTCCGTATGCAATGCCATACTGTGCTGAAGTCAAACCTATTCCGCCGCTGTTTCGGGCGTCGACCAAAAATGGAGTCGCAACTTTTACAAGTTGAGCTTCACCCAACCGGTACATCAAGAAGAAGATCAATGCAGGGCCAATTCCAGGTTTTGTAAAGAATGACTTAAATACCTCGCCATAAACTTTTAAATCGACTTTTGTTTTTTCTTTTATTTCAACGGGTTTAGGCAATGCAATCCGATGATAAACTGCAAGAAGCAATAAGATGATGCCGAGGGCTCCTAAAGATACTGTCCAGCTAAAAGCAATATTGCCGGCTGTTGCCCTGAACTGTGAACTGGTTTGACTGGTTAGGTTGTGATCGACCCGAATTACCGCTGCAACTGGTTTATCCCAATTTGTGGCTGTAAATTCGTAACGCCCGGTTTGATTTTTAGGAAGATCAATATCCTTACTACCGGTTTTTCTTCCCAGATTTACCACAATCGTTTCGTCCGGAGCGGGAGGAGCCGATAATGCAACAAAAATTACAGTTGTATCAATCGCGGATACCCCTTTTTCGAAAATTGGGATCTGTACTTTTTCGGGATAAATGATTATTTTGGGAATTCCCTCCTGTTTCGTAATCTTAAAATCAGCAATATCAGTTGCCTTGAATTGACTGGCTGGAATAGCATTTACTTCGAATGAAACCGGTTCAAGTCCCGTATTCTCCTGAATTACGCCGGCAATTAATGGAAGTAATCCCAAGGCTGTAAGCATGGCAAAACGGTAGAAAGTGCTTCGGATGCCAACAAAGAACGCCTGATTATGCTGATCTAGCGAAAGCATATAAAACCCGTCGGCGGCAATATCATGACTGGCGGAGGAGATGGCGATCACAGCAAAAATTGCAATTGTGGCCGGAAAGTAGAAGGGAAGCTGCATCGCAAAACCGACTGCGATAAATGCTGCACCGAGTAATAGCTGAGTCCAAAGAATCCAGTTTCGTTTCGTTGATACCACATCAATGTAAGGACTCCACAACGGTTTTATCGCCCATGGCAGATAAAGTAGACTTGTCCAGAAAGCAAATGTGGCAATCGAGACTCCCATTGTCTTGTAAATCAATCCTGAAGTGATCATTACAATGCTATAGGGAATTCCCTGGTAAAAATAAAGACTTGGAATCCATGCCCATGGATTGCGTGAATTCTTTGGCTGGTTGCTATCGGTCGTATTCATGTGTTGTTTGGTTTTAAATTATCTCATTTTAGAGCAGTTAGCGACTGGCTACTTGCAACTGGCTGCAAAATATCATAGACGCATAAACTTCATTTACGGTAACGCCTTAAAAGTATACCCTTTTTTTGATAGTTTTTCAATGATCTGATCCAATGAATTATAAAATTTATCTGTCCGGTCGGGATGTGTCCCAAGATGAATTAAGACAATTGCACCGTTGAGATGAGCTGGATTTGTCGATTCAAACTTCATCAATCTTTCAGTCAAATCCTTCGATGACTTATAATTTGCCAAATCCGGTGTTGTATAATCTGCATTCGTACCAACACCGGGGGTGAAATTAATCAACTGCATATACCGATCGGCACTCCAATTAGTGATTTGAAGATTGTTCCACTCATAAGGCGGCAAGAAATACTTCACGACTTCAGCGCGAACTCCGAATCTGCCAAGTTGTTCAAAATTAGCGGTAATATCGTCATCGAATTGCTTTCTGGAAACCAACAATGAATCCCGCTTTTCCCATGGAGCATACAAAAGATGGCGATCAGAATGTGGTCCAACGTAATGATGATTAGCAATCATGCGTTTAATCGTGTTTTCGAATTTTGGATTCCGAAGAAAATTTCCAGTGAGAAAAAATGACCCTTTGATTTTTTTCAGTGATAAAGTCTTCAAAATCTGATCTGCTCCTTCACCGTATTCATCAGCTGAAAAGACCAGGTAAATTGTTTTCTGACTGTTATCCATTCTCACAAGCGCACCTGAATTATCAATTGTGCTGTTTTTCATTTTGAGTTGGTGAATTCCCTCTTTTTCGAGTGAAGAGAGGTAATAACTTAGGCTGGCAGTTCCGTCCATTGTAGGCTCGTTCGATGTGTAATCGCCCATATCATCATGATATACTGCAATTCCATTTTGAAATGGCTCATAATCATCCTTCTTCAATAAGCCAACACCGATATGCCCGTTAAAGATCTCTTTGTATACGGGACCATCAACCAATCCACCAAAGGTTATTTCTCCATTAATAACAGTGTATGAAGAATGAGGATATTGCGGAGAATCGCCTGTTGAAGGTAATCCGCAGATCATGCTAGTTCCCCAAGGATTACAACCAAATAGCCAATCACGCAATGCGGCTTCCATTTCCTGATAAGTCGTATCGGAAGTGGCTTCATAATAAAGCCTGGCTTGTGTGATTGCAGCGGCATTCAGATTATTTGAACACCAGATATATGGAATTCCATTCAGAAAAGGATCGGTTTTACCTCTTTCGTAAATCGCCTTTAACCCATTGTTCATAAAGGCCGAGAAAGTCTTTGCCACTGGATTATCTATATTCGCCTGATTGGCATGACCTAGATTCACAAAGGGATAATACTGGTAGTGTCGAGCACTTCCTTTCTCCATCCATGGAGTAATTGGTTCAAGTTGTCCCCAGTAATTGGCCTGCTTCAGGTAGTAATCTTCGCCACTTAACTTGTACATTTCATATGCCGCCAGTTCCAGATCATCAATGTAATTGTCCTCTTCATAAAAGTAGGGTGATACGACACTTGCTGTTTGTGCCACTCCAAGATCAGTCAATCCAAATGCATAAGCTTGTTTTGCTTTAGCAGCTAGCAACTTGCTAAATTTGGGGTCGGATTTCTGAAAAATTTGTGCTCCCATTGCAAAGGCAGAACTGAACTTCCCGGCTGTTGAAGAAACACCTGTTGAGCGATTTTTATATTTGGATAAACCCTGAACTTTTCCGGTTACAAAGTAAACCGGACGGTACAATCCATTTCCGTAAGATGCTGTATCTTTGTTTGGTAAACGAAATCCTTTATGATCGCGATCATCGGCTATCTGGTTGTACATCTCTATGCTGTCGGGATTCATTTTAACCAGCCAGTCCAATCCCCATCGAATCTCGTTCAGAATATCTGGAATACCGTCGGCGCCCGGAAGTCCTGCCTCATTGTATTGATCGCCATATGCTTCCGGATTCTTTGAATAGGCGAAAAGCATCTGATAAACTGCATTTGCGGATGTGGTTGTATATTGCAAATAATCAGTTGCATCGTGCCATCCTCCCTTAACATCAATGATTTGTCCCGATTTCGTAGGATGATCGACTATAAATCCATCGTGCGTGTGGCAGGAATCTTTCAGATACGGATTGTAGCCACACCGTTGCTGACGCATGTAATTCAATATGTAATCAGCAGAACCTGTATAAACATCAGGGGCAATCGTGAATTCAGCAGAACGTGAATTGCCTGCCTTTATGTAATATCGACCTTGCGTTGAAAACCGTGAAAAATTGAGACGGGCAGCAGACTTCATTCCCCATTTTGAACCGTCATAAATCAATGGCAGATTTTCGAATACTGTTTTGTTTGATACCGCGTCAACAAGCTGAAATTGATGTAATTCTGTTGATCCATCCGAAATAAAGACAGCTACTTTAACCGACTGCGGTAAGTAACCCATTTGGTTAATCCGAATCCAGGAAGATCCTTTTGTAATTAGCGATGAAACTAAAAATAAGAATATCCAGAAAAATTTGCCTGTCATATTAATTGATTTTAATATTTACGTTCCAAACCTGCACCACGGAAATAATGTAATAGAATCTCGTGATACGAAAATCCTTTGGCGCCCATTACGGCTGCTCCGATCTGGCACAAACCAACGCCATGTCCCCAACCGGCTCCATGCAAAATGAAATGAATCTTCCCGGCAATCTCTTGTTTTTCAACGATAAATGCTGAACTGTACAGATGCGATTTGGATAGTGTTTTTCTGATTTCCAGTTCTTTACCAATTGTCATTGTTTTAAGTGTACCGACAATTTTTAATTTGATAAGTCGGGCTGAACCTCCGCGTTCAATTGGAATCAGATCAAGGATAGTACCGAAATCTACACCAGAACGTGTTTTAACAAGTTCGCTTAATTCATCTTGTGAATAAACTACTTTCCATCTGAAAAAATCATTCGTTTCCTGATCATAGTCGTTTAAAATCTGTTTCAATACTTTTTTGTCTGATGAGTTGCAGTAAGCTTCAGGATTTCCCATAATCCATTGTTTGGCAGAATCTTCATTCTCAAGATTAAGGCTAAATCCTTCAGGTGGAAAGTCGTTATCGACAATTTTTTGCAAATAGGGATGATTGACTGGTTCCCAAACATTTTCGAAAACCTCGGTTACACCACCACAACATTTTGAAAAACGGGCGTCACAGATCACCCCATCTATGGCAAGTACTTCGCCATGCGTTTCTTTGACTGCTTTTTCAACAAGCGGAGTCGTTGAGCGGGTAATTCCCTGGTAACGCTGGCAATGGTCATCAGCGCAAACATCAAAATGAGTATGATCTTCGCGGTCGTACCATTTTGTTAATTCATTTTCAGTACGAAAGGTGGTCTGATATTTTTGAGGTTCTGTTTGCAGGTTTGTATTTTTCTGAATCTGAGCCAATAACCAACTTCTGGAGATTACAGAATGCGCTTTTAGCAACTCCATCGAAGAGGTGGCACTCATTTCGGACGATATCACGCTAATCAAATAATCTTCAATGCTTAATGCATTTATTGCATGTATTTTATCGCCATCGGTAATGAAATGAAGACCACCCTTAAAAGTTTGATTTTCCTTTCGTTCCCAATGAAAATTAATGCCGATCGTTACATCATGCAGCATAAATCTTCCCGTTTCAGGATCAGCGGGAATCAGTTTCAGACCGCCCGGAACAAGCCAACTGTTCTCCCCGCATTCCAGGTAAACACATGGTCCGGCTTTTTTTGCCTTGCACTTTCCTGTGATATTGATAATTGAACTTTCTAAATGATAGTTGCCTTCAAGGGTAAAAGAAATCCCTTTTTCAGCCATGATTCCAACTTTGATCAGTGGTGTATCCATTTCAATTATTATAAGTTATGAAAATTGTATTCTTTTAAACTACAGTTGATTGATCAACGACAGAACCGATTGAGAATCCATACAAACCTGGTTAAATA
>JBBRZE010000121.1:0-9953 GCA_038236995.1 Bacteroidales bacterium | reverse complement strand
TTGCAATCGTGCCGGATGGGCCAGGGTTTTGAATAAATTTGCTCTCTTTTGGAGCTCTTCTTCGAAAAGGTCAGTTTTTGCAATTACCATCTCTTTTATTTTAATTTTGGCGTAAACATACATCAAAAATTCTTTTGACGTATGTTCTCGTCAAAAGAATTTAATGTTCTTTTTTCGCCTGACAAATCTGTGAATCATGTAACTCTCTATTGAAATTGTGTAAAATTAAAAAACTGAAATTATGATGGACGCAACAAGTAATGGATGGACAATGGGTACCGGGTTTGGTTTATACCTGATCTTTGGCATTGCAATTCTTGTAATTAGGTCTGCTGCTAAAGTCTAATGGTATTGAAATTTAAATAATTGTAGCTATCTTTGGATATCTATGTGCAAGGAATTATGAGTCTATCCAAAAGAAAACGTGCACCGACGCCAATCTATGTCAGCCCAAACCAGCTAACACTCGATGCATTCGCCTCTCCATTTGCCTCGCGGTTAAAGTCTACTAATCGTTGGGTTGTCCTGGGCGACCTAATACCTTGGGATGAAATATACGGAACTTACCTGAAACACGTCGGTATTAATAGTACAGGAAGACCGCCTTTAAGCCCAGGAGTTGTGATTGGTTCTCTTATTATCAAGCATATGATGAATCTTGATGACAGAGAAGTAGTGGATCAGATTTCGGAGAACATGTACATGCAATATTTTCTCGGCTATCCTAGTTTTTCGATCGAGCCGCCTTTTGATCCCTCTCTTTTTGTAGAGTTCAGAAAAAAACAGGGTGCCGATCAGATAAATGCGATCAATGAGAAAATCATTTCATTGATAACTCATCTTACCAAACATTCCATTCCCGATTTGCGTGGCATATTCAGATCAAGAAAAAGAATATTGGGCAATACATTCACGTTTTGAGTCAGATGGTTCATCAGTTCTATTCCATCATTGACTGTCTTCACTACAGTTTTAATTTTTATTATTTCAAAAGCTTCCTTGAAAAAAAGGCGGTCTTCTTCATCATCATCCGCCAGTAATACATATATTAAAGCAGGTTGCATGTTAGAAATTATTAAAGATTAATTTTAGGGTTATATCACTTATTATCAATTATTTTCATATGCTGGGAGACATTCATGAGATCACGCCTCTTTCTTATGATCTGTTGAAACGCAGTTGGCGAGAGCCCTGTTACATTTTTAAATTGATTGCTAAAATGAGCGACACTGCTATAATTCAATTTCCATGCAATTTCGCTGCAGGTTAAATCGGAAGTTGTTATTAACTGTTTGGCACGTTCTGTCTTTTGAAGTTTAATGAAATTCTCAATTGACATATAGGTTGAATTTGAGAAAAAATTTGATAAGTATCCATAACTATACTTTAATTTTTCCGCTAAATAGGATGAAATATTCACAATGGGCGGGAGTTTATCATCCATATATACAATTTCAATTATTGCATCCTTGATTTTTTTAATAAGGATATCTCTTTCATTATCGACAATTTCAATACCATATTTATTCAATCCACTGGTAAGTTCTTTCAATTGGTCAGCTGTTATGGAATCACCAAACTCCACCTCGCCCATGCCGGTTAAGGAATAGTCTATTTGCAATCTGTCAAGGTGTTCCTGCAACAATCTTCTACCAACAGTGTTTGTATCATATCTGATGTAGAGCTTCATACGTTTATAATTTCTTTTAATTACCGAATTGTATGACCATTAACAGTTCGGTAATATTAATGGGCAATTTGGAAATAATCAAGTAGTTTATTATTTTTTTTGATTTTTTCCTGATTTTTTTTATGAAAGCGTTATTCATACAATTTACGTGCGTGCATTTAGTTAAGTTACATCTTTTGCTAAAAAACATATTTTACTTCGTCCCGATAACTAAAAACCGGTCTCCAGAATTTCAAGTCATCGCGCATAGCATCCCCAAACTTAACCTTTGTTCCATCTGCCAGATCGTCGCTTGCCTTTGCACTATTCTGCAATGGCAACTTACTGCTGCTATCGTTCAGGATCTGCTTTTCCCTTTATTCAAATCCCTTCAGGCCTCCTGCAGATTTTCATGTGCTTTTTTATTCGACGCATAAAGAGCCGTTAAACGAATATCGTCTAACGGCTCTTTTCAAAATTTCAATAATCATCTATCAGAGATCCTCAAACAACTTTTTGACTTCCTCCTTTGTTTTTCCCAGCTTCTTTTGAAGCCTTCCGTATAGTTCATCTTCACGACCTTCTTCATACAGCAGATCATTATCAGTTAATTCCGCATAACTTTTTTTGAGTTTTCCTTTCAACTCATTCCAGTTTCCTTTAATTTCCGTTGTGTTCATCTTCTAAATTTTTAAATGTTCATTAATTCTTTAAAATACAATTGTATTCGCCGGATTATAAAAAATCTCGTTTCAATTGGACGATTGCATTCTATCTTACCAACTTTAAGAATGATTTTTAAATAGGGCGTTTCCCCTGGATAATCCGCAACAGCACTGCTATGAAAGCAATAACAAGTAAAATATGCATGATACCTCCCGTACCATAACCGACAAATGCAATGAGCCATGCTATGACAAGTACGACAGCAATCAGATAAAGTAAATCTCCCATGATAATTAATTTTTTAATTTTATAACTCCACATCTTACTAATCAGAAACAAATATCGGCACATCAAAATTGTTTCGCGTTACACGATTTCCCTAAATGTTTATATGATTTACACCTAAAAAAAGAGACCAGGCGGTTATACAGGAAGTGGGATATCCGTTTCTTTAATTGTTGTATGCAGGGAGAATCGTGGAAATACAAGTTACTTCAATATCAAAAAATGTGAATCATGTAACTCTCTGTTGGAATTGTGTAACTTCCTTCGGCAGGTTCAGCCTATCTTTGAAAGATAAAAGAAACCGTAAAACTATTGATTATGACAAAACCAGGTAAAACACTTAGTGAATCAGTGAAAAAAAATGAAATGCTGAAAGCATCTTCATCCGGTTGTGACGGAAAAACTCAAAATCATCAAATTGGAGATCCATGTTTGAAAACTGTTTTCCAATGCCCTGTGAAATGTGAAGGAAGCAAAACTTATAATGTTTCGGGCAATTGTCCTGTCTGCAATAAACAGCTGGAACAGGTTTCCGAAGTACATCAACAATATTATTTATAAAAAAGTCTGATTATCAATCAAATTTAAATATCAAAATTATGATGAACGGAATGAACAATGCATGGGGTTTTGAAATGGGATTTGGGTGGATCATCGCCCTAATCGTTCTTATTGTTTTTATAGTACTGATTGCGGAATCCGGCAGGCGAAGGAAAAATGCAAGAAATCAAAAATTCAATTCGCCGCTTGATATTTTGAAAACAAGATATGCAAAGGGTGAAATCAGCCAGAATGAGTTTGAAGAAAAAAGGAAACAAATCTCATAGTGATCAGTCGGATGATCCGGTCAATTAAAAAGTAATAGGATGATGGAAGGTGTAAATAATGGTTGGACCATGGGTACCGGTTTTGGTTATTATCTGGTCTTCGGTATTGCGATGCTTGTCGTTGTTATTGGACTTTATGCAAAGTTTCGGAAAAAATAGCAGCTAACAATGAGAGGTAAGTGATGATAATGAATGACCTATTTTTATTCGCTGGAATGGATTGTTTGAGAATTTCCAGTAGGGAAAAAACGTCGGTAGAAATGTGGATTTATAATTTTCCCATTATCCCATATGGGACAACAGATAAATCTATTTTTATATTGCTACCGACCTTTAGTTCCTGACGGAACAAAAAAACAAAATTCGAACTAACGCATGGCATAGTTCTTTGCCGTTGGACTGTTACAAAGAAATGGAGAATCTTTTTTATGTGTCCGTTTAAAAGGTTTGTAAATCAAAAGATTATATTTAGGATACGACAATGAATTGTTCCTGTTATTTAGAATACTAAGTTAAGAATACGGCATTTCATTTTTTATATTATTTTAGTTGCGTGCCCCGCACCTGTGGAAAAGGCTGTTGTGTAAAGGTTTTTAGATTGTTTTTACTTTGTGAAGTCTTTGTGAACTTGTGTCTTAGTGGCAATTTTTTTCCATGCGACAAAGTCTCTAAGCCACAAAGTAACACCAGGTAGTCTTGTTTAACTTGTTGCAATTACACTTGCGGGATTCAAAAATGTAAATGATAGACCCATGGATTTTTACATCAAAAATATGGTTTGTAACCGTTGTATCATGGTGGTGCAACAGGTATTCGAGCGTCTGGGTTATCCGCCAGTACGGATCGCACTCGGTGAGGTTGAAACGGCAGAACCATTAGCGGATGAAACATTGACAGAACTACAGAAAAACCTGACTGATTTTGGTTTTGAGCTGATCGACGATACGAAAAGTCGGCTAATTGAGAAAATAAAAACGGTTGTTATTGAGCTGATCCGCTACAAAAAAGAGGAAAATATTAAAGTCAACTATTCTGCATATCTCGAATCAATGTTGAGTCATAATTATACCTATCTCAGCAACTTATTCTCGGATGTGACGGGTGTAACGATCGAAAAATACATCATCAGCCAAAAGATTGAAAGGGTAAAAGAATTGCTGGTTTACGACGAACTCACCCTGAGCGAAATTGCCTTTGAACTGGGTTACAGCAGTGCCGCCTATCTTTCAGTGCAGTTTAAAAAAGTTACCGGGCTCACACCGGGACATTTCAAACAAATTAAGGAGAATAAACGGATTCCCCTCGACAAAGTGTAACCTGTAAATTTTATACTTTATTTCGGAAATAGTATAGTAACTACCTTGACTGGGATCTTTAACTTTGACACAAAATTAGAAGTTATGGAAAACATCGTCAAAAAAAGTTTCCCGGTTACAGGAATGAGTTGCGCTTCGTGTGCCTCGAGCGTCGAAAGTATGCTCAAAAGCCAGGCTGGAGTCCTTGTTGCTTCTGTCAACTTTGCCGCGTCGAATGTCTGGGTGGAATACAATTCCGGGGTTGTCAATCCCGAAAAACTGAAAGAGACCATTCAGTCGGTTGGTTATGATCTTATTATTGATGAACATGCCGCAAAAGAGCAGGAAGAAACAGCCATTCTTGAATCGGCAGTTCTGAAGCAGAAAACCATACGCGCTTCCATCCTGACAATTCCCATCGTCGTTATTGGAATGTTCTTTATGGACATGCCCTATGGCAACTGGATCATGTTAGTACTTGCAACACCTGTTGTTTTCTGGTATGGAAGGCGCTTTTTCACCACAGCTTTCAAACAGATCCGACATGGCAAAACCAATATGGATACATTGGTTGCCTTAAGTACGGGAATCGCTTATTTTTTCAGTCTTTTCAATACTGTTTTCCCGCATGTACTCATGTATAGCGGAAATCATTCGCCTGTCTACTTCGAAGCTTCGGCTGTCATCATCGTTTTTATTTTGCTTGGCCGTTTACTCGAAGAAAAAGCGAAGGCAAATACTTCTTCAGCGATCAAGAAGCTGATGGGATTGCAGGCCGATACGGTCACATTACTAAGTGAAGACGGGACAGAATCGGTTCAGTCCATTTCGATAGTGCAGTTCGGGAATAAGCTCAGGGTTAAACCGGGCGAACGCATTCCTGTGGATGGCGAAGTCGTTGACGGTACTTCATTTGTTGACGAAAGCAGCATCACGGGTGAACCGTTACCCGTCGAAAAGCTTGCCGGTACGAAAGTATTTGCCGGAACCATCAATCAGAAAGGGAGTTTCGTGATAACCGCACAGAAGGTGGGGAGTGATACATTGCTAGCACGCATCATCCGGATGGTTCAGGAAGCGCAGGGGAGCAAACCTCCTGTTCAAAAGCTTGTCGATAAGGTGGCGTCGGTATTTGTACCGGTTGTAATCTCATTAGCGGTTGTTACGTTTATCGTTTGGATGATTTTAGGGGGAGAAAATGCATTACCGCAGGCGCTTCTTGCAATGGTTTCGGTGTTGATCATTGCCTGTCCGTGTGCCCTTGGTCTCGCTACCCCAACTGCCATTATGGTGGGAATCGGTAAAGGTGCCGAGAATGGAATTTTAATCAAAGATGCCGACGGGCTCGAACAAGCGCACCTTGTCGACACGCTTGTGCTCGATAAAACAGGAACCATCACAGAAGGAAAACCAGCAGTAACAGACTGGATATGGAAAGCCGAGGATGTTGCCACCTCAAAATCGATTTTATTAAGCATTGAAGCTCAATCGGAACATCCGCTGGCGGATGCTGTTGCACAGGAATTAAAAAAGGAAGATGTGCAGTCATTGCCAATTGACAATTTTGAAAGCATCACCGGAAGGGGAGTGGTGGCATCCGTTCAGAAGACGAAGTATGCGATCGGAAATGAACCTTTGATGAACGAATCTGAAATCATTCTTACGCCGGAAGACAAACAATCTGCCGATGCCTTGCAGGAACAGGCAAAGACCGTACTTTATTTTGGCGGTGATGGCCATGTGCTCGCGATCATCGCGATAGCCGATCAGATTAAATCAACCTCTTTTGCGGCGATTGAGAGTCTGAAGAAGAGCGGGATCGAAATTCATATGCTGACAGGTGACAATGAACACACGGCAATGTCGGTGGCTCGTCAAACCGGAATCGCCAGCTACAAAGCGGGATTCTTACCGGGCGACAAAGCTGATTACATTAAAAGTCTTCAACAGCAAGGGAAGGTAGTGGCGATGGTTGGCGACGGCATCAACGATTCGCAGGCGATGGCCCAGGCCGACGTAAGTATTGCGATGGGTAACGGTTCCGATATAGCGATGGATGTCGCTAAAATGACAATTGTGTCCTCGAATCTGGGTTCCATTTCATCTGCCATCAAACTCTCGAAACAAACGATCCGCACGATCAGGCAGAACCTGTTCTGGGCGTTTATCTACAATATTATCGGGATCCCGATTGCTGCAGGACTTCTCTATCCCTTCACCGGATTTATGCTGAGCCCTATGATTGCAGGTGCCGCAATGGCAATGAGTTCCGTTTCGGTTGTCAGCAATAGCCTTCGGTTAAAATTTCTGAAATTTGATATTCACAATTAAAATAACTCAATATGGAAACATTAAAGTTTAAAACCAATGTAAATTGCGGCGGATGTATCGCAACTGTAACTCCTCATTTGAACAAGGTACAGGGAATCATTAACTGGAAAGTCGATACCACAACCCCGGCAAAGATCATGACCGTTGAAACAGATGGCATAAATGCAGATGTGATTATTGCAACGCTGAAAGAAGCCGGTTACAAGGCGGATCTGATTTAGTTGTCATTAGAGTCTTTTTTTGCCACCAAATCACCACGACTCCAAATTGCATCAAAGTATTAAAACATGTTTTGGTGTATTTTGGTGATTTGGAGGATTGGTGGCATTTATTATTGCTGGTGCGGGTTTGGAATAATTTATTTCATGCCGGTTTCCTTTTCCCATTCCCATCTTGAAATCCCTCCCCAGTCGATATATCTTTTATACCCGGCCTTTTTCAGCTTTTTTGATACAATTTTCGCCATAGCTCCAACGTTGCAGTAGATAATCAAATATTGGTCTTTGGGAATTTCATTTAAACGACTCATTATTGTTCCAGAAGGAAATGATTTGGCGGTTGGAATATGACCATTCAAATAGGATTTGTCAGATCTCACATCGATAATCCATATTGAATCGACCGGATTATCAGCGAGTTTTTTCAACTCCATTGGTTCAATATACTTCCTTAATACCTTACCTTCGGCTCCCGCTTTACCAACAAATACCGACTGTCCGGCGGCAACATTAATAAGTACGGTGAACAAAACTACCGTGATAAGTACGATTTTTGAAATTTGTTTTTCTTCTGGTTTCATATCCGAAAATTAAACAATTTCCACATTTAAAGATTAGGTAGGTTTAAAAACGCTTGATTTAAGTAGTATCGTGTAATTTTATAAAGGATTTGCAGTAACCTTGCGGGTTTTAGGCAGAATAAAATATTATATCTACATTTGTCTGTTCCATTTTGAAAATGATTTCGCAACGTGAGCAAGGTTTTAAAAAATATAGCAGTTTTCTCTTTATGGTTGGCTGGGCTTGTAATTATGGCTCACCTAATGATCCCTCACGATCACCATTCCGACTGTTCTGGTTTTAGTAAAGAAAACGAGTGTCACGCAGAAAACACCAGACTTCCCGTTAAGGTACCTGTATTCCCTATTCATTGCCACGCTTTAAATGACCTGACTGTTGAAAAGGCATCAGTAATTTATATCGTTCACAATGACCTGTCAACCTGTGATCTCTTCACAGTTAGTTCCTTTAATTCGGCCATTTCCACCTTAGATTTGTCAGGAATTAAAATCAAGGACTTTCCAGAACCTCTATTAGAAACTGATCATCTCCGGTTGTCCTCCCTCCGGGCTCCTCCTTCATTCGTTTAATCCATTATTTTCTCTCTGAAAATCTGGATTTATTACAGTGTGTGAAAGGACAAAAATTGAAAATATTTATTCCCGTACAATCAAGAAAGTGCCCCGAAGTCACTAAGGCGCAGCGTTACACAAAGTGTTATTTATTAATGATATATTTTTAGTGAAACTTAGAGACTTCGTGACTTTGTAGCAACTTTAATTCCGGAATTAAACATTTAAATCGATTCAAACACGCAGATTCTCGCCTTTCACAATCCTCTGGTTTATAAACTTTGAAAAAAACGATCTACAAATTCAATTATGATAGAACGCATTATCCATTTTTCGATTAAAAACAAATTCATTGTCGGACTGTTTGTGGTCGCACTGATCGGTTGGGGAACCTATTCCCTCACAAGACTACCTATCGACGCGATTCCCGATATTACCAACAACCAGGTGCAGATTATTGCTTTGGCGCCATCGCTGGCAACCCAGGAGGTCGAAAGCTTTATTACGGCTCCTATTGAAGTTGCGATTGCCAATATTCCTGATATTGTTGAACTCCGATCAATATCACGTCTTGGGTTATCGGTTATAACAGTGGTGTTTAAAGAGGATGTTGATCTTTACTGGGCCAGGCAGCAATTGAATGAACGTCTCAAAGGCGCTGAAGATGCGATTCCTCCGGGACTAGCCTCGATAGAATTGGCACCTATTTCATCCGGATTGGGCGAAATATACCAGTATCGTCTTGCTGTCGATAAAGGACTCGAAAAAAAATATACACCCATGGAATTGCGGACGCTCCAGGATTGGGTGGTTCGGCGCGAAATGCTTGGCACGGCAGGTGTCGCCGACGTAAATAGTTATGGCGGGTTCGTTAAACAATACGAGGTTGCTGTAAATCCTGAAAGACTCCGCGGTATGAACCTCACACTGAACGACATTTTCGATGCACTCGAACGAAACAATGAAAATACAGGGAGCGCTTATATCGATAAGAAACCAACTGCCTATTTTATCCGCGGGATCGGAAGGGTAAAAACGCTGGAGGATATTGAAAAGATCGTGGTTAAATCGAATGCTTCGGGTATTCCTGTCCTGATCAGGGATGTCGCAACTGTTCAACTGGGCAATTCAACGCGATACGGGGCATTTGTAGTAGATACAACCGAAGCTGTGGGTGGTGTGGTAATGATGCTCAAAGGATCGAACGCCCACGAAGTGGTCGAAAATGTCAAAACGCGTATCGAATCAATTCAGAAGTCGTTGCCCAAAGGTGTTACAATCGAATCGTTTCTGAACCGTTCCGACCTTGTTGGCCGTGCCATTGGAACTGTGTCGAAAAACTTAATTGAAGGTGCATTAATCGTTGTATTTGTGTTGGTTTTGTTGTTGGGTAATTTACGTGCCGGACTCGTGGTTGCTTCGGTGATCCCTTTGGCGATGCTTTTCGCCATCTCAATGATGAATATCTTTGGAGTATCGGGTAACCTGATGAGCCTTGGAGCCATTGATTTTGGCTTAATCGTAGATGG
>JBBRZE010000120.1:0-10575 GCA_038236995.1 Bacteroidales bacterium | reverse complement strand
GGTAAAAAAACATTCAAAATCATAGGGTTTAAATACAAATTTTGATACTCCCCAGCTTTCTAACCAGCGTGGCATAAACTTAAATTCCGAGTTAACCTTTTTAAAGTTCTTCCGGTCGTTAAATCCGGTTTGTGGGTCGAAATTGGCTTTTACCTGTGTGAACGAGAGGTTAGTCTCGATATAGTCATTCGGATAAGAAATGATCAGATTAAGCGCTGTGTTTTGCTTGTTAAGCGTTGTATTTGAATTATTTTGTGCAAAGGCATAGCCAACAGCTAAGTTTTTGTTTCCCAAAAAGCTGGACGTTCTGTAGGTGCCGTCAATTCCGAATATATAGTTTTGAGATAAGCCATTGATTTTTGATGTAAATATCATACCGACATTCGATTGCTTCAGAACATCCTGATTGAGCCGGACAACGGTATAATTGGCTGTTGCCACACTATCCTGCGATGCGGTTTGAACGTTTAAAAAACCTACATTTGTACGGTTGATTTTCCCAAACAGCCTTGCTCCGGCAATAATAGGGATTGGTTGAAATCCTGCAATACCTATTCTTCGGCTGTAAAATATCCGGTCGCCCAGATTAGAACTGTAGAGGTCTTTACCCTCGAGAAAGAAACCGCGCTTTTCGGGATAATACATCGAAAACCTCGTCAGATTCACCCTTTTGCGGTCGGCCTCCACTTGTCCGAAATCGGTATTGATGGTAAGGTTGGCCTTTAATGTTGGTGTAATTTGCTTCACAAAATCGACCCCTACCTTTTTTAAAAAACGGTTGCTTTTGTTTGCGCTTTCAGCACCGGTTAGCAGGTAGGGCAATATTTCCAGCCGGTTCATCCCTTTGATATTTTTAAAGCCAGTTAGTTTACCGGCTTGCGAAAGTGTTTCCAGGTTGTAATCCCTAGACCAGCCTTGCCAGTAAATTCTCTCATGTTTGTGTTTTATGCCTCGTTCAATATTCAGGCCCCACGTACTCGTTGAATCCCTTCGAAACTGCAAAGTTGAAAAGGGAATTATTAATTCAGCAAACCAACCTTCCTTTGTGATTTGTGCTTTACAATCCCAGACACCGTTCCAGTCAACATTTTCGTTTGCCCCGGCAAGCTGCGAATCGTACCGGGCGCCATTGGCATTCACTACAAATTTGTAGGCATTTCGCTGATCATTATAGGTATCGAAAATCATCTCAACCGCATCATCGCCACCATAATTAAAATCTCGTGAAAAATTCTTGGCCATAATTTTATTGGGCTCGCTGTCGAAGCACCAAATCCCGATGTACATATTATTTTCATTAAATAGGACGGCTATTTCTGTTCTTTCTGTTGCCGGTTGGCCATTGTTAAGTTCCTGTTGCGTGAAGTTGCTGATGTGGCTGGCCTCTGCCCATGCTGGTTCATTGAGTTTGCCATCAAGCACAATGGTCGAGTTGGTAAAATGAGAATAAATAGTGTCGGGCTTGCTTGTTTGAGCAAATGAGGATTTAAAAAAGAAAACTGCTATAATAAAAAAGGTCTGTTGAAATCTCATGCTTTTAGGTTTTGATCACAAAGCTATAAATAACTGTTTAATTTGGTAAAAGTTAAAGGCTTTCCCTATTGGTTTAACGAAGGGATGTTTCAATCAAATTTTTACTATTTTTGTCCATATGCAGAAAAGGAAGTATATCATATCATTTTTGCTGTTTGCCTACCTGATTGTTCTGGGGCATGCAATTGTTCCGCATGGTCATTTTGACGATTTATTTTCTTCTGAACACCATAAAACCACTCATAATAACAGCGATCACGATCATGATTTCCCAATCTCGCATAGTGTAACGCTACATGTAGCTCTCGAAAAACAATTGGTGGTTACCTCTCATTTCATAAAAAACATAACAAAAAAAGCGCCATCAAATAATCTTTATTGTATACCGGGTATTTTTCAGCCCCTCTTTATTACTTCTTTTTCTTCAATACAATATAAACGCTATTCAGCATCTCCTGCACAAGTTGGTATAGCCTCATTTTCAAATCGGGGACCTCCCGTGGATGTTGTATAACCTGCCAGATTTGCGGGTAAAAACTCAATGTTATTAATTTGAATTTTATGCTTTGTATAGGGAAATTTATGTCTATAATTTTTCCTGATATAGGGCTATATCATTGTACTTTTTTAAATAAGATCATTCATGAGTAAATTATTAATCATCATATGTGCCATATTGTTTGCATCATGCGGCAATCAAAGTGCAACAGTTAAACAAGCCGGAACAGACGTTTTGCCTTCGTTATCCTATACAATATATACCGAAAAAAGCGAGTTGTTTGCCGAATTTAGAAGCCTTGTTACTGGTGATACAACAAAATTAGCCGGGCATTTTACGCGCCTGGGCGAGTTCTTCTCAGCAATAACCGAAGGTACTATAACTCTTACTTTAACCGTTGGCGACAATACCGTTTCGCAAACATCAGCAGTGTCTTCATCTCCGGGCATTTTCAGGTATGCCATAATTCCAGGGAAATCGGGTATTGGAAAGATGGTTTTCGACATCCGGAATAAAGATTATACCGACCAGATTGTGATTGAAAACGTAATGGTTTATGCCGATGCAAAAACCGCCATTTCCTCTGCAATAGAAGAACTCAAAAGCAACGAGATTAGTTATTTGAAAGAACAAGCATGGAAAGTAGAGTTTGCCAATATTGCGGTTGCCCGCCAACCGTTTAACGAAATAATTAAAACTACCGGAGAAATACTACCAGCTCAGGGTGATGAAATGGTCGTCACTGCAAATACTGATGGAATTGTTACTTTTTCAGGGAATAAGGCAGTGGTCGGGACATCGGTCAATAAAGGTGAAATGCTTTTTGCTATTTCCGGTGGAAACCTTACCAATGGCAATACCGAAACCCGTTTTCAACAAGCGAAAGTGGCCTACGAAAAAACCAAAGCTGATTTTGACAGGGCTCAGGAATTGACAAAAGACAACATCGTTTCGCAGAAAGATTTTCAGGAAATAAAAGCAAGGTATGAAACCGAACAGGCCAATTACAGCAACCTTTCGCGCAATTATCAGACTGGTTCACAAAAGGTTGTTGCCCCATTATCAGGTTTTGTGAAAATTGTACTTATTTCCGAAGGCCAATTTGTTACTGCCGGTCAGCCATTGGCCAGGGTATCGCAAAACCGCCGGTTGGTGCTGAATGCTGAAGTTTCGCAGAAATATTTCGCAAAACTGGCATCCATCACATCGGCCAATTTCAAAACGGCCTATGATAATAAAACATACGATATTGAATCGATGAATGGTAAACTCATCTCATATGGCAAAAGTAACGATGCCAATACACTGTTTATCCCGGTAACTTTTAGCTTTGATAATAAAGGTGATGTTGTTTCAGGATCATTGGTTGATGTATTTCTGAAACTAAAACCTTTTGAAGGAGCAATTGTAATCCCCGTGTCTGCTTTGATTGAAGAACAGGGCGTATTTTTCGCATACGTTCAGATTGCTGGCGAAAGCTTTGTTAAACGCGAGCTTACCCTGGGCGGGTCCGATGGGATCAATGTTCAGGTACTGGCCGGTGTCCATGAAGGCGAACGGGTGGTAACCAAAGGGGCATACCAGATAAAACTTGCAACAGTATCGGGGGCGATCCCTGCTCACGGACATGCTCATTAATTAGTTAAGACAGATCGTATGCTAAATACAATAATTTCTTATTCTTTAAAAAACAGGTTGCTGGTTTTGCTTTGCGCAGCATTGCTTACCCTTGGCGGGGCGTTTATCGCTTCGGATATGGAAGTAGATGTGTTTCCCGACCTGACAGCGCCGACAGTGGTTGTAATGACCGAAGCCCATGGAATGGCTCCCGAAGAAATTGAGCGCCTGGTTACTTTTCCTATTGAAACTGCCGTGAATGGAGCCACTAACGTACGACGGGTACGTTCCTCATCTTCAGCAGGGTTTTCTATTGTTTGGGTTGAATTCAATTGGGGAACCGATATTTTCAAGGCACGACAAATTGTAAGTGAGAAACTTATTACAATAGGTGCCGGATTACCTGTGGGAGTAGGTACTCCAACTCTTGCACCACAATCGTCGATAATGGGAGAAATCCTGCTGATTGGTCTTACCTCCGATTCGACATCACAAATGGATTTACGCACAATTGCAGACTGGACCATACGTCCTGCTTTGCTGGCTACCGGAGGAGTATCTCAGGTGACAACAATTGGCGGAGATTTTAAACAGTATCAAATACTGGTCAATCCCGGCAAAATGAGGTATTACCATGTGACGCTTACAGAACTCATGGAATCATGTAACGGCATGAATAATAATGCTACCGGCGGAGTAATGTATGAATATAATAACGAGTATATTATTCGGGGATTGGCGCGTACAAATGACATTTCAGAGATTGGGAAATCGGTTGTCAAAGTAATCGACAACTATCCTGTAAAACTCGAAGATGTTGCTGAAATCGCCATTGGTTCGGCTCCAAAACTTGGGTATGGTTCGTTAAATGGCAAGCCTGCTGTAATACTTACTGTGCTGAAACAGCCCAATACAAATACGCTGGTTCTCACCCAAACAATTGACGAAAACATTGCCAACCTTAAAAAGAGTTTACCTGCACATATCAATATTGACACCCATATTTTTCGTCAGTCCGACTTTATTGAATCTTCAATCAACAACGTTCAAAAAGCGCTCCTCGAAGGTTCATTCTTTGTTATAATCGTCTTGTTCGTATTTTTGATGAATTTCCGGACCACCATTATTTCACTGGTAGCTATTCCTATTTCACTTCTTATCAGCATCATTGTGTTGAAAATGTTTGGCTACAACATTAACACAATGAGTTTAGGCGGAATGGCAATTGCCATTGGTGCGTTGGTCGACGATGCGATTATTGTGGTTGACAATGCTTATAAACGATTAAGGTTAAATGCAAAGCGCGAACCCCACGAACGGCAGGACGATTCGATGGTAATTTTTAACGCTACTAAAGAAATTATGGCTTCTATCCTGAATGCTACGTTGATTATTATTGTCGCGTTCATTCCTTTATTTTTCCTTTCAGGCATGGAAGGCCGGATGCTTCAACCACTGGGCATCGCATTTATTGTATCGTTGTTTGCCTCGCTTATTGTAGCTGTTTCATTAACGCCAGTTTTATCATCATACTTGTTGACCAGCCCCCGGATGCTTGCCCGCAATGAAAATGGCAGTCGCGTAGTGCAATGGCTTGGAGAGAAATATGAAAATTTATTGCGCAGGGCTATGAATGCCAAGAAGACAATTCTTTGGGGAACGGGTTTGATGGTGGTAGTGGCAGGTTTTGTGTTCCTTTCAATGGGCCGAAGCTTTTTGCCCGAATTTAACGAAGGTTCGCTCACCATTGGTACCGTCAGTTTGCCCGGCATTTCGCTCGACGAAGCAAATAAAATTGGAGCGCTGGTTGAAACCACACTGTTATCAATTCCTGAAGTAAAAACGGTTACCCGGCGTCAAGGTCGTGCAGAACTTGATGAGCACGCCCTTGGTGTTAATGGAGCCGAGATTGATGTTACTTTTGCGATTGACAAAAGGTCACGCGAAGAGTTTATGCTCGATGCGCGGAAGAAAATGGCAGGCATATCGGGTGTAAATATTACTGTTGGCCAACCCCTCGGACACCGCATCGATCACATGCTTTCAGGTACCCGTGCCAATATTGCCATCAAACTTTTCGGGAATGATCTGGGTAAACTGTTTACAATAGCCAATCAGATCAAAAACAATGTAGAAGGCATTGAAGGCCTGGTTGACCTAAGTGTTGAACAGCAAATCGAAATTCCGCAGATTCAAATTAAGCCAAAACGCGACATGCTGGCAAAACACGGTATAACGATTAACCAGTTTACCGAATTTGTTGATGTGGCTTTTGCCGGTGAAAAGGTATCGGAAGTATTTGAGGGCAACCGCAGTTTCGACCTTGTTGTACGATATGATGCTGCCAACCGTGGTTCCTTGGATAATATTCGGAATACCCTGATTGATACTAAAGATGGGAAAAAAGTACCACTGTATTATGTAGCCGATGTGGTTTCTGCAAGCGGCCCGAGCACCATTAACCGCGAAAATGTGCAACGTAAAATTGTAGTTTCGGCAAATGTGGCTGGTCGTGATCTGAAAAGCGTTGTTGACGACATCAAGACTAAAGTTAACCAGAACATTCAGCTACCCGAAGGTTACAGGGTTGAATATGGCGGACAGTTTGAGAGCGCTGAAAAAGCTTCGCAGTTGTTGCTTATCTCTTCAATGATTGCTATCCTGATCATATTTCTGTTGCTTTTTCAGGAATTTAAGGATACCAAATTGGCTGCCATCATCCTGTTAAACTTGCCTCTCGCACTTATTGGTGGTGTATTCAGCTTGTGGCTCACAGCCGGTATCGTAAGTATTCCGGCAATTATCGGGTTTATTACCTTGTTTGGTATTGCCACCCGAAACGGGATTTTGCTTATTTCGAACTACCAGACACTTAAACGGCAAGGCCATGGTCTTTTCGAAACCATCATTACCGGTTCACGCGAACGTTTAAGCCCTATTTTGATGACTGCCTTAACCGCTGCACTTGCTCTTATTCCCCTTGCACTATCGGGCGATGTGGCCGGTAACGAAATTCAAAGCCCTATGGCAAAGGTTATTTTGGGCGGATTATTGACTTCAACCCTTTTGAATATCTTCATAGTGCCAATCGTGTATTACCTCGTCAATCATCGTAATCACCATCCAAAAACAGAAATTATATGAAACGGATCATCTATATATTGCTTTTAGCATTCACAATGCAACCTGCCTTTTCGCAGGTTGCATTTCAGACTGTGTTAGACAGTGTGGCTGCAAATAATAAAACACTTACTGCCGCCCGTCAGTATTACGATGTGCAAAAGATAGACTCCAAAACGGGTATCTATTTAGCCAACCCCTCTGCATCATTCGACCGGTTAAACAACCCTTCGGGAAGTTATACCGAGTTTGTTATTTCGCAGTCGTTCGATTTTCCGACAGCTTATTTTCATAAAAGTAAAATAGCCAATCTTTCGGTTTTGCAGGCTGATGAGCGTTTTCGACAATCGAAGCTCGACGTTTTAACCAGTACAGCACAAGTTTATGCTGAATTGGTTTCTCAAAACCGTATCATTGCTATACTTGAAAAACGCGAGCAAATGGCAAATCAATTGCAAACAGGTATCGAAAAGAAATTACAACTTGGCGATGCCAATGTTTTTGAGGTAAACCGCGTGCGCAGCGAATTGGCCAAAGTACAAAGTGAAAAAAATATTGCACAAAGCCGCCAAAAATCGCTTTTACTAAAATTGGCAGAATTAAACGGGGGCATCGGTTTGGTAGTAAATGATACTATTTTTCCAGATCTGGCTGGCATGAATGTTTCTGATCCAACCATGAATGATTTGGTAATCCGAAATCCACAATTGAAGCAGTGGGAAACCCAAAAAGTGATTGCACAGCAAAATATTGACCTGCAAAAGTCGTTAAGTCTGCCAAAATTTGAGGTCGGTTACAGGCAGGATGCAAATACCGGACAATCGTTCAAAGGATTTCATGCAGGCATTACAATTCCACTGTTCGAGAACAAGAACACAGTCCGTTCTGCCAAAGCCCGTCAAGTTTATACCGCTGAGGCAACCGATGCGTATAAGCTTTCGCTCCAAAACAGCCTGGAACAGTTGTATTCTGAATTTCAGGCAGTGCAGCAATCGGTTTCAGGATTAAACAAGGTATATAAAACGCTCAACACCCCGGTATTACTGGTTAAAGCGTACAATTCAGGGCAAATAAACTATACCACATTTTTTGCCGAATACGATAACTACCGGCAAACGGCCCTTTACATTGAAGACCTTAACAGTAAAGCAACATCGTTGCAATTGCAGATTTACGTGCTAAGTAATTATTAATTAACGATATTCTTTATAAAGAAAGTGCCGTAGGCAAAAATATGGGTAGAAGCAGGATTTATCGCAAAATATTCCGTCCCGGATGGGACGGAACTATGCATTTTTATCTATTTTCTACCCACATTTTATCCCTCACGGGATCAAAAAACAAATTTCAAACAGGATTTTAATATAAGTTTGCCAATTGAGTAATGAAAAAGAAATTGCAGAATCTTTTAACTCCTTTTACCGCTTTAAAGAACCGGCTGTTTGCAAGGCTTTATCTTGCTCAAACCGTCAGTTTGTTGGGCGATGCATTCACATGGGTTGGCATTGCTCTTTTAGCTTTTGAACTGGGAGGCACCCATTCTGCCCGGATTCTGGCAACCGCCTTAACACTTAGGGTCATTGCTTTTATAATTTTCGGTTCGTATGCCGGTGTTATCGCCGACCGTTTTGACCGGAAAAAAATAATGATCATTACCCATCTGTCTCGTATGATCATCGTTGGCTTGTTCCCGTTTGTCAGTGCAGAATGGCAACTTTATGTGCTGATCTTTTTACTCAATATCTTTAATGCATTTTTTACGCCCGCTTACAGGGCTGCAATTCCTCAGCTTGTTTCAAAAAAGGAAGATTTTGCAAATGCCATTGTGCTTTCCAATGCTACCTGGCAACTACTGGGCGTTTTAGGACCTGGCCTTGCAGGTGGAATGGCTGTGTTTATGGGAGTTCGTCAGATTTTCTTTTTTGATGCTGCTTCATTTATTGTGGCTGCGATTTTAATCATTCTTATCCCCGGAACGCTTCTCGTCAAGAAAGAACCTGCTGTTAAAGTATCTATTATCATCACCTTTAGTAAAGATATGCTGCTTGGCACAAAATTATTGTTTAAAAAACGCCCTATTCGCTTTGCACTGTTTATAGAGCTGGTAGCAGCAATTGCAGGTGCTCATATTCTGGTCAATACAATCGGTCACATTAAAGGCGATTTACACCTGACTGATGTACATTATGGCTGGATAATGGCCGCTTTTGGAATTGGGGCAACTATTGCGGCTTTTACTACAAATTCAGTAGATAAATCAAAGAATAAAACCAGGGTACTTATTCTGGGTGCGGCAATGATTGCACTATCGGTAACAATGGCAAATTTTGTTCCATACGCAGTATTGGTCTTATTATGGGTGATGGCAGGATTGGGACAAAGTTATACCGAGATGCCCTCTCAGATATTAATTGCCGAAAACACCGAATTGTCGCAACAGGGAAGAGTATATGGTGCTCACTTTGCATGGTCACACCTTTGGTGGGCAATCGGTTATCCAATTGCAGGATTTACAGGAACAAATTTCGGAAATAATGATTTTCTGATCGGTGGACTATTAAGTCTCTTCCTTTTGATTGTTCTTTGCAGCTATGAGTATCATTTTCGTAAAAACTTATCCTGAATTAAGGGTGTTTTTTCAACTATATATAAGCCAACGTACAATACTTCATTCCTTTATTCTTTCATTCGCAGAAAGATTTCTCTCCTACAATTTTTTACTGAGTATTTACACCGAAGGTCTTGATAATTCGCGATTAGAAATCGCGGGACCCAGTTCATGCGGTTCGGGTCATGCGGTTTCCAACCGCATTCGACGCCGGAGGTTTTTAAAATACAGCGATTGAAAATCGCTGTACCCCATTCCTTTCGCGATTGGAAATCACAAGACCCGATCGCTGCACCCATCCTTAATCGCTGCTCCCTGTCCATGACCCTTTCCAATCATGCCAGTCGGAAACCAGGCCTGCTTTTACCGGGTTATTTAATGTATATTTTATGGCATAATACAAATGTGTTTCATCTCTTATAGTGGTATCGTAGCTCTCCTTTTGCCATAACTTTCCTTCCCTCTTTTCTGACTTATTAATCTGGTAGGATGAAAACCTCTTAACAGATTGTAGGACATCCTGTAAATAAACAGGTTTTCCTTCGCTGTCCTTTTCAAACAGTTCAAAAACCCAATGAACGTGGTTAGGCATAATGGTGAAAGCTATATTTTTCAACCTTTTCCCTTCCCAAAATTGTAACGATTGAATAATTATCGCGGTATTCACCGATTGAGCTAAATCGATGGCAGGATTTTTATCCAAATCTAACAGATCATCGTAGGCTTTGATATATTTTTTACGAACCAGAATATATTCTTGCTTAAGTTTTTCGATGTGTGACGCGATTTCCGCTTCGCATTTTATATTATCCCTCGATTGGGAAGTTGTGGAATCCATCTGCAATTTAAGTGTTTCCAATTGATGCGTGTACCAAACCAATGCTTTTGGAGGGACGGCGTCCTGCAAATTCCATGTCACAAAATAGGCTTGTCCAGGTTGCTGGAAATGGGGCAAAATATGCCGGTACGATTCCTTTTTCTCCATAAGAAATTTTATTATAATGATAAATACGTAGAAATAGAAAATGGGTTTCGGCACCACTGGCTATGCACTAAGGGTCATGCGGTTCGGGTCATGCGGTTTCCAACCGCATTTAACGCCGAAGGTCTTGATAATTCGCGATTGGAAATCACAGGACCCTATTCTTCCGCGATTGGAAATCACAGGACCCTATTCTTCCGCGATTGGAAATCACAG
>JBBRZE010000119.1:0-10971 GCA_038236995.1 Bacteroidales bacterium | reverse complement strand
TTCAAAAGGAATCGGTACAGACGATATAAAGCATTTCGATCTTACTTTACCAAAACCCAATAACAGCTCAATTTCGATAGCCGAAGATGGTCTTGCAATTATTGGCGTCCCTGTTTATAGTGGCCGTGTGCCAATCGAAGCCGTGCGCAGGTTAAAAAGACTGAAAGGGACTAACACCCCTGCTATTATTGTAGCAGTTTATGGCAACCGCGCGTATGAAGATGCTTTGGTTGAGTTGCGCGATTTGGTTACAGAACTGGGGTTTCATCCGTTTGCTGCTGCCGCATTTATTGGAGAACACTCCTATTCGACAACTGAAAGACCGATCGCCCAAAACCGTCCCGATGCCGAAGATTTGTTATTGGCACAATCATTTGGTGCGAAAATCAGGGAAATGCTTAAAAATGGAAACTCAATTGGAAGCTTGAACAATCTTCCCGGAAATGTCCCTTTTAAAACCATTCCGGTAAGGCCGTCAATTTCGCCAACCACGATTGAAGCAGAATGCAATAAATGTGGAATTTGCGTTTCCGTTTGCCCCACCGAAGCTATTGAAATGAAAGATGTTATGGAAACAGACATTACTGCCTGTATACTATGCTGCGCCTGCGTGAAAGAATGCCCCACCGGAGCACGGGTAAATGACAGCGATTTTATTAAAACAATCTCACAACGGCTTTTCGAAAATTGCTCGGAAAGAAAAGATCCGGAACTTTTTTTTAGCGGTGAATTCAGGAGGAAACAAATATTTGCTTAATTTTAGTGCATGTCCTGTAGAATCTTCAGAACAAATGGCTGTTGAAGCCATGAAGACAGGCGACAAATCAGCATGAAATCTGATACCACGCCTTCTTGAATCAGTTGAAAGCAAAATATATGGATTAATTTTAATACCAAAGGAAATGAAAAAGCAAATTAAGAACAATGTTTACTGGGTGGGTAAAAACGATTGGGAACTGAGAGGTTTCCATGGATACGAATATTCGACACACCACGGATCAAGCTATAATTCCTATCTGATAAAAGAAGAAAAAACTGTATTGATCGATACTGTTTACCGGCCATTCTCTAATGAGTTTGTCGAAAATATCGCAAGTGAAATAAAGTTATCTTCTATTGATTATGTAGTCGTTAACCATGCAGAGCCTGATCACAGCGGTGCATTGATTGAACTGTTGAGGATTATTCCAGACACGCCTGTGTATTGTACTGAGAATGGTATAAAATCAATCAAAGGCCACTATCACCAGGAATTAAATTTTAAACCTGTTAAAACCGGAGATAGGCTGCAGGTCGGCAACGGCAAGGAATTGATCTTTATACAGGCTCCCATGCTTCATTGGCCCGACACAATGTTTTGCTATCTTACCGGCGATAACATCCTATTCAGCAACGACGGATTCGGTCAGCATTTTTGCTCAGAAATGTTGTTTAACGACCTGGTAGATCCGTATGAATTGTACTTCGAAGCCATAAAATATTATGCCAATATTCTTGCACCCTTCAGCAAATTAGTGACTAAAAAGATTGATGAAATTCTAAAATTAAATCTTCCGATCGACATTATTTGCCCAAGTCATGGCGTTGTTTGGCGTAAGGATCCTTTACAGATAGTTACAAAATATACCGAATGGGCCAACAATTACAGCGAAAATCAGGTAACCGTAATTTACGATACCATGTATAATGGAACGCGCTCTGTTGCCGAAAGCATTGTGAAAGGAATTAATGCTGCAGACAAGAACATCACTGTAAAATTGTTCAATGCCGCAAAAAATGACAAGAATGACCTGATTACTGATATTTTCCGTTCAAAGGCCATATTAGTAGGCTCTCCGACTGTAAATAACGGTATTCTGTCGTCTATTGCGGGATTGCTCGAAATGGTAAAAGGTCTGAAATTTACAAATAAAAAGGCAGCAGCTTTTGGATGCTACGGTTGGCACGATGTATCAACAAAAGTGATTGAGGATACATTGAAAGAATCTGGATTTGAAATAATACAGGAACCTCTTCGGTTTATCTGGGCACCAGACGAAGCAGCATTAAAGATGAGTGAAGAATACGGACGAGAATTTGTGGCTTTATTGAATGGGGATTGACCGGCAGCATATTTGCACCGTTTAAAATATTATTTTTCGACAAAAGCCAGAGCATCCACTGGCTAAAAAAGCTCTTTCTGATTTTATGAAAAAATGTTTTATCCCTTGCATTAGGTAACATTAATTTACCTATTTTTAGTGCGAAGTTGATTTTATTAGAAGACAAAATTTTTATTTTTCAAAATAAAATCTTATGCATAAAGCAAAATCTTGTACCATTACTTTCCTGAACGATCTAAAGAATCTGCATATTGCTTATTTCGCACTTGTGATGGCCACAGGTATTGTTTCTATCGCGGCTCATCTCTTTAGCTTCCATCTCGTTGCGGAGTTGCTTTTTTACTTCAACATGGTGGCTTACCCGTTCCTCTGTATGATGTACTTGCTACGGATTATTTTCTATTTTCCTGAATTTAAGGCTGATGCCAGCGATCACGCAAAAGGTCCGGGTTTACTTACTTTTGTGGCTGGTAGTTGCGTACTCGGGACTCAATTTGTGCTGATTCCAGGTAATTTACAGATTGCTTCTCTTTTGTATTATACGGGTGTTGTCGCCTGGTTCATTCTCATTTATCTGATATTTACTGTTATTACTGTAAAGAGTGAAAAACCCGCTATTAACGATGCAATCAGCGGGGTGTGGCTACTCTTCATCGTATCTACCCAATCGGTATCCATTCTTGGAGTTCAGCTTGCCGACTACTTACCATTCAATTCTGAGCAGACACTCTTTTTTTCACTCATCATGTTTCTTTGCGGCTGCATGTTTTATATCATTGTAATAACCCTGATTGTTTACCGGATGTCATTTTTCAAAATGAAAGCTGAAGAGTTTGCACCTCCTTACTGGATTAATATGGGAGCCGTTGCTATATCAACCCTGGCAGGATCAATGCTTATTTTAAATGCCCACAAAATGGATTTCCTCACTGCAATACTTCCATTCTTAAAGGGATTTACACTCTTCTACTGGGCTATAGGTACCTGGTGGATACCGCTCATCGTAATCCTGGGTATCTGGCGTCATGTATTTAAACATTTTCCTTTGAAATACCATCCACAATACTGGGGGATGATCTTCCCGTTGGGCATGTACACCGTATGCACCGTCAGACTGTCACAGGCACTTGACCTACCTTTCCTGATGATGATCCCCTCGGGTTTTGTATATATTGCACTTGTTGCATGGAGTTTATGTGCCATCGGTATGTTTTACGCCATTCTGCGGGATTATATTCCTGCAAAAAAAAATCATAGTCAGATAGGATTTTTGTAGATTAGTCACGTCAATTATTCGGGTTATAATTATCTCATTTACACCTTCCATTATGAGCCTGTTAAATAGACTTTTTTATTTCAGCAAAGAAGTAGAAAAAACCAAAGACAAACACCTTGCAATTACCAGCGAGGATCGCGATTGGGAGCGTATGTACCGCAATCGCTGGCAGCACGACAAGGTTGTTCGCTCCACTCATGGAGTAAACTGCACGGGATCCTGCTCGTGGAAAATCTTCGTTAAAAATGGCCTTGTTACCTGGGAGACGCAACAAACCGATTACCCGCGAACACGCCCGGGAATGCCTAATCACGAGCCACGTGGTTGTCCGCGCGGAGCCAGTTATTCCTGGTATCTGTACAGCGCCAACCGGGTAAAATATCCAATGATACGCGGGGAGTTGATGGCGGCCTACAAAGCAGCAAAAGCACGGCTTGCCGATCCGGTTAAAGCCTGGGAGTCTGTTGTGAGTGATCCTGTTATTTCGAAACAATACAAAGCTGCCCGCGGCCTGGGAGGCTTTATCCGTGCCGAATGGGATGAAGTAAATGAGATTATTGCAGCAGCAAATATTTATACTACAAAAACTTATGGCCCTGACCGTATTGTAGGGTTTTCTCCTATTCCCGCCATGTCAATGGTTTCGTACGCGGCAGGCACACGATATCTTAGCCTGATTGGGGGAACAGTACTCAGTTTCTATGATTTCTATTGCGATCTGCCTCCGTCGTCGCCACAAACATGGGGCGAGCAAACCGATGTTCCCGAGAGTGCCGATTGGTATAACTCTTCATTCCTGATGCTCTGGGGATCGAATGTTCCGCTCACACGTACGCCCGATGCTCCTTTCTATACCCAGGTGCGCTATAAAGGAACAAAATCCATAGTTATTGCCCCCGACTATAGCGATGCCGTTAAATTCGCCGATTTGTGGATGAAACCCAAACAAGGGACCGATGCCGCTTTAGGTATGGCAATGGGCCATGTGATTCTGAAGGAATTCTATCTGGATAAAAAAATACCCTATTTCGAGAAATATGCCCGTCAATATTCCGACTTGCCATTCCTGGTAAAAATTGAGGAAAAAGACGGGAAATACATGAGTGGAACTCTTCTCCGGGCCAGTGATCTTGAAAATATACCCGATGTGGGCGAAAAACCGGAATGGAAACCTGTTTTACTCGACGAATTGTCGGGCAACTATGTGGTACCAAACGGAACAATCGGATCGCGGTGGGAGAAAAAACAAAAATGGAACCTGGAGCTAAAGGATAGCAAAACGAGCGCCGACATTATGCCTCAGCTTTCACTTATTGAACAACATGATGAAGTGATTCATGTGCAGTTCCCTTATTTTGGTGGTGCGACATTTAAACACGAACATTTTTCGGCAACGGGTCATGACGATATTATTGAACGCAAAGTGCCTGTCAGAAAAATCAAAACCATCCAGGGTGAAATTTATACCTGTACTGTATTTGACCTGATGGTTACCAATTATGGAATTGACCGCGGATTTGATGATCCGAATTCAGCAAAAAGCTATGATGAGGATTTGCCTTTTACTCCAAAATGGCAGGAAAATATCACCGGAGTTCCAGCTTCACACATCATCTCTACCGCCCGACAGTTTGCTGAGAATGCCGCAGCAACAGAAGGAAAATCAATGATCATTATCGGTGCAGGAGTTAACCACTGGTATCATACCGATATGATTTACCGCAGCGCCATCAACATGCTGGTGTTTTGCGGATGTGTCGGCCAGTCGGGTGGCGGCTGGTCTCATTATGTGGGTCAGGAAAAACTAAGGCCTCAAACCGGCTGGCTACCACTGGCTTTTGGTCTCGACTGGAATCGTCCGCCACGGCAGATGAACACCACATCATTCATCTATATGCACACCAGCCAATGGCGGTACGAGAAAATGAAACTAAACGAATTGGTTTCGCCCCTTGCGGATAAATCTGACTGGGAGGATCTTTCACTCATCGATTGCAATGTTCGCGCTGAACGAATGGGCTGGCTGCCCAGCGCCCCTCAGTTGAGCAGGAATCCCCTGACCATCGCCAAAGAAGCTGAAGCTGCAGGGCTGACTTCTGAAGAATACGTGGTTTCGCAACTAAAAAGTGGCCAATTGACTATTGCTTCCGAAGATCCTGACAATCCGGCCAACTTCCCACGCAACCTGTTTGTGTGGCGATCGAATCTTCTGGTGTCAACCGCCAAAGGAACGGAATATTTTATGAAACACCTGCTGGGAGCCCAGAATAGTATCCAGGGTAAAGATCTGAAAGAATTGGGAGAGACCTTGCCTACTGAAGTAAAGTGGCACGACAAATCCCCGGAAGGGAAGCTTGACCTGTTGGTAACCCTCGATTTCAGGATGTCATCGACCGGCTTACATTCAGATATTTTGCTTCCAGCCGCTTCGTGGTACGAAAAAAACGATCTGAGCACCAGCGACATGCACCCATTTATACATCCTTTCTCGCAGGCGGTTGATCCGGTATGGGAATCCCGGACAGACTGGGATATATTTAAAGGGCTGGCAGAAAAATTATCCATTTTGGCAAAAGGGCATCTGGATAACGAGACAGACATTGTGCTGCTTCCGTTACAACACGATTCGCCCATGGAGTTATCGGAAACTACCGATGCAAAAGACTGGAAAAATTCGGATTCAGAAATAAAACCAGGCTTAAACTTCTCAAAAATAATCACGCTGAAACGCAATTATCCTGAAACGTATAATCGGTTTACAAGTCTGGGGCCATTGATGAAGACATTGGGAAATGGCGGCAAAGGAATTAACTGGAACACAGATTCTGAAGTGGATATGCTGGCACTTCTTAATGCCACAAAAAATGAGGAGGGCGTAACCAAAGGCCTACCTAAGATTGAAACGGACATTCAGGCTGCTGAGGTTATTCTTTCTCTGGCTCCTGAAACCAATGGGGCGGTTGCTATGAAAGCATGGAAAGCACTTGAAGCAATAACAGGACGTAAACACACCCACCTGGCTTTAGGCCGAGAGGAAGAAAAAATACGCTTTCGCGATCTGCTGGCACAACCTCGAAAGATTATCACGTCACCTATCTGGAGCGGTATCGACTCCGAAAAGGTTTCGTACAATGCCGGGTATACCAATGTGCATGAACTTATTCCATGGCGTACACTCACCGGGCGGCAATCCTTGTATCAGGACCATCCGTGGATGATTGCCTTTGGTGAGAATATGGTAACTTACAAACCACCCATCAATACCAAATCAACAATGGAAGTGTTGGGCAAATTGGATAAGGACGACGAATATATGGTCATCAACATGCTGACACCACATAATAAGTGGACCATCCATTCTACGTGGTCTGACAATTTAGTCATGCTTACTCTTGGCCGGGGAGGTCCGGTAGCCTGGATGAGCGAAACCGATGCCAGCAGCATTGGTCTTATAGACAACGACTGGATTGAAATCTTCAACAGCAATGGAGCATCCGTTGCCCGGCTGATTGTATCACAGCGAATTCCTGTGGGCGCACTAATAATGTATCACAATCAGGAACGTACCGTGAATATGCCTGTTAGTCAATTGACAGGGCACCGCGGCGGAGTTCACAACTCGGTGGAACGCATTTGTCTGAAACCAACGCACATGATTGGCGGATACGCACAATTAGCTTACGGCTTTAACTACTACGGAACTATTGGATCCAACCGTGACGAGTTTGTGGTGGTTCGAAAAATGAAGAAAGTGGAGTGGAAAGACGAAGAAATAACAAGTTAACACATTTAAAGACTTAGCAGAATGAAAATACAGGCTCAGATTGCGATGGTATTAAACCTCGACAAATGTATCGGCTGTCACACTTGTTCGGTTACCTGCAAAAATGTGTGGACTACCCGTAAAGGGGTGGAATATGTCTGGTTCAATAATGTTGAGACCAAACCGGGGATGGGTTATCCAACTGATTGGGAAAATCAGGATAAATGGAAGGGTGGATGGACACTTGACAAATCGAGGCTCCTCCCGCGCATGGGCAGCAAGCCTATTATCATGAAAAATATATTTTCCAATCCTTATCTGCCACAAATTGATGATTATTACGAACCGTTTACTTTTAACTACAGTGTTTTACAATCTTCTGCCAAGTTTGTAACACCGCCATCGGCAAGGCCATACTCCATGATTACCGGTCGTAGAATGGAAAAAATAGAGAAAGGTCCGAATTGGGATGACGACTTGGGGGGCACTTTTGAGGAGAGGAGCAAAGAGAAGAATTTCGAGGATATTGACAAACAGATATACAGCAAATTCGAGAATGCCTTCATGGTGTACTTGCCGCGCTTGTGCGAACACTGCCTCAACCCGACTTGCGTGGCGGCTTGTCCATCAGGAGCCATATACAAGCGTGAAGACGACGGTATTGTGCTTATCGATCAGGATCGCTGCCGGGGTTGGCGTCAATGTGTGAGTGCCTGTCCGTACAAAAAAGTCTATTTCAACTGGAAAACCAAGCGTTCTGAAAAATGTACGCTGTGTTACCCAAAAATTGAGAATGGAGAACCGACCATCTGCAGCGAAACCTGTGTCGGACGGATCAGGTACATCGGCGTTATGCTGTACGATGCTGAAAAAATCAAAGAATCAGCCTCAACCGAAAATCCGGTTGATTTGTACCAAGCACATCTCGATATTTTCCTCAATCCCAACGATCCCGAAATTGAAAAGGAAGCTCGTAAACAAGGTATTCCGGACAACTTTATCACCGCGGCCCAAAATTCGCCGGTTTACAAAATGGCTATGGAATGGAAGATCGCTTTCCCGCTTCACCCCGAGTACCGCACCTTACCGATGGTTTGGTACACCCCGCCGCTCTCTCCTATTCAGGAAGAAGTTGAAAGCGGGAAACTGGGATTTAATGGCATTATTCCTGATGTGGATATGCTGCGTATTCCCATTAAATACCTGGCAAATATGTTCACCGCCGGCGACGAAAAACCGGTAAGAGAAGCGTTGGTAAAAATGCTCGCTATGCGTGCTTTCATGAGGAGTAAAACCGTTGAAAATGTTATAGATGTGAAGGTGTTGGAGGAAACCGGACTAACGCAGGAAATGGTTGAAGAAATGTATCGTTACATGGCCATAGCCGATTATGAAGACCGCTATGTGATTCCCATCTCGCATAAGGAATACGCCTTTGATTCTTTTGGCGATAAGTCCGACTGCGGCTTTAGCGATGGCGAAGGCTGCGGCAGTATGGAAAGTCGTTTAAAAAATCTATTTGGAGGAATGTAAAATGCTTAAATCCTATAGAATAATATCACTGTTACTGACGTATCCCAACGAGGAAATTTACAACTTTTTACCTCAGGTAAATACTTCGTTGAAGGAGGAGAATTTATTGGATACTGAAACCATTGCCGGGATTGATACATTTGTCGATTTCTTTACCCGGGAATCACTTACTTTCTGGCAGGAATTTTATGTCCAGCTTTTCGATTATTCACGATCAGTTTCACTTTACCTGTTCGAACATGTGCATGGTGATTCGAAAGATCGCGGACAAGCAATGGTTGATTTGATTGATCTTTACAAGGAAAACGGCTTACAGATGGACCAATCGGAATTACCCGATTTTCTGCCTGTGTTCCTTGAATTTCTTGCATTACAGACCTCCGCGAAAGCAAATGAATACCTGGCTGAAGTCATTGATATTGTGGGATTCATTCACAAAAAGCTAAAAGAGAAAGATAACCCGTATCAGTACCTTCTGTCAGCTATTATTAACTTGTCAGCCAAACAACCTGCCGAAGCAAGAATACAACAAATGGTATCCAACATGCCGGAAATCAGCATCGATGAAGCTTACGAAGAAAAACCGGTGATATTTGCGAGCGATAATCCATGTACAACCTGTAAATCATAGATATTATGGATAATTTTATCAACAACCTGTTATTTACCTATCTGCCACACATTGCAATGACTCTTTTCTGGTTTGGGTTAATTACCCGTATTGTGAAAACTCCAAAATCATTGCAGGCCGAATCGAGCCAGTTCTTATCAAAAAAAGGACAACGGTGGGGCGGGAATCTGTTTCATTATGGCATACTCCTGGTATTCATCGGGCATTTCACGGGTCTTTTTACGCCGGAAAACTTCTACCACATGGTTATGACTACTGCCACCAAAAGAGCGATGGCAATCGCGATGGGTTCTGTTTTTGGCACCTCCGCTGTTGTGGGCATCATCATACTACTTATCAGACGATTGAAAGATGAAAGAATAAGAATAAACAGTAAACCACAGGACATTTTCCTGCTTATATTACTCCTGATTGAGATGGGGTTGGGGATGATTTCAATATTCATTACGGCAGGTTCTTCCGTCGAAAATTACGCGGAGCTGGGAGCATGGGCGCAAAAGGTAATTACTTTTCAACCTGATGCAGGTGCTTTAATTGCAGGTCACAGCCTGATTTACAAGCTGCATATCGTCACAGGACTTTTGATTTTTATGATTTTTCCCTATACCAAACTCATGCATATGTTTGTGATGCCTATTGCTTATTTTTTCCGATCGGGATACCAACTGTTGAGACGTGGATTTACAAAACGGCCAGCTTGAAAAATTTAAAACTGGCCTAAAGCTTCTTTGCCAACCTCAGTAAGATTCTGAATCGACCACATTGGTCCTTAAACAAGTTTTTCAAATATTTTCTTTTCCTTGGGACAAGTCAATGTGCAGCCGTTTATCCTATCGATGCCCTTTATTCAACTTTCAGTTTGCTGATTTTTACTTCCCAAACATCAGGTCCTTGCTCCAGATATTCCCAACCAAATTTGACTTCTTATCGAACTACAGTCGAGTGAAAGCCTCTCCCTGTCAGTATTTACTGTTAGGACAGGCTATTTCGATTAGCTACTGATGTATCCGTCTTCGGCTGTTAATTTAGTCAAAATACTTGTAAGATAGCAGTTTGAATAGGTGCAAAGGTCTGTCTGGCTTAGTATTTCATCTGAGGACTGAATAAATTCATCTTTAATCAGTTCGTGTTCGCAATTTTTAGTCATAGAAGTTAGTGTCTTCGGTATTACTTCTAAATGGAATTGCAGCCCCAAAACTTTTTTCCTGTAAAGAAATGCCTGATTGGGGCAAATGTCGGTCTGCAATAAATGAATTGCGTCAATGGGTAAGGCAAATGTGTCTCCGTGCCAATGAAAGGTGGTGAATAGATCGGGCAAGTCTTTCAATAAATAGTGATTTTGTCCTGCCTCTGTTTTTGTCAATGGAAACCAACCAATTTCTTTTTTAGTGTTTGGATAAACTTTTGCACCTAAAGCTGATGCTATAAGTTGTGCTCCCAAACAAATGCCAATCACAGTTTTATCTGCCTGAATAGACTTCTGGATGAATTCGATTTCGTTGATAAGCCACGGAAATTTAACGTTGTCGTATACACCCATTGGACCACCCATAACGATGAGCCAATCAATACTTGACAGGTCAGGCAGTTGGTGTTGTTCATAAAATTTGGTAGCCGTCAATTGATAATTGTTTTGCTCTGCCCAAGTTTCAACATAGCCCAAATC
>JBBRZE010000118.1:0-11121 GCA_038236995.1 Bacteroidales bacterium | reverse complement strand
ATAGCGTCGGGGTTCCACCTCTTCCCATTCCGAACAGAGAAGTTAAGCCCGACAGCGCCGATGGTACTGCGTAAAGTGGGAGAGTAGGCCGCCGCCAACTTAAACCAGGCCCGGATTCTTTATTGAGTCCGGGCCTTTTTATTGGATAAAAGATTACACGGAATTGAAAGGATTACACGGATTTTACGCTATCCCTTCAAGCGGTAGCAAACCTTTGAAGAGGCGGTTATCAAAGAGTAACCTTTATCATGCTACTGGCAATTAGTAACAGAAGCAAAAGAATTCTTGTAGAATATAATAAATGCCAGAGAAGTTGCATACAACGTCTCTGCAAGCTAAAAATTAAGGTGGCTATAGCGTCGGGGTTCCACCTCTTCCCATTCCGAACAGAGAAGTTAAGCCCGACAGCGCCGATGGTACTGCGTAAAGTGGGAGAGTAGGCCGCCGCCAACTTAAACCAGCCCGGATTCATTCAATTGAGTTCGGGCCTTTTTACCTTAACAACTTTAATCATCTTCAGAAAATTCGGTTTAAAACCATCCTCTTATTAAGAAATTGCGAATACTAAATATTAATCGCAATTCTCCTTGAATAAGTTTCATTAGTTCGTTACTTTCGCAAAATTTTCGTAACGCAGGTTTTTCTGCTGAAATGTATATACACTTTGAATTATAATGTTATGGCACAATTCTTTAATGATGTATCCAGAACATTTAACGAGTACCTACTCATTCCGGGTCTGACCACAAAAGCGTGTTTTCCCGCGAATGTCTCGTTGAAAGTACCCCTTGTTAAATTTGCAAAAGGCGAAAAATCGGATATTGAACTGAATATCCCAATGGTTTCAGCAATTATGCAATCTGTTTCGGACCATAATCTTGCTATTGCCCTTGCACGAAATGGCGGATTGTCTTTTATCTTCGGATCTCAATCCATCGAAAGCCAGGTTGATATGGTTCAAAAGGTTAAGAAATTCAAAGCCGGCTTTGTGGTAAGTGACTCAAATCTAACTCCAGATAACAGTCTGGGAGATGTACTTGAGATGTTGACAAAGACTGGTCATTCAACGATTGGTATTACCGAGGATGGAAGTTCAAACGGTAAATTACTCGGTTTGGTGACAAGCCGCGATTACAGGGTTTCGAAAGATAGTTTAGACAAGCGTGTCGAAGAGTTTATGACTCCGTTCTCAAAACTTATTGTTGGAAAACTTGGAATCTCACTGAATACAGCAAATGATATTGTATGGGAACATAAGCTGAATAGCCTTCCCATTATCGACGACAAGCAGAAATTGCAGTATTTTGTCTTCCGCAAGGATTATGACGATCACCAGGACAATTTAAACGAACTATCTGACAACAATAAGAAACTTTGTGTTGGGGCAGGTATCAACTCACGTGACTACAAAGAACGTGTACCAGCCCTTTTAAATGCAGGTGCTGATGTTCTTTGTATTGACTCCTCGGATGGCTTTTCAGAGTGGCAGGCCGAAACAATCCAATATATCAAATCGAATTTTGGAGAACGGACGAAAGTTGGAGCAGGTAATGTGGTCGATACTGCCGGATTTCTTTACCTCGTACAAGCCGGGGCCGATTTTATCAAAGTTGGTATTGGCGGCGGTTCAATTTGTATTACCCGTGAGCAAAAAGGGATCGGTCGCGGACAGGCAACTGCAATCGTAGAGGTAGCCCAGGCACGTAAGGAATATTTTGAAGCGACAGGCATCTATATCCCGCTTTGCAGCGATGGTGGAATAGTCCACGATTACCATATGGTATTGGCGCTTGCAATGGGGGTCGATTTCCTGATGATGGGACGCTATTTTGCACGTTTCGACGAGAGCCCGACAAAAAAGCTGAAGATTGGCAACAGTTACGTGAAAGAGTATTGGGGAGAGGGTTCGAACCGTGCGCGCAACTGGCAACGTTACGATATGGGTGGCAACGAGTCACTTAAGTTTGAAGAGGGTGTCGACAGTTATGTCCCGTATGCTGGAAAACTGAAAGATAATCTTGATACTACATTGGGAAAAATAAAATCGACAATGTGCAGTTGTGGTGCCATTTCGATTCCGGAATTACAGGAAAAGGCCAAAATTACGTTGGTTTCTGCTACAAGTATTATTGAAGGTGGAGCCCATGATGTAATCTTAAAAGAGGCGAACAGTTAAATTGCTCTTTGTTTCATCGGAGAATTTAGTCTCTTTAGACCCTAAACAAACAAGCCAGCGAAAAGGTAAATTACCGTTTCGCTGGCTTGTTTGTTTACGTAATCTGCACTGCTTGAAAGCTTCAGCTTGGATTGAGATGCAGTGCTTTAAATCCCACGATCTTCTTTCTTTTTTCATCCCATAACCGAAGTTTCAGTGATCGAAGGCTTGTAAAGAAAGTAATGGGTTGAATTTCCTGAAAAAGGAGATTTTCTTTATAGCACTGCGGAAGTTTATAATTTGGTATCCTGGGACTCAAATGATGGATATGGTGAAATCCAATATTCCCGGTAAACCACTGCAGTACGATGGGTAGTTTGAAAAATGAACTTCCCTGTAATGCAACGTTTTTGTAGTTCCACTCTTTGCCACGGGTCCAAACCACATTTTCGTACTGATGCTGAACGTAAAAGAGCCAGACTCCATGCACGGAGGCAATATAAAGTATCGGCAATTGAATCATAAGGTAAGCTTCCCATCCTATGGCCCACATGCAAAGTCCAATCATCGTTACCAATGCCAAATTTGTAAGGTGAAGATATAAATGTTCTTCACGGTTCATATAAGCTTTCGGCAACCGGTTTTGAAAAACAAAAATCAGGAATGGTGCGATGCCAAACAGGAAGATCGGATGCCGGTAAAAATGGTAAATAAACTGCTTCCACTTCGATAGTTTTAGAAATTCCTCAACTGTGAGTGTTTTTACATCACCCGTGCCGCGTTTGTCGAGATTGCCAACAGTCGCGTGGTGCTCTTTGTGATCATGATGCCATTTGTGATAGGGTGTAAATGCCATCAGACCCGTAATAACCCCTACAATTCGATTTAGTAATTGAGATTTAAAGAAAGATCCGTGTCCGCAATCGTGGAAAATAATAAAAATCCGTATCAAAAAACCTGCAGCAATAACGGATAACAATAATGTAAGCCAGTAAGATATACTTAGACTCCAAATCATAGCAGCCCAAAGCAGAAGATAGGGTATAACCGAGTTAATTACCTGCCACCAACTCTTAACAGGATTCGAAAAGTTGTATTTTGAAACAATCTCCATCCAAGATGAAGAAGCATTTTTAATGGTACTGTTAATTTCCATTGGTATCCTTTTATCGTTGCAAATTAAAGAACAGGTTTTCGATGAAATTGTAAATGGAAATTCATTAGAGAGGGAAGGGATTATAAATAGATAAGGAATAGGTCAATAAATTGTTCATGCGAGATGCGTTAATATGCGACCCAAATAATTTCTATTCAATAAAACATCACAATTTTTTGGTCCGAATACGTTCTGTCTGTTTAAATTATCATGCCAAAAGAAATGAATATTGCTGAAATGAGATATCCGTCAATTCTTCTCGGTCAGATTTCTGACCTTAAACCTGTCTTTTTACATAAAATAGAATTGGCATTTTTAATATGTTTTATATTAATTAGATAACATCTGGGTAAAATAATAGAAAATAATTGGGGAATATAATGTAACAAATAATTAGCGGTTGACGTATCGAAACTTATTAAATCTAAATTAAGGAGGAATCTGAGTTGTTTGGCCTGTTTTAAAACTGATGCGCATAATGGGTAATTATATCAGAATAATACTGGCTATTTCTCTAAAGATTTGACGATACCACGAACACCAACGATTGCATTATGGATTTATAACAGCCAAAACAAATATTAATTATAAAATCAAAATGACACAACAACAATTAAATGAAGTTATGAAGTTTCATCTGCAAAACTTTAATGATGAACGTGTTGCAATTAGTGACGAAACAATTCATAATACTGTTTTGAGCGATTCCGACGGTTACGGACCTTCAAACTCAAAAAATATTTACTATTCAGTAATTCGATGGACAATGAAAAAAAATGGACACCAAGATAAACCATGGCCTACAGACTGGTTTGATAAAAGTGTTGAATACCTATCTTCTAAAATCCTTTAAAATTAATATAGATGAAAAACCTATTGGCTAAATTATTTTTTTCATTGGGAATAATATTTTTTAGTCAGGCAATTGATGCGCAGGAGAAAGCAATTCAAATTGACTTAGGAACAATAAAAACAGTATTAAAGCAAAATGCGATAAGTATTGGCGTCAATTATTTAAAATCACTTGATAGCCTATTTAAAAACCAGGATGTCCTATTTGCCCAAAGCAATTCATTGTTTCAATTAACTCCCCAGTTCAATGTGCAAACCGGAACTGCTGATGCGTTTTCATCAATAAATGTCAAAATAACTGGTATTTATATGACATTCCATGATACAGCCATTGCAGGAATTAAAACGCCTGATACTTCCAGGGGATTTCAAACTTATCCTTTGTCTGCTGGGATAGAAACGAATAATAAATTCAATGTAATTAATGGGATAATTGAATTCGGCTGGGTTCCCTGGTATCAAACTCAGGGAAACAAACGAACATCAAAGTTGTTAAAGCACACAAAATTTGGAATTTTCATTCAGGGAGGTTATAAGTTTTCAGTTGATACAACAGGTATTACCGCAGTTGGAGGTGAGATGGATAAAAGTAGCGAGAAGGCGAATAATGCCATTTTCAGAGCAAAAGGAAGTTTTGGTGTTGACACTAAAGATTTATTTGAATTAAGCGGCACTGGGGTTGGTTTAGTTGGTAACGCCAATGGATGGTATGATTTTCTTAATGGACAAGTTTATTTTACAATTCAGGGAAAATTTCGATTTTATTTAACTCAAAACAAAGACAAGTTTTTTGACTTTATATACCAAAAGGGTTCAGGTGCACCTAATTTTAATCAAGGTGATCAGTTTGGAATGGGTTTAACTGTAACAATTTAATAGAGATTGCCTATTGAAAATTTAGTAATTTTTTGAATGTCGATTTCTCTTAATTGAAACGTCTAATTTTACGTTGATAATGGTATATCAGGCCACAACTGGAATCTGATCATTACTTTAAACAGATCATTAATTTGCATAAATATTTCTAACTATTTAAAAATGAGAAACATGAACGATAAACCATCATTTCTGGATAATGCCATTGCAAACCTTTCGAACCTTACTCGTATTGAAGTCAATACGTTGGTCGGAAATTATAAATTTAATACTACATCAGACAATATTACTCCTGATGGAGGCAAGCCTGCCAATGGCGGTATGAATACAACAATTGATCCCGAAAGCACAAATGAACGGATGTGTTCTCAGATAAACCTGTTAACTGGTGATATAACTACCGCCATGACTGAAAAATTCGTTGTCGAATATAAAGAGTTGCGGGATTATCATACGATGCGTGAAAGCCAGGGACATGATATTGTAAAGAAAAATATTGAGATACTGACGAAAATTGTGGAAACGCTTGTTGATTTCTCTAAGAAAAAAACATCAGGAGAAATAAACTCTTAAAAAGTTTTAGCGATGTTTTTCAATAAACAGAAATTAGAGGAACAGATAAGTTCAACACTTTATGATCTTACTCACCTTGAGATCAACACAATCATTAAGGACGAAATGAGTGCATCCAAGGCCCCATCAAGTCCCAGACTGCTATTGCATAACCTGGCAGGGAAATACGATCTGAAACTTGTCACCATGGGTGATAAGTACAGGCATTATTTTGGAGCTTCCAATCAGGTGAATGATGAAAATCTTTTCAGGGGTATAAGGGTAAAAGATGGATCAGGGTATGAATCTTTCAAAGAATTGAGTGATCGGGCCAAAGATGCTGGTTTATTGTTAAAAGCCAGTAAAGAACAAGGTATCCTTCCTGAAGATCAAATTGATGCGGATACCATGATGTTAAAACGGATTGAAACTATATCGAATGACGTCCGGCGCATCCTGATTATGGATGGAGTTGATCCGGTTAAAGACGATCCTGTTAAAAGAGTTAACTTTAATTTTGATGACAAGGAAACCATCGAAAAATTCAGGGTTATGACCAGCCGGGAAGCAGATCCTTTCGAGCTTAACTTGGATCTCAGGCAATTGTTGGTTATTAAAAAGGCTAACGATATCGGAACCGAAAAAGTCGTGCTTCAGACCGTCATAGGTATGGATGGAGATGTTACGACAAGGATTTCCAAAGCATTTGCCGATCAGCCTGTTGCTTTTATAAATGTGATCCATCATGATGCTATTGGGATTTCGGTAGATTTTTGGAAAACACTCATCAATGTCGTCGTTAAATTGGGTACACACATCATCGGATTACTTAATCCTAAAGGATAAAAACAGCTTGAAAAATAAATATTTACAGGCATTCCGGGCTTATAGGGAACTCATTCATTCCGGAGGAATTCAAAGTACGGCTGAAAGCGAAAATGTATTCCTTGATATCCGCGGGAATATAACCGGTGATATCCTTATATTTATTGTCCCTAAGAATATTATTGCAGAGGATGGTATTGGTATTATGGAACTGATACGTTCCGATAAAACGTTGGAACAGGAGCGGAGAGTTGTCATTGAATCTTTCAGCCAGAAATTTAAGGGTTTATCGCTACTTCCTGAAAGCCTTGTTTGGGTGCTAGGCATTAGTTTTTCAATATTATATACATATTGGAAATTCGATAATATTGTCGCGCTATTCTCAGGAAATTGGGGCGTATCGGAAATATTGAGCCTTTTGCCCTTATTTCTGTTGTCGGTTATCACACCTCTTTTAGGTAAGTACTTTGGATTTAATCTGCTGAAACCCATACTTGCAATCATTAGCTGGATCAGTAAACTTATCCGGCTTTTCCGAAACAGGAAAGTAGAAGAATCGCAAGGCTGACGAATAACGAAATGACTAACTGAATTTTAGTAATAATTTATAAAATTAAAAATAATTCACATGGCGCTAATTAAAGTGGAACGTTTTCTTCACCATCCCGATTGTGAAATTGGCAGGGTGTTCATTAATGGTGAATATTTTTGTTTCAGCATTGAAGATGCCAGCCGCACTACCAAAATAAAGGGAGAAACCTGTATCCCTTTGGGTGTATATCCTTTGGGTACGCGCTTCTCACCGCATTTTTCGAAAGCATATAATCACGATATGATCTGGGTCCAAAATGTGCCAGGCTTCGAGTTTATACTGATTCACTGGGGAAATATAATTAGCGACACTGAGGGTTGTCTGATCATAGGAGATAAAATTGGCATTGTTAATCAGAAGGATGCCGTTCTCAATTCAAGAGCGACTTATTTAAAATTTTATGAAAAGTTAATCGACCAGATAAAAGCAGGTGGGCAGAGTATTGAATATGTTTACAAATAGGCCATTGCTTTTTATACCAGTGAATTTTCAAAAAAAATTAATCATGTATTTAATCCCTTTATAAGGGAAGGGGGAGAGGAACAGCTTTGAACTATTCGCGCTACATTAACGAAGTAATCTATAGATATGGTGTTTGAATAGGTTCAGAATTCAGAAGACCGATATACTATTGATGAGGATCACACAATGAGATGGTTACCCTGGTCGACTCCCTTAAAAGATTACAAAATATCGAATGGAACTGCAATTTCAGGTTATGCAGACGCTATTTACGCTTATCCGGTAAGCAATTTGATCTATGTAACCTTCACCTTTACCAATATTGAGTATAACTGCAAAGTTTATTGAATCCGGATATAGACCGAAGGTGATTCCGGAAGGTTGACTTTAGTATTTCCGAAAACCATCCCACATATAGCTGGAAACGTACAGAAATCTTGACCTTTTAATGCATCGCCTTGATCTTCGAAACAAGAAGCGTAATGCAGATACCGAAGACGCCGATCACGGCAAATGAGTAACGTAATCCGGCAGCTGCGGAAATATAACCAATTAGCGGTGGCCCCATTAAAAAACCAAGAAAGCTAACACTCGAAACAGTGGCCAACGCAATACCTGGCGCGATTGTGGGGTGTTTCCCGGCGGCGCTGTACACAGATGGAACGATACTTGAAACGCCTAACCCAACCATCATAAATGCAATCGTAGAAGTGATAAGGTAGGGGAAGAAAACCGAGAGAAATAGGCCCGATGAAATTAGTATGCCACTTACCTGCAGAAGAAGTTTTCTGCCAAATCTGGCTGCCAGTTTGTCGGCAACAAATCTTCCCGAAGCCATCATGATCATGAATGAAGTATAACCCAGAATTACCAGAGATGAAGGTGCTTTTACCACATCTTTAAAGTAGACACCACTCCAGTCGAACATCGCACCTTCGCTGGCCATGCTACAGAACCCGATCACACCCAGTTGTAATAAAGTACTGTCGGGTTTTGAGAAGAATCGTTTCTTCGACGAGGCCATAGCAGATCCCGTTCTCCCTTGTATCAACATACTGTAATTCAATGAAATAATTATGGAAACTATTCCTATGACAATCCAGAAATGAAAATAAGGAGGGAATTTCAGATTAATCATGGTTAATCCAACGAGCGCACCTGTAAACCCGGCAACGCTCCATCCACCATGGAATGCTGACATAATAGGACGCTCGTATAGTTTCTCAGCAGCAATTCCTTGCGTATTAATCGCGATGTTACACATGTTTCCAAATATTCCGAATAAAAAGAGTCCTATTCCAAGGTGCCACCCATGTGTTGCAAGCCCAAGATTTGTGAGACTAAGTGCATAAGCAGGAACTGCGAACAAAATTACTTTTTGGCTTCCGAAATGAGTAACAAGTTTTCCTGAGAAAGGCATCATCAAAAACTGACCAACTGGCAGTGCAAATAAAATGGTGCCAAATGCCGCATCACTGAGTTTTAGCGCAGTTTTAATGTCGGGAATCCGGCTTGCCCAGGAGGCAAAGCAGAGTCCCATACTAAAATAGAACAACGAAACAGCAATTCTGATTCGTTGTTTCGTTGGATAGTTCTCGTTTGTATCTATTGCCGAATAAGCCATTGTAATCCTTTGTGAACGATGAAAAATAAGTGATATCGTTATAGCTATATAACAAAGAAGTCATTGCAAAGATTTCGCTCTTAACTAAACCAGTTTTCAATAATATAATTAAAATATCTTTGCAGCAAAAAAGCCGGAAGGCATATTGCTTTCCGGCTTGGTATTTATCTTAAGTCTGTTAAAACCTTTTCTTTCTGTCGCGGCGTTTAAACTCACCACCACCTTCTGGTTTCCGGAAGCCGCGGTCAAATCTGCCACGAATGTCTCCTCCTCTGTCGCCACTTCTGTCACCACCACGATCGCCACCTTCACGACCAGAGTTGTTAACTTCGGCATCAAAGAACGATCCCCTAAAGTTCATACCCCGGCTATTCTTTAAGAAGGCATTTGCAGCCTGTGAATCGATTTCAACCAACGCATGAGTTTTGAAAAGTTCAATCTTTCCGATTTCGACATTCCTGCTACCTGTCGCGTCAATCACAAAAGTGATAATATCTTTAGGAATTAATCCTTGTGATAAACCAACGTTCAGGCGGAATTGGGTTAATCCTTCAGAAGACCCTCTACGTCCGTCACGACTTTCGCGTCCATCGCGGCTATCACGTCCGTCACGACTGTCTCTACCTCCTCTTTCATGCGTATCAGGTGCATTTAGATCGGGGGTATTGCCGTAATATTCAATAAAACGGTTAAACTCCAACGATACAAAATGTTTGATCAGATCTTCTTTTGAAAGTGATTCCAATTTGGCATTGACAGCCGGTAGGAAAGGTGCAATTTCCTCTTCATTGATGTTAACTGTCTCAAGCTTGTCAATCAGGAACATGAGCTGTTTCTCGCAAATCACCTTACCTGTTGGAACGGGCATCCGAAGAAATTTCTTCCCGATTCCTTTTTCAATCATTCGGATTCTTCCCTGCTCTTTCATGTGAATGATAGAGATCGAGATTCCCGATTTTCCGGCACGACCAGTACGGCCGCTTCGGTGGGTGTAATTCTCGATATCGTCAGGCAGATTATAATTGATAATGTGCGTGAGGTCGTTTACATCGATTCCGCGTGCTGCCACGTCGGTTGCGATAAGCATCTGAACCCCTTTTGTGCGGAATTTATCCATTACGTAATCGCGTTGCGCCTGACTTAAATCGCCGTGAAGCGCTTCTGCACTGTAACCATCCTGAATTAGTTGCGATGCAATTTCATTCGTTTCTGCACGGGTACGGCAAAAAACAATTCCGTAAATATCCGGGACAAAGTCCATGACACGTTTAAGTGCTGAATATCTGTCTTTTGCATGAACCATATGGTAAATGTGCTCAACATTTTCGGCACCACTACCTTTTTTCCCGACCGCAATTTCGATCGGGTTGGTCATGTAATTTTTAGCAATTGCTGCGATCTCTTTTGGCATTGTGGCCGAAAAAAGAAGGGTGTTTTTTGTCGAAGGTGTTTTTTCAAGAATTGCATCAACATCTTCCTGAAATCCCATGTTCAGCATTTCGTCTGCTTCGTCGAGCACAAGAATTGTTACCTGCGAAAGATCGACTTTGTTTTTTCGGATCATGTCGTGTAAACGACCTGGAGTAGCGGCAATAATATGCACACCTTTGCGTAAAGCTGTTAACTGCGCTCCGATGTCTGCACCTCCATAAATAGGGACAATTGAGATATCGGGCAGATATTTCGCATAATCCGAAATTTCTCTGGCAATCTGAACACAGAGTTCACGAGTCGGGCTAATAATAAGTGCCTGAGGAACTCTCTTTTTGGGATCAATAACTTGGAGCATCGGCAGACCAAAAGCCGCGGTTTTCCCGGTTCCGGTTTGGGCAAGTCCTACAATGTCGGTGGGTGATTTCAGGAATAAGGGGATAAACTGTTCCTGGATTGGCGAAGGTTGTTCGAAGCCCATTTCTTGAATCCCCTTTAGGATTCTGGGGTCGAGACCCATTTCATTAAATTGCATCATCTGTGTTTTGTGGCGGGCGTTATAGCTATCTAATGAACCAATTTACCCGACTTATTAT
>JBBRZE010000117.1:0-11280 GCA_038236995.1 Bacteroidales bacterium | reverse complement strand
TTAAAAGGATGACCGGATTAACCCCTTCCGGCTACAAGTATCTTAAGCTTAAAATGCGGAGAGCATCCGAGAATGTGTGAAAGATGTAAGTTTTAATAAAAGTTGTGTAACTTGTATTCTGTTAAAAATCATCAACTTTGTATTATTGAAATTTATTATTTCAAGCATCGAAAATAAAAGGGATATCTTCCCGACAAAGGTCTCAAAGGTACTTACCGTTACAATTCAACTGAAAACTCCCTAAGGGTCTATATTTCAGTTGTATGAAAGGACATTTTACGATACAAATGTTTCGGCCCAGAAATAAGGCCTGCGACAACATTTTTGTAAAATCTCCTCCGATCGTCAGGATATGCCTCTGCAAAGCATTTTGACGACAGCCTTAAAAAGGGAATATCACTGACAATATTTCCAACTCCATCTTTTATTTTACTTAAAAAAAGTTGCTGTAAGCTAATCCTTTGGGCCGTTTTCAAAAAAGAAACGGGTTAAATACTATGACACCAGAAGAAGGGACAGATTGCGATCGGATTTAAACCAGAAATTGTGAACATTTATTTACAAACAACCTGAAGGTCTTAAAAGTACCATTAGATAATTTAATTCACAGATAGTTCTCAAGATGAAACTTTATATAAAAAATATGGTGAGTAATAGTTGTAAAACAATTGTAAAGTCCGAGATCAGAAAACTCGGATTAAGTCCCGTATTGGTCGAATTAGGCGAAGTCGAAATTTCGGAAATTATTGTCCATGAACAGCGTATTCAGCTTAATAGAAGTCTCCGGAAAATGGGGCTTGAGCTGTTGGATAACAAGAAAAGCATGATAATTGAAAGTGTAAAAAACAGGATCATTGAATTGGTACATTATTCAGACAAACGATTGAAAGTGAAGCTTTCTATTTATCTAAGCGAAAAACTAAAATATGATTATACTTATTTGGCTAATCTTTTTTCAGAGGATCAGGGTATGACAATTGAACAGTTTTTTCTTAAACACAAAATTGAACGGGTAAAAGAATTGCTTGTATACAATGAGATCAGTCTTACCGAAATTGCAGATAAAATGCAATATAGCAGTGTTGCCCATCTTTCGAATCAGTTTAAAAAAATAACCGGTTTGACTCCATCCAGTTACAAACTGCTAAGAATTAATAGGCGCAAACCGCTCGAGGAGATGTAACAGGTGGTTAAGAATCTGCAATCGATAAACCAGCTGCATTCATCGCGCTTGTTGAAGAATTATAATAACTTTGAGATCCCTAAAGGCAAATAATTTGATAAGTTAGAGGGATTTTTTATCGTTTCATATTTATATTCTATGACTCACGAAGATTTTAACGTAAAGGTACTGGGCGATCGAACGATTATGTCGCCGCTAAAACCATCATTTCATCCTGAAGGAATGTCGTTTGGATTTATTGATAAACACGACAGGGTTTTGCTTGATGCTTCATTGGAGAATTTTATACTTTGCCAGGAAAAAGGCGAAACACCCATTTCGTTTGAAAAAGCGGGACCCCATAAACATCTTTATTTCGATGCTTCTAAAACAAAAGTGGCCATCGTAACATGTGGTGGACTATGCCCCGGTTTAAACAACGTGATACGCAGTGTTGTCAACGAGCTTCACTACCGGTATAATGTAGACAAGGTTATTGGAATTCAATATGGATTCGAAGGTTTTATTCCAAAATACAAACATCCGGTAATCGAACTTGCACCTCAACGGGTTGAGAGCATTCACCTGTTTGGAGGAACCATTTTGGGATCTTCGCGCGGGATGCAGGATACCGCAGAGATAGTTGATACGCTTATTTCACTCGATGTTAATATCTTGTTTTGCATTGGCGGCGACGGTACTTTACGAGGTGCCCATGCTATATATGAGGAAATTGCACGTCGTAACCTTGATATTGCAGTTGCCGGAATCCCAAAGACAATTGATAATGACATTAATTTGATCGATAAATCATTCGGTTTCGAAACGGCATTCGATATTGCGAACCAGATTATTAGTAGTGCACATAACGAAGCAATTGGTGCTTACAACGGAATATCTGTACTAAAACTGATGGGGCGCGATTCGGGATTTATTGCTGCTTATGCGGCTCTTTCGATGCAAGCGGCAAATTTTGTGCTTGTTCCTGAGATGAAATTTGATTTACATGGGCCGAAAGGTTTCCTGAATGCTTTGCGAAAACGCCTCGAAAGCCGTCATCATGCACTTGTTGTAGTTGCAGAAGGTGCAGGACAACACTTTTTCGAAGGTAGTACTTTTGAAAAGGATGCCTCCGGAAACACAAAAAATAAAGACATTGGTTTGTATCTGAAAGAGAAAATTTCAGAAGAATTAAATGCGAAAAACATTCCATTTTCTCTCAAATACATCGATCCGAGCTATATTATCCGGAGTGCTCCGGCCAACGCCAGCGACAGCAAGTTTTGCAGCCTTCTGGGTCAGAATGCCGTTCATGCAGCAATGGCAGGTAAAACTGATTTTGTGATTGGGCACTGGAATAATTTATTCACTCTGCTTCCTATTCCGATCTCGGTCTCACAACGAAAGAAAATTGATATTGAAGGCGAATTGTGGTGGAATGTTCTTGAAACTACTGGTCAGCCTGTGCTAATGAAGAATTAGTAAATGAAGTGAAGGAGTGATAAAGTGCAGGAAGAGAGGAAAGCAAGAAATTTTGTGAGATAGTCAGTCATCTGTAAACAAATTTCAGAAAGAGCCACAACACACAATATTTCTAAATGTGAGAATAATGTAACTTATTTCAATAAATGTGTAACATTTGTCCTATTAAAGATGCTCAACTTAGGTCTTTCTAAATTCATATAAAAAATGAAAAAAAAGGAAGAAAACAGTAAGCTTTCAGCAAGGATGAAAAACAATAAAGAGAATAGGAGTATTCCTGCACATCCATTGTATTCCGCCGGGGAAGATTTTTACGAAATCTATCACGAAGAGAACAAAATTAAGGAAAAGAGTATTTCTAAATCGAATATTACCTGAGGAAATATCCTGAATCAATGATTATTAACTCATTTTTTCTAAAAATCATTCATTGACATGAAAGAAAAGGATGAAAGTGGTAACCTTTCTGCCAGGCAGAAGAACCGAAAAGAAGCTAAAAATCTTGACGGATACCCGTTGTATTCTTCGGGAGAGGATTTTTACAGTAAATTTCAGGAAGATAATAATGTAGATCCTGCAAATATTTGCTCGACGGATGGGTCAATAGAAAATGTAGAAGTTTCAACGGAGAATGTAATGGATTCTTCTAATGAAGTCTCAACTGACAATTTAGATATTCCGGGATCAGAATTGGATGATGATCAGGAAGAAGTCGGAAGTGAAGACGAAGAGAATAATTATTACAGCATAGGTGGTGATGATCATGAAAATCTTGAAGAGGATAAAGAAGAATAAAAGCACCCGAATGATGGATCAATTTCATAAACATTAAAAAACAATATCAGATGAAAAAAGTATTGATTGCGCTCGACTATGATCCTACCGCTAAAAAGGTGGCAGAAGTTGGCTTCGATTTTGCAAAAACAATGGGAGCCGAGGTTATACTATTGCATGTTATATCAGATCCGGTCTATTATTCTTCGACAGATTATTCTCCGATCATGGGATTTACCGGTTATCTGAATGCAGATCCGCTTGAACTAAATACAATGGAGGTTCTGAAAACCGCTTCTTTAAATTTCCTTGATAAAACGAGAATTCACCTTGGCGATAAAACCATTCAAACGGTTGTCGAAGAAGGTGATTTTGCCGAATCTATTCATAAGACGGCTAAAAAATTGCATGTCGATATGATTATTTTGGGCTCGCATAGTCAGAAATGGCTCGAAAATATTGTGATGGGAAGTGTTACCGAAGACGTTTTACGCCAATCAGAAATACCATTGCTTATCATACCGACTAAAAAACGGAAATAGTTTAAATTGTTTCGACATGACCTTCAAAATTCAATAATTGATATGAAGGAGAAAGAGGTTAATACCCGGCAATTGGTTCTTTTACGACACGGCGAAAGTGAATGGAACAAAGAGAACCTCTTTAGTGGCTGGACAGATGTTGATTTATCGGATCATGGCAAAGAAGAAGTATTGCAGGCTGCTCACTCCCTAAAAGATGACGGATTTACATTTGATGTCGCATTCACTTCAGTATTGAAGCGCGCCATCCGGTCATTGTGGATCGTGCTCGACGAAATGGATCTGATGTGGATTCCCGTCCTTCGGGAATGGCGATTAAACGAGCGCCATTATGGCGCACTGCAAGGGCTTAACAAGTCTGAAACAACTAAACAATATGGCGAAGCACAGGTCAGCTTATGGCGACGCAGTTACGATATCCGTCCGCCAGCCCTCGAAGAGAAAGATTCCCGACATCCGAGCCATGATAAGCGCTATCGACTTCTTCTTCCGGAACAACTCCCCGCAACAGAATGCCTGATGGATACGGTTACTCGTTTCCTGCCTTGTTGGCATGAAAATATTGCACCATTGGTTCAGGGAGGTCGGTCGGTTTTAATTGTTGCTCATGGAAATAGTCTGCGTGCATTGGTCAAGTATCTCGACAATGTTTCGGATGCTGATATCGTGGCTATAAATATCCCTACCGGAATACCACTTGTGTATGAACTCGACGAAAATCTCCATCCGATTCGTCATTATTACCTCGGCGACGAGGCAAAGATTCAGGAGGCAATTCTGGCTGTAGCCAATCAGGCAATAGTGAAGAAATAGGCGTCTTCTGTACTTGTCCTGTCATTGCCTTATTATAAAAGATCTCAACCATTCCATCACCAAAGTCATACGGTTGCAATTCGAAGATCACCTTGATTTATCCATGTATCAGGGTGTAAATGTGTGAATGATGTAACTCTTTGCTGAAATTGTGTAACAGACGTGCATGCAATGCCCATTACCTTTACCTCATAAACAATTATAAAAAAATAAAAAAATGAAAAAGTCTATTTTTGGAATTTTAATGATTTGCATGTTCAGTGTATCAATGGCATTTGCAGGCGAAGTAAAGACTGCAGATAATAATGTTGCTGTGCTTAAGACAGAGAACAAACTAACTACTGAAGAGGTCGCCAGTATGACGAAGCGTGTTGAAGAAATTCGGAACATGGATAAGTCAAATTTGACTTCTGTTGAAAAACGTGAGCTGCGTAAAGAAGTTAAAGGGATTAAAGAAAATGTTAAAAAGAATGGTCAGGTCATTTATATTAGTGCAGGTACAATATTACTGATTATCCTGATTCTTATTTTAATCTAATCAATTAGGTTCAGAGAGTTATCTTGATTTTTTAAGGATTAGGATCAAATAGTTCTCACACCGGTTGTCAAAAAGCCAGTCGCTCATTCGAAAGTGGGTTGCAGAGTTAACCCACACAAATCGTCATAGAGCGATCAATTTATATAAAATATGCAGCGCTATTAGTGTTGCATATTTTATTGACGGAAATTCAAGAAGTCCGAAACAGAGCAGGACTTATCAGTTTGCGTATATAGGATCAATATGTAAAAAATGCTCAGCTTTAAAATTGTGAGAACCGATTTCCTAACATATTCTTTTCGACAGGTTTTAATCATCTGTATCATCATAACTGGCTCTTTTATTAGGGGCTTATCGCAGGAATATTTTCAGCAGGAGGTCAATCATAAAATCAATGTCGCACTTGATGACAAGCACCACGAATTTAATGCCTTCGAAACGATTCAGTATATCAACAACTCGCCCGACACCCTTCATTTTATCTATTTTCACCTGTGGCCCAATGGTTATCAGAACAATAAAACCGCATTAGCGAAACAACTAATTAATTCAAACGGTAAGGAAAAACTATTCAACGATCCGGAATTAAGTGGATATATTGACTCATTAGACTTTAAGATTGATGATCAGCAGGTTCAATGGAATTTATTGCCCGGTCAGCCCGATATTTGCCAGTTATGGCTTAAGAAAAGTTTAAGTAATGGTGATACGATTATAATTACAACCCCATTTCATGTAAAAATCCCCAAAGGCGTAACATCCCGGTTAGGACATATTGGCGAATCTTATCAGATTTCGCAATGGTATCCCAAACCCGCTGTTTACGACAAGAATGGCTGGCATCATATGTCATACCTTGATCAGGGAGAATTCTATTCAGAGTTTGGCAGCTTCGATGTAAGCATAACCTTGCCGGCTAATTATATTGTTGGTGCAACCGGCAACCTTCAAAATGAAAAGGAAATGGAAATGCTGAATAAAATTGCCGCCGACACTTCATGGATAGCAGCTCTGCCTTCGCCGAAAGTTGATTTTCCACCTTCTTCAAATGAAGTGAAAACCCTTCGATACACAGAAAATAACATTCACGATTTTGCATGGTTTGCCGATAAGCGGTTCCATGTTCTGAAAGGAAAAGTTAAACTGCCTGACTCCGGCAGAGAAGTCACCTCGTGGGCAATGTTTACCAATCAGCAGGCCGAAATCTGGAAAAATTCCATATCATACGTGGATAGTGCGATAACGCATTTTTCGAAGTGGAATGGGGAATATCCGTATCAGAGTTTCACGGCTGTTCAAAGTGCCCTGAATGCCGGAGATGGAATGGAATATCCTGGAATTACTGTGATCGGAATTGCAAAAGATGCCTATACACTTGACGAAGTAATTACACACGAGATTGGTCATAGCTGGTATTACAGTGCGCTTGGTTCAGATGAGCGCCGTTACCCATTTATGGATGAAGGGATCACAAGCTCGAACGAGGTTCGCTATATGAACGAAAGGTATCCCCGGAAAAAGCTTTGGGAGGTCTATCTTAATAATAAAAAACTGGCCAGATTCTTTCATATCGACAAAATGCCGGTCAGGCAAATGCTTGAACTCGAATGGATGGCTCAGGCCCGCGAGAACTTCGAACAACCAATTAACCTGACGTCAGAAGACTATACTACTGTGAACTATAGTCTTATTATTTACAATAAAGCTGGAGCGGGGTTTAAATATCTGAGGTCTTATCTTGGCGATTCTATTTATGATTCAGCCATGCAGGATTATTATGGCAATTGGAAATTCAAACATCCGCAACCGGATGATCTGCGTAATTCATTTGAATCGTCCACAGGAAAAAACTTAACTTGGTTTTTCGGTGATTTCGTCGGTACAACCAAACGGCTCGATTACCAAATGGTTCGCCTTGAAAATCAGCAATTGCTTGTTAAGAACAATGGTGAATTGGTTTCGCCATTGGTGATCTCGGGAATGATTGGCGATTCAATCTGTTTCGAGAAATGGGTCGATGGGTTTGATGGTCAGAAATGGATTGAACTACCTAAGGGTGATTACTCCGAAATAATAATCGATCCAAGGCATGTAATGCCCGAATTGTACAGGCTCAATAATAACATCCGAAAGACAGGAATCCTCCCTAAGTCTGATCCTTTTCGTGTCCAACTATACTTTTCGCTCGAAGATCCTGAAAAACGATATCTCATGTATATTCCTGCCTTTAACTGGACCAGAGAGAATGGTTTAATGTTTGGCGTTGCATTACACAACGGGTTCCTTACGCCAAAACCGTTCGAATATTTTGTGATGCCATTTTTTGCATTCAACAATTCAGGTCTGGCCGGGTTTGGAAAAGTTGCTTACAATATTACACCCTTCGAAAAATTAATAAGGAAAGCAACCATCTCGCTGGAAGGATCACAATTCGGCGCTCCGGGTGATCAAAATTATCATAACCTAAAAGCAGGATTAGATCTCTATTTCAGTCCGGAGAAAATGAACAGACTATTCACGCAGAAGGTGTATGGAAAATATATAGCAGCATCCGATCTTTTTCAGATTGAACTTCAGCGGAAAGCAACGATGAGTTCTTACCTGCAGTTTGGATATCAGCTGAACAAGAGCAGTATCATCAATCCTTTCAACCTGTTGACTTCGGTTGAATCGGGTCCGTCCTATCTGAAAGCATCGATGGAGTTTAATTATAAATTAAGCTACAATGGAATGAAAAATGGATTGGATATGAGGTTGTTTGCAGGAACGATGCTCAAGAACAATCCTGACGTCCCTTTTTATGCGCTTTCAGCAGGCGGCAGAAGCGGACGTGAGCAATATCTTTACGAGGGTACTTATCCCGATCGTTTCAGCGCTTTCCCAACTAACTTCTGGTCGAGGCAGATGACCTTTACGGAAGGCGGACTGGTATCGCCTGTTAACGAGAATCTTGGATATAGTCGTTGGCTTATTTCCTTATCCTTCACAAGCAATTTGCCAAGGAAGGCAAGCAAGATACCAATTCGGCCTTTTGTTAATTTTCTATTGAACGATCACGGTCTAGCAACAGGTAATGACTCGCCGTTCTTTTATGAAGCAGGCTTAAAGGCAGGATTATGGAATTTTTTCGAGATCTATTTTCCTTTGGTTGTTTCAGAAAATATTACATCAGTCGCGGGGTCATTAAAAGACCGGATACGCCTTGTATTTAACCTGAATTCGTTTAGTCAGGTAAAATTAAATTCGGGTTTTGGGATCCAAATCCTGTGATAGTTTGTTACTTGAGTATAAATTTTACTTTCGTATATTTGAAATATTGTCAACGTTACTAAATTCATCAATATGTTTATTGACTATTATAAAATTTTAGGGATTGATAAAACGGCAGCACCAAAGGACATTAAAAGTGCCTACAGGAAACTCGCCCGTAAGTATCATCCTGATTTGAATCCGAATGATAAGGATGCGAATAAGAATTTTCAGCAGATAAACGAAGCAAATGAAGTATTGAGTGATCCTGAAAAACGAAAGAAATACGATCAATACGGCAAAGACTGGCAACACGCCGATGAATTTGAAAAGCAAAAACAATATCAGGAACAATCCGGTTCTCGTGGGCCAGGTTATTCTCGCGGACAATCCGGCGGAGATTTTTCCGATTTCTTTGAATCAATGTTTGGCGGGGCTACTGGTGAAAGCCGCAATGGAAGGCAAGCGAAATATCGCGGCGAAGATTTCAATGCAGAATTAAAGCTCGACCTCATCGATGCATCTAAAACGCAAAAGCAGACGCTTACAGTTAATGGAGCAAAGATAAGAATTACGATCCCGGCCGGAATTGAAAACGGGCAAACCATTAAAATCGCGGGACATGGTGGACCAGGTATTAATGGTGGACCAAATGGCGATTTATACATTACATTCTCAATTGCCAATCACGCTAAAATAAAACGTTCGGGCGACAATTTATATACAACTGTGGATTTGGATTTATACACCGCAGTTTTGGGTGGCGAAATCACCATCGATACTTTAAACGGACAGGTAAAACTAAAAGTAGCTCCTGAAACACAAAATGGCAGTAAAGTAAAGTTAAAAGGGAAAGGATTTCCGGTTTATAAAAAAGAGGGGCAGTTCGGAGATTTGTTTGTGACCTATGACGTTAAGATTCCAACAAAATTAACGGAGAAGCAAAAAGAATTATTCGCAGAATTGTCTAAATCGTAATTTTAAAACTTAAGCCATGCAAACAGAACATTTAATAGCAGTCAATGATTTCTGCATCAACCACAATATCGAAGTTTCATTCATTAGTTCATTGCAGGAAACCGGTTTGATCGAAATCGCTTTCGTTGAAGAAACAGCCTTTCTCGATGCAGACCAACTTCAGCAGGTTGAGAAATTTATGCGTTTCTATTACGATCTGGATATTAACCTCGAAGGTATTGAGACCATCACCCATTTGCTGCGGCGAGTGAATTCAATGCAGGAAGAAATTATAATGCTTCGAAACAGGCTGAGTCTATATGAGTAAACTCGAAACCTATATCAGGAAAATTTTAAAAGCAATCATTTGGGTTGCTGTTTGCCTTGTGCTTATTTTCGCTCTTATTGCGGTGGCTATTCAAATTCCTTCCGTTCAAACTAAGATTGTCCATTATGCCACAACATTTATCAGCAATAAAACCCATACAAAGGTTGAAATAAAAAATATCAGCATTTCATTTCCTAAAGCAATCGTTATTGAAGGTCTTTATCTCGAAGATCTCAAACAAGATACATTGGTTTATGCCCAAAAGGCAAAAATAAACATGGCGCTTTACGACTTATTAAATAATAAGATAGCGATAAATTCAATTGCACTCGATGTGGCAACTATCAAATTGCATAGCACCAAAGACGATCCTATTTTCAACTATAATTTTCTGCTAACTGCATTCAGCGATTCAACCAGCCAGACAAAACCCGATACGCTGTCAAAATCCAAATGGACTTTCGGTCTTGATCAGGTGGATTTGAAAAACGTAAGGTTTACTTACAATGACGAATTTGCAGGGATGAATGTATTCGTTATGCTCAAAAAATCGGAAATTAGCGTGGATGAGATTGACCTCGGAAAATCTGTTTATCAGTTCGATAAAATGTTTATTGAAGGTTTAACCGCAACTGTTCTGGCAAGTCAATCCGCAAACACGAAGAATAGTCAATCAACAATTATTTTGCCAAAAATTGGGGCAAAGGATCTTCAGATCAGTAATTCGATGGTCAGTTATACCGATTCCGTTGGCTATCTGTCCGTTATTTCGGTTATCCACAAGAGTGAACTCAATGATGCTTTCATCGATTTGCAAAAGCAGCTTTTGTCGTCTGATTATTTATTCTTGTCAAAAAGCAAGGTGGAGTATCATACTTTTAATCCTGAATTACAATCAGACACATCAACCAGAATTTCAACAAACAAAAATAATTGGAGCGTTACATTGAATCGTATCGCGCTGAGTGACGATTCGCTTAATTACAAATCAGGGAATAAGGTGCCACTAAAGAATGTTTTTGATCCGGATAATTTGGAATACAATCATTTAAATCTTGATGCGACGGGTTTCTTTTATTCTCCGGATCTGGCGAAAGTTACGGTTACCAAATTCAGCGCGGTCGATCAGAATAACTTTGAAATCGCAGGTTTTGAAACCGATTTTAGTATGGATCAACATTCCATCACGGCAAAGAAGCTGAGAGCAAACACTGCTAACTCAAGCATCAATGCTGATTTTAACATCCAATATTCTTCAGTGACAACTTTGATTGATTCCATGCAATTCCGTAATATCAACTTAGATATGAGGAGTGTGAGTTTCAAAAATTCCGACCTGCTCTATTTTAATCCGGAGCTTGCAAAACAGCCTTTCTTTAAAAATGCAAACAACAAAACATCCGTTTCAGGAAAAGTGAAAGGATCATTGAATAAT
>JBBRZE010000116.1:0-11682 GCA_038236995.1 Bacteroidales bacterium | reverse complement strand
TCATCAGCTAAAACTACATTTACATTAGTCTTGTTTCCGACTGTTACCTCTTGCATTTTCATTCCTACAAAAGAAAACTGCAAAGTTGAGTTTTGAGGAATATTTGTTAGCGAATAAATTCCAGTGTTATCAGTTATTACACCGGTTGTAGTCCCTTTCACTACGACAGAAACACCAGGTAGTGATGCACCAGATGAATCTGTCACTTTACCCGTAACCTTTTTGCCCTGTTGCTCACTTACAAAGGGTTCCATCTCTTCTTTATCGTATAATGCAATTTGGCGGCCAAGTACCTTGTATTTGATAGATGTGGTTGATAACACCTTATCGAGGATCTCAGTGACCGATTTTTGGTTTACTTCTACGGATACTTGCTTGTTGACATCTACCTTTTCGTTGTAGAAGAATTTGAATTCGCTTTGCCCTTCGATCGCCCGAAGGACATTTAGTAATGTGGTGTTATTCTCTGTGATGGTCAATTTTGTGGTCTGCGAATAGGTTTCGGCAGATAAACAGCTTAAAATTGACACCGTTACAATCAGAATAGTTAGTTTCATTTTTCTAAAAAATTGATAAAATATTGGCTGATAGCCATTTTTTCGTAGCAATTTATTCATAACTTTGTAATTGGTTTAAATAATGTTTGTTCTTTAAATCGGATCTTGTTTAAAGGTGGGAACGGCCATTCTCACCTTTATTTTTTTAAATCTGGGTTTTTGTTTCTCTCCATTTTTTAATAATTTAGTTTGTAATCTGGTTCCTTCATTATTTACCGGGATTTTATCTCCCCGATATTTTTAATATCCTCGTGTTTTTATCGAATTTATATTTGATCGGGGTTGTTGTATTGATCAGCTCAAGCACTTCTCCGAAAGTTTCCATTTCTATCGTTCCTGTGTAACCTAATTTTCTGAGGCGTTCGCCCTGTAATTCAATTTTTACATTGTACCATCGCTCCAACGCTTTGGCAACGTTTGCAAAAGGCTCGTTTACAAACATCAGTTTACCCTCTCTCCACGAAGTGCTTAATTCGGTGTTTACTTCTTTTAAGGAGATTTCATTCGAAGCAGTAATGGCTGACTGCTGACCAGGCTTTAGTGTCTCTAACTGGTCTTTATTGTTACTGACTTTTACAGATCCTTCAACCAAAGTAGTTTGGAAGGTTTCATCTTTATATGCTTTTACATCGAACGATGTTCCCATCACTTCAATAACGCCCAACCTGGTTTTCACGATAAAAGGTTTTCCGTCTTTTATCACCTTAAAGTAGGCCTGGCCTGTGAGTTCTACATTTCGGATTGCTGCATACTGACGGGGAAAGGAGATGGTCGATCCGGAATTCATCCAAACTTCGGAACCATCCGGGAGTTTAAAACTGGTTCGGGCACCGTATGGAGTAGTAACAGTTTCGACGATACCGGTGTAAAGTTGTTTCTCCGGTTTATTGAAGAAGATAGCTGTGGTGGTTATCAATGCCACTATCAGAATAGCAGCAACTTTTAAGAGGTTCCGGTATAAAGTAAAGCGTCGGGCAATTGATTTTGATTCTTCCAGCGCGATACGGTGGTGAATTTTATCGAGCAACTGACTGTTCTCTTTGTTTTCAATCGCGGCGCTCAAAGTCACCTCCCAAAGTTTAAGGATCTCAGTTGAGAAATTGTCCTTATTATCGTCCGAACATATTGCTTTTATAACTCCGGCGAATTCATCGGGATTGCAGGTGCTGTTTAAATATTTGCTGAATTGTTTTTCCATGTTGTACGTGTAATACACAAAAGGGTGGGGTATCCCCTGTTCCGAAAGCAGAAAATTATAAGAAAAGATAAAAGTAAAGGAGGGAGATCATGCCCATCTCGTGCATGGAGCTCTTTATGTATTTGATGGCGTGTGTAATATGGTCTTCAACTGTTTTTTCGGAAATATTCAGCTGCTGAGCAATTTCTTTGTTCGAAAGTCCTTCGGTGCGGCTTAAAATAAAAACCTGTTGTCTTTTTTCGGGCAGTCCAGCTACTATCTGATCAATTCCGGTTCTGATTTCATCGTATTCTAATTGATTCTGGCTCTGATATTCTTCGGCGACTGACCGAAGATAGAGTTCATCCTTAAAGGAATGGTCTTTCAGATTCGATCTGATCAGATTCAGAACTTCGTTTTTGGTGATTGTGAAGATATAGGAATTAAATGTCTCCACATTTCCTATCTTTTGCCGGTTAAGCCAGATTTTGACAAATACTTCCTGAAGAATGTCGTCAATATCGGTTTCAATTTTAAGGATGGACTTCGAGAAATGGTACAAACGTGGGTAGTAGTAACCAAATAATTCATCCACAGCTGACTTGTCATCTTTTTTCAGTCTGCGGACTATATCTTCAGTGCTACTAATTGTCAGTACCCTGGTTTTTTCCATAATTTGATCAAATACTTTGAGTTCAAAGGATGTCCTCTTAGTTCAGATTAGCCAGTTCAAATGTAGTTATTTCTGACGATTTACAATTTTGAATTATTTTGAGTAAAAAGAAAAATGGGTTAGCGGGTAATCGGAATTCTAGCCAACAGCACACGAAAGTACCAAACTCCGTTCCATAAAATTAGCTAAGAATTTGTCTTTGGTGAAATTCATAGTCTGCAGCAATATCTCCTTTTGCAGTTTTTAGGGTATTGAAATGACTGGATTGCAACAGGCCAATAGCACTACCGGTTCTCAAAATTCAATCATGATCCCCAGCGTTGGAAGAACGGTTCCAGAGGTGTTTCTTAACGTTTTTAAAACGTATTTATTTGGATCGTTCGGATCTGTAATTGGTTTTCCGTTACCATCTTCTACCCTTACAAGGTAATCCTGCTGGTCGGCTTTGAAGTTGTAGGCATTCTGGATATCAAAATAGAGCATCAATGACCATTTGTTGTAATACCATGATTTATCAACTCTTAAATCGAGTTGATGAAATGCATTTAAACGTTCTTTGTTAAATTTGCTGTAATCGATGTAACCAATTCCTTGTGCGTCCCATGCGGTTTTGATGGCTGACTTTTCCATGTCCCACGGCGAATAAGGAGCGCCACCTATGTAACGCCATTTAAGACCCAGTTCCCAATTTCTTTTGAAAGTCCGGGTAGCCGTGATGGTTAGCAAATGGCGGTTATCCCATGAGGAGGGGATGTATTCGCCGTTTTTATTTGTGAACTCACTTCTCACAAAGGTGTAAGTGATTACTGCATTGATTCCTTTGTACTCCTTCACCCGTCCAAGAATCTCAAGTCCGTAGGCATTGCCTTTACTGACCGACAAAACTGCCTCGTCCCCGTACACCCCGTAATCGGCTCCTTTACTTGCAATTGAAACGGAGTCTCTTACAGAAAATGGATAATCGGTGTATCGTTTATAAAAGCCTTCAACTGTAACCTGCGAATTATCAGATGGTCGAAATTCAATTCCGGCAACCAGGTGGTTGACATGTATATAGTCCAGTCCGTTTTTTTTATTGACAAGTTCGCCATTGAAATTGCGGTATCCCAGTGTGGTGTATGAAGGAAGCTGTGCAAATCGCCCGACATTAAAGTTGAGCGAAGTCCCGGGCGTTAATTTTAAGCTGGCCGAAAAACGAGGTGACAATTGGTTGAACGGGTTCGACATCGCATCCGAATAGCTACTGCCGTCGGCTCGTAACCCGAGTGAAAGATCGAGGCGTTTGGCAAAAAAGTTGTGAGAGACCTGTCCGAAAATAGCGTATTTGGCAAAATCGAGCGACGATTGGTAATCAATTGTAAATGGATTATTTCCGACAAAACTTTTTCTAAAGGTGCTGTTAAAATAACTGGCGTACTGAAGATCAATCCCGTAATTCAATTTAAAATCAGAAGCCGACCGGTAGTTGTGCTCGTACCTGAATTTGGTTTCCAGTTCAGTTGATTTGTAATCGAGATTTAAAAATTGAGGTTGTTCAATATTATCCTGATACTTGATGGCCGTGTTGTTCAGCTTGTTCTGACTCAGGACATAGGTGTCGAAGCCCTTCGGATTATAATGTTTCAGAACAGCGCCTAAGGTATAATTCCATTGATTGTTGACAGGTAAAAATCCAAGAATATAGCGTTGCTCTTCCGTCTCATTTGCTTTTGTGTTTAGCCTGAACTGATCGATCGCTCCCAAACCTATTATCGACAACTCAGTTTTTGTGTTGATTTTGGTTTTGACTTTGAACTGAAAGTCGTTGTAGGTTGGAAGAAACGGTAATCCAATTGCTTTGAACAATAGCTGCAGATATGACCGACGCACAGAGGCCATAAATGATGTTTTCTTTGAAAGCGGACCTTCAGCGGCTACTGCAAGATCGGAAGCTCCAAAAGTACCTCTGAACTTTAATTTTTCATTGGCTTCGCGCTGATTAAATTCCAGCACCGAACTCATTGCATTGCCACGGGATGCAGGAAAGGCTCCGGAATAGAAATTCACTTCGCGAATAAAATCGACGTTGATGATTCCAACAGGTCCACCCGAAGCTCCTTGAGTTGCAAAGTGGTTCAGATTCGGAATTTCGATGCCGTCGATGTAGAATTTATTTTCACTGGGTCCTCCTCCGCGCACAATGATATCGTTGCGGAATGCCGGTGTTGAAGCCACGCCAGGATAAGATTGTATGACTTTCGAAATATCGCGGTTACCACCAGGGTTTTTCTCTATTTCATCAATACCAATTGTCCGCAGCGAAACAGGGCTTTCCTCCCTTTTCTGAAAGAAAGTTGGCCTGACGATGATCTCTTCAATGTTGATATTGTCTTCTTCGAGCGGAACCAAAATTGTAGCACCAGTCGCTTTTGTTATTTTAAATGACTCTGAAAAATAGGTTTTGTATCCTATTGCTGAGATTTTTAGCTTATAAAAACCAGGATCGATATTTTCGAGATTAAAATTGCCTTCAGCATCTGCGACGGTACCCTTTATTGTTTCAAAGAGGACAATTGTAGCAAATGGTACAGGCTCATTGTTTTTTGCATTAAATACCCTCCCTTTTACCGAACCTGCACTAAAGGCGGAGAAAGTGGTGCAAAACAGGAACATCAAGGACACCAAAAACCGATTCTTCATTACGATTGTTTAAACATTTTACGTTACAAATAAACAAATATAAAATGGGAAAAGTTTTTAATATCCATAACTTTGTTTCCTGTCAACAAAGAGTTGAAAATAACGACTAAGGTGCTTAATTTTTATGGAACAAGTATTTGAAGTGGATGGATATCTGATCTATACAAAAGTAGAAGGCGAGGGGGAGCCACTTTTGCTTTTGCACAGTTATTGGGGAAGTCACCTATTATTTGACTTTCTTGCTTCCGTATTTTCGGTTAAGAGAAGGATTATCCGGATTGATCTTCCGGGACATGGAAAGTCTGGAATACCGCCAATGAATTATACTTTTGAAAAATTTGCAGTCGTTTTAAATGAATTACTTACTACAATCGGTGTAGACGAGAAAGTCTCAATTGTGGGCCATTCGATGGGCGGTTATATGGCAATGGCATTTGCTGCGAAATATCCTGACAGGATCGCTTCGTTGGTGTTGATGCATTCGCCTGCAAAAGCAGCAGATATCCAAAGTATTAAGCTTAGGGAGCGAGAGGGTTGGTTATTACAGCGAGGAAAGAAAGATTTAATGCTGCAAGTGACTATTCCGTCGAATTTTGCACCCGAAAATCTTGGCTCGATGGATAATGCTTTGGCATTGCTTTATCAAACCAGCAATCAGGTTACTGTAGAAGGGGCACTTCGGTCAATTTATGCCATTAATAATCGCGGAAATTCACTGACTTCTTTAATAGAGGCAAAATATCCGATTATGATCATTATTGGGAAATATGACAATGTTTACAGCGCCGATGAACAGCTGAATGATTTAAATAAAATCGCGAATGCTACAGTGCTGATACTAAATCACTCTGGTCATCTGGGATTTATGGAGGAAGAGGAATTGGTGATTAAGAAAATGGATGAGTTTTTAAACGTCAGTTTATAACGAATTATTTATCAAGGTATTTCCTTATTACCAAATATTTCATTTCTGTAGAACCAGCATTACTGATTCCGTGTTCGGTGTTTTCCGGACAATAAAAACTTGTATTAGGACCACCGGTAGTGGTTTTGCCATCAAGGTAAAATTGAGCAGTTCCCTCCAGAATGAAAAAGATTTCATCTCCAATGTGTTTGTGCGGTGCATGTGTCGCCTGTTTTGGGCCAACTACGCTCATTTTTACTGTGAGACCATCTTTCAGAAAATTCTGTTCAATGAACCAATATTGATAGCCAACCGCTGTCTTGGTTGATTTTTCAGGATCGAAACGGTTGATACAATTTTCGATTGTATATTTTTTTCCTTCAGAGTTTGGTTCCTGCGATGAGGCAATTTTTAGCAAGAAGAAGGCAAACAAAAGCACAAGGATAGTTTTCAGTTTCATAATTCCCGGTATTAAAGTTTTGCAGATGCAGCTTGAATTTTAGTTTATTGTTTTTTGAGGCTGCAAAGTACAATATTCGTTGTTAATGGAACTATAACTAAATGTAATTTCATAATGCGTCCTTGTAAAGCAGGTTTAAACCGTTGGAAAGGTTATCTTGTAAGCGCATTAGCGTATTTGAATCTGATAAGGTAAGAAATTTACTAAAAGAATTAACGTTCAGATATTTAAAAATTTACAACCAAATGCCATTGGTGTTGGTGATATTATGTAGAACCATTTTAAATTAGGATTTTGATCAGATTCATGTTGTAAAGCAGAAAGGTGAAGGCTACTTTTGCGATGTATTTTACAAACGAAGTGTTTCATTCAAATATTAATTAAAATCAAGTACTTATGAGCAATTTCCTGAGTGCCTCGATCGGCCGGAAAGTATTTATGAGCCTCACAGGACTTTTCCTTATCTCATTTTTGCTTCTTCACCTGACGTTGAATCTTTTTCTTATTTTCGACGATTCAGGCATTCTTTTTAATAATGCGGCCCATTTCATGGCAACAAATCCAATTATCAAGGTAATGGAACCATTGCTTGCATTGGGTTTTATTATTCACATTATTTGGTCCGCCTGGATTACCCTCGAGAACATGAAAGCCCGCCCTATAGGTTATGCTTCAGGAGATCAGCAGCTAAAATGGTGGGAGCCTTCCAAGAACATGTTTATTCTGGGAGGTATGATTCTTATCTTCCTTGTACTTCACATCTTTAATTTTTGGGTTAAGATTAAAATTACCGGAGATCCATTGTTAGATATGGCTACCGGAACTGGAGTTGAAATGCACAACACTTATGCATTGGTTTCCAATCTATTTATCAACTATCCCCTTTACGATGTTATTTATGTGTTGAGTGGAATTTTTGTAGGTCTGCACATTACCCACGGGTTTTGGAGTGCCTTCCAGACGATTGGATTGAATAACATCAAATGGATGAAAAGGTTGAAATTTCTTGCTAACCTTATTGGTTTTGTATTTGCTATCGGATTTTCTTCTATTCCGCTCTATTTTCTTATTAAATTCTAATTGAAATAAAAAGATACAACAATATGAGCATCTTAAATTCAAAGATACCTGAAGGACCAATTGCACAGAAATGGTCTAATCATAAGGCAAAAATTAAAGTTGTCAGTCCGAACAATAAACGGAAACTTGAAATAATTGTTATCGGCACCGGATTGGCCGGAGCTTCTGCTGCTGCCTCACTTTCAGAGTTAGGTTACAATGTAAAAGCTTTTTGCTACCAGGACAGCCCGCGTCGTGCACATTCAATTGCTGCTCAGGGTGGAATCAATGCTGCCAAAAATTATCAGAACGACAACGATTCTGTATACAGACTATTCTACGATACTGTTAAGGGTGGTGACTACCGCTCACGCGAAGCAAATGTTCATCGCCTTGCTGAGGTATCACCAAATATTATTGATCAATGTGTTGCACAAGGAGTTCCGTTCGCACGTGAGTATGGCGGTTTACTTTCAAACCGTTCATTCGGTGGGGTATTGGTAAGTCGGACATTTTATGCCCGAGGCCAGACAGGTCAGCAGTTATTGCTGGGTGCTTATTCTGCACTCAACCGTCAGATTGCTGAGGGCGGTGTGAAAATGTACACACGTCACGAAATGATTGATCTTGTTACCATCGACGGAAAAGCACGCGGAATTATTGCCCGCGATATGGTGACCGGCGAGATTAAACGGTTTGGAGCACATGCAGTTGTTATTGCTTCCGGCGGATACAGTAACGTATTCTTCCTCTCGACCAATGCAATGGGATGTAATGCGTCTGCATCGTGGGTTTGTTACAAGAAAGGGGCATTTTTTGCCAATCCATGTTTTGTTCAGATCCATCCTACCTGTATTCCGGTTCACGGATCACAGCAATCGAAACTGACTTTGATGTCAGAGTCGTTGAGGAACGACGGACGTGTTTGGACACCGAGAAAGAAAGAAGATGCAGAAAAAGTACGTAAGGGACAATTGAATCCAAATGATATTGCAGACGCTGATCGTGACTTCTACCTCGAAAGACGTTATCCATCTTACGGAAACCTTGTACCCCGCGACGTAGCTTCGCGTGCAGCTAAGGAAAGATGTGATGCCGGTTTTGGCGTTAACTCTGAAGGGAAAGCAGTTTATCTCGATTTTAAATACTCAATCGAGCGTTTAGGACGTGGTACCATCGAAAAAAGGTATGGTAACCTTTTTCAGATGTATGAAAAGATTACAGATACCGATCCATATACAAACCCAATGCAGATCTATCCGGCTATCCACTATACTATGGGTGGAACATGGGTTGATTATAACCTGATGACCAGTATTCCGGGGCTTTATGCGATTGGTGAAGCAAATTTCTCCGACCATGGTGCAAACCGTCTTGGCGCCTCTGCGTTGATGCAGGGATTGGCTGACGGATATTTCGTATTGCCATATACAATTGGCGATTACCTGGCTGGTGAAATTATGGTACCTAAGATTGACACTAATCTTCCGGAATTTATCGAGTCCGAAAAGCAGGCTGTTGGTAAATTGGAAAAGCTGTTTAATATTAATGGTAAAACGCCTGTTGACCATTTCCATAAGAAATTAGGTCAGATTATGTGGGATAATGTAGGTATGGCACGTAATGCTGCCGGGTTGACGAAAGCGATTAAAGAGATCCAGGAGTTACGTGTTGAGTTTTATAAAGATCTTCTTGTTCCGGGAGAAATGAAAAATGTGAATCCTGAGCTTGAAAAAGCGGGCAGGGTAGCAGATTTTATTGAACTTGGAGAGTTACTGGCCCGCGATGCACTTAATCGTAATGAATCGTGTGGCGGACACTTTCGTGAAGAATCTGCAACCGATGAAGGTGAAGCAAAACGTGATGATGAAAACTTTGCCTATGTTGCTGCATGGGAATTTAAGGGTGTTGATTCAGAGCCTGTTCTTCACAAGGAAGATTTGGTTTTTGAAACAATTGCATTAACCCAGAGAAGTTATAAATAAAGTCTCTTTTTTAGTAGCTCATATCTAATATCTATAAAAATGGCTGATAAAATTCTCAATAAAATATATGTAAAGGTCTGGAGGCAAAACAGCCCAAAGGCTAAGGGTCGTTTTGAGACCTACACCGTTGAAAATGTTTCGCAGGGAACCTCTTTCCTCGAAATGATCGACATCCTGAATGACCAGCTCATTCTGGGAGGAAAAGATCCGATTGCATTCGATCACGACTGTCGTGAAGGAATATGCGGCATGTGCTCACTCTATATTAACGGTCATGCACATGGACCTGATACGATGGTGACTACGTGCCAGTTGCATATGCGCAGGTTTAACGAAGGTCAGACAATCACCGTTGAGCCATGGCGTGTTGGTGCTTTCCCGGTTATCAAGGATCTGATCGTTGATCGTACTGCATTTGAAAAAATACAGCAGGCTGGCGGATTCGTTTCTGTAAATACAGGGGGTGTACCCGATGGAAATACAATTCCAATTTTGCAGGATGATGCTGAAGAGGCAATGGATGCTGCTGCTTGTATCGGATGTGGCGCATGCGCTGCAACATGTAAAAACTCATCTGCAATGTTGTTTGTTGCTGCTAAAGTATCACAGTTTGCAAAATTACCTCAGGGTCAGGTAGAAGCAAAACGACGCGCAAAAGCAATGGTTGCAAAGATGGACGAACTCGGATTTGGAGGTTGTACCAACACCGGCGCCTGCGAAATGGCGTGTCCAAAGAGCATTTCGATCGCACATATTGCGAGGTTAAATCGAGAATATCTTGTGGCAAAACTTTCTGACTAATTCAATATCAGTGATGTAAGAGCAAAAAGCATGGTCGTTAGATCATGCTTTTTTGTTATTAACTTATTTTGGTTGATAACTCTTTTGGGTTTTGCAATTGCGAAGGACATAAAAAACAAGTTTATGCATAAATTCGCACCTAACGGATAAATAGTGCAAAACCTGTAACCATGCCATATAGAAGACTTCCAAATACCGATCAGGCAAGATTAAGAGCCCTTCAGACTGCTGTTACCATGGGTCAGAAGAAGGAGACAGAGGACCTTGCTTTTTCTGCTAAATCATTGAATCACCTACGGTCGTTTTATACAAGTTTCGAGAGTACCATCATCCATCATAAATTAGCAAGAACGCAACAGGAAAAGAGCAGCAGTTCTTATCTCGAAACGGTAAGGAAATCGCGGTTATACCTGTCGCACTTTATTCAGGTTTTGAATTTTGCAATTCAACGCGGTGATCTGAAGTCCAATGTCAGAGAGTTTTACGGATTTAGTGAAAAAAAATCACCTTCGCTGATTCTCGATTCTGAAGTGCTGGAATGGGGAAAGAAAATAATTGAAGGTGAACACAAACGGATCAGTAACGGTGGAAATCCGCTTTATAATCCTTCTATAGCGCTCGTAAAGGTGAAATTCGATCAGTTTGTAGATATGTATCACTTTCAGAAAACGTTGCAAAACAACACCGCCCGGTGGACTACAAAGGTTGCTGAATTACGAAAAGAGGCTGATGAAATCATTCTTGACATCTGGAATGAAGTCGAAGAAACTTTCGCTGCTTTACCGGATGAACTCAAAAGAGAAAAAGCTACGGAATATGGATTGATTTATGTATATCGTCCAATGGAGCGTATAAAAACAACGCAGTCATCCTTGATTCGCAAAGATGTATTTCAAGACTATGATTAAGTCGGCAGAATAAATTAGAAACTTTCAGACGAATTCGTTTGGGCAATATTGGTAAAAAGACCTCACAGTAGATTATCAATATAGAAATTGCAGGAATATAATTTAAATATAAAGGGTGGGCAACTTCGGTTGCCCACCCTTTATAACTTATAATGGAACTGACTATTTGTAATTTGCCGGATTTTCATCCTGCCATTCGTTGATACCGTCACGAACCCTGTTGCGGAAAGTGAGTGTATCCTGAGCTACGCATGTATTTCCGGCTGCATTGACGTATTTGTAATTCAATATGATCTTCCTGTTTTGCAATAACTTCGCCCTGTTAAAGGTACTGGTTGCATCAGCAACCACAGGAAATGTAGAACCTGTCCTTGTACTAACCGCAATATTGGTTCCATCAAGGGTCAAAAGCATCTCTTCCTTCGAAGAAGTCTGATCGCTGATTCCATTGGCAACCAATGCATTCGGAGCAACGGTTT
>JBBRZE010000115.1:0-11980 GCA_038236995.1 Bacteroidales bacterium | reverse complement strand
CTTTGCATGATCTCATTTTTAATTCAGTTCATGGTTTTCTCCTCTCCCGATGGAAGACCTTCACTTGCTTATGAAATTAACTGGTCGGCAGCATATCTCTTACTCTTTTTCTTCCTTTCCGATATTCTGAATAATAAACATGGGAAACTGCTTATCATTATACTTTCGCTGTTCACCCTAAGTAGACTGCTTGTTTTCAGCATTATACTCTATTATCTTATCCGGCATTTCAAAAAATATTTCAGGTTGTGGATCGGGAAACAAAGTGTTACTCGTATGGCAATCGCAAGTTACATTTTCATCACTTTCTTTTCGTTGTGGTACGCTGCCAATGTAAAATCGAAAATCGTCTACGATAAGAGTATCAACCGCATTGCCACCATAAACGATGATTCGAATAAGTTGCGCTTTATAGCCAATACGTTGGTGATCGGAACCATCTATACAGCACCTCTTGATACAAAAGTACTTTTGGGGTTTGGTCCTGTCTCAAATTTTATCAAAGCGACTGAGGGATCACTTATCATGCCACATAATGAACTATACGATGCAATTGTTCAGTTCGGGATTATCACAGTCATTTTCTTTTCATTGATTACGCTTCCCATCTTTAACAAAGTAACATCGTACGAGAATATCGAATATTTCATCCCGATTTTATTTTATACCCTGATACTCTGGGTGCGTTTCCTGCTGGTGCCCAGTTTTGAAATGATTTTTATTCTATTTATGCTCAACATAATCAACGAAACAAGGCGATTGTCTGAAACCAATTCTATACCAAATGCACCTCGTTTTTCTGGTTTATGACATTCATTTTGGTGGAGGAGCGGAAAGAGTAACAGTTAATATGGCCAACCAACTGATAGAAAACAACCATCGGGTTTCCATCCTCTCCTTGTCGCGTTTTAAGCCTTCGAATATTTTCAGTATCGACAACCGGGTGACGCTTATATATTTAAATTTTGATTTTGAAAATGGTTTTAATCTTACACAAAAAATAGCGGCCCTTTTTAAGGTGAACAGCCATTTCGGGCAATACACTGATCATACAATCGTACTTGGGATGGGAACGTTTCCCAGTTTGATTCTGGCGATGATTCCCAAGAAAAAGAACCTGATAACAATTGGTTGCCAGCATAATTCCTATTCATTTGCCAAACATATCTGGTCATTCCTCCGGAAGCTTTCTTATCACAGGTTAAAAGCGGTGATTTCGCTGACAGAACAGGATTTACCAAAATTGAAAAAACTCAACACGAATAGTTTTGTAATCCCCAATTCAGTTTCTTTTTTCCCGAAACAACCAGCAAAATTAGAGAACAAGATAATTTTGGCAATTGGCCGAATGGATTACAACAAAGGGTATGATCTTTTACTAGATGTTTTTTCAAAACTAACCATCAAACACCCTGATTGGTGCCTGCGGATAATAGGAATCGGCCCATTGAAAGAGAAGATTCTTTCGCGTATCGACACTTTAGGTCTGAAAGATCGTGTTGAGATTCTTTTGCCGACCGACAGGATAATTGATCAATACCTTGATGCATCGATCTACCTGATGACTTCCCGTGCAGAAGCTTTACCGATGGTTTTACTTGAAGCGAAGGCTTGCGGTTTACCAATAGTCAGTTTCAATTGTGAAACCGGTCCATCAGATATTATAAACGACAATGAAGATGGCTATTTAATTGATTGTTTTGATGTTGAACGAATGGCCGAAAAAATATCAGCCCTCTGTTCCGATATTGAACTAAGACGAAAATTCGGAACCCGAGGTCGCGAAAATATTGATAAGTTCCTTCCTGAAATAATCGCTCAAAAATGGGAAAGGCTCTTCCAACAAATAAGTCAATAAGCAAACTGGTCTGCGAAATATTGAATGAAGAAAATATTAATTGACGGACGATTGTTGTCGGACAAACCCACCGGAATCAGCAGGTATACTAAAGAGGTTATTAAGGCATTAATTGATCATTATAATCGGGAAAATGTTTTTGTTTTAGTGGATAAGGGATATACGAACAATCATGATTACAACATCATTACGACAAAACTAAAGCCCTATAATCCATTCCACTTTCTATTATTTTCATTTTTTGTAAACAGGCTTGACTTCCCGATCTACTATTCTCCGTTTTATTCCGGGCTATACTTTAAGGATAAAAAAAAACAGGTGACAACGGTACACGACCTTATGTACCTTAGGATTACAAATTATTTCTCAGGTTCAAAAATCAGAAATTCGATTTATACAGTTCTTTTTAATTTCATCGTTAAGTCGAGCATCCGGTCCAGTAACCTGGTTGTCAGTGTTTCGAAAACGACAAAGGATGATTTATTGAAGTATTTCAAGACAGATTCGGTTGTAATTGGAGAAGGTATCAACTATCTTGATGAAAACCCTTCTTTAACTTCTGATATCTTTGACCAGTTAAGAATCAGGAAAGAGAAGTATTTCCTGTATGTAGGTAATTTCAGGAAACAGAAAAATATACCATTTCTAATTGAAGCTTTTATCCGGAGCAATACTTCCTTTCAATTAGTACTTGTCGGAGATAATAAGTTTGAATCACACGAGAATAAAAATATTATCTACCCGGGAGTACTTGAGGACCATGAAATTCAAACGCTTTACCGCAATTGTCTGGCTTTTGTAATGCCATCATTGTACGAAGGATTTGGTCTCCCGATACTTGAAGCGTACAATGCAGGCGCGAGAATACTTTCCTCAAATCAGGGATCACTTGCTGAGTTTCAGAATTTAGGTATTCATTACTTTTCGCCCTTTGATCAGGATGAATTAGTTCTTCTTTTACAGAATATTGAGAATTTCAAGAAACCATCTGAGCTGGAAATAAGCAGGGCAAGAAAAGCCTATTCCTGGAAAAATCAAACAGATAAAATTATTGATTCGATAGAATCATTGATAAGCAGGTAGTAAAGCGGCAAGAAAATCATTATGAATATTTCACCAGGAGAAAAATGAAGATATCTGCAAGCATTGTCTTATTTAAAACTGATCCATTAGAATTAAAACATGTATATCAGTGCTTTATTCAATCTCAAATTAATTTTCACCTTTTATTAATTGACAATTCGCCGGACGATCGTCTTAGAAATGTTCTCGTCGACGATAAAGTTGAATATCACTTTACAGGCCGCAATATCGGGTATGGCAGAGGTCACAATTTAGCAATTAAGGAAATCATCAATAATTCTGAATTTCACTTAGTTATAAATTCAGATATTTCTTTTTTACCAAATGTTATTGGTTCATTGGTGACTTATATGCAGCAACATGCTGAAGTAGGTCAGATGATGCCCAAAGTTCTTTCTCCTGAAGGAGAGACACAATACCTGTGCAAACTGATTCCAACCCCATTCGACTTGATATTCCGAAGATTTTTACCTCCTTCTGTACTGAAAAAAAGAAAAGAAAAATTTCAGCTGATATTCACCGGGTATGATAAAATAATGGAGGTTCCTTATTTGTCAGGGTGCTTCATGTTTTTAAGAACAGCGTCAATCAAGGAGGTTGGATTATTTGACGAGCGGTTCTTCATGTATCCTGAAGATATCGATTTAACAAGGAGAATAAACGAAAAGTACAAAACGATTTACTTTCCTGAAGTATTTATCATTCACGATCATGCAAAAGAATCGTATAAGAGGGGCGATATGCTCCTGATTCATGCAGCAAACATTATAAAATACTTCAATAAATGGGGATGGTTTTTTGATTTAAAAAGGGTAAGAACGAATCAAAATGTATTGAGAAAACTAAACTATGAAAGATAATAAATTTCTTTATAAATGAGACATATAGCCTTAGTAGGTGCAAGTGGATTTATCGGGACAAGACTGATAGAGCTTATAGGAAAAGAAAATTGTTACAACATTGACAAAAACCCTAGTGAGAAATACAACGATATTACGACAATACAGGATATAAGGGAAAAAAACCTGGAAAATGTATTGCCAGTTTCGACAGATACTGTAATTCTTTTGGCAGCAGAACACCGGGATGATGTTTCGCCCATCTCATTGTATTATGAAGTAAATGTAAATGGAACCCGCCATGTGCTTGATGCAATGGATAAACAGGGAATTTCCAGCATTATTTTCATTAGTTCGGCTGCTGTTTACGGACTCAACAAGAAAAATCCCGATGAACAGTTTCCGCCAGATCCGTTTAGTCATTATGGCAAGAGCAAATGGCAGGCAGAGAAAATTCTGCACGAGTGGCAGCAGAAAGATCCGGTAAACAAATCACTCACAATCATTCGTCCGACAGTAGCATTTGGGGAGAAGAATCAGGGAAACGTTCACAACCTTCTTCGTCAGATTGCTTCCGGAAGGTTTCTGATGATCGGAAGAGGAAAAAATCGGAAGTCGATGGCTTATGTCGGGAATGTAGCAGCATTTATCAAATTCTGCATCGAGACAAAAGAACCGGGATTTAGGGTATTAAACTATACAGATCAACCCGATTTGACAATGAATGAGCTTGTGCTCCAGGCAGAAGAGAGTCTCAACAGAAGGTTGCCCTCATTACGCCTTCCCTATTGGATAGGTATGTCAGGTGGTTTAATCTTTGATCTTGTCTCCAGAATTTCAGGTCGAAAGTTTTCGATCAGCAGCATCCGGATTAAAAAATTCTGCGCCACTACACAGTTTGATGCGTCACTGGCGCACAGCATCGGCTTTGAAGCGCCTTTCACATTGGCAGAAGGCTTAGACCGCACACTCAAGAGCGAGTTTGGAGAAAAGATCAGCAAAAAAAATACTTCCATTGACAATTGATTGTTTGATCAAAATAGTCTTATCAGTTTAATATTAGTTTTATACTAAAACCAATATTCATGAATGTTCTTCTGAATATTGAAGTCTGACTATCAACATTCTTCACTGAACACACAAAACTTTCAACTCTAAATTTCCAATATGAAACGAGCCATGAGTAAAACTTACTCACACACGAGGATGACTATTTGGCGAGTTCCATATCCCGCACATGCGGGATTAAAAAACAAAATATAAACATATGAAAATCCGGAATAAACTACTTTTCTTATTCCTAATTAGCATTTTAAGCTTTCCGATCCAATCTATTGGCCAATCGTTACCTGTTGGAACTCCCATTTTGGAAGATGCCTACCGGAGAGCCCAGCTATTAGGGCAGATTGACTCTACGATCTCATTTACCTCAAGACCCTTCTTCCCGGAAGCATCCCTTCATCTTAAAAACGGGTATGACCGGTTGAATACACTTGAAGGTGAAAAGTTTAACGGTAAACTCACTTTCCCGGTAAAATTCATTGAAGCCAGACTGCTTCCCGTCACCTGGCAGCAGCAATTCAATACACATCATCCCTATAGTCTGAATGACGGCGAGATGATTCCGGCAAAAGGTTACCAGAGTATGTTCAGTGCAGGTGTATTTGTGAAAGCGGGACCACTGAGCATTCAGTTGCGACCCGAATATGTCTACGCTGAAAATCCGCAATTCGATGGTTTTCCCGAAGCACAAACCGACAGGATCTGGGCCGGTTATCACAATTTTCACAACAGGATTGATCTCCCTGAACGATTTGGTGATAAACCCTATAACCGTTTGTTCTGGGGACAAAGCAGTATTCGTCTTACAGTCGGACCGGTATCCTTAGGGTTATCCAACGAAAACCTCTGGTGGGGTCCCGGTATGCGCAATTCATTGTTAATGACCAACACATCTGGTGGTTTTGAGCACTATACGCTGAATACTGTAAAACCAATACGAACACCAATTGGCTCATTCGAAGCACAGATCATAGCCGGACGACTAAATGGCTCGGGTTTCTTTCCGGCGGATACAAACCGTACATGGAACGGCGGAAAGTTTTATCAACCAAAAAGAAAAGACTGGCGCTACCTGAATGGCATGGTCATTAGCTATAGTCCGAAGTGGGTTCCGGGACTTTTTCTCGGAATTACCCGAAGTTTTATGATTTACCACGAAGAGATGGGCACTTTCCCAGTTATTTCACCTTCCAACAAAAAGAACAATAACGGAGGGAACGAGATTCCGCAGGGAGGAGATCAGTTGATGTCATCTTTTATCCGGTGGGTATTACCAAAGGAACATGCCGAGATTTACTTCGAATATGGGCGCGAAGATCACTCCTATAATTTAAGAGATTTTATCCTTGAACCTGATTATGCAAGGGCTTACATTTTCGGATTCAGAAAGTTATTTCCGCTGACTGCTTATCCGGGTCAATGCCTTCAGTTCAATCTTGAGGTGACCCAACTCGAACAGAACCGTACAAATGCACAACGTGCTGCCATCTACTTTTATGCCGATCCGGATATCAATAATGGCCATGGCTATACCAACAGGGGGCAGCTGCTTGGCGCCGGAATTGGTCCGGGCAGCGATATGCAATCGTTTAGTATCAGCTGGATAAAATCATTAAAAATGATCAGCTTGCAATTTGAGCGATATGTTCACAATAACGATTTGCACTACAATGACGTAAAAAATATCAGGGGAAATTGGGTCGATATCGGAGCAGCCTTAATGATTGAGTGGGACTACAAAAATCTGCTCTTCACCGCCAAAAATGAGATCGTCAGATCGATGAATTACGAACACTTTTATAACCCTGATCCGCTTAATACAGACTTTTGGGCGCCAAGCAAGGATATTTATAATTTTCAGACAAATATTGGTGTTACTTACAGGTTTTAAGTTGACTTATCTTTTGTACCTGAGTCTGCCTGGAAAAGAAATACATCAAAGATTCGCTGTTAAATCCTTCGTGTAATTTAATATGGCTTTTGATTGTCAACCTTATTGCTTTATTTTCAAACCAATTAGAGTATTAGGTTTATAATGGAAGCTAACTTCATTTCTATCAAGGTTAAAAACTAAGAATAAGTTTTTTATAACTTTACTTTTTCTCCAATTGTCTGTTACCTGCAACACAATACTAATTACGCGATCTTGAATCGATTCTCCATACAGAAATCACAATTCCTTCAAATAGTCTTACTGGTAACACTCTGTTTTATAGTGGAACTATCAAAGGGACAATCGATCCCCGTGGGGACACCGGTTCTGGAGGATTATTACAGGAGGGCTCAATTAATGGGACAACTCGATTCCTCAATCTCATTTACCGCAAGACCCTTCTTCCCGGTTGAAACCCTTCGATTAAATAATGCATTCGATCCTGAACAGACCTTAAACAAAGAGCGGAAAACAAAGTTTGACGGAATTCATCGATTTATGGGGAAGAAAGGTTCAATACAACTCTTACCATTTTCCTGGCAACTACTGTTCAACACCCACCATCCTTATAGTCTGAACGATGGAGGGATGATACCTGCCAGAGGTTACCAGACCATCGTAAGTGGTGGTATATTTGCTAAATTCGGGCCGTTGAGCATCCAGTTGCGTCCTGAAGTGGTCTATGCAGAAAACAGACCTTTTAAAACCTTCACAGAAGGTAAATCAGATCAGGCTTTAATTGCTTATTATAGCTTCAAAAACATCATCGATCTACCTGAATACTTCCCTGACAAACCCTATAAAAAAGTCTACTGGGGTCAGAGCAGTATTCGCCTGACAGTTGGTCCGCTATCTGCAGGAATCTCATCCGAGAATCTTTGGTGGGGACCAGGAATGCGAAATTCATTGCTGATGACCAACAGCGCTGCCGGATTTAACCACTTTACGCTGAATACGGTCAAGCCGATCAGAACACCAATCGGTTCTTTCGAAGGGCAAATTATCGGTGGACGACTCGATCCATCCGGTTTTTTTGGTGCCGATACCAACCTTGTCATTAATGGGGCAAAACTATACACGACAAAACGCAACGACTGGCGATACCTGAACGGAATGGTCTTCACGTACCAGCCCCGATGGGTTCCGGGGCTTTTCCTTGGTCTGGCACGAAGTTTTATGACCTATCACGAAGATTTGGGAAACCGCTTTATGGACTACTTTCCGATTTTCTCAGCGCTGCAAAAGAAAAAGGTTTACGGAGAGGGGGAAGCTGTCGTAAACGGTGATCAGCTGGCATCGGTATTTGTCCGTTTGCTCCTTCAAAAGGAACACGCAGAACTATATTTTGAGTATGGACGGGAAGATCATTCTTACGACTTGCGCGATCTGACACTTGAACCGGATTATACGCGTGCATATATCTGGGGATTCAAAAAACTTTTTTCGGTGGATCCATTAACAGGTAAATATATCCAGGTAAATATTGAACTAACTCAGCTGGAGGTCAATATGACAAATTATATGAGAACTTTTCCTTATGTTTGGTATGCTCATATCGCAGAAAGGCATGGCTATACCAACGAAGGACAAATGGTCGGTGCAGGTATTGGCCCGGGAAGTAATATGCAAACTGCAACGGTAACCTGGGGCAAGGGGTTAAAAAGTTTTGGAATCCAGCTAGAACGATATGTCCACAACAACGATTTTTTTTACTTGGCGATTAAAGATATCCGAGCGCATTGGGTGGATATTAATGTTGCAGCCCTCGGAGAATGGAATTACAATAATCTCCTTTTCTCAGCTAAACTCGAAATCATCCGGTCGCTTAATTATGAATACAATTACGAACAGGTTCCGGTTGACCGATCACAATATTGGATACCGGGACGTGACCCTTATAATTTTCAGGCAAATATTGGGGTGAGTTATCGATTTTGAGAAAACAAAAAATTGCGCCTCATGGCTCTGAAGAGGTCAAAAAATAACCCCGGGTAAATGACCGAAGGGAATGCCACCCGGGGTTAACAATACAAAACGGATAATGGCGCATCTGCAACGCTTCAGAAAAAGTCCAATGATCTATGCGCCCCCTATTCAAATATCAGATATTATTACAAAGTTGCTACGAAGACACCAAGGCACCAAGTTTCACAAAGCATTGATCATCCGGATTTAAAAATTTTGAGGGACATGACCCTGAAGGGGTCAAATATGAATAACCCCGGGTAAATGACCGAAGGGAATGCCACCCGGGGCAGACAATGCAAAACTGATAAAGGCGCATCTGTAACTGATCAGAAAAAATCCGATGATCTTTGCGCCCTCTATTCCAATATCAGCTATTATTACAAAGTTGCTACGAAGGCACCAAGTTTCACAAAGCATTGATCCTATGGATTTATAAAATTTGAGTGTCATGACCCTGAAGGGGTCAAATATGAATAACCCCGGGTAAATGACCGAAGGGAATGCAACCCGGGGCAGACAATGCAAAACGGATAATGGCGCATCTGCAACGCTTCAGAAAAAGTCCGATGATCTATGCGCCCTCTATTCCAAAGTCAGATATAATTACAGAATTGCCTCGAAGACAGCATGGCACAAAATTTCACAAAGCGCTGATTACATTACACATACAACTAATGAACCCTCGGGACTTATTATCGGAATACGACTTTTCGAAGCAGACTCAAATTTGAAAAAATTGAATACCATGACCCTGAAGGGGTCAAATATGAATAAACCCGGGTAAATCACTGAAAGGAAAGCCACCCGGGGTTAACAATACAAAACGGATAATGGCGCATCTGTAACTGATCAGAAAAAATCCAATGATCTATGCGCCCTCTATTCCAATATCAGATATAATTGACCTCAAAACGTTTTGATTAAAAAGCAGATAATTGCCCTTTGGCAATTCACCATATTACAAAGAAATACAACAAACAATATCATCAAAAAATGAGACGATTCTATTTACTTCCCCTGCTCATCCTGTTTCTCTTTACAGCAGCGCAAACTGCAGTTGGTCAAAGCAATGTCAACCCATCTTCCGTTGATGTGAATAACCTGAGCGATGCCCAGATACAACGGATCATGCAGGAGATGCAGACGCGGGGACTCACACAGGATCAGGCCATTGCGCTGGCAAAAGCACAGGGAGCCACCCAGACCCAGATCGATCAGCTCACGATGAGGATTCAGCAACTGCAGATGAACCCTTCGGACACATTGTCTTCAAAATCTGATTATTCATCGGCCAACAGTACCCGGAAAGCCTACACCTCTCCCAAAGCACGCGTTACCGTCTCCGAAAAAACAAAGAAAATATTCGGATACCAGCTCTTTAATTCCCAGAATCTCTCTTTCGAACCTGCTGTCAATATTCCCATTCCACGGGACTATATCCTCGGGATCAGCGATCAGCTCTCCATCAATGTCTGGGGTGCCTCCCAAACGAAATACCAGCTCACGATCGATAAAAACGGAGCCATTACAATTCCCGATGTAGGACCGGTCTATCTTGCAGGTCTTTCTTTCGAAAAAGGGCAGTCACTGATTAAAAACAGGTTAATGGCCATCTACAGCGGTATGGCCGGTGAATTTCCAAATACATGGGCGGAAGTAAGTCTCGGTGCCGTCCGTTCGATCAAGATCAATGTGATCGGTGAGATCAATGCCCCCGGAACCTATACCCTCCCCTCAACAGCTTCGGCTTTTAACGCCCTTTACCTCTCGGGAGGTCCCAACGAAAACGGGTCGTTCCGCGAAATACGACTGATCCGCGATGGGGTGACCTTCAAAACAATCGACGTCTACGACTTCCTGATCAATGCTGATCCAACGGCGAACGTACAACTCCGCGAACAGGATATCATCTTCGTTCCCAACTATAAAACACGCGTTGAGATTGCCGGTGAGATTAAACGAAAAGGGATCTTCGAAATCAAAACGACCGAAACAATGTCGGACCTGATCAGGTTTGCAGGTGGCTTTGGGGATAAAGCTTACGCCCATTCGTTAACTGTTATTCGTAACAACGACAGGGAACGCGAAGTACGGACTGTCGCCGAGGCTGATTTTAGTAAGTTCACCTTGCAGAATGGTGACTCGGTCAGGGCAGACTCGATCCTGAACCGTTTCAGCAACAGGGTGGCCATTAAAGGGGCCGTGTTTCATCCCGGGAATTATGAACTCACACCGGGTATGAAGCTCTCTGACCTGATCCGGAAAGCCGATGGTCTGCGTGAAGACGCCTTCATGAACCGCGGCGTTATCAGCCGGATAAAAGAGGATAACTCACCCGAAAACATCAACTTCGATCTCAAAGATGTGATGAAAGGAAGTAACGATATTTTACTCCGTAAAGAAGATAAAGTACTGATCAGTTCCATCTTCCAGATGCGGGAAAAAAGAACGGTCACGATTGTAGGTGAAGTGATGAGACCCGATTCGATGGAATACCAGGACAATATGACCCTCGGAGATGTTATCTTCAAAGCCGGGGGATTCCGCGAACAGGCTGACATCTCAGTGATAGAGGTATCCCGCAGGTTAAGCTATGAAGAGGCCGCCAAAGTGACCGATAAGATGAATGATATCTTCCAGTTCGCCCTTACGCGCGATCTGAAACTCTCGCCCACCGATGCCTCCTTTAAACTGATGCCATTCGATGAGGTATATGTACGAAGAGCTCCAGGGTATCGTGACCAGGGAACCATTATGGTTACCGGTGAGGTGATCTATGCCGGAACTTATGCGATCTCGGATAAAAACGAAAAGATATCGAATATTATCAAAAGAGCCGGAGGGTTAATACCCGGGGCTTTTATCAGCGGAGCGACACTAACACGTGCCTACAAACTCTCTGAGGCAGAAATAGAAAAGAAGAAACAGCTGATGAAAAGGGATACCACACTGAGAGATTCCCTGATAACAATAAAAAATACTTATCCTGTCGGAATTGAGCTTGCCAAAATTCTGGCCAATCCAGGCAGCAGCATTGACCTGCTGTTGCAACCCGGCGATGTGATCAATATTCCGCGTGAACTGCAGACTGTAAAGGTATCGGGGAATGTGATGAATCCGCTCGCATTGACTTACGAAAAAAGAATATCACTGAGCAGGTACATCGACCGTGCCGGAGGATATGATGACCGGGCCAAGAAATCGAGAACTTATGTGATCTACCCCAATGGAACTACG
>JBBRZE010000114.1:0-12263 GCA_038236995.1 Bacteroidales bacterium | reverse complement strand
TGTAATAACTGATAACACTGGAATTTATTCGCTAACAAATATTCCTCAAAACTCAACTTTGCAGTTTTCTTTTGTAGGAATGAAAATGCAAGAGGTAACAGTCGGAAACAAGACTAATGTAAATGTAGTTTTAGCTGATGAAGCTATTGGAATAGAAGAGGTTGTAGCTATTGGATATGGTGTAATGCAAAAAAAATTAATTACTGGTGCCACAACGCAAGTAGAAGGATCAAATATTCAAAAACGAAACACCACTACTGTATTAGATGCGCTAAAAGGACAAATATCGGGAGTAAGCATTTCAAAAATTTCAGCTCAACCGGGTGATGGCTTTAAGGTTAATATTCGTGGACTTGGTACTACTGGTAATTCTGCCCCGCTATATGTTGTGGATGGAGTCACTGTTCCTAATATTAACAGCCTGAATCCTTCCGACATTGAATCCCTGGATATATTAAAAGATGCTGCTTCTGCGGCTATCTATGGATCGCGAGCGTCAAATGGAGTTCTGCTGATTACAACAAAGAAAGGAAAGGTGGGCAAAGCGACGATTAGTTATGACGGTTACTATGGAATACAGAATGTAGCAAAAAAGTTAGATTTCGTTGGTGCCAAAGATTACCTGACGCTTATGGGAGAGCATTATATTAATAATAAAATTGCAGTTCCAAATTTTAGCGCACTAATACCTGGATACGCAGGTATTGCCGATGGTACATGGGATGGCACCAATTGGTTGGACGCCACATCCAATAAAAATGCACCGATTCAAAATCACAGTATCAATATTTCGGGGGGTACTGAGCAAGCAATTTACTCCATGGGAGTATCCTTAGATTCACAGGAAGGAATTGTAGGAAAGCCCGCAATACCAACATACAACCGTGTTACATTTAGGATTAATACAGAATACACCTTAATTAAAAACAATAATTTAGACATTCTAAAAATAGGTGAAAATTTCAATTACAGCAATACAAACAGGCATGTAACTATATCTGAAGGTGCTGATAATCAAAGCAGTTTTGCATCTGTAGCAAGCGGAAGCCCTGTCATACAAATTTACAACCCGGATCCAACAAACCAGGGACCATATCAGTATTTTCCATATGATGTATATGGAAGCCCTACAGGAGTGGCACCTACAGCACCAAACCCCATGGCTTGGCTTGACTATGCAAAATCCGGAAGTGCCAGTCGTAACAATAATCTCAACGGCAATATATATCTTACACTCCAGCCGATCAAAGGATTAGTGTTCAGATCTTCATTCGGTATTAATTCATACTCCACATCAGATAGAAGTTATGTACCCGCCTATTTGCTTACCCCAACGACCACATCGACTTATTTCCAAAATACGATGGATAGAACGGCACAATCAATGCAAACAGGGATGAAATGGATACTTGATAATACCCTAAATTATAAATTTACAATACTAGATCATAATAATTTTGATTTTATGGTTGGTACCTCTGCTGAAAAATCCGGAATAGGCGAGTCATTCAGCGGAGATAATGGAAAATCACTTTTCGATAGTTTTGAATATGCTTATCTTATAAATAATAAGACAATAGATCCCTCCTTTACTCACTTGAGTAGTCAACCATTGGGGTCCTCGCGTTTATTATCCTTCTTTAGTCGCGCCAGTTATGACTATAAACAAACTTATATGGCAACTGCTGTATTTCGTGCGGATGGCTCATCGAATTTTGCGCCTGGAAAGCGATGGGGGTTTTTCCCCTCTCTATCAGCAGGTTGGGCCATGACGAATGAATCCTTTATGAATGAAACGAAAGATTGGCTGGATTTCTTAAAAATACGTGCAAGCTGGGGTGAAAACGGGAACCAATCCATAAGCCCATTTCAGTATCTTTCTACGATATCATTTAACGGAGCTCCATTTTTCAAGTATAGTGATAAAACTAAATTCGAAAACGGAGGGTATCCCAATATTATGGCAAATCCCGATGTTAGTTGGGAGACGTCTGTTCAAACCGACCTAGGATTTGATGCACGTTTTCTTAATAGTAGAATTGGAGTTACCTTTGATTGGTATAACAAACTGACAAAAGATTGGTTAATTCAAGCACCTATATTAGCGACAGATGGCACTGGAGCACCCTATATAAATGGAGGGGATGTGCAAAACAGAGGTTACGAAATATCTATTTCTTGGAAGGATCGAATCGGAGAGTTTAGTTATGGTATAACAACAAATTTTACTCAACAGGAAAACAAAGTCACTCGTATTGCAAATGCTGAAGGTATTATCCATGGACCTGATAAAACCTTACACGCTGATCAAAAGGAATGCTATCGAGCACAAGTTGGATTCCCTATTGGCTATTTCTGGGGACTTCAGCCAAATGGTCTTTTTCAAAATACTCAAAATATATTAGACTATAAAAATACTGCTGGGAAAATAATTCAGCCAGGTGCCCAACCCGGTGATATGCGCTATATCGATCGAAATGACGATGGAGTAATTGACCAGGGTGATTACACCATGCTTGGCGATCCCAATCCTAATTTCATTTTTGGCCTAACATTCAACTGTTCATATAAAGGGTTTGATTTGAGTGCAATAACAAATGGAGTTGCAGGAAATCAAGTCATTTGGAATTATTTCAACAATAATAATCATGGTACCTATAATTGGTCAACACTGATTTTAGATAGGTGGCATGGTGAAGGTACCTCAAACAGTACACCTAGAATAAATACAGGAAGCACTCAGGATATTACCTTATCTGATCGTTTTGTTGCAGATGCCAGTTTCTTACGGATGAGTAACCTGACACTGGGTTATGATTTCAAGACCTTATGGAAGGGATTGCCAATGCAACAGATGCGTTTGTACGCCACCGGTCAGAATCTTTTCACTATAACAAATTATAAAGGATTCAATCCTGAAGTTGGAAATGGTGGAAACAACGGTGGAAACTGGGCTGGTGGAGTCGATTCAGCTCCATATCCACTCGCGCGCACATTCATGATTGGAGTTTCCATTAAATATTAATAAAAATTCAAAACATCACAATTTTAAAATATTGAGGGATGAGAAATATAATGATTACACTAGCGATTACTTCGTCCATGCTATGGACAGGGTGTTCGAAATTCTTAGATACAAACGATTTAACAGAAAAGACGAATGCAACATTCCCTACAACTGCCATTGATTTTGATCAGGCAATAGCCGCTGTTTATTCGGCACAACGGGATTGTCATTTTGATCAGATAAGCAGTTTTATTGGCATTTCATCGTACATGGACGACGACTATGTTGCCAATGGTAGGGCCTTGTTTGATGATCCATTTATTCGCGCATTTGAACGGTACCAGGTCAGAAATTTCGATCAATTTCTAACACCCTGGCAAAACTATTATAAAGGAATCTTTCGTTCAAATTTTGTATTAGAAAGTGTGGAGAAAAATGGTTCTAAACTGACAGATTTACAAAAGGCAAGTATTTGTGGACAAGCTTACTATCTTAGAGCGTCCTTATATTTTGACCTTTGCCGCTTGTTTGGGGCAGTGCCCTTAAAAACAAAAACGGAATCTGACAATCCTACAAGAGCGTCTGTAGGTGAGTGCTTTGCATTAATTGCCAGCGACTTGAAAAATGCCATTGAATTATTACCAGCTACAACTTTTCAGAAAGTGAACAAATCGTCAGAATTGTTTAATGCCAATAAATGGGCAGCAGAAGCCATGATGGCAAGGGTTTTTCTCTTCTACACTGGGATGTATGGTAAATCTGATCTTCCATTAGCAGATGGAATTTCTGTTAATAAAACCAAAGTACTGGATTATCTTCACGATGTAATTAATAACAGTGGATATGGGCTCATAGACGATTTTCGTAACCTTTGGCTTTATTCTTTTGCAAATAAAGATTACAAGTACGCTAAAGATAATAATCTCAGCTGGATAGGAGAAAAAGGCAATAACATCGAATGTCTCTATCTCATTTCATTTTCCGGTTTAGGTACGAATAATCAATGGGATCGTTTTCAAAATAGTTTAAGCTGTACGGTACCGGGAATTATTCCTTTTGGTGCAGGAAGTAGTATGAGCGCTGTCAATCCAATGATATATGCGGAATGGGATGATGCTGATCTCCGAAAAAAAGGTTCTATATGGAATGTAATGGATGCCGAAACTGAGGGTATAGGTTTTAGTAATACCCCTGCGGCCAATAGTGGTAAGTTTTATTATAATTCACAAAGCAATGTAGAGGAAACCGGATACCTTCAAAAAAAGTATTGTCATATCTATGTAATGGTGGATGGTAAACGCACTGCTGCAAATACAGTACTCAATGGAACAGCAACAAAGAATAACACAAGTGATGCTACAGTAGGTCAGTATATCATCCGTTTTTCAGATGTATTGTTGATGGCAGCCGAGATGGGTAGTCCGAATGCTCAAGCCTATTTTGATAAAGTTCGATCGCGCGCCTATTTGAAAAATTCCGGCAATAACTCCATTGCTGCAACTCCATATTACAAGGAAGCAACCTTAGCTAATATTCAAGATGAGCGTAGACATGAGTTTGCTTTTGAGGGTATTCGGTGGTATGACCTGCTAAGGTGGAAAATTGTTGAGCAACAAATTACAAAATATAAAACCGATATTCCTGTTTTCAAATTCGGGGTGCCAGAGAAAATCACTATTAAATACAGACCCGAAATGAAAGGATTACTGCCTATCCCACAAAGCCAAATTAATCTTAGCAACGGAGTGCTTAAACAAAATGATGGTTGGGGCGCTAATGAGGGTATCTATTCCGGACTTTAATAAATGAATATACCGTTGACAACCATTTTCTATTTAGTTGGGTTATCAGCGGTTAAATGAAACATCTTACATTTTAATAATCATCAAAAAACAATAATCATGAAAAATACTTTTTTGAAAACCATCCATTATCAGCAAATCTGCGCTGTAATAATTGCATTCATTACTATAATGAGCTTCAGTTCAAATATATCCAATGCTCAAATAGTTGATAAGAAAACAAAAGAGGCACACATTAAACTGGCCTTAAATGCTTTTTCATTCAACGACGTGTTGATGGAAAAAGGAACACCTGAAAAGCCTGCATTTACCTTGTTTGATCTTTTGGACTGGTGTGCCGAACAGAATATCGAAGCAATTGACATTACCGGATATTATATCCCTACTTATCCGGAAGTACCATCGGATGAGTACATCTACGAGCTTAAACGTAAAGCTTTCAAGTTAGGAATAGACATTAGTGGAACTGGTATTCGTAATAATTTTGCATCACCTGACCCTGCGGTAAGGGCTGCCGATGTTGAGCGGGCTAAAAAATGGATCATTGTGGCTGAAAAAATGGGCGCTCCGGTAATTCGTTTATTTGCTGGTGCAATTCCGGTAGGATATGAAAATAAATGGGATGAAGTTGCAGGCTGGATGATTGAATGCTACAAGGAGTGCGCTGCTTTCGGAGCTCAGCACGGTGTAATCATTGGTATTCAAAATCATGGTGATATGCTTCAAACAGCCGACCAATGTATTAAAGTGGCAAAAGCGGTTAATTCCAAATGGGCTGGAATTATTCTGGATACTGGGAATTTTAAAGTAGCTGATCCATACGCCGATATTGAAGCTGTTATTCCTTATACAGTTAACTGGCAGATGAAACAAAGTGTTTTAGGAAACACCAGCGAAGTAAAGACCGATTTTACACGATTAATGAAAATTATCAAAAAGAGCGGTTATCGTGGTTATATCCCCGTTGAAACTCTGAAACTTGTGGGGAAGGTTAAGCCTTATGATCCTTTTGCATTGGTTCCGTCAATAATGAAGGAATTGAAAATTGCTATGGATGAGGAATTCAAATAGAATCTTAATTGAACAATAGCCATAACAGTGCAATCAGAATAATTTCCATTTGAAATACATTTTAGGATCCCTTCGGCATTGACTTATAGCCGAAGGGACCTGATTAAACTTATGAACTATAACAGGTATTGTTCATAAGAAGGGGGTAAATTTGCAATAGTCTAAGCTAAAATTGATAAATAAAAAAAATATGCGTTCAGGGATAATTGGTTCAGGTTTCGCTGCCCGGTTTCATTTCGAAGCGTTAAAACGTGTATACAGTGTACAGGTTGAAGTTGTTGGTGCATATTCGAAATCTCCAGATGAATTGGCGGAATTTGCTTCTACCAGGGGTATTAAAATTTTTGATAGTCTGGAAGAATTGATTGATGCATGCGATATACTGCATATTTGTACTCCTCCTTCAACTCACGAGCCCATAGCAGTTGCAGTTTTAAAACTCGATAAAGATGTTATCATAGAAAAACCATTTACAGGATACTTTGGCGATGGTTCAAAAGAATTTAATGGCGATGTATTTTCCCGTGAAGATGGATTGAAACATGCACTGGAAAGTGTTCAGCGAATGCTCGATGCAGAAAAAGCCAGTAAGGGTTCGATTATGTATGCGGAAAACTGGGTTTATGCACCTGCAATTCAAAAAGAGCGTGAACTTATTGAAAAAACCGGAGCACAAATACTCTGGATTCAGGCACAGCAATCGCACTCAGGATCACATTCACCAGATTACGGCCAATGGCATCTGTCTGGTGGCGGTTCATTAATGGGCAAAGGCTGTCACCCACTGACCGCTGCAATTTATCTTAAACATGTTGATGGGCGGGCAAGAACGGGAAAACCTATTCGTCCAGTCTCGATCTCATGCAGGACACATTCAATCACCCGAATGCCTAATTTTATTAACGAAAGGCATCTGAAAGATTTATATAGGGATGTCGAAGATTATGCATTAGTACATATTGTTTTTGAGGATGGAACCATAGCTGACATCGTTGCCAGCGAATTGCTACAGGGAGGTGTAAAAAATTATGTGGAAGTTCATGCAAACAATCACCGAACAATCTGCAATATTGCACCCAATAATGCTATGCTAACCTATAACCCTGTTGAAGAAAACTTCAAAGATATTTATGTGGTTGAGAAAACTGGAACCAAACAAGGGTGGTCGTTTATCTCACCTGATGAAGGATGGTTCAATGGATACCAGCATGAAATGGATGCTTTTTACAGATCATCTGCATTTGGCGATCCAATAGAAAGTAACAGCAGCCTGGCTTCTGATGTTATTGCGACCATATATGCCGGATATGTTTCAGCTGAACGTAAGGGGGATGAAGTACTCATTACTTCACTTTTGTAGTATTCTCATAAAAAAATCAGGTTAACACTACCTGATAAAACAAAAAAATGGATAGAACTAAAATGGGTAACTACCGTTGGGCGGTTTGTGCATTGTTATTTTTTGCAACTACAATTAATTATATTGACAGACAAGTAATCGGCTTATTAAAACCAACCTTGGAAATAGAGTTCCATTGGACCGAGGTTGACTATGGATATATCGTTATGGCATTTGCTGCAATGTATGCTTTGGGATATGTGATCTTTGGCAGTTTCATTGACAAAGTGGGATCTAAGATTGGTTATAGCATTTCTGTTTTTATTTGGAGTATTGCAGCAATGTTGCATGCTGTTGTTAAGAATACTTTTGGTTTTGGCATGGTACGGGGGTTATTAGGTTTGGCAGAAGCCGGCAACTTTCCTGCCGGAGTTAAAGCTGTAGCTGAATGGTTTCCCAAAAAAGAACGGGCTTTAGCTACTGGTATTTTCAATTCTGGAACCAGTATTGGAGCGGTAGTGGCACCACTTTTAGTGCCATGGATTTTAGGTGTTTATGGTTGGCAAGAAGCTTTCTTGATTACCGGGACCTTAGGCTTCATCTGGCTATTATTCTGGTGGATTTTCTATGAAATACCTTCAAAACAAAAGCGCCTTAAACAACCGGAATTTGATTTTATTCATAGCGACAATGAACCGGAATTTTCTGAAAGTGCCGTTAAATTAAAATGGAGTCAGTTGCTTTGTCTTCGACAAACCTGGGTATTTATTGTTGGAAAGGTGTTAACCGATCCGATCTGGTGGTTTTTCTTATTTTGGCTTCCTGCCTATTTTTCTGATACCTTTAATTTAGATCTCACAAAACCAAGTTTACACTTGGCTGTAATTTATGCCGCAACTACAGTTGGAAGTATTGGTGGTGGTTATTTATCGTCTTATTTTATTAAAAAGGGTTGGCCGGTATTAAAAGCCCGAAAAACTACTTTACTTATCGCTGCCATCGCTGTGACGCCTATATTCTTAGCGAAATTTGCAACCGATATATGGATAGCAGTTGGCATTATAGGATTAGCCACTGCAGCTCATCAGGCTTGGAGTGCTAATATTTTTACAATTGTATCGGATATTGTGCCAAAGAAAGCGGTAAGTTCCGTGGCTGGAATCGGTGGTATGTCCGGATCAATTGCCTCCACTCTTTTCCCGCTACTTGTTGGATCACTACTGGCTTATTATAAAAATCTGGGAAACATTAAACTTGGATACGATATCTTATTCATTATTTGCGGATGCGCATATCTATTGGCCTGGATAATTATCCAAATGCTCACTAAACGAATGAAACAAATTGATTTGTAACCTTAAAAATTTTAAAAATGAAGAATCTAATTCAAATGTTATTTTTTCTCCTGCTTGGTACGGAGATATTGAGTGCCCAAAGCAAGCCGCTTTTCCCTCAAACTCCCGGAATGGTTTCATTTACCTATCGAAACAGTTTTCAGAAAGATGTTGCAGCAACACTCGACACTTTGAAAATACTTGGCATAAAAGACATAGAGTTTTCGAATTTGTTTGGCAGAAAAGCTTCTGAAATTCGTAAAATGCTTGATGATCGTGGTATGTTTTGTTCATCATTCGGAGTTAGCTATCCGGACCTCATAACAAAAACCAAGGAAGTGGGGCAGAATGCCAAAACACTGGGTGCAAAATTTGTCAGGGTTGCATGGGTTCCTCACGATGGAATATTTACAATAGAAATAGCTAAAAATACAGTTGCGGATTTCAATAAAGTTGGAAAGTTGCTGAAGGATGAGTTTGATATTACATTTTGCTATCACAACCATGGTTATGAGTTTTATGCTTATGAAAACGGCACATTAATGGATTACATTATACAGAATACAAATCCCAAATATGTGAGTTTTGAAATTGATATTCTGTGGACATTTTTTCCCGGTGCTGATCCTGCCCAATTAATCAGTAAATACGCAAAACGGTTTAAACTTCTTCATCTGAAAGATCTTAAAAAGGGCGTAGTAACCGGCGATTTTTCCGGTGGAACATCAAAAGAAAATGATGTCGCTCTTGGTTTAGGACAATTAGATATCCCATCTATTCTGAAAGCCGCAAAGAAGGCTGGAATCAAGCATTATTATATCGAGGATGAAAGTCCAAGTTATGCCAAACAAGTCCCGCAAACAATGTTATATCTGAAAAGTCTGAAATATTAGAATCAAACTTTTATATACATGTCTTAGTGCATTTAACCCCTTTCGTGGTTCGAAACCACGATGGTGTCTACTGAAAAGATCTTATCACCCATTTTCATAACCGCATCTGCCAACCAAATCCAGATAACCTGGGCTTCATGAATCCATTGGTGTTTTATAAATGGTTTATAGTTTAGTTTGAATGTTAGTAGTAGTGATAACCGACCGGTCTCCACACCGGCGGTTATTTTTTTGGGAAATTTCAATCTCATTTTTTGTCAAGTTTGTCTGGTAAAATAATTCCTAATTTTCTGTCCTGCACAAACTTCAAAAATTATTGGTCAGAATCAAGTGGCATAACTTCGACCGTTTTATCTGGCGTAATTTCCGATTCAATCATCCTTACCAGTAATTCTCATTTCGGTTAAGGAAATGGTAATTATTCTTGAGTAACTCTTTCAGAGATTACCGTATACTATTTTGTCAAGTCTCTGCCCCGTCGGCGGTTTTACACCCCGATGGGGGCTATTGACAAACGATAAACGAAACTCCAATGATAACTTTAGTACAAACAACTTAAAACGAAGATCTATGCAACAACCCGAACCATTGAACTATGGTAAATTCTACCATATTTATAACAAAGGAGTTAACAGTTGCGACTTGTTTTTGGAACCAACCAACTACGAGCATTTCCTGAAATTGTACGATACCTACATTTCGCCTGTGGCTGATACCTACGCGTGGGTGCTAATGAAGAATCACTTTCATTTGTTGGTAAGAATTAAGGAGGAGGTGGAGATAGGATTTTTATCGTCCGCAGCCCCATCGGTGGTTCAAAACCCCGATGGCGGCGGAGATAAAACTCATTACGAAAATTACCATCATCCAAAAACCCTTTCGGGGTCCCAAACCGCCGAAAGGGTAGGATTATCATCAAAAAAATACAACCCTTCACACCAGTTTTCACATCTTTTCAACGCTTATGCACAGGCATATAATAAACGGAACGGGCGAACCGGAAGTCTGTTCATACATCCATTCAAACGTAAACTGATCGAGAATATCGAATATTTTAAAAACCTGGTCGTCTATATTCACAACAACCCTGTCCACCATAAATTTACAGAACATGCAATGGATTATCCGTGGAGTTCATACCTGACCTGCATTTCAGTAAAACCCTCACATTTAAAGCGCGATGCGGTGATGGGTTGGTTCGATAGTAAGGCTAATTTCAAAGCTGCCCACGAAAATCCGGGGGATGTTATCGAGCTGGAAAAATGGTTGGGATTATAAGTAGAAATGCTGCCCCATTGGTGGTTCAAAACCCCGATGGTGGCGGCAAGAAATACTGCCCCACCGGCGGTTCCTAACCCCGATGGTGGCTATTGATGAAGAAAAACCCTTTCGGAGAATAACTTTATTTCTAAAAACCCTTTCGGGGTACGAAACCACCGAAAGGGTTAAAACCAAATCACCCCACTACCCCTAAATATCCCTGATAATATTTAAGAAATCTTCCAGCTTATAGGCACCATCAACCGTACGTCGTTCGTAAACCATAAAATAGCGGAAGTTATTACCAGCTTTACTTTTCCAGAGATCGCCAAGTTTTATTTTTTGTTCTGCATCCAGGTGGTCACCTTTGGTTTCGAGCAAAATGGTTTTGCCGCTTTTAGTCTGGATAATAAAGTCGGGATAATGATTAATGAACCCGTTTAACCGAAAACCTCTCCGTTCGATGTTTCTTGTCCAGAAGGCAATGTTACCCATGTTACCAATCTCGTTGATTACACGTTCTTCATAACCGTTCATACTCCCCTCCCGCTCATACAGTGATTTGGCAATCGCTTTCGATGTTTCGCCAGGAGAAATGGTTTTGGGCAATGTAAACGACGGTTTTATAAATACCTTGTCGGTGTCGAGAAAATCCTTGAATTTCTGTTCTGCATAAACCTCCGATAACGCCTTTATTTTCAGCTTTATTTTATCCGTGTACGAATATTCGTTATTAGCAAGATCACCAAACTGATCGTCTTTGAAATCTTCCAAAATCCGCTTAATATACCTTTCAATTTCCTTGTCAGGAATTGGAACCATATTACCGATGATATCCATAATCCGTGTTGTGAAATTCTTAACACGGCTTTCTTTTCTCGTCGGATCGAGAATATAAGTCATAATGCTTTGTTTTACCTCTCCGTCAAGCCTTACAAAAGTTGGCGTATGCTCTTTTTTAGTTTCGTCGAGATCCACCTTATACAATTCGGAGGTAATACTTTCGAAGGCAATATTGGTGTCCGCCCTGCTCAATGCAAAACCGTCCAGAAGATTTTCCTTCTCCAAAGGCAATTCTTCTTCACGTTTCCCAAACAAATCATTGGCAGGAACTTTCAAATAAAATTGCGGCAGGTTGATGCTTTCTGCCTGTTCTTTAAAAACATCTTTAATAAAATATGTTTTCACTAGCTTTTGTATTTCGTTAGGTAGTGGGGTCTGGTTGTTGGCTTCCATTTCGGAAACTATTTTCTCAAAGGCCTCCGTTTGCTGGATGGCTGTTTGCTCGATTTCGGAAACCGGATTCCCTGGCATAGTGTCATCCGAAGGCACAGAAATCCTTGTTGTATCAATATCTGAAGTAATATCTTCCGTTGTCTCATTGGTGGCGGGAAAAGCAGTCAATTGTTGGGCCGGTTCTTGCTTTTTTGCCGCCTCAAGCATTTCGGGATCTGCTAATTTGAAATCCTTATCGCTGAAACCCGCTTTGTTCAAACCTTTTACAATATTGTCAAGGGTTTCAAGGAATTTGGATGAGGCCGTTAAAACATAACTCAG
>JBBRZE010000113.1:0-12364 GCA_038236995.1 Bacteroidales bacterium | reverse complement strand
TTTACCGCTTTTTTCATAATGGTGCCAGCCTCTTTCCGCACCATCGCCTTCAGCAGTAAACCACCCCTGATAACCTGCCATTACCAGACCCGTATATGATTTATACAGGCAACCAGTCTCATCGTACACTTTTTCTGCTGGCTTTTCCACCGGTTTTTCCACTGGTTTTTGTTCTGCATCATTAGAGCAGCTAATACTCATTAATATTGCTGAAACAAGAATAAACATGAGGCTTGTGTATATCTTCATTACTAGTTCTTTTTTAAAAAAATTATCCCGCTGTACAGTATGTTCACCGGGATAATTTAATTAAGTATCAGTTAAAATGTTCAATTATATGTCCACGATCATTTATTACGGTACGACAACCTTCACAATTGGTGAATAGTTATATCTCCTGCTCAATGCATTTACATTAGCCCCAATACGGACATAATAGGTATAACCGGATTTCACAGGCAGAGGGCCAATGGTTATGACTGGAGTCGTGTCGGTACCGTCAGTCACATAACTTGCCCAACTTTTATTGATGGATTTCCTCAAATTATTATATTCTCCTATATTAATGTAATTGCCGTTTCCACAAAATGTAGTCAAACTTAAGAAAGGCTTGATCTCATAAAGATTGGGAAGTCCCGCAATAACGGGAGCCTTTATACGGCAAGTAAGTGTCAACGCTGTTCCATTGACTGTTGCGGCGAAGTCAAGTACCTGCAGGTAAGGTTTTACCGTGAAATCCTGTTGGGTGTCGTTTTTCAATACTACTCCTTTTATCGTATCAACAGGCCAGAAAGGGCCATCGTAAGGAATCATGTCATAAGTTCCTGAAAACAGCTTATCATTATTATACACTCCGTCTCTTTGTACCGCCAGGTTTTGATAGGTGGCAACAGTTCCCTTCATTTGTTCCCAGGTCCTGTCAATGATTCGAATTTGCCAGTCATTTTGGTCCATCACCAGATTCTTTCCGGTATATGAATCGATCACGTTTCCATGTAATCGCGAAGCCGGTGCATCCCAGTTATCGATCTTCTTACAAGAAGCTAAGCTCAAAAGGGCGGCTCCTATAATTAAATACAATATTTTTTTCATCTTTATTTCGTTTTAATATAAATTAATAAAGTGGATTCTGAGGCAGGAGATTCTTGTTCTTGTTAATCTCTCCCTGAGGAATCGGTTCATACGCAGCACGCTTTTGAGCTGAAATGGAACGGTTATCCCTGTTCACCTCATCAAGGTAGATATACTTGCCTTCATCGAAAAGATAATAGCAGCTCATTGCATGCGGATAATACTGGTTTAACACCTGATCTGCAATCCGCCAAAGACGGATGTCCCACCAGTACTGGTTCTCAACATAAAGTTCGCGGGCACGTTCATCGCGGATAAATTGCAAACTTTTCTCGATCGGGTAACCGTAGGTCGAACTCGTGGACTGGTCCAGGGCCGGGCGTGTTACCAGGCAACCGGCACGTACACGGATCTTTTCGATGTAATCCAATGCTTCGGCACTTTTGCTCAGTTCGTAAGCCGCTTCAGCCGTATTCAAATAGATTTCACCTAAACGGAATACAATCCATGGCTGACTCGACTTGTTCACTGTTGCCTGGGCTGCAGATATTGTTGGATCAATGTATTTGCGTATAAAACCGCCCATATAGGCATTGTTTTCAGCGCTCCTGCCACTGAACATCCCATGATTGCCAGTGATAGTAATACCTTTATATTGTTGGCCCAGATTACCCAAAATACGGTTTGACACAGCATTGACAGGTGCGTTATTACTGCCGAATTGCGCATCTGATGCCGGTCCGGCAAACTTTGCGTAAATGCCCCGCTGAATACTGAAAGTTTTTCCGCGAACAACATCGCCATCAAAATAGCAGGTGCCCTTCAAACGTGGTTCCATCGCATTTTTAATGTCGCTGCGGTTGGTGAAACGGACAGGTTTCCCTTGTGCATCCGTGAGGGCGGGGAAGTCAAATAGCTGCATTACATTCAGTGTAGGTTGAGCTTCGACTCCAACAAAAGACGAGAAATCCGGGTTAGGTAACATCAGCGCATCATAACAATGCCCATAAGTCTGACCGTCATAATCTTTGAGAAAGATCGTCTCGGAAGATGAAAGGTCGAGGAAAAGGTTTGCAAAATTGGTCGCTTTATCCGGGTAATTCTTGGTATACAGGGAGTAAGGCCCTTGTTCGACCACCTTGCCTGCATCGTAAGCATATTGGAAGAATTCATTTGCCTTGGAAGGGTCTATACCTGCAAAACCTCCTTGTACTGAAGCTTCTGTGCCAAAACCCAGGTACTGGGTATATTTGGCAACCCTGCCTGCATAAAGCATCGAACGCGACATTAAAGCAGCAGCCACGTATTTGTTGGCGCGCCCCGATTCACTTTTTGCCGACATATTATCAATGGCAAACTGCAGGTCGTCGTGGATGAATTTCCAGGTATCAACCTCTTTTGCACGCGGTACATTCAACACTTCCGGTGTGCCGTTAATCGGATCCTGCACTTCTGTTACAATTGGCACACCCCCGTAACGTTTGGCCATCCCCTCGTAAAAGAAAGCGCGGAGGAAACGTGCTTCTCCCATTAAAGAGTTATAAGTTTCAACGTCATACTTGTCCTTGTAATTGGGAAAATTATTAATAAATACATTCACAAGGCGGATGTTGTCGTATGGCCAGTAACCAAAACCATTATTCATCGCTACGTTCCAACCATATGTTTGACCGCACATTTGGTCCAGGCTATTTTTATAGGCCTGCCAGGAGTTGTTGTTTCCCGGCTTATAACCATCATTTGAGTAATAAATAAAATCTTCTATCGGGAGTTTGAAGTAGATCCCCGTAAAATATTTTTTAACGCCAAATGCGGTACCGAATAGTTCGGGCTCACCTAAGATCCCTTTGGGTTCCAATTGGTAGTCCTTGCATGAAGAAATGACAAACCCAAAGAATGCCGCAAATAATATAAGTTTTATTTTCATGATTCTTATTATTTTAGAATTTAACGTTTACACCAAGCGTATAGGTCTTATTGACCGGGTAGCTATAGTAATCCACATATGGAGTTTTATCAATATCCGGATTATTACCCGCACGTTCAGGATCCACATTTTTCAGCCCGGTAAATGTTAAGAGGTTATAACCACTGAGGTAAATCCTTACATTCTTTATCCCTGCTTTTGAAGTTAATCTTTTGGGTAAAGTGTAACCCAGTTCCAAAGTCTTCAAACGCACGTAGGAGGCATTCTGTACAAGGTTTGTTCCTGTATTACGTCCGTCGTGTCCGGTAACCGGGTAATATCCAGGGGTCCATTGGGTTGCTGGGCTAAAATAGTCGGCATTGGGGTCAGTGGGGCGCCACCTGTTCAAAAAGTAGGATAAGGTATTTTGTCCGCCAAAAGACAAAGGGGAGGCAAGCAACTCACCATATTGGGCGTAAATCCCGTATGCTCCCTGTAAATTCGCTGCCAAATCAAAGTTCTTCCAGGAGACCCCCGTATTAATACCAAAGTTAAAGAGGGGTAGACCTGACGTTGCAATCGGGTGGTTATCATTTCCGTCAACAACACCATCACCATTCCAGTCATTCAGGATCCAGTCGCCGGGTGTTACACCCTGGCCTGTAGGAAGGTTATAGTTCCGGGCTTCTTCAAGGCTTGTAAACATGTGTGCTGATTCGTTGCCCCACCAGATATTGTTATAACGGCCACTGGTACGGTTGCGCCAATTGTCGTACTGGTTGTTGGCAACACCTTCAAGCCAATCGGTACGCATACTCCTGGTTGCTGATATTTGGCCACCTAAGAAATAAGAAAAATCTCCGATTTTATCGCGGTAATCCAGGGATAATTCCCATCCAAAATTACGGTCGGCGTTCAGGTTTTCCTGAGGCAGATTAGCTCCCACGGTACCGGGAACCACTGCGGAGCTTGTTGCAAGCAAACCTGTGCGGTCGCGTCGGTAAAGTTCAACAGTACCGCTCAGTTTATTTTTCAATATTCCAAAATCCAAAGCTGCGTTGTACATCTTGATATGGTACCAGGTCAGGTTTGGGTTGGGAATAGCCTGTGATTCAACGCCCCCACTCATTATGTTGCTAAATACCCAACTGACTTTATTAGATAAGCCGTAACCCAAAGTTGGAGGATAGTTGCCTGCCGAACTGTCGTCGCCCATTTCCCCAAAAGAAGCCCTCAGTTTCAAATTGCTGACAAATGCAAAATTGTCCTTTATAAAACTTTCCTCACTCATACGCCAACCTGCTGAAACTGAAGGAAAGAACCCCCATTGACTGTTTTTCGGGAACCGGGAAGACCCGTCGTAACGGAATTTGAAATCAAACAGGTATTTTCCGCTGAAATCGTAGGTAAACGAACCAATTAAGGACTTGCTCAGGCGGTCGCCAGGTAAACCACCGGTAGCTTGTTGGTTTAGGTCTTCACCGGCAAACAGGTACTCGGAAGCAATCATCAACTCGCGGTAAGCGCTAAAATTGTCCCAGCTATTGTAAGCCCTTTCGACAAGAAGAAAACTGTTCACATTATGCTTGCCAAACTTGTTAGTATAGTACAACCCCGCCTGCATATCGGTATCGAAGTTGAAGTCAGCTCTTCTCTGTATGGTCGAAGGTGAATTTTTAGTGGTGGGCGAATAAACATCCGTGGCAGGGTTATATACATACAGCGGATAAGTGCTTCTAAACGTTGTATTGTCGGGCAGGTTCATGGAATAGTCGTACGACCCTTTTGCCGTCAAACCTTTTATTCCCGGTATGTCGTAGGATAATTGCATAGTGCCGTTGAGCCGGCGCGTTTTGTTTATTGTATAGCCAACTTTGTCCGTCATGACTTCTGCAACCATGTTATGCCCGTCGTACAATAGTGAGGCGTCGCCGTTCAGATAAAGCGGATTGTCGTTTGCATAGATCGGGGCATCCGGGCGCATCAGCCATGATGCCTTATAAGTACCCCAGCCTGATCCGGTTGGCAGCGTTTGGGTGTCAAGTATGGCTCCTATTGAAACCTTTGCCTTCAAACGGCTGGTAATCTGGGCGTCAACAGTCGAACGAAAATTATATTTGTCGTCATTAAAACCACCGCCCTTGTACGAGCCATCCTGATTCGCGTAAGAAAGGCTCATAAAATAACGTAACTTTTCGTTTCCTCCATCTATGCTGATGTTGTGTTGTTGCTGTGGTGTCGTTTTGTTGAATACAGCGTCCATCCAGTTGTAGGATGGTTTTCCGTCGATGTAGGGCTGCATTTGGGCCTGGGTGAACATCGGGTTTTGGCGCGCTAAATAGTTATTGTTGAAGTTTTGGAAGGTTGACTCGTTGCGCAAGGTCATATAATCCTGTGCGTTTGTCCCCTGCGGCACATTCAGGAACTGTTGCAAGGTATAGCTACCACTATAGGTAATATCCACTTTCCCGTTTTGCGAAGTACCACTCTTCGTTGTGATCAGAATGACCCCATTCGCAGCACGCAAACCATAGATGGCCGCTGAACCGTCTTTCAATACGGATACACTCTCAATTTCCTGTGGATCCATACGGGCAAAATAAGCCTGGTCGCGGGTGACCCCGTCAACGACAAATAACGGGGTACCCATACCCCGGATATCAATCGTAGTATTGTAATCGCCCGGCGCGCTGCTCTTTTGAACAACCCGTACCCCCGGCAATTTACCGGTTAAGGCATTGATCACATTCTCGTTTTTAGTAACAGCAAGATCTCCACTCTTAATCGTAGAAATAGCGCCGGTCAACGTTATTTTCTTCTGTGTTCCATAACCAACGGCTACTACCTCATCCAAATCGATAGATGTGTTTTCCAGGACAACATTCACGGAGGTCTGGTTTCCGACTTTTATTTCCTGGGTTTTCATACCTATAAATGAGAACTGCAAAGATGCGTTTTCAGGGACATTGGCAAGAGTATACTTTCCTTCGTTATCGGTTATTACGCCAGTGGTTGTTCCTTTTATAATCACGGTTGCTCCGGGAATCGGACTCCCTAAATTATCTTTTATTATTCCTGTAATTTTTTTCTGCTGCTGAGCTTTTATCTGGGTTTGACTCCCGGATTTTGATTGGCTGGCAGAAACCTGTACACTCAAAAGTATGAGCAGAAATGTACAAGCTCTTCGAAAGCAAAACGTTTTCTTTATTAGTAGATTCATTTCCATAAATTTTTATTCGATTAACATTTATAATTAACTCAATCAACGAGCATGATTACATGCAAAATCTCTTCTTTTTTCTTGTTCATAACATAGGCATATTGATTTTATAAATTAGCAATTTGGATATTTTGTTTAATTTGGAATACAAATAAAACTTTTGCCTATTAATACCAGAATTAATATTTGGTAAACGTGGAATTAATACTCAATTAATATTTGATTAATATTACAAAAATTTGATTTAGAGCGATTTGTGTGTATGAGATAAAAAAAATAAAGCCGAAAAGTCGGAGAAAGGGCTTTAGCGGAAGTTAATCTATCGTTTTATTGTATCGTTGAACGAGACTGCATAATCAGTCCCTAATAAGTGTTTGTATTCCCGGCAAAAAGAATCATAGAAATTTTTTGCTGTCCCCTTTTTCCCGAGGTGGTACAATACTGAGCATTTTATGGAAAATGCTTCATCATTTAAAGGTTCCAAAACGAGAATACATTCAGCAAGATGAAACTTTAAATCAAGATTGTCCTTTACAATGTTTTCATTAAACATTGAACTAAGTCTGTCGATTGTTTCGATTGCAAACTGTGACTTAAAGACATCCATCCATTCGGATTGAATATTTGGTAAAAATTCGCCGAGCGATAAAAGGGAGAGGAGTTCGTGAATATCGGATTCGATAAAATTATCCGTTTTTGATTTTCGGATAAGATGTAAAATTTCAGTATAATCGCAGAATATGGTATTATTCATTTTGATTTTCCATAGCGAGTCTTCAATTATCACCTCTAATCCTCCCATTTCATCAAGAACAGTTCGTAGCTTACTGATATTGACATTCCGGTTATTTCTTGCACTTTCCCCCGATTTGTCGAACCACAATACTTCATCAAGTTTTGCAGATGACACACCTTTCCCATTTTTCATCGTATACAAAAAGAGGAATAAGAATAATTGCTTAAGAGTCGGTGGGAATGAAGAAGTTATATTGACGCCATTACTATCATAGATTTGAAATCCCCCCATAAAATAGATCGAGGAAGTAGTTTTTCGTTCCTGTAATTCTAAAGGTACAATATTGAGGTGTTCAACCTGTTCGTCAAATTTCTCATGTTTGTAATTCCCCTTTTTTCTTCTGATTAAAAAATACAAGCTGAAAATTATGCCTCCGACCAATAATATAATTATCAATCCAATATACAATTTATCTTTCCCCTGTTCATGCTGGTAAACATCTTCAGGCATAAGAGGCGGATAGGCAATAGAATAGATCGAAACATCAGATATATTGGCAGTTATTGCAATCAGTTGAGTTGTTTTCTTGTCAAGAAATAGAGTACTCCACGATTGAATGTCACGAAATTTATAGGGGATGGAATCGTTGTAAATCTGGTACACATTTTTCTCAATCCCAAATTTTGCAAGGTGCAGATAAGTAGCAAAATTGTCTCTGTTATATATCAGGGTATAAAAACTGTTTGATTGTCTGTCTGGAACCAGCTCATCACAAGGGACAAAAGGTTTTGAAGGCGTATCGAGTGCCCAAAGTTTTTTAAACGAATAATCTTTCAGGTTAACGGAATATAAGTCATAATAAAATTCGGGTGATAATTCCTGCCGGCCTGTCTTGCTTCCATAACCTCCAAAGACCAGCATTTCGCGATTATTCAGAAATCCGGCACTCGTCAGGTATCGGGGCTGGATCTGGTCGCGTCGATCGGTACTGCTCCAGACTTTGGATTTTATATCAAATCGATTGATTATACTTTTATAGGTATAATGTCCATAACCAAAAAGTGTTACTAACGAAGAATCAATTGGAGAGATGAATTTGTTGTGGTGCCAAAAGTTAGGTTCCTTGATTGTTGAATCGCTAAACGACCATTTGTTGGTGGTAAAACTGAATTTACTAATTTCGGTATTATTGAAATTATATGACCAAAGTTCGTTTGAATATTTATTGTAGACAATTTGCTTTCCAAGTGCATTATAGGGTAGTCCACCCTTGAATAAGATGGTATGAATTGAGGATGTTTCAGTTGACATGACATAAACAGCATGATTATTAATAAAAAATATCCTTCCGTTATCTTCATCTTTAGTGATTCCCTGAATACTATCGATTTTAAAATCTTTTAATTTTCGCCATTCTACATGTTTATCAATGTTCCAGATCGGATTTTCAACAATTGCTTCTGTGCGATTAATCTCATCGTAAACTTTTGATTGACTGTGCTTCGATAGTTTCCAATCACTGACTAGCTTGTTTTTCGCGTCGAATATCCGAATGTTTTTTAATGACATGGGACAGACGTCAGTATTTAAAAATGAAGCATTCATGGATGCGCCAAAGACGATGTCAAAATTCTTCAATCCGGAAATATCGGGTACAACAACTTCTTGTTTATTCCCGTTAAACGAAACCACCAATTTTGAATTCCGAATATCGATATCAACTCTTATTCTAATCCATTGGTCAAAACCACCATTGGGAACATCAGCCCATTTATAGGAGACAAGAACTTTATCTTTCAGAACTAACCAAAAATTAGAGGAGGTGGTTGCCAGATTCGAAACCAGGTCAATATTAGTATGTTCATCACCAATAATTCGAAAAATATATCCATAGTATCCATCACCCCGACGAAAATTTGCTTCCATTTCCAATGAAAAACCATCCGGATATTTAAACGCACCAGAAGATGTCAGATATAACGAAGTGCGTTTTTCCTGAATGACTTCATGAGATGAGAAGAACAATCCTGACAAAATTTCGTTCTGACCGAAAACAGTTAGTCCGTATAATAAAAACGAAAAAGAGATAACAAGTAACTTCAATTATCATTGTTTTAGATTCCCCCAAAGGTAAAAAAAAACACTATTATCCGAACATTAAAGACAGAACACAGAATCTCTGAATATTTAACCATTCGTTTTGAAATGAAATGGGTACGATAAAACAAATATCCTTGTATTCATTCTAAAAGATTACGATAAAATTATGATATAACAGTAAAAAACTAACTAAAAAAACAATGACAAGTTTCACAGTTTTAATAATTCTGTCAAATCAACTACATCAAAAGGCTTTACTCCAAAAGCTGCATAATATTTCAGTATGATGCGTTCTTTCTTTTCATCAATATTAATAACGCATATCCAGGTAAATCGGTCTGTTTAAAATTGGTAACATATTTTGCATCTTCGGATAACATGGCTTTTCTGATGTTAATGGTTTCCGGTTACCAGTCTGGAATATTTTCTGCAAGTGAAGGTCCGTACTCAGGGTCTGCTGATAAACTCATTTTTAGATTTTTCTGGCTGCTGTCACCGGATTCAATGAATCTACGAAAAGTGATAATTTGTTTAAAATTTCTTCAGCGATTTGGGTTATATCCATTTTGACATCTCGGGCAGAAAAACTATTCCGCCATTTAGGAGAGTGCACGCGGGATAGCCGCCCCGGCCAACTTGACCAGGTTAAGCACCAAAATGATGCTGGCAATCCAGGATTCACTTGTGTTTTGAAGTCTTGCTTTGATAAGGTCTAATCCGTATGCCGTTTTAGCTTAACCGAACTTACCCTCGATTGGATTGCATTCTCCCGGACTTATATGATTTTGCACTGCCGACGGCCTCCCAAGGGGCTTGGCGATAAGCTTGATGCCTTTCTCTTTGAGCCATGCACGATTGAAACGGGTGCAGTATATTTTATCAGCCAATATTTCTCTTGGATAACAGCCAAAGCGAACTTTGTATTTTTCAACGTATTCCACCATGTGACTTCCTTCATCGAAAAGTGTGATCAGAAATTGACCGTATTTTTCGTCGATTACCGAAAAAGGAGCAGCTTTAGTTTGGTCGTCCTTGTCGGTCTCCACAATCGGGATAAACTGCATCCAGGTGAGGCCAAGACCTTTGTAATAACGATAAAGCTCTTCGGCATAATTACTTGAGTAATCGGTAATGCAGCACATCGCATTAACAGCTACACCTTCAGCTAACAGCATTTTAGCCACCCCCTCCACTTTCTCCCACATCGGTTGAAGTCCCATGTCCAATCTATAACTGTCGTGAATATGCTGCGGCCCATCAAGTGAAAGACCTATCAACCAGTCGTATTACTTAAAGAATTTGGCCCATTCAACGTCGAGAAGGGTACCATTAGTTTGAAAGCCATTTCCTACCGACTGTCCATGGCCATATTTCTTCTCCTGTTCAATGGCTCTTATGTAAAAATCCAATCCCATCAATGCCGGTTTCCACCCTTCCAGCCTATCGAAACCGCGTCGCCCGACTGTTGCATTACCTGCCTGATCATCTCTTCCTGGATCTCCGGGGTCATTCTTTGAACTCTGATTTCAGGGAATAGTTTTTCTTTTTCAAGGTAATAGCAATAGGTGCAACCAAGGTTGCAGTCGGGACCGGATGGCTTTAACAATACGGAGATTAAAGGATGTGCTTTTGCGCCATATTTATATATGTTTAATAACTCAATTTAAGAAGTTAGGTTAATTTTCTGATATACGACCAGATTCTCTTCGATTTTGCCCTTTTATATTTTGAATATCATCGCCTAAATCAGTCCTGGCTTCATCAGCCAATTTTTTAAGTTCTGAAACCACCTCAGGATACATTTCTTTTACATCGTACTGTTCACCCGGATCGCGACGCAAATCGTATAAACCCTCTTCATACTGGAAATTTTCATTCGTGCTACCCGGAAATCCATCTTTGCCCGGTTTAAATCCCTGGTAAGTACGCCCGGGATGGGCAAAAACTAGCTTCCAGCTTCCACTCCGGATAGCCTCAAGGCTGTTCTTCCGATAATAATACAGAAAAGTTTTGCGGGGATTGGCACTTTCATCGCCAAGCAATAAAGGTAAAATATTAATCCCGTCAATCTTTTTTTCCGGAAGGGAAGAATGAGTTATTGCCGCCAAAGTTGGGAGAATGTCAATGGTTGAAGCAAGCTTATTACAAATTGTGCTTTCTGCTATATGACCGGGCCATTTCATGATGCATGGCACTCGCTGTCCACCTTCGAAACTGGCACCTTTCCCTTCGCGCAAACCTCCTGCCGAACCGGCATGATTACCGAAATTCAGCCATGGACCATTGTCTGAAGTAAAAATAACCAGCGTATTTTTATCTATTCCATTTTTTTCAAGCACTTTCATGATTTCGCCTACCGACCAGTCTATTTCCATCATTACATCACCAAACAAACCCTGCTCACTTTTCCCTTTAAATTTATCAGACACTGCGAGGGGAACATGCGTCATTGAATGAGCCAGGTACAGGAAAAAGGGATTCTTTTTGTTTTTAGCGATAAACTTAACTGCTCTTTCGGTGTAAAGCGTGGTTAGTTCCGACTGATCGTCCAATGTTTTTATCTCCCTGATTTTTTCATTGCCTTCAATAAGCGGTAATTCAGGATAGCCCAATTTTCTCGCATAGGCTTGTGGTATATTCCGACTACCATCGAAATATACCGGCCACATGTCATTTGAATATGGAAGACCCAAATACTCATCAAACCCTTGTTGAAGCGGCAAAAACTCACGAAGGTGCCCCAGGTGCCATTTCCCGATTGCTGCAGTTTTATAATTACGTTTTTTTAATACTTCGGCAATCGTTTCTTCGGAAGGATTTAAACCAATTTTTGCATCAGGCATTAAAGCTCCTGAAATTCCAACCCTGTTTGGATAACAGCCGGTTAAAATTCCGGCTCGCGAAGCACTGCAAACTGCCTGGGCCGAAACAAAATTTGTAAATCGAATGCCCTGTGATGCAAGTTTGTCAAGATTTGGAGTTTTATAGCCCGTTGCACCATAACAACTTAAATCTCCATATCCCATATCATCCATAAAAATGAGAACCACATTGGGGGAGTGCTGCTGAGCAAAACAAGTGTTAACTGCGACCGAAGCCGCGGTTAACAAAAATATTGAATGAAGAGTTTTCATATCTAAAGCTTTACTTAATTATTGTCGGAGATTGAAAATTAAAAACATCCGATGGGGTTCTTGACTGAGCCATTCGTTTTATAAGTTCCGCAACAATTTCAGGATATTTATCAGCAATATTGTTTTTTTCGGCAATGTCTGCACTCAGGTCATACAATTCGGTAGTTGTTCTTGACGAATCCAGCACTTGATTGCGG
>JBBRZE010000112.1:0-12661 GCA_038236995.1 Bacteroidales bacterium | reverse complement strand
TACGCCAGCTGCAGGACAGTGCAGTGCAACGGCAACAATGGATATCACGGTTGCTACACAGATCACACCTGCATTTGCCCAGATCGGACCACTCTGTCAGAACAGCACCGCGCCTGCGTTGCCTGCTGCTTCAACAAACAGTATCACAGGCACCTGGAATCCGGCGACGATCAGCACGGCTTCTGTCGGGACAACAACTTATACATTTACGCCTGCTGTTGGTCAGTGTGCTACAGCAACTTCGACTTTGGATATCACGATAACGGCACCTGTCACACCGACTTTTGCTTCATTCGGATCACTCTGTCAGAACAGCATTGCGCCTTTGTTGCCAGCAAGTTCGACCAATACTCCGGCAATCACTGGAACATGGAGTCCGGCAATTATCAGCACGGCTTCTGTCGGGACAACAACTTATACGTTTACACCGGCTGTTGGTCGTTGTGCTACAGCTACTTCTACTTTGGATATCACGATAACGGCACCTGTTACCCCGACTTTTGCTGCCATCGATGTATTATACCAAAACTCGATACCTCCATTGCTGCCAGCCAGATCATTAAATGGTATCACGGGCACTTGGTTGCCAGCCACTATCAGCACAGTTACGGCTGGTAAAACCACGTATACATTCACGCCAACTTCAGGACTATGTGCAACTACCGCAACAATAGATATTTCCATCGAAATTAAAGTTGTTCTCTCTGCAGAAGATTCAATAACTGTAATCGGAGCATGTAAGCCTGTTAAACTTGATGCATCGAAAACAACCGGCAATAACCTAAAATTCGAATGGTCAATTATCGATCAAGGTGGGACATTAACTCAAAAGACAGGGGTAAACACAGAATTTCAACTTTCACCTTCTTATACAGGATCACTGCCTGCAGATTTCAGGGTAAGACTTTTGGTATCTGACCTTATGGGAAACACGAATAGTGATACCATCATTGTAAGGGTTGTCCGTCCTCCAGTAGCAGAAATTTTCTCAACCGGGAAGCTGGAAAAAGACGGGACAATGATTGTCAATGCTGTTATAACTGAAGGAATAGCATTGAATTACAAATGGTACACTTCGGAAGGAAAAATTGTCGGTCCGAATAATCAGACTACGGCCAATTTATTCGGTGCGGGAATCTATACACTAGAAATCACGGATAATTATGGGTGCACAACTATTAAGAATTTCAAATTTCCAATTGAAATCTATCAGATCCTTGCGAACCCTGATTATGCTAAATTATCCTGGGTAAAGGATACTACCCTTAATGTATTGACAAACGACCAATCAAGCGTAGGTTTTATTACAAGTACAATGCATGTTACCGAACAGCCTAAGCGAGGAGAAACCAAAGTAAATGCTGATGGATCTATTACCTATACCCCACGCGAAAGAGGTCAGGGACGTGATCAGTTCGTATATGAAGTTTGCGATGCTGTAGGTTTATGTACATCGGCAACTGTAACAATCGATGTTTTCGACCTCACAATGATTCCGGAAGGGTTCTCACCCAATGGGGATGGAGTAAATGATCAACTTGTTTTTGGTGGACTCGAAAATTATCTCCAGTCACAGCTTTATGTATATACCCGTTCTGGTCTTCTTGTTTACCAAAGTTCTGACTACCAGAATGACTGGAACGGCAAACCAAATGAAAAAACAATGATAAATCTGGAAACAGTTCCAACTGGAGTCTATTATTACATACTTAAACTTGGAGGAACGAACCGATCAGTGAAGGGATTTATCTATATCGGATATTAATATTTGATATCCATTAATTATTGGGAAAATGAAGGAACCAATGAATACTTTTCAATGAAAAAGCTTTCAATCAAAGAATAGAACCGATTGTTACACCGGTTCTATTCCCTTCTCAACCAATAACTCTAAGCTTAACTCTCGCAGTTTGTATTTCTGAATTTTGCCACTTGCGGTCATCGGAAAATCATCCACAAAAAAGATATACTTCGGGATTTTATAACGTGAGATTTTCCCCCGGCAAAAGTCAGTCACATCCTCTTCGCAGAGTTCAACTCCCGGACGTTTTTTAATAAAGGCGCCTACCTGTTCTCCATATTTAAGGCTGGGAACGCCGGCTACTTCAATCGCCTGTATTTGTGGCATTGTATACAGGAAGTTCTCAATCTCGCGCGGATAAACGTTCTCCCCCCCACGGATAATCATATCTTTGATACGCCCTGTTATTTTGAAATAACCATCCGCATCCATTACACCAAGATCTCCGGAATGAAGCCACCCTTCACTGTCGATAGCTTTGGCTGTAGCTTCCGGATTTTTGTAGTACCCTTTCATCACATTGTAACCCCGGCAGCACAATTCACCTTGCTCACCCGGTTTTAACGCTACCCCCGTTTCCGGATCTCCAACCTTTACCTCAACAGCCGGATAAGCTTTTCCAACCGTAGTAGACCGGATACAAGGCGCATCATGCGACCTGGTTGCGGTCATTCCAGGTGACGACTCCGTAAGTCCGTAAACGATGATAAGCTCCGACATATTCATCTTATTCATCACTTCGTTCATTGTTTCGATCGGGCAAGGTGCTCCCGCCATAATACCGGTCCTGAGCGACGAAAGATCAAACATACTGAACATCGGGTGGTTTAACTCGGCAATAAACATCGTCGGAACGCCATAAAGTGCTGTACATTTCTCCTTTTGCACCGAAGCAAGCACAACCAACGGGTCGAAATTCTCGACCATCACCATTGTTGCACCATGTGCAATAATTGCGCAAAGGGCCAACACACATCCAAAACAGTGGAACAATGGGACACACACACAAAGCCGGTCGTCGGCTGTGTAGTTCATACACTGACCGGTCGCAACGCCGTTGTTCAGAATATTATAATGGGTCAGCATTACACCTTTAGGAAAACCTGTTGTCCCCGACGTGTATTGCATATTCACAACATCGTAGCACGAAATCGTAGATTTGATTTCGGTAAATAACTGATCATCCAGCTGGCTTCCAAGTAAAATCAGCTCTGCCGTATTGAACATCCCACGATGCTTCTCCTGCCCGATAAAGATCACATTGTTCAGAAAAGGGAATTTTTCGCTATGCAGGTAACCCCGCTGACTATCTTTTAATTCGGGAACCAGTTCATAGATCATCTGAACATAGTCGCTGTCGCGCCACCCGTTTACAAGACAAATGGCCTTGAGATCGGAGTTTTTAACGAGGTATTCAAGCTCATGTGTTTTGTAATTGGTATTGATGGTCACAAGTATAACTCCGATTTTGGCGCTGGCGAACATAAATGTAAGCCAATCGGGAACATTATTAGCAAAAATTCCCAGTTTATCATCGGGTCGCATCCCAATATGCAACAACGCTTTCGCCAGATTATTAACCCTAATATTAAATTCGGCATATGAAAAACGAAGATTCCGGTCAGGATAGACAATGAAATCTTTATCAGGTGTTTCGGTCGCCCATTGTTCCAGAAACTGGCCAAATGTTTTTTCTATTAATTCCATTCAAAATTCTTTAAAATGGTGCGTAAACAACTGCCAAAATTTTTGCCGGTGACTCATCCGCGGAATGTACATTGTGATCTACAACCGAATCGTAATAGATACTGTCGCCCACCGAAAGTGTGTAAATATCTTTGCCGTACCTGATTTCAATCACTCCGTTTAAAACATAGATAAACTCTTCTCCTTCGTGTGATGATTGCACAAAATCAGAACTGGACGAAGGATTTATATCCACAATAAACGGTTCCATATGGCGACCCGATTTGTCGCTGGCCAATGGGAAAAAGTCGAGGTTAAGACGGGTAGAACTGGCTTTATTTGAGAAGCTGGTTCCCTTTTTTATTTCACCATTTCGCGTTACCACTGGTCCAAGCTGATCCATATCGTCGAGAAAGGTGCCGAGTCTCACGCCCAGGGCTCTGGCAACTTTAATCAAGTGACCTAAAGACGGGATAGCTTCGTTCTCTTCTATGTTGGCCATCATTAAAGTTGTGAAACCACAACGTTCAGCCAGTTCATCAATTGTAATACTCTTCTGTTGACGTATTGACGTAATTTTTTCACCAACATTTTTATTTTCGCTCATATTAGAATGCTTATGATTTCAGTTTGCAACAAAAATAGTTGTTTTGCTTAAGATCTAAAACGAAAACAGCAAATGATTATTAATTAATTCCAATCTAAACAACTTGAATAAGTAGTTGAAAAACCTGAATTAAATAACAAAATGAGTGTATATTTGTATGTTTACTTCATACAAAATTCATGAAAACTACCAGACTACTTATTATTTGCCTGCTGCAATTGACATTTGCAGTCAGTCTAATGGGGCAAAAGACCATTAAACCAGCAAAAAATGACACCCTATTCCCGGCACTTTCGGCCTCGCTAAAAGGATTCGTCGGTGGAAAACTGGATGCTTCGTACCAAAACAGGATACTTGCACAGGATGTTAACCGGTTGGTTGAGCCCTTTCGAAACAGGACTGAAGACCGTTGCTGGCAGAGTGAGTTCTGGGGCAAATGGTTCACTTCTGCTGTTTTAGCCTATCGGTATCATCCCGAACAGCAGTTAAAAATGAAACTCGACCAGGCTGTATCCGGGCTTCTTTCCACTCAGTCACCCAATGGCTATATTGGGAATTATGCGGAAAATAAGCAGCTTGAGCAATGGGATATCTGGGGCAGGAAATATTGCATGTTAGGGTTACTTGCCTATTACGATCTCACGAAAGATAAAAATACGTTATTGGCAGTGCGAAAGCTGGCTGATCACCTGATCAAAGAATTAGCAGATAAAAATCTATTGATCGTAAAAAAAGGTAATCATCATGGAATGGCCGCAAGCTCTGTCCTCGAACCAATTTGCCTCCTTTATTCCAGAACAGGTGATCAACAGTATCTTGATTTTGCCAATGAGATTGTCAGGCAATGGGAAACACCAGACGGACCGCAACTGATCTCCAGATCGGTTGTTGATGTTGCCAAACGATTTCCAAAACCACAAAACTGGTTTGGTGCAGAACAGGGACAGAAAGCGTACGAAATGATGTCGTGCTACGAAGGTTTACTGGAACTTTACCGGTTGACTGGTAAGTCCGAATATCGCGATGCAGTTGAAAAAACCTGGCAGAATATCCTTGATACAGAAATCAACATTGCCGGTTCCGGATCGGGTGTCGAGTGTTGGTTTGGAGGAAAACGACTTCAAACGATGCACATCGACCACTACCAGGAAACCTGTGTTACAGCCACCTGGATAAAGTTGAGTCAGCAGCTTTTAAGGCTCACAGGGGAAGTAAAATATGCAGATGCTATCGAGCAAACTTATTACAATGCGTTATTTGGTGCGATGTATACTGACGGATCGGACTGGGCAAAATATTCACCACTTGCCGGACAACGGCAACACGGAGGCGAACAATGCGGAATGGGTTTGAATTGTTGTGTTGCAAGCGGTCCGCGTGGATTATTTACGCTTCCGCTAACCGCAGTGATGAGCGAAAAGGATGGAATCAGTGTCAATTTCTTTGTGGATGGAAGCTACAACCTATTAACACCCAGCGGCAAACCGATGGAAATTATTCAGCAAACCGATTATCCGGTTTCTGGCAATATCTCCTTAAAAATAGTTGTGCCGAAAGAGGAACAGTTAAAAGTACGTATCCGCATTCCACTGTGGAGCCAGCAAAATACTTTGACGATTAATGGTCAACCCGTTGAAAACGTCGTTCCCGGAAAATTTGCGGAGATCGCACGTACTTGGAAATCAGGCGATGAAATCACTCTCGCTGTTGATATGCGCGGACGAATCGTTCACATGGGTGAACTACCGGAGAACCTGGCAATTGTACGTGGTCCGATCGTGCTTACACGTGATGCAAGACTTGGAACGCCTCATGTTGATGAAACGATTAAACCCCTCCTTGATAAAGAAGGATTTATAAAACTGGAACCTGCCGGAACAACTCAGGACGGTATCTGGATGAAATACAAAGGCTCTTTTATCGTTGAATCACACATGGAAGGAGATAATAAACCTGTTGAAATAATATTCTGCGACTACGCTTCTGCCGGGAATACCATTGACGAACATTCATGGTTCAGGGTATGGTTGCCACAATCGTTTGATCCGAGGAAATAGATAACTCTACGATTTGAGATGTGAATCTACTCCTAAACATGGGTATTGAAAATAAATTGCCATGGCTTTAAAGTCGTGGCAATGTATTTTCAATAACCGGATAGCCTAAATCCAAATTGCTTAGTATTCGGATCAGATTCAAAATTTAAAATAAAGCAATTGAAATACAGTTTATATCTAACTATTCAATAGGTCGTATAACTTGCTTCGTTTTTTATAAACCTGATATTTAAATCTTTCGGCAGAAAATCTTTAAGCCAACGTACGCAATAGTTCATCCCGGATGCTTCGGAAATAGCATGCCCCAGGAAGATAACTGCTTTATTTTTTTCCTGGAGCTGAGCATCATACGCATACTGATAGGTTTCCCATTCAGGAGCTTCGCCTGCAACCACCAAATCGATGCCCTTTTCTTCCAATAGATTCCGATGTCTATCAGCTCCCGGAGCACCTGCAGAAAGTGCTACATTTGTAATAAACATATTGGGATTACCAATCACCCTAAACGCACTTCCTGGAAAGGTCTGCTTTAAGCCCTTTACAAAATCGGATAATTTTTGTTTTTCAAATTTAAAACGGATCATCGAACTATCGGTCTGGTTCTTCCGCCATCCCAGTTTTTCAATCATACCAACGTAAATACCATCAGGTTTGGTGCGATGAATATGATCATGGAATCGCCAGATAATCAATTTATTTTCATTAATAAATTTCATTTTATCCTGGAAAACCAGGTCGTTTCCCAATGTTTTTGTTTCATCAAGATGGTTGTAAAAAGTCGGTTCGTGTGCTATAATCAGGTTGCATTTATCAGCAACAGCCTGCTTTAACACTTTCATATCTGCAAACATGCAAACTGCCACTCCCGTTACAACGTCATCGGGATTTCCTGATTTAAAAGTATCTACCGTTTGCGTATCCCACGGACAGGTTACATTCTTTTTTATCAAATCTATGATTTGATTGGCGCTCAATTTCTGTTGATTTGTCGGTTGTCCAAACAATGATCCCGATAAAATAAGTGCGATCAGCGCTAATTTGGTTGCTTTGAAATCCATTATCTTAAATGTAATTTGACACCAAATTTAATAAAAAAACTAAATTTGCTGAATATCTGTACGACTTGCAGAAACGAACGACCTAATTTCGATGAATGCAAATATTTACATGTAAAAGAGACGGAATCTCTGCACTATTGAAAGCGCATATTTGCGTTGTTTTTCTGCTATTTGTAGTGTTTCACGGAACAGCTTTTGCCCAGGAACGTTTTACTTTCAGTGGCTATCTTCGCGATGCGACTTCAGGTGAAGCGCTGATTTATGCCACTATCTATCCCGAAACACTGAGAACAGGCGTGTCCACGAATGAATACGGGTTTTTCTCTATCACCTTACCCAAAGGAAAATACAATATCGTTTTCTCATATATTGGATATCAAATCATTAAAAGGAGATGACTTTTGATAAGAACCTTCAGGAAAACATATCACTTACACCTCAGGAAACCAATATTGAGGAGATTACCATTATTGGGCATCAAAAAGAAAATATCATCCGTCAAAATGAAATTGGGACCGTGCGCCTCGATGTCAAGGAACTAAGTACAATTCCGGTTTTCTTTGGGGAGCAGGACATCCTTAAATCGATTCAGCTAATGCCTGGCGTTTCGCCAGTGGGTGAAGGAAACTCAGGGTTTTATGTCCGTGGCGGAAATTCGGATCAGAACCTTATTTTGCTGGATGATGCCCCGGTTTTTAATCCTTCGCACCTTCTCGGATTCTTTTCAGTCTTCAACTCCGATGCGATTCATGATGTTAAATTGTACAAAGGTGGCGTTCCTGCTCGGTATGGCGGACGCGCTTCATCAGTAATGGACATCCGGATGAAGGAGGGTAACATGAATGATTACCATGTTTCGGGCGGAATTGGCCTGATATCCTCCCGGTTGATGGCCGAAGGACCTATCTTGAATGATAAATCATCATTTATGATTTCGGGCAGAAGAACCTATGCCGATCTTTTTCTCCCACTGTCGAACGATGAAAAAATAAAAGATAACAAATTGTATTTCTACGATTTAAATTTAAAAACCAATCTGATTATTAATAAGAATAACCGGGTATTCTTTTCCGGATATTTTGGACGTGATGTACTGAAAGCGAAAGATTTTGGATTCACCTGGGGAAATAAAGCTGGCTCACTTCGTTGGAACCACCAGTTTTCACCCTCACTATTTGCAAATACGACGATGGTTATCAACGATTATAACTATAAAACAGAAGGCGATATCGATGGGAAATTTTCATTGGATGCAGGGATCAATGACCTGTCGCTCAAGCAGGATTACGCTTTATCACTTTATAATCATCTTAGTTTTCTTTTCGGTTTTAACTCAGTACTGCACCATTTCAAACCTGGTGAAGTAATGTCGAGCTCCAAAAACATAAAAAGCTTTAAAATCTCGGAAAAGGATGGTTGGGAGAATGCTGTTTATGCCTTTATGGAGCATCAAATATCTGAAAAAGTGAATATTGGCTATGGTATCAGGATGTCAGAATTTTCAAGAGTGGGACCGGGAACAGAAAACACCTACAACTCCGCCGGGAGTATTGTACAAACTGAAACTTTTACTTCAGGAAATTTATACCGTAACTATTTTGGATTTGAGCCAAGGTTTAACTTAACATGGCTATTGTCAGATCTTTCTTCAATTAAAGTGGGATACAACCGGATGAGCCAATACATTCATTTGTTGTCGAACTCATCAGCAGGAACGCCAGTCGATTATTGGCTTCCAACTTCGAATAACATCAAACCGCAGTTTATCTCGCAAATATCGGCAGGATACTTCCGGCAGTTTAAGTCAACAGGCATTAATATTTCGGTAGAAAGTTACTACAAAGACATGGAGAACCAAATTGATTATCGGAACAACGCCGATATATTTCTGAATGAAAATGCTGAAGCAGAACTTCTTTTCGGAAAAGGACGTTCATACGGGCTCGAATTTTTATGCAAAAAAGAGGACGGCATCTTTACCGGATGGATCTCGTATACATTATCCCGTACAGAAAAACAATTTGATGAAATCAACAACGGATTCTGGTATCCCGCACGTCAGGATCGCACGCACGATATTTCAATAGTAGCTAATTTAAAGGCGAGTAAAAAACTTTCGCTTTCAGCGACGTGGGTCTATTATACCGGGAATGCTATTACTTTTCCGAGCGGAAAATATGAGATTGATGGCAATATTGTGAACTATTACACAAGCAGGAACGGATACAGGATGCCGGCCTATCACCGTTTAGATCTGGGAGCAAGTTTATTACTTAAGGAAACTCCAAAATTCAGATCGGAACTTAGCTTCGGACTTTTTAATGCTTACGGGCGAAAAAATGCTTACTCAATTTCATTCCAAACAAAAGATGGTAATTCTTCTCAAACTGAAGCGGTAAAACTATATCTATTCTCAGTTATTCCTTCAGTTACCTGGAATTTCAGGTTTTAAAACAGATCAGCGCTTACAGCCGCATTAAAGCTGATTTGGCTTATCCTGGTATGACTTTGTGCCGGTTGTTGATTATTTTCCGAAGTTTTTGTAACGGGAAGTTCTTCCTGCTTATCGGAAATGATTTTAGTTTGCAATGCACTTTTCAATTTCGCCTCATTACCACAAATGGGATTGTTCAGACCCTGGATTGCTTCATTCAAATTTAAGTTCATCTGGTGTGCCCCTTTATCCATTTTGGAGGAAGTTTCGTGTTTTATCTCTTTACAAACCTTTTCGGTAAGACTGATCATGCGGATTGATTCCCAACTGATGTTTTTTAATATTCCCGAGATTTGAATGGTTGTAACCAGGATTAAAATGATCGTTCTAAAATTATTCATAGCTAACCTTTTTATCAATTTACACAACAAAGCTGGTTTATTCACTTAAATTAAAAAAATAAAATCTCCCCAATTGTCAGTTTATATCGGTGAATACCCCAATTTTAACGATGAACGGGAATTGGTACTTCGTTTCTACCACTTTTATGCACTTTCATAAACGCAACGAAGCCATTCCAAATTTCTTTGAAACGGCTTCGCATTTTAATGATTTGGAAACAGAAACTACTTTGTCCTGATTAGCTTGCCCGTGACTACCTGATCATTCCACCTAAGAATATAGACATAAACGCCTGATGGAAGTGTTTTATCAAAGACGACAGTCTGCGTTACATCCGCGTCAACATCAGCGTCAAAAATTCTGGCAATACGTTGTCCTGAGGTTGAATAGATATCGAGCACAACCTTGGCATTTACATTAACATTGAAGTCGAATGTTACCGGTCCAGATGCTGGATTTGGATAAACCTTCAGCGCAATCGCCGGTTTAAATGGTACATCCGTCACAATTGTAGCTGATTTCAAAATACTATTTGTAGTAGTTGTGGTAAAGAAATCAGCATAAATTGAATAGATACCTGAACCAGTCGTACAATTAATGGGAGCTGGTGACGGCATCGGGCCATAAGCGTATGATTTGTATCTTACTCTGGAAGATGCATTATTATAATACAGCCTCGTGGCCGATGAAGTAACTTCAATAGCCAGCCAATAGGTTACGCCGGAAATGAGGTTTTGAGACGACCCAAGCATACCGCTATTCCAACCATTCGACAGCGTTATTTCACCCGTTTGAGCAAGAAGAGCGCCAGGTTCTCCTGCATTATTGGCATACAATCCAAGTCTTGCATTACCTGTTGCATTTCCTACAAAGAGGTTCAATCTGTTTACCGTCATATTCGAAACTGCGGTAAAACTGTTTGCTATCCAAAAACCGTTATCAAATCTTTCTGAATTACTTCCAACGGTATTCAACCCTAAAGTAGACTGGCTTACTCCTGTGACTGTAACGAGACATGTGGCTGTTTTGCTTCCATCCTGTGTCGTCACTGTAATGGTTGCACTTCCGGCAGCTACAGCGGTTACAAGCCCGGAGCCATTTACTGTTGCGACCGAATTATTGTTCGAACTCCAGGTTACAGTTTTATTGGTGGCATTCAAAGGCGAGATCGTTGCAGTTAACTGCTGTGTTGCATTTATCGAAAGGCTTGCCGAGGTTGGACTTACAGTTACACCTGTTACAGCGATGGATTCAACGATACCATTGAAATCAGCATAGATTGAATAGATACCTGAACCAGTCGTACAATTAATGGGGGCTGGTGATGGCATCGGGCCATAAGCGTATGATTTGTATCTTACTCTGGAAGATACATCATTATAATACAGCCTCGTGGCCGATGAAGTAACTTCAATAGCCAGCCAATAGGTTACGCCGGAAATGAGGTTTTGAGACGACCCAAGCATACCGCTATTCCAACCATTCGACAGCGTTATTTCACCCGTTTGTGCAAGAAGAGCGCCAGGTTCTCCTGCATTATTGGCATACAATCCAAGTCTTGCATAACCTGCTGCATTTCCTACAAAGAGGTTCAATCTGTTTACCGTAGTATTCGAAACTGCGGTAAAACTGTTTGCAATCCAAAAACCGTTATCAAATCTTTCTGAATTACTTCCAACGGTATTCAACCCCAATATAGACAGGCTCACTCCCGTGACTGTTACTGTAGATGTGGCTGTTAATTGTGCAGAACCACAACCGTTGGTTGCTAATACATTAAATGTAGTAGTCGCTGTTAAGTTCCCCGTTGGGAGATTGATCGTGGCACCAGTTCCCGCAACAGCGGTACCCACATTGGTAGTACCTGTCCTTAACTGGTAACTTGTACCAATTACTGATGAAGCTACTGTGATGTTAGTACCAGTACCCGAATTGATTGTGGCAGCACCACCTACCGTTAAACCAGTAGCCGGCAACTGAGTAACTGTAACAACTCTATCAACAGTTGTTGTTCCGCACAGTCCAGATGAAGTAGCTGTTATTGTAGCTATTCCGCTGAATGCTGCATCCCAGTTCATTACGCCTGAAGTTGCTCCAATCACACCCGCGATGGCAGGTGCTACTGAATATAAAATTGACGAACTATTTTCTGACAATGCAGTATATGTCTCATCTGCAGCATTCTGACAAACAGTCGTTGCTCCTGTTGTAAAGCTTGTCGGACCTACAGAAGGATTCACTGTTATCAAAGTTGTCGCCATTTTCATACAGCCGCTGGCATTCGTAAAGGAATAAGTCAGTGTTTGCGTTCCCACTGATGGGTCAAACAGATTACCGGTTACACCAGTTCCGCTCCATACGCCACCTAGCGGTGAACCAACTAAGTTGATGTCAGCTGCGTCGATACAAACCGGACCGTAAGTTCCTGCAGATACAATTGGCAGTTGATTAACAGTAATCGTTGCCTGGGCAGTATTCACACAAGTTGCACCATCCGTGTAAGTATAAGTTAGCGTCTGCGTTCCCACTGACGGGTCGAACAAATTACCTGTTACTCCGGTTCCGCTCCAAACACCACCTGTCGGTGAACCAACTAAAGTAATGTCAGCCGCATTG
>JBBRZE010000111.1:0-12823 GCA_038236995.1 Bacteroidales bacterium | reverse complement strand
GTAACCCATATTCAAAACAATATTTTATAAATGGAATAATCGCCAGATCGTTTCAAACGACTGACAACCATCCGATCATTACAAACGAGGGGAAGCAGCAGATCTGCAGCTCATCTTCTGTGCCGTCAGGCACAATAGGTCGGTAGAAAATAGATCCCGGAAGAATCTACCGTCCCGTACGGGACGGAACACTGCATTCCACCTTTTTTCTACCGATCTGTTTTCCCTACGGGAAATTCTCAGCACTTTTCCATTGCGGTTCTTTGCGTTAATATCCGATCCCCCTCGTTTGCAATGAGAGGTTTGTGGTTTTGGGTTTGCAACTCATATTCAAAACAATATTACAAATGTAATAATCGAAAAATCGTTATAAACGAGTGGAAGCAGTTGCCATAAAATCAATCCATCTTCAATTTGACAACATATACATCATTCGATCCGATGTGTTTACCGAACAAGCCGATACCTGTAAGACCGATGTGATAGATATTCCCATGTTTGTCAACACTCACATCTTTACCCGATGCGTCACCAGGTTTTGCCTGATTATCAAACCATCCCACCGCTTCATCGCGTTTTAAATGTGTTGGTTTAACCGAAATACAAGTCAGGTACGACGATCATGGATAACCCATTGCATATTCTGAAAAACCATGATGCACAGGATTACTGTGAATGTAAACAACAACTCGTTTAAATAATCTACATCGGTTATCTCTTTACGTTTAAAAGGACGCTCAAAAAGGCTGCCATGGCGTCCATATGTTTTATTGAGGCCTTTCGTATAGGCATTAAACAGGTTCGAAAAAATTGATGAGGCTTCGGTGATTTTAAACCTGACTGGTCTAAATGTTCGGAGGGAATCATTCCTGCACCGGAACAACCATTCATTTACCTCTCCAGTTTTAAATTGCAGAAGTAGTAGAAATCCCAGCCAGTGTTTGGTTTCCTGAAAGGAATTAATAAACGAAGTTATAGTAACAACTTATAAGAGTTCCGAAGCATTCCAAGTAATGTTATCCCCAATATGGTTTCAACTTAAAATACGGTAGAACTGATAATACCCTTAATTGACAAATTAATGACATAAGTGGATATTAAACCTTCGAAGGGAGCGATTCTACAGCTATTGTATAGATATTCAGCTATAAAAATACGCACAACTCTTAAAACAGATCGATCTGTTGTTCCATTGCATCGCTTTTTTGTGCTGGAAGTCATGACTTATCTCTGAATAGTCATGACTTTTCGGACTACAAGTCACTTTTTCGCTTCAATAGTCATGACTTTTAGGGCATCCAGTCACTTTTTTGCCTCAATAGTCATGACCAATCGTTCCAAAAACCGCTTTTTAGGTCCATCAAAGCGACTTTATACTTGAAAAGTCATGATTATTCGGGTATAAAGTCGCTTTGGCAAGAGATAAGTCATGACTTTTGGCGGAATAGTCATGACTTCTGAAATGAAAAAGTCATTTGTAATCACAAAAAAGCGATTGGTTATTCAATCGGATTGCATCAATATAACTTGCGTGCGCATGGATACCCTGCTGTATTTTATCAATCAATTATTCAATGACACAGCTAACCGATATAAAACGATGTTTAATAGATTTGCTTATTTAATATTCAGAAAATAAGATAATAAGGTTGGTTTATGTTACTAATATGTATTCTGCGAAGGTGGAAAAACCGGATAAGCTCGTAAAACCTTATTTCCCAAGCCTTACATAAGTAACCATTTTTAGTCCAAAAGCCACAAAAACCTTATTACCTAATTGGATTTCAAGTGTTCTACACTATGCCATCTATCGAACTCCGGTTATAAAATAAGCACTGTCTGGACACTGCTCCATGGACCCGCAAGGTTGGGATGTTTGATAAGGTACCACCGCAAATAGATGTATAGATGCTTTTCGGAACAGGCCGAGCCTAAAGTTAAGATTATGGAGGCCTTCGTAGAGATTTCACGCTGCAGGCCATAGGCATCAGCCGTGCCGGGCGGTGTGTCGCCAACGTGGTATGAATACTGAACCGCGTCAGCGCCTGCGAATATGGCTGCCCTCCCTCCGCTCGCGCCACGGCATTTAATCGAAACAGTGCCCCCTCCGATGGGCTGTATCGCAGCAAACAAGGGTTCGGTGAGCGCTGTCTGAGGTCGCGTATGCGTGGTTTTTAGCAATATCCCTTTTTTGACGTTAAAAATTTCCATATCCGAAACCGTCACAACAGGCGAAGCCGCGATACGATCGAGCAAATGATTGGTCTGATCAAATTGTACGCAACCCGCAATGATTGAATGCAGCTGATCTGTTATAGCGGTGGTTCGGCTCCCTTTCCCGTCGATATATTTGAGGTATAAAGGGTTCCACTTGTTCACGAAAGCGCTCCAGCGCGTAACTTCAGCCGGCAAGATCCCCAGCCGGAAGGCATTGGCAGCGTTTTCCGCGACCATGTAGGAATTCGTATTACATAGGTAATTGTTGAATCGCACAATTGCTCTTGGAATTCTGGACCTGTCGGGCATAACTAAAAATTTTGAATGTTATTTAAAATTTTTGGAACAGCGTTTTAAATGGTCGTTGCAAAGGTTCGTAACTATTTATCCCTAAAACAACAGGCGTAAACAAAGTAAAATAAAAAAATAATTAATTCAAAATTGCCGGATGCTTTTTTAAGTATCTTATTTTCTGATTCTGAAATCCACCTGTGGAGATGGTGGGATGTATTCAGGGTTTGCTGAAAAACTGTTTTTAAATCCCGAAATGGTTAAATTTTAAGTACCCCCGGAGAAGCTTCCGGAACCGGGGAGAAATGGACATCACGCACGATCAATTCCGAAGCGGGTAGAACATTTTTAAGATAGAGATATTGAACTTTATGACTACGTCAATTTTCAATTCATCGGGGGTTATTCGCTTCGCAGATCTTCGATTCCATCTTCTGTTGCGGTAATTGTATCATGCCTGGTAATAAGGTAATAAGGTTAGGATCTATTACCTATTCCATTTCTACTAAGGTTTATTTCTGAAAATAAGGTTATTAGTTAAAAGAGCAATTTAATGGCGCAAACTATAAGTTATCCACCCATGTCCGATTGCAGACATGAGGCTGTCTCAAAAGTCAAACTCATATAACCACAATGGTAACAGCGACGATTCGCAGAGATCGCAAAGGCTATATTTACTAATAATTGACTTTTGTTGCTTTGCGACTGCTTAGTGTTCTCTGCGGTTAAAAAAGACTTTTTAGACAACCTATAAAGTGCAACAGGTGCGAGGAGGTATTTCAAGTCTTGCTTACCTTAAAAAAATAGACGACATTACTTTATTCCAATTACTTAAATCCCTTTTCGTTTATGATATTGCACGGTTCAACCATCGTTACAACGACGAACAACCTCCCCCCGTTACACAAGAGGGGGAGTACAAACCGAATAACTACTTACTTTCCGCTCGTGTAAAATCGAGATCCTGGAAGTCGAAACTAAAATCGGTTGACGGCGATATCGCTTTCATTTTCATGCCCGAAGGTTTGCCTGCACTGTCGAGACCGAACATCACATACGCATCAGCATCCATGCTCCGGTCGTTCCACTTCACAACAAAGGTATTGCCTTTGTAAGCAAGCATTTCTCCGGTAAGTGTCGGTGATCTTTTTGAATCGAACCACAGCTTTCCGCCTTTTACCGAAATAACCACATTGCCAAACCACTTATCGGTGTAGGTACCTGTGAAAAGGGTGATATCTGTTTTTGCAGTGGCACTTTTTTGCTGTTCGTCAATTGTTTTCCAGATATCGCCGGTAATTTTACTGGCATTTTCCATCCCTTTCGCCGAACCCTCCGCATATTGCTTTATCCTGTCAATTCCTTTCATCCCAAAATAACTGTCCTTAATCGTATTTGTAATCGCACTAAACGCTGCACCCGATTGCTGATTCGTAAATACGAGAATGCCAAGTTTCAGTTCAGGGATAAGTGTTACCTGTGTTACAATTCCTGCCAGTCCGCCAGTATGCGACACTTGTTTATACCCCATCACATCACTTAACGACCAACCCAATCCATAAGCAGCGAAGTGTGTATGATAAGTCGTTGAATCGCCGATCTGGATAATGGTCTGTGGCGCCCACATTGCCCGGTGAACATCACTGCTGAAAAGCACCTTATCGGGTCCATCGCTGTATTTACCATTGTTCATCTGCATGATGATCCATTTAGACATGTCGGTGATGTTGCTGTAAATTCCCCCCGCCGCATTGAGCGATGCATTTAAATCGCGGCCGATCACCTGCACCTTTCCGTTAACAGGCGAATGAGGGTCGATCACATTGGAGGTGTCTTTTAAACGAGGGTATGAGGCAGCACTGCGGGTCATACCGAGCGGAAGCATGATACGTGTTTCAATAAATTTTTCCCAGCTCATTCCTGAAACCCTTGCAATCACCTCACCGGCTACAATATAGAGCAGATTATCGTAATCGTATTTTGTCCGGAAACCTGAAACAGGTTTTAAATAGCGCAGGTTATGGATGATATCCTTTGTTGTAAAATTGTTTTTCCCGGGAAAGATCATCAGGTCGCCTGCTCCCAATCCCAGCCCACTGCGGTGTGTGAGCAAGTCTCTTATTGTAAATTCTTCGGTAACGTAGGGATTATACAATCTGAATTCAGGGATGTAATCGATCACCTTATCGTCCCACGACAATTTCTTTTCGTCGATCAGGATGCCAAGCGCAGCGGTCGTAAATGCCTTGCTGTTGGATGCGATGCCAAACAATGTATTTTCATCCACCTTTTGTTTCGTATTCAGCGAACGAACACCATATCCTTTGGAATGGATGACCTTATTATCCTTTACAACTGCTACCGCAATACCCGGAACATCAAAAGCTTTCAGCGTTCGCTCAACAAGACTGTCGATTCCGGCGGAACTAATTATTTGTGCGTTGACAGCAAAGCAGCCAAACATTAAAAAGGCAAAAGAGATCAAACGATTGCGGAACTGGCTCATCTTCTTCATGTTTATACCTGGTAAAATTGTTATTTGATAAGTTGTATGTTTGAAAATAACTGTTGCACACGATGGTCTGCACCCGGCACAACAGGCTTCTATTTAACGTCTGTCCAAAATTAGTTTTAAAATGATGAACGGCAAATAATCAGGAGGTTTCCGCAACATATCCATAATATTTAAGGTCCTCTTTTTTTGCAATCGCCTTTGTGCCGCCGTCGTGAAGCAATAGTATTTTCGTTGCAATATCGAGGATATTCCTGTAATCATGGTCTGTGACAATAAATCCTTTCGTAGCTGAATGTGTTCTGATTAGGCTTTTTATTTCCTCTTTTAACAGCGGGTCAATGCCATTGAAAGGCTCATCAATCAGGATATATTTTGCATCGGAATGGATCAGCATAAAAATTTCGACAATTCGTTTCTCTCCGCCCGAAAGTTGTTTTGAACGTTTATTGAGTAATGGTTTGATATGTTCATTCGCAATAATTAAAGCGGCATTTTGCTTGTCGCAAAAGAGGGATATGATGGTGCTTATCTTTAAATGATTTGGCATGCAACTGTGTTGCGGCAGATAGTTAACCAGCTTTCTGTTATAGTAGAGTCCGTTTATAAGTTGATTACCAATCCTGATAAATTTGGCATCCGCTGACAATGAACCAAAAATGATCTTTAACAGCGTCGATTTCCCGGAACCATTCTTTCCAAGCAATCCTATAATTTCACCTTTCGTACAGGACACGTAAATATCGGTAAGGATCTGACGTGTTCCAAAACTTTTGATGACGCTGTCAACATGTAAATTGTTCATATCAGACTAATTATTAAGCCAATCAAAGAGCTAAAGACAAAAGTTGCCAGCCACAGTATAGGCTTACTCATCCCCATGTTGTAATAAAAATAATATTCATTGGGATTCCTGTTCTCGTAAATGTAATACTGAAACATAGGCGTTACAATAAGGTATGAAATGCCAAACCATTTAAAGGAGAAGTTACCCGAATATATTAAAGCGATGGCAGCGATCGCTGCTGACATTGTTAATGCCGGGATCACCAGTTTTTTATAAAACATCCAGAAGCTTTTGACAATTCTCATAGTCCGTTTACTGTTCGCTACTTGAATTTATGCCTGAAAAAGTGAAGACAAACCATATCGAAATTTGGATGGAAATGCCTTGCAGCTATCAGATATATTGTAAATATAATGGTTTCGGTTTACATATCATAAAAATGGGTTTTTATTCCCATAAAATACCTGGATTTATCAGGATGGCTTTGTGTCCCGCTATTTGTAATCACAGTAAAAAATAAAGCGATTGCAATCAAAGATAAGTGTAGCCAATTCGCGGAACCTTAACTTCTTAATATGTCACTAAACAAAGACACCCCGACAAGTTGCCGGGGTGTCTTTGATGCGTTTTAATTTTAATTTAGTCGGATACTCCTTGTGGATTTCCTCCGGAATCTTTCCATTGGAAAGCATGCGGCCATTTGGATGTTGTTGCAGAAATCTCAGTATGACAAGTATGGCAGGCAATCTTTACCCGAGGTGATGCACCTGCATGTTTTTCGGCAAAGTCCTGAATCGTTGCATCGCCACCGCGGGAGCTTTTATGGCAAACGCCACAACTACCGATCGATTTAACCGGGCGGTTTGAACCCTGGTATTGCAATTCCTGGTAGTTATCTTTCACATTCAGTGAAGGAACCATCGCATGAGGACTTCCATGACAAGCAGAACAGTAGAGGTTACCGTGACCATGGCCGTTTTTATAAATAGTAGTACCCATGTCAACACCAGCTACCCCTTTATGACAGCTCACACAACTTGGTTCACCAACCCACGGTATTCTTCCGGCGGTGATGGTAGAAGCCACGTTGGCCATCGTGCCATGACAAGTGGTACAATTACCATTGGCAGAAGTATGACGTGCGCTGCGGCTGCATTTCGTGCTTGCACCCGGGTGACAGTCGTAACAACCAGCACCTTTTGTTGCATGATAGCTATGAATCGCCTCTGACAGGTATTTTCCCGAACTACCGGGACCTGTTGTTCCCAGTGCAGGAGAACCATGACAACTTGCACAAAGAACCGGTTTGCTGGTCATTAGTTTAGTTCCGTGGGCCTTGTCGTGTTTCGTCAGAACATCATCAAATGCATTGGCTCCGTGACATTTGGCGCAGTTAATCTCATCAGATGTTGGTATCACTGCTTTTGTTGTTGCCACAATCTTTCCGGTGGCATCTTTTACCGTGATTGTTGCCTGCTGATAAGGATCTTTGACCCCGGAGTCGTAAACCGGTACCACGGGTATGCCCTCAGCGCTAAAAAATCCGGTCTCTGCTTTCATTTTTCCTGACAAACCATTTCCGGTCAATCCGATATTGGGAGCCAGTGTTACGCCGAAAAGACTCTTGGCGTAGGTCCAAAACTGCCCATAGCTTTGTTTTCCGACCGAATAGGTATTATTGTCGATCGCATAAGAAACAGTTAAACCAGTTGTTACAACAGTAGGTACTTTTCCTCTTTTAACGACCTGTACTTTCAGGTTGTTGTAAGGGGGCAGAATTACCAATTTGTCATAGGAAGGATTTAGGCAGTGCATTCCGAGATCATTCCATGCAAAAACTACATAAGTGCTGGTCCCGCCAAACACAACGTTACTGAGATTTGCAGCCTTTTCAGGAGAATTATCTGAAAGTCCTGTCTGATCATCTATGGTCTGTTTAGAACATCCCCAGGTAATCAATGTAACAAGCAGCGCTACTCCCCAAACTAGATTTAACTTTTTCATCTGCTTAATTTATTCGTTAATATTCATTTTTGTTGCTTGTATACTGTTAGTAACAAGCAATCTCGGGAGAAAAGTACTTTTTATATTTTCACTTCCAAATTAATAAAAGTTAAAATTCAAGTGTCTATTATGTTCGATATATTTATATACATACACTTATCTACATATGTGCCATAACACTAAATAGATGCATATTAGAGTAAGATATTATTATATCAAATTAGAAGTGTAGTTTAGAATAAGATTAAATATTCTTTAGCAGTTTGTAAGCTTTTTTCAGGGGTGAGGCAGGTAAAAGATAGGATTAGTTTCGGTGAGGTTTGCATTTGCGGGGACGCGGGGGTGTGCATCTTTGCAAATCTTTTGATGGGTATTATTTTAATAAAGCTACGATACGAAGTGGCAATATATTCGAAACCAATGGCATCGCCATGGGAAAATAGCCGGGCTCACAACTCAGGTTCCAATAACGCACCAGGAATATCAGGTCCTCAATAACTCAGCATTGTAATCTACACCATGTTGATTTAAAAACTGTATGTATTCATCTTTGACTGATTGTAGTTGGTGATGACTTTTCTGATTTGCAATATATTTTTTCACCGCTTCGACGATCGATGGACTTACTGAAAAACCTGTATATCCTCCCTGCCATGCAAAATTTTGGTAATATGAACCCTTCGTTTTTAATCCATCTGCTGCTATTGCGTTTAATTTCTTCCACAAAATCTGCCAGACAAATGTTTTTGACATGATGCAAAGCACATGAATATGGTTCTCAATACCATTAATAATAATTGGAATCGATTTTGATAGCTTTATAACACAACCAATATACGTATACAATTCATCGTCATCTTCCGGTCTTATCAAATATTCATTGTGCTTAACATGAAATATGACATGAACATACAATTTTGATAATGATTGTGACATGGCGTTCGTTTTATATTGCCCTTGCAGGGCACTTTTGTTGTTACCTTTATTCATCTCAAGGCTTTGCCATTGATCTGGATTATATTGTGCCTTCGGCCTGATGGCTTTAATTTTATTTTGCCCTTGCAGGGCGCTTTTGTTGTTACCTTTATTCATCTCAAGGCGTTGCCATTGAGCCGAAAAATGCTGGGCCTTCGGCCCGTACATTTTTCAATTGCTAAGACGATGCAGTTCACGCCACGAAGTGGCAATATACTCTAAACCTATGGCATCGCCTTTGGTATGGAAAGCAACATAAAAAGCGCCCTGTGGGGGCAAACTATCTATAACACCTTACAGGAAGTGTGATCAAACCCAATAATTCCAATACGTTACATGACGATCAATTACATTGGGCCATCAGCCTTTTCTAAAACTTATCACAGCAATTTATTTGCTCACAGAGAGGTTGATGGAGTCAAAGTAGTTCAGAATAAATTCAGCGCTTTTATCAAGACCTATTTTACCAGTGTTTAGCGTAAGATCAAAATGCCTGGCATCCGTCCATTTCTTCCCTGTAAATGTCTCAATATAATGAGCCCTGTCTCTGTCGCTTTTCTCAATCATTTCCAAAGCGGCTTTTTCGGATACTTTGTAAAGCTCCTGAACACGTTTACTTCTAAATGGAATATCGGCGTGAAAAAACAGGCTGATACGATTTGAATACTCCCGAAGGGCATGAAAGCCGCAGCGACCCATGATAACAGCTGAACCCTCACTCGCAATATGCTCTATTGCATCAACTTCTGCATCATAGATCTCACGGTCAAACGGAAAATTCATTTGCGGTGGAACGTGATATTCTGTAGAAAATCCATTGATGTGTAAGAATGAACTCCAAAAAGAGAGTAATTTTTCATCTCGCGATTCCAGGTCCTCTTCCACCACTGCGAGTTCTTTGGCAGCATTGCTTAGAATTTCGCGATCGGCATAGTAGATGTTCAGTTTTTTGGCAAGTTGCTGTCCAATATATGCACCCCCACTTCCCAACTGACGACTAATTGTAATTACAAACGGTGTAGTTTTCATAGCTAGAACCTCCTATATTTTAATGCTGTTTCCTCCTATTAAAGATACATCAAAATCCGGTGTATAATCGCATTTATTGCAACAATCATTTTCATTACATCAGATAAATAAATGGAATCCTATCTTCTGCCAAAACCGGTTTAAATAAGATGGATAATAGTGCAAACATGGACGTATATTGTTGCGGGATTGTCTCAAAAGTAATTTTCAACCACAAAGCACACAAGGTATGCACAACGATCACAAAGTTAAAAGAATGTGCTTCTGGTATTTGTGAACGTTGCGCGAATCATTTGTGATCATAGTGATCAATATTTTCTATTTTTGAAATAACCTCATTCGAAGGAATAAACCGTCAAATGAGAACACCTTATTTTTATTTGGATAACCTCCATAGCCGGCAATATTCCATATGATTTCAACCATATTAATTTATGAATCAATCAACAAGTTAAATTTAGTTATCTGAAGCTATGACGATGAAAGTATGTGATGCGTTTATCATACAAAAAAAATGAAATCTAAAAATACCAATTGCTTGAGGATTGACTGATTTAAGTTTAACATCGGCCAGGGAGCTATAATTTTCAAATAAATTGTAAAAATCTGAATGGCCGCTTCGTTTTAATATACTTATCGACAAAGGCATTTTCAATTTTCAGTTTTGCTTCAAATTCCTCGATACTTTTTTGGAACCTGGAAATTTGAATCCGAAGATCAGGGTTAAATGTGAATACATTTTGAAATATGAAATCGGCTTTATACAATGGACGTTCTACATCTCTGATGAGTTCAAGAAGATTTTCGTCGTCAATATCAGGACTGCGAAACCTGGAATTTTTATGCTTGATATACACATTATAATTATCGGTAGCAGTATTAAAAGCGTCTGCTGCTATTCTCCCTTTTTCATACGTAATTTGAAATGCATTTTCCTTTATTTCATCTAAAAGCAAATCATTCAGCTCGTCAAGACCAAACAGCCTTTTGTTAACTTGTTCTAAATAGGCTAATCTGTCCTGATTTTCAATTTCCGCAATGATGGTACGATAATTATAATTTCCCTTGTCGGTAAGTTTCAAGAAATTCTGATTATTGAAATCGAAAATAGTAATCGGATTGTCAGAAAATTGCCAGACAGGATCAAAAGGCAGATGTGTTTTTACAAATAACAGTGGCTCAATTAAAAAATATTCATCACGAAACTGATTCACATACACATTATTGATTGTGAATCCCGATGCCCAGGTAACATCCATAAAATAATAGTTCGTACCAATTTGTACTGCGTTCCACGAATGTGCAACATCCGATATTTGCGTTTGCCCGTTTCGTGCATATCCACCAATAACGAAAGATTTAATACCTGATTTTTGACAAAATACATGAAACAGTTCAGCGTATTGCTGGCATATCCCTTTTCTGTTTTTCAGGATGTCATCAATAACTTCGACTTTTGATTTGAACCTTTTTGTGGTCCCCTTATTTTCCAGATCGTATTTTACATTGTGCGATATCCAAATATAAAAAGCCCTTACTTTTTCAATTTCACTCTTTAAATCCTTTGTCAGATAAGCCGATATCTGCTCAGCAGTCTTTAGCGAATCGGGAACAGAAACAGATTTTTTATCAATTTCCGAATAATCAGTGATGCCAAATAGTTTTGAGCTAAGCAAAAAGACAATAAGAAATACAAGATTCATTCTCATGTTTTAAGCCTCCAATTAGTTATTTACACTTTTTATTGATGTCAGATTTATTTATGCATTTTAATATTCAGTTAGATCCGACAAAACCAAGTGATTTGCGCTGATATATGTCAGTACTACACTTGTAAAAGTAATGCAATTTATTCACCGAACAGTCAATAACTATTTTTATTATCTCTCTTCGATTTAAACCTCCGGCAGGTTTTCTGAAGCCATATTGGGTAAATGGATAAACAAGGTTGTGAGATTAAAGTGAGCGCCTGGCTTGTTCCCAATGTTTATTAAAGTAAGCGCCTGACTTGTTCATGATATGAACAAGTCAGGCGCTCACTAACTCAGATGGTTTTACTTACTGCACGAAGCTTTTGCAGCGATCGTTTTCCGATTTGATTCAACCATTGCGATCACTTTCAGGAGTTGTTCGCCCATACCGATCTTATAACCCGATGAAAAGAGGTATACATTTCCGGTTTCGTCGCAGAACAGCACAAGCGGCAGTTTATCCTTGAGTCCGTCACCATAAATGGCGGCTATAGCACGAAAGATGTTCCCATCCTTATCGGTACCGCTTTCCATTTTAGAAGGAAGTTTGTACGTTTTCAAAACACCGGCCTGTGCTGCTTTATCAGCAGGAATCGCAAATACAAATTGTCCGCCCCACTTGTTGAATTGATCGACATATGGACCCAAATCGTTTAAAATATGCTTCGAAGGTTCTTTATCAGGGTCGAGTAATACCAGCACAGCGTGTTTACCTCCTGCCAACGACAACAGATTGATCAGTTTACCGTCTTCCGTCTTTTCAAGATTCAACTCGTCAAGATTCAGTTTTCCAGAGGGTTTTAATGCGCCTGTTTGCTTGCGAAGTTCAACCGGTACCGTGGTCAGTTTTCCTTTCTCAATTGTAAAAAAGGTCATCTGGCTCAATACAGATCCATCTTCGATACGGGTTCCGGTAACCAATGCATAATGACCAACCTCGAGCATTACAGGCTTAGCCGTGTTTGAAAGTTTTTCGCCTTCGGGAAATTCAAGCGTATGATAAAACCCATCGCGTAGAAATGCAATTGTGTAGTGCAGATAATACTGAGGCACAACCGGATTATTTTTGTCCATCAGTTTGAGTGAACCTTTTTCGGGTTGAACGACTGCAACAGGATCGAATCCTGCACGAAGCCATTCACCGTTTTTGGAATACTCAGGAATCTGTGTTTCGGGATTCAACCTTGCAGGAATTCCAAACGTGCGACAGGCAGCGACAAAGAATATATCTCTTGAGATTGGGTCGGCAACACGCAG
>JBBRZE010000110.1:0-12847 GCA_038236995.1 Bacteroidales bacterium | reverse complement strand
TGTTTGGCCATCTCCCGAAGGTTATTTCCATAATCGAATACGATACTACCCTGTCGCTGCATCTCGAGCATCAGACTAACGTGCCTGGCCATGCTCTTCATCGACAACTCCTTGTATTTTTCCGGATCATCTTTCCGAAGCACCTTTGCCTGAAGAAGCGTAAGATCATTGGGCACATATCCATGCAAAGGATCATGGGCCGAAGTCTGATCGGTAACAACATCGGGAACGATTCCGTCAATCAGTAATTGTTCGAGTGTATCGCCAATATCAGCCACAAGTCCGACTGAGATGGCCTCACCTTTCTCCTTTGCCTTCATAACCATAGCGATCGCCTCGTCATACGACCAGGAAATATGGTCAATATAGCCCGAGTTCAACCTCTTTTTAATCCGGTCAGGATCTATATCGACACCAAGGAATGTTGCCCCTGCCATAGTTGCAGCCAAAGGCTGTGCCCCTCCCATTCCGCCGAGTCCACCGGAAACAAGCAATTTATGCTTTAAATCACCCTTGAAATATTTCTCGCCACAGGCGACAAAAGTCTCGTAAGTTCCCTGTAAAATCCCCTGAGTTCCAATATAGATCCAGCTTCCTGCGGTCATCTGGCCATACATCATTAACCCCTCATTTTTAAGTTTTTCGAAATGATCCCACGTCGCCCAGGCGGGGACCAGATTGCTGTTTGCGATAAATACCCTTGGGGCTTCGGGATGCGTTCTGACAATTCCCACAGCTTTACCAGATTGAACCAATAAGCTATGATCTTCATCCAGTTCGAGCAGACATTTTATAATTTGCAACAACGATTCAGGATTGCGCGCTGCCTGTCCCGTGCCACCATAAACCACCAATTCTTCGGGGTTTTCGGCTACTTGTCGATCAAGATTGTTGAGTAGCATCCGCAACGGTGCTTCGGTCTGCCAAGATTTTGCATTTAGTAAATTCCCTGTCGGAGACTTATAATTGGGATGAGTAGCGTACTTTTTAATAAATTCCGAATAATTCATGATGCTCGTTTTTAAGATTGATTTTCAATTTTTTAGCTGCATTCCCGGAAACAGTAATCAACGTTTTATTTTTGACCAGCTCGATCGCTTTATTCATTTCTTCCGACATGATGTGATCAGATTCAGCAAAAGGAATCGTCTGTCTGACAAAACGATGGCACTCATCGATAATTCCGCCCGATTTGAGCGGTTTTCTAAAATCGAATCCCTGTGCCGCACAAAAAAGCTCAATTCCCAAAATTTTCTCAAGGTTATCAATCACCATCAACGCTTTGCGGCCGCTGATCGAACCCATACTGACATGATCCTCTTGTCCAAGCGAGGTAGGAATACTGTCGGCACTGGCAGGGAAGCACAAGCTTTTATTTTCGCTGACCAATGCCGCTGTTGTATATTGCGGAATCATAAACCCGGAATTCAATCCGGTTTCACGCATCAGCAGTTTAGGTAATCCTTCGATCGTATCGTTGAGTGACAAATAGATGCGACGATCAGCAATATTTCCCAATTCTGCTGAAGCAACCGTAACGTAATCGAGTGCCATGGCTAATGGCTGTCCATGAAAACTTCCACCGCTGATCGAACGTCCATCCTCCAGAATAATCGGGTTATCGGTCACCGAATTCAACTCAATATTTAACAGCTCTTTCAGGTGAAGCCATGCATTTCGAGAGGCTCCATGAACCTGTGGAATACATCTCAGAGAATAGGGATCCTGAAGTCGCGAACAATTTTTATGCGACTGTACAATTTCAGAATCGCCTATGAGCATCCTCATCCGTTCGGCAACATATATGATTCCCTGATAAGGCCTTAAGTCATGCAAATCGGGAGAGAAGGTTTTCACCGAACCTAACATGGCCTCAAGGTTCATGGCCGCAATTAAATCGGCGTTATCAAGGCAGTTCTGCAATCGCTCTATCACTTTTACCGCGTGCGCAGCAATGAATTGAGTACCATTGATAAGTGCGAGACCTTCTTTCGCACCAAGTTCCACAGGAGCCATTCCCAGCTTATTTAAAAGACCGGCCATTTCGGTCACTTTACCTTTAAAGTAAACTTTCCCATGTCCGGTCAATGGAAGGAAAAGATGAGCAAGCGGAGCCAGATCGCCCGAAGCACCAACAGAACCCTGCGACGGAACAACTGGTATAATATCCTGATTAATATGCCATATAATCCTTTCGAGCGTATTCATTTCAATGCCTGAATAGCCCTTCGCCAATGCATGAACCTTCAGGATCATCATCAGCTTGGCAATTTCGGGACTAATTGGATCACCAACTCCAACGCTATGGCTCTTCAATAAATTAAGCTGAAGTTTTTTGGTATCAACCTCCGAGATAATTGTCGTACAAAGCGGACCGAAACCGGTATTGATTCCATAAACTATTTCATGATTGGAGACGATGTCATCAACGATTTTCCGGCTTTTTACGATTCGTTCGGCCGCAACCGGACCCACTGATCCTTTAATCTTACCTGCAGCCAATTGGAGCGCCAAGCCAACTGTGAGCATATCTTCACCAAAATTGAAAAGATTCCGGTTATTTGTATTTATTTGCCTCATAATTATTTAGTAGGATTAGTTTAGAATTTTACCGTTAGTTTCCAACAATTAAAATCCGGCCTAATCCTACGAATTATTTAGAGATCTACAAATGACAAAAGCCGGAATTACCCGGCTTATAAATATGTTATTGAATTGATTAAAAAAGGTTAATGTTGACTCCTGATCAATCTTCCGTTCTCATCGTCTTTTAAAAAAGTCCGTGCAACTGAGCGTTAATCCGGTCGATCACCTTACTCAAATCTTCTTTATTCTCAGCGAAATTAAGTTCATCAATATTTATAATCAGCATTTTGCCAAGACGATACCGAGTTGCCCACGCTTCGTACCGTTGGTTTAATTGTTTCAGATAATCGAGCCGGATGGTTTCCTCATAATCCCTTCCACGTTTTTGAATTTGCTGAACGAGCGTTGGGATGGATGCACGAAGATAAATAATCAGATCGGGAGCCTGGATCAATTTACCCATCAGGTCGAAAAGCGTGTGATAGGTCTCAAAATCACGGGTACTCATTAGCCCCATTTCATGAAGGTTGGGCGCAAAAATCTCCGCATCTTCGTAAATCGTACGATCCTGAATCACTGTTTTCCCGGAATGGCGAAAATCGATAATCTGGCTAAAACGATTATTGAGGAAATAAACCTGCAAATTGAACGACCAGCGCTGCATATCGTGGTAAAAATCATTTAGATATGGATTCCCGTCTACCTCTTCATAATGGGCCTCCCATCCAAAATGCTTGGCTAAAATTCCGGTCAACGTAGTTTTGCCGGCTCCGATATTACCTGCAATTGCGATATGCATTGTAGCAGCTTCTTTTTTCATCATGTATCTAGTTTTTATTCAGTGTTTCATGAATCCGAAGCAAACCGTCGAGATATTCTCTGTTGTTTGACAATCGGGGAACTTTATTCTGACCGCCCACTTTCCTCCGTTCACGCATCCACTGCATAAAAGTTCCAGTGGCAACAGCCAGCACATGAGGCATTTCGAGGGTGGCATTTTTGTGTCGTTTGGCTTCGTAATCTGAGTTTAAATCCTGCAATTTCTGATCAAGAATTCTTGCAAATTTAACAAGATCGTCGGGTTTGGTATCAAATTCAATCAGCCATTCGTGAGCACCTTTTGCCTGCCTTTCGCTCATAAAGATAGGTCCGGCTGTATAATCGCTGATAACTGCACCTGTAACAGTGCAGGCTTCTCTGATGGCCCTTTCGGCATTATCGATAATCACCTCTTCACCAAAGGCATTGATAAAATGTTTTGTCCGACCTGTAATCCTCAGTTTATAAGGATCCTTGGAAGCAAATATCACTGTATCACCGATCATGTAGCGCCAAAGTCCCCCATTTGTAGAGATTACCATGGCATAATTAACGTCCGTCTGCACCTCCCAAAGCGGAATTGTTACAGGATTTTCATCGGCTGCTTTACAGACCGGAATAAATTCGTAGAATACACCATAGTCAAGCATCAGAAGCATATCAGAACTTTCAGGATCATCCTGAATTGCAAAGAAACCCTCAGATGCGTTGTAAGTTTCCATGTAATTCATTGCTGCAGAAGGGATGATCCGTTTATATTGCTCCCGGTAAGGTTCAAAAGCAATGCCACCGTGCATAAAAAGTTCAAGATTAGGCCATACTTCCAGGATATTCGATTTTCCGGTATATTCAAGAATGTACCGTAAAAGGACCAAAAACCAGGAAGGAACTCCCGCTAGCGAGGTAACATTTTCGTTGATGGCCGTTTTTGTGATTTGAGCTATTTTTTCTTCAAACTCTGGAATTAAGGCAATTTCAGTAGGTGGAGTACGATGAAAATCAGTCCAGAATGGGAGGTTCTCAATCATAATTGCAGACAAATCACCATAATAGGCCTTATTGCTCATATTTGTCATCTGATGACTTCCGCCCAATGTCAAACTCTTTCCGGAAAGTAATGATGCCTCAGGATAATTGCGATAGTAGATTGCAAGTACATCTTTCCCTCCTCTGAAATGACAATCGTCCAGCGACTCTTTCGAAACAGGAATAAATTTACTCTTGGCATTGGTTGTTCCTGACGATTTGGCAAACCATTTCATTGAACCAGGCCAAAGAACATTTCTTTCACCCTGGATCATCCGGTTGATAAGTGGCTCAATCGCCTCATAACTGCTCACAGGAACATTTTCTTTATAGGATTCCCATGATTTAGTATCTGCATAACCGTATTTTTCACCCCATTCAGTACTTTTTGCAGTATTCAGAAGATTAAAGAGCACCTCTTCCTGAATCTCCCGGGCATGCTCCCTGTAGAGATCTATTTCGTAAATGCGTTTATAGTTGATCCAGTTAATAATCGAATTGACAATGGCCATGCTCTTTAATAATTTGAATTATTCGGATTAAATTTTGTAATTTTCCGCAAATTAGCAAATTGCTAAAAATAATTTTGATAAATTTATTGCTACAAATTTAAAATAATTCTTCTCATGAATGTGTTAGATATCGTTCTTATAATTCTTATTGTTGGTGCGACCATTAAAGGTTTCGTCAATGGTTTTTTTGTGGAACTGGCCTCAATCGTCTCATTAATATTGGGAATATGGGCAGGTGTTGAATTTTCAAGTCTCGTTCAGCATTGGTTGTCAAAATACCTGACCTGGAGCAACGACTCCATGCGCCTTGCAGCATTCATACTGATTTTTGTCTTTGTAGTCATTGTGGTTCACTTAATTGCGACACTTACTGAAAAATTTGTACAAGCCATTGCACTTAGTATTTTCAGCCGAATTGCAGGTGGTATTTTCGGAGCTTTAAAGGCAGCATTTATCCTGAGTGTACTGATGATTATTATTTCAAAAATCGAGAATTTTACAATTACAATCATCCCCCAGAAATCGAAAATGGAATCGAGACTGTATGGTCCAATCGAAAATATGGCACCCAATATATTGCCATTTTTGAAAGCAGAAAAAGAGCCAACGCCTCCCCAACCATCAAAGGGTATTACGATATAGTACCGACTAAATTTATCGGGCCTTTTGCATTACTTTATCGGAGAAATCTTTCCAAAACAACTTGTGAAAAGAGATACTGTTAGATTTGACCAAAAGCTCATTGGGAGAGAAAGGACTCCCGGCCACGGTCGTTAATTTTGATTCGGAATTATACAGTACCGAAGGTTCGGGGTGAAATTGCACACCCACTACATTCATAAATTTAATGTGTTGCAACCCTTCAATTACTTTCCCGTCAATTGAGGATGCAATCACTTTGAGATTTGCACCAATATTTCCCACTGATTGATGATGATAACTCAATACTTTTGGCGTAGTTGCACCAGAAATTTCGGCAATATCACGCAGATACCCGGCCTTTGAGATGCTGATTGGATGAAAATTTCCTCCCCACAGATCTTCCAGCGGATATAAAGGTGTTGTATAACTTCGGTGCTGATTTTCAACAGGCTGAGCAGAAACCTTTTCCAACGTATTTAAATGATAAATTTCCAGCGGGATGTCCTGGATTAAGGTCCCACCTGCCGCCACATTCATGGTTTGCATCCCCAGACAAAAAGACCTTATGATAAAATCAGGTTTGTCGGCTAAAAACGGTTTGAATTCCGCATTCCGGCTCCCGCCAATCAAATGAAAAAACAAGGAAGTCTCGAAATAGTGACGGTACGGATCTGTGACGACAGTAAGTAAGTTCTGTTCTTCACCATAAATAGCCGCTGGTATATCCGGACCGCCAAAGAAAAGAATCGCATCCGACTCCTCAAACAATTTTCGAAAAGCCGGGGTGCAGCTGTTCTCACGGTAAATGTCCTCCGGCTTCAAATCACCCTCAATTTTATGAAGTTTGTAATTCTTCAACGGATGTTCAGCCAGGTACTTTTCAGAGGCAGAATAATCGTAAGCTTCCTTCGCATAATACACACCCACCATTTCAACATCCGGAATATCGATGATCTTATTTTCAACCATCCATTCCATGTTTTCGATATTACCCACTGTTGGATGAAGCAGTACAAGACGATGTTGCGACTGCCCATGAAGCGACATCAGTAAAACTATGATCAACAAAAACAACGATTTGAATTGATATCCGGATCTTCTCATTTGAATAGTATTTGAAGTCTGAAAAATAGCATATTTAAAACTGAAATCATAATTGTATCTTTGCCCGATTATTTAGGGTTAAATTCCACAAAGTGAATTTATTAACCATAGAAAATGGATAAAAGAAAAACCATTTATTTAATTGTTTGAATTATAATTATTTAACTACAATATAAAATGAATTTTGTTGAAGAATTGACCTGGAGAGGCATGATCCACGATATGATGCCCGGTTTGGAAGACCAGTTGAAAAAAGAGGTTACCTCAGCTTATGTGGGGATTGACCCGACTGCTGACTCATTACATATCGGGCACCTTGTAGGCGTAATGATGCTCAAACATTTTCAGTTGGCAGGTCACAAACCCATTGTTTTGGTAGGTGGTGCAACGGGTATGATCGGCGATCCGTCAGGAAAATCACAGGAACGTAATCTTTTGGATGAAAAAACATTGCGTCACAACCAGGAATGTTTAAAAGTTCAGATCTCGAAATTCCTCGATTTCGAATCAAAGGGTGAAAATGCCGCTGAGATGGTCAATAATTACGACTGGATGAAGGATTTTACCTTTCTGAATTTCATTCGGGATATTGGAAAGCACATCACCGTTAATTATATGATGGCAAAGGATTCTGTCAAAAAACGGCTTGATCCTGAAAGTGGTGCAGCAGGAATGTCATTCACAGAGTTCACTTATCAGCTTGTGCAGGGAACAGATTTTCTTCATCTTTATGAAACGAAAAACTGCAAATTACAAATGGGAGGTTCCGATCAATGGGGAAATATCACCACAGGAACTGAATTGATCCGCAGGAAAGCGGGTGGTGAAGCCTTTGCACTCACATGCCCTTTGATTAAAAAAGCCGACGGTACAAAATTCGGAAAAACAGAATCTGGCAATGTATGGCTTGATCCGGTAAGAACATCTCCTTATACATTTTACCAGTTCTGGTTAAATACTTCTGATATTGATGCAGAAAAATACATCAAAATATTTACCATTCTATCGAAAGAAATAGTGGATCAGCTTATTGAAGAACACCAACTGGCACCTCATCTTCGCCAGCTTCAGAAGGTTCTCGCCAAAGAAGTTACCTGCATGGTTCATTCAGAGGCTGATTACAATTTAGCTGTCGAAGCTTCGGAGATTTTATTTGGAAAAGGGACCGAAGAAACTTTGCGCAAATTGGACGAACCAACCTTCTTATCTGTTTTCGAAGGTGTTCCTCAGTTCGAAATTGCCAAAACAGAATTGGAAACCGGAATTAACATCATCGATTTGGTGGCAGAAAAAACTTCCGTTTTTCCATCAAAAGGGGAAGCGCGACGTACTATTGCTGGCGGTGGAGTAGCAGTTAATAAAGTTAAAGTCGAAGGAGCGGATGAAATAGTCACGCTATCGAAACTAATCGGAGGAAAATATCTGTTGGTTCAAAAAGGAAAGAAGAATTACTTTCTCCTGATCGCTGGTTAATAAAGATTTAAACGCCAAAGAATAAATACAACTAATCGAAATTACGATGAGAAAATCGATGCTAAAAATGCTCTCTCTTTTTCTGTTAATTGGCGGAGCAGTTCATGCACAAAAAGCCAAAACCCCCGAATCCATTCAGGAGAAAAAAATTCTGTCGTTGGTCAAAAAAATGACCATTGAGGAGAAAGTGGGTTTATTACATGCCAATTCCAAGTTTTATGTGACCGGGATACCACGGCTCGGCATTCCCGAATGGGCTTTGTCTGATGGTCCTAACGGTGTACGCGCGGAAATTAACCGTCACGACTGGGCTTATTCTGGATGGACGACCGATTCAGCCACCTGTTTCCCTCCGGGAACAGCTTTGGCCGCAAGTTGGAATCCCAAATTGGCGCAAGAACGTGGTCTTGTTTTGGGTGAAGAGGCACGATACCGTAAGAAAGACATTTTACTCGGGCCGGGTATCAACATTATCCGTTCTCCGCTCTGCGGACGCAATTTCGAATACCTTAGTGAAGACCCGTTCCTTATCTCAGCAATGACTGTGCCTTACATAAAAGCACTTCAATCAAAAGACGTTGCCGCCAGTGTAAAACACTTTCTGGCTAACAACGAGGAAGACAACCGTGTTCTGGTTGATGTAACCATGAGCGAACGCGCGTTGAATGAGATCTATCTGCCTGGCTTTAAAGCTGCTGTAGAAGAAGGCGGCGCTCTTACCGTGATGGCAGCTTACAATAAATTCCGTGGTGACTGGTGTTCCGAAAGTGAATACCTCGATCGCCAGATCCTGCGCAAAGAGTTGGGTTTTGACGGAGTCCTGATGACTGACTGGAATGCGGCTCACAGTACCGTGAAAGCCGCTTTGGCTGGCCTCGATCTCGAAATGGGAACTGACATCAAAGATTATAACGAATGGTATTTTGCCAATCCACTAATCGAAGCAGTGAAAGCGGGTAAAGTGCCAATTGCTATTGTGGACGAGAAAGTTTCCAACGTGCTACGCGTAATGCTGAAAACAAAAATGCTGGGTGATAAAACACGCGAAAAAGGTTCGATGAATACGTCTGAACATCAAAAAGCAGCATACAATTCGGCTGCAGAAGCGGTTGTATTACTTCAAAACCAGGGTAACGTTTTACCACTTGACTTCTCTAAGCTGAAATCAATTGCAGTGATCGGCGACAATGCCACCCGCAAACACACAAGCGGTGGATTGAGTTCCGAAATCAAATCATTATACGAGGTGACACCACTTGAAGCATTGACCAAAAAGTTTGAAAACAGTTTGAAAATCAACTTTGTTCAGGGATACGAAAAACAATCTACATTTAAAGAAGGCAGCAATATTGGTCAGTCTAATAGTAATAAAGTAGATTGGAAACTGATCGACGAAGCCGTAGAGGCTGCAAGAAAATCAGATGTAGCCATTATTTTTGGCGGACTGAACCACGATTTCGACACAGAATCGTTTGACAAACAAGATATGAAATTGCCATACGGACAGGAAACACTGATCCGCGAGGTGGCTAAGGTAAATCCACGCACAATTGTGGTGATAATAGCTGGTTCGCCTGTCGAACTTACGGGCATTGTTAACCGTGTTCCATCCATTCTGTGGGCCTGGTTTGGGGGTATGGAAGCCGGAAATGCAGTGACAGATGTGCTAAGCGGGAAAGTAAACCCATCTGGTAAAATGCCATTTACGCTGCCCGTATCACTCGAACAATCACCTGCTCATGCGCTGGGAAATTTCCCCGGTCGCGACCTGAAGGTAAATTACGAAGAAGACATTCTGGTGGGTTACCGTTGGTTCGATACAAAGAAGATTGTACCGCAATTCCCATTTGGATATGGACAATCTTATACCACTTTTGAGCTTTCCAGCCTGAGCACTGACAAAACTACTTACAGCAAAGATGAAATTGTTCGCGTGAAATTCAGCATCAAAAACAGTGGATCAAGATTAGGTGCAGAAGTGGCGCAACTTTATGTGAGCGATCCTGTTTGTTCCGTTATGCGTCCAACAAAGGAGTTGAAAGGCTTTGAAAAAGTGTTCCTGCAACCCGGTGAAACTAAACTCGTTGAAATATCAGTGAAAGTATCTGATCTTGCCTTTTATGACGAAAGCAAAAAAGGATGGACAGTTGAACCAGGCGATTTCCTCTTTCACATGGGAACATCTTCAGGCGATATCCGCCAAACAGTAAAGATTGTTGTACAGTAAAACACTAAAATAAAGAGGAACTACTTTATCCCGATTACCGGATAAATAGTTCCTCTTCAACAAATTCTATTGATCTGAGCGATGTTCTATCAGGTTAGGAGTTAGCGCTGTAAGATTTGCACATCGTTCTATCAGGATTGGATGCTGTTCTGCCCACTTCGTCTGCCGCTCTGTCATGTTTACCTGCCGCTCTGTCAGGTTCGTACGCTGTTCTGTGATGTTACCACGTTGTTCTGTGATGTTACCGCGCTGCTCTGACAAGTTTGCACGTTGTTCTGCGATTTTAGTGGGCCGTTCTGCCTGCTTTGCCTTCGGTTCCGGGGAGATGGAGACAAAACCTGCCTGCATCAGTGGCCGTTTTAACAAGTAATGGAAACTATAAAATGCCCTATTGTGAAACTTACCAATCTGATACGCTCCATCACCGTGCAGGAATTGTTTTTTACCACCGCTTACTCTGATAAACACAGATTGAAAACCCACTTTATTTGTGCATTAATCGGCGAATCGAAGATCAGCGAAGCTAAATCGGTGGACTATCATTTCCCAGAACAAGCAAAATAGCGGCAAAATATTTATCCTTAACCTATTATTCAAAAATGTGACAATATCTTTTATCCATTACTTAAAATCCAGACGGGTAAAATTGTCTAAATTAATTCTGCCAGCTTTTTTATCTCTGCCCAACGACTGTCGTCCAACTCGGCACCGATAACCTGTATCACCTCTCCTGCCATTATCGAACCGATTACACCACATTTCCCAAGATCGCATCCATTTGCCAGACCAGCAAGAAATCCGGCAGCAAAGTAGTCCCCTGCCCCTGTAGTATCGACAACAGTAGTTTCGAACGCCGGAATATGCCATTTTTGAGTTCCCTGCTGGACAAAAGCACCTTCCTTGCCCACTTTTACAACAGCAATATCGCATCTTCCGGCAAGATTTTCGAGTGCTTCTTCAGGTTGCAATCCGGTAAATGATTTTGATTCCTCCTCGTTTGCAAATACGATATCAATATAATTATCAACTAACTCGTTAAGAATATCCAGGTTAGCCTCAACAACATTGTAGCTGGCAAGATCAAGTGCAATTGTAAGTCCCGCCAATTTAGCAGCCGAAGCAGCAGCCATAATTAAAGGTTGGTTAAAAACCAGGTAACCTTCTATAAAAAACAGATCATACCCTGCAAATAACTCAGGATTTATATCATCGGGACCCATTTCAACGGCGGCACCCAGATAAGTAGCAAAAGTACGTTCACCACCCGGACTCACGAAACCTACCGCACGACCTGTTGGAAATTCATTTTCCTTCAGTTTTACATCGATTCCCCGCTTAAGCATATCGTTTTTGAATAACAAACCAAGGTCGTCATGTCCGATCGCACCAACAAATCCGCACGCAACATCGAGTCCGGCGATCCCGTTTATCGCATTTGCGACAGAACCACCAGTGGCAATCTTAATATTCATATGCGAAATCTCTTTTTGAATCATCGCCGAAAGATCACCATCCACCAGCGTCATTCCGCCCTTAGGCAGTTTCAAATAATTGATAATCTGATCATCCTCAGACAAGACCATAATATCAACAAGTGCATTCCCAATTCCCAGTATTTTCAAATTACTCATCACTAAGATTATTTTCAGATTATTTTACAAATATATTTCAGATTATTGAAAATCTTACTATTTTTGCAACGCCTTAGAAGAAAAAAGCACTACGGCGAAAATAAAGTATATTCCTTAGTAGCTCAGTTGGTTAGAGCGGCGGACTGTTAATCCGTAGGTCGTAGGTTCAAGTCCTACCTGAGGAGCATAAAAAGGCTGAAATCGTGTGATTTCAGCCTTTTTTGTTTTATACTCTCCGGGTACAAAAGGGGATTGATCAAAACACAAATTCAATATTAATTATCCTCCTTGTTCATAATAAGCTTTTTCACCACATCATCATAATAGGGTTTTTCTTTCAGGCTTGAATGAGAACCAGGGAAATAGAGAATATCCACTTCGACAAAATTAGGAAAGTCGAAATCACGCATCACTACTGCACAACGCATATCATTGGAAAGGCGCGTATTGTCAATCATTGGAAACTGAAAATAATCTATTGTGAATTCCTGAGTTACCATGTTAATAAACTTGTCGTTGACAGAGGTTTCAATATCGAGCCTTACATTAACGGTTTTTTCATCCACATTAAATCCCGAGGCTTTAAGAAATACGACTCTTTTATAAACGCTGTTTGTGTTTCCAGTTCTGATGGTATCATAAAACACCTTCGAATCTTTCCAATCCATCGCAAAATCCTGAGAGAGGCCTGGTTTATACTTGATTGAATCGACCGGAAAAGTCACAAACATCGTCTCTCTGGCAGCAGCACCTTCGAGGCTTGAAATTTGCTTCGAAATAACATCACCTGCCATCTTATACAATCGCTTCCGGTATTCTTCCTTTAG
>JBBRZE010000109.1:0-13250 GCA_038236995.1 Bacteroidales bacterium | reverse complement strand
CTTTTGCGTTCAGGTCTTTCATATTGACCGTGCCATATTTCTGAACGACTGCCAGTTCACGATCGGCCGGAATTGAAACATGGTAATCGATGCTGAATTCGTTATTTCCGTTCATCGTATTTTCAATTTCAGTGACCGCCAAAACTGTGCTTCCATTTAGGTTCACGGTCACGTTAATGTTATCCAGAAGACGCCGGGCCCTGTCAGATGTACCTTCCACCCAGATATTGGCTGATACAATAACAGAATCGGTACGGTTGTTCTCAATGTAAATGTTTCCGTATTTGTTGTTGATGTCGAGCTTCTTAACCGTATTGACAGGATAATTTTTATACACTCTTTTTGATATTCTTTCAGCACTTACGACGTTGAATGATATCAATAAGGCCATTATGGCCAGGATATTAAATCTCAGGGTTTTCATGTTTTTTATTTTTTAAATGTTTTACGTTTTCTAAATCTGTTTTTATTGTGTTCACGATATCGAGCTTTGTTTGATAATATTCAATCATCGCATTGATGATTCTTTCGTCATTGGGATTGGCCTTGTATTCAGCCTGCAAATTAACAAACAGACTGTCCATTTCGGAAAGTTCATGCTTAATCTGCACCAATTCCTTCTGAGATCCGATTCCCTCATTGGCCATCTTTTCAAGGTCCCGTATTCCGTTATTGATACTGTTCGTATAGTAGAAGGAGGCTTCGCCGAGATCACTTTTGACAGCAGCTGTTTCCTTCATATTTGATTTTGGATTCCTAAGGTAGACATATAAATTGGCTGATAGCAAAATGATTACAAGTACAGCAGCAACTTTCAGAAAAGGAGTTAATTGAATGCCTTTTCGTTTGGATTCTGCAAGTTTTAGCCGCTCCGCAAAGCGGTCAAAATGTCCGTCCTGAGGTTCTTCCTCAAAATCATGACGATTTTCAATGATTATTTTATCTAGTTCATCCATAATTTTTCTCCTTTATCTGCTCTTTTTCTGTTATCAGTAAGTATCTCCCTCAGCCGTTGGCGTGCCCTCGAGAACTGCGTTCGCGAAGTAACATTCTTTATGCCAAGGATTTCACTTACTTCTTCATGATCGTAACCCTCCAACAGAATCAGTGATAGAATTGTGCGAAAACCATCCGATAATGAGTTGATCGCCGCCTTTATCTCTTCTACTGTAATTGACGCTTCTTCAGGTTCCGGCTCGTTTACTACCGGAAGTTCCGTATGAAGTTCTTCAAATAGTACCTTTCTCTTTCTCAATGCATCCAACGAACGGTTGATTACAATCTTTTTAAGCCAGGCTCCGAAACTTACATCGCCACTGTAAGTTTTTAGCTTATGGAAGGCTGTCAGAAACGATTCCTGCATAATATCTTCAGCTTCTTCAGGTACATCGACGATTCGCAGGCTTGAGTTATACATCGACTTGTAGTAGAGTCGGTAAATCTCAAATTGTGCTTTCTTGTCGCCATCTATGCAACGATCGAGCAAATCCTGGTGAATATTGATATACTTGTTTTCCAATTGATCTGATTTTCGGGTAAAGGACGAAGTTATACTTTCTTTGTTGCATTAAATTTCTAATTTTATCAAAAATCATATTAATCTCATGAAGAGTTACGATCCGCAAATGCATACAGCAGAACATATTCTTAATCAGACAATGGTGAGGATGTTTGGTTGTGAAAGATCTTTTTCGAGTCACATCGAAAAGAAAAAATCAAAATGCGATTACCATTTTAACCGTCAATTGGCGCCTGCTGAAGAACTTGAACTCGTGAAAAAGGTGAATGAGGTGATCAGCCAAAACCTTAAGGTGAAAGAACAATTTCTGACATTGGCAGAGGCTTCTGAAAAATTCAACCTGAGTCGTTTACCTGAGGGATCGGGTGATGAGGTTCGAATCGTTACAGTAGGCGATTACGATGCCTGCCCTTGCATTGGTCCGCATGTAAAGAATAGTTCCGAAATTGGTGTTTTTCAATTAGTTTCCACTTCGTGCGAAAATGGGATTCTACGTATTCGGTTTAAACTTGCGGAAAACATTTGCGGATAATGATTTTTTTAACTTGTCTGATCCTCAATTTATAACTTATCTCTGATAACTTTTAACTGTCTTCATGTCTTCACTCGAAATATACAAAGCATCTGCCGGATCGGGAAAAACATTCCGGATTGTTCGCGAATACCTGAAGATGGTTTTTCAACGCCCTGAAGCCTACCGAAATATCCTGGCAGTTACCTTCACTAACAAGGCGACTTCTGAGATGAAAGACCGGATTCTGAAAGATCTATCATCACTTGCTTCCGGTAACCCTTCGGGACATCTTGAGTATCTGAAAGCGGAGTTTCATCAAAATGAAGAAGATATTCGTGTAAAAGCAGCGGTAATATTGCGATTGATTCTGCACGATTATTCTCGCTTTTCGATAAGTACGATTGATAGTTTTTTCCAACGTGTCATCAGGGCATTTTCACGCGAGATGAGGCTCAATTCTTCGTATCGTACTGAGCTTGATGCGCAACTGGTGCTTGAAGAGGCTATAGACCGGCTCTTTCTTGAGATTGATACGAATCCGGGTTTGAAAAGCTGGATGCTTGAATATGCAGATGAAAACCTACGGGAGGGGAGGAGCTGGAATTTCAGGGAAGACCTGACCGGACGTGGCAAAGAACTTTTTAAGGAGGAGTTTAAGTTATTTAGTGAGCCTTTGTTAAAGAAACTTGCTGATAAGAGCTACCTTGCCAAATACAGCCAGGAACTAAGGGTCGTGCTCGATAATTATGAACGTAAATTAAAAGAGATTGGCAAACAGGGACTTATCCTGATTGCTTCGCAAGGGCTGAGCATTGAAAATTTCAAATACGGGAAATCTTCCTTTGCCACTCATTTTAATAAACTGGTTGATGGTAATTTCGATCTTCCCGGAACACGAACCCTTGATGCGTGCGATAACCTCGAAGCCTGGTCGAAAGCAACCGATACACCTGAGTTAAAGGATCGCATTGAAACGGTTTATACCTCAGGATTGAACGGACTGTTGGTAAGTTCCATCGAGGTAATGAACACGGAGGGAGTTTTTGCCAATACAGCGAAAGCCATCCTTGCAAATCTGTTCTCTTTCGGTCTGCTTACCGATATTGCATTAAAAGTTCAGGAAGTATCCAAAGAGAAAAACCTTATTTTATTAAACGATTCAACGCAGATTCTGCGCAAAGTTATCGCAGGTAGCGATTCTCCTTTTGTTTATGAAAAGATGGGATCGGTTTACAGGAATTTTATGCTCGATGAGTTTCAGGATACCTCGCGTCTGCAATGGCATAATTTTAAGCCGCTGATCGAAAATTCATTGGGCGACGGGAACCGGAATATCATTGTTGGTGATGTGAAGCAATCGATTTACCGCTGGCGAAATGGTGACTGGAACCTGCTGGCAACACAGGTCGAAAAGGATTTGTCACATTTCGAAGCCTCGGTTGTTTCGCTTGATACGAACTGGCGAAGTGCAAAAAGAGTAATCGATTTCAATAATATACTTTTCAGGGAATCTGCCCGTTTATTGAATAATGATTTTGAGTCCACACTTACAGGATCAGGTCATACATTCGAGGAGTTGCCTGATATGAAAGGGATTATTGAGAAAGCTTACAGTGATCATTACCAGAAGTTTTCAGGTAAAGCTTCTACCGAGGGATATGTCAGGTTGCAGTTTATCGCGAATGAGGACAGCAGGAAAAAGAGTGATTACCGCGAATTGGCGATTGCTGAAATGATCACTCAGATTGAGGCTGTGCAGGCGAATGGTGTCCGTCCCGGCGATATTGCAATTCTGGTTCGTGGTAAAAGCGAAGGATCAATGATTGCCAAAGCACTGCTTGACCGAAAAATCAGTAATACAGACAGTCCATTTTGTTATGATGTGATATCCAATGATTCACTGATTATAGGGCAGTCACCGGTTGTGCGGTTTATTCTCAATTTTTTTAAGCTGTTTGCTGGTTCTGATAACAATATTGTCAAGGCCGATCTTGTTTATGGATATTTTAATTACCTCTCTCCCTTGATTGAAGGGGTTGATCCTCCCTCTGCAGATAACTATCACGCATGGTTCGCTGTTAATCGGGAGATACCCGATCTGTTTAAGTCGTGGTTCCGGACAGAAGGCAACGATTATTTTGATGCGTCTTTATTAAGTTTGCCTTTGTTCGAGTTGGCCAGCCGCATTGCGCAGAATTTCAGCCTTAATAAAATAAAGGGGGAATTGGTTTATCTTGAAGCATTCCTTGATCTAGTGCTTCAATATGGCAAAGACCAAGCAGGTGGAACTGCCGGATTTCTCGATTGGTGGGAATCGTCGGGTAGTGGCAAAACCATCACACTTTCCGAAGGTCAGAATGCCATATCAATCCTGACAATTCATAAATCAAAGGGCCTTGAATTTCATACAGTTTTTGTGCCGCTATGCGACTGGGAAATTGTTCCGATGGCCAGCAAAGCGCCATACCTGTGGTGTCATCCCAATCAGGCTCCTTTTGATAAGATGGATCTCGTACTTGTAAAGTATGGTAAAGGTTTGCAGCGAACGCTGTTTTCGGATGCTTATTTTAAAGAAATGCTTTACAGTTCTGTTGATAATTTGAATCTTCTCTATGTCGCATTAACTCGCGCAGTTAACTCTCTTATCATATTTTGCCCCCACGCTCCCAAATTGAATACTCCCTATACGAGTATATCCTCTTTAATGCAGGGTGTATTGGAAAATCCCCCGATGCTTGATACTGTTGACCGTGAAAAATATATTGATATTACTGAATTCTACAATCCTGAAACAAAAGTTCTTGAAATTGGAACAGTCAAAAAGGTACTGTATTCAGCACAAATGCCGGTTTCTGACAATAGAGAATTGAATGGTTTGATCTTATCAGGCAAAGGTGATCGCCTAAAACTTCGGATTCACAGTGACAGTTATTTCGATCTGTATGATACCCAAAAATCGGAACGGATTAGTCATGGTAAATTACTGCACGAATTGTTTGAAAAGATTGCTACGGTCGTCGATGTTTTACCTTCCCTTAAAAGGATGGTATCTGAAGGGAAAATCAATACGAAAACGAGTGAAGAATACTTTCAAATAATAAATGATTTATTGGCTGATGAGCCATTTAAGTCTTGGTTTAGTGGTGAATGGAAAGTATTAAATGAAAGGGATATCCTGCGTGGCGACGAAAAGCGGCACCGTCCGGACCGTGTAATGATCAAAAATGATGAGTTAGTGGTTATTGATTACAAAACCGGAACAAAAGCAGATAAAGATTTAGCCCAGGTGCGAGGATATCTGAAAGATTTTAGCAAAATGGGATACTTAAGCCCAAAAGGTTACCTTTGGTATATTTCTAATAATGAAATTGTTAAAGTCATATAAAATTTAATCTGTGAGAAGAATACAAAATCCCTATGCCAAATCCGGGAGTAAAGATTACCAGTGTTTTGGATGCTCCCCAATTAATGAAATAGGACTTCGTCTCGAATTCTGGGAAGAGGGAGAATATGTGATTGCCAAATGGATGCCACGAAAATCGCTCGAAGGTTTCCGAAATGTGCTTCATGGGGGAATTCAGGCCACCTTACTCGATGAAGTTGCGAGCTGGGTTGTTCAGACACGTTGTAAAACGGTGGGCGTTACTTCCTCTATGGATATCAAATACCGTTGCCCGGTTCTTGTCAGCGAAGGGGAGATTACGGTACGCGCCAAAGTCAAAGAGGCTGGAACCAGAATTGCAACTATTGAAGCGGAATTGTTTGGAAATGATGGAAAACTTTGTGCATCGGCTGTTGTTAAATATTTTCTTTTTAACGCAGAAAAGGCATCAGCGGAGTACTTTTATCCTGGTGCTGATGCTTTTTGATGGGCTAAATGTTAATTGTTGATTTGCTGGATTATCTGGTAACCTTTTGAATGGTTGATAAATGTTCCGTTTAACGGATATTCAACCAGATATTAATTCAGAATGTATCGTTTGTTTTATCCGTTTAAAATTAAATTTGCCCCATTATTTTTTGTAAATGAACTCAATTTTTAAACCAAAGCTTTACATTGTCTTAAAACAGGGATACAATCGGCAGCTTTTTAAAAAAGATCTGTACGCTGGTTTTATTGTAGGAATTATGGCCTTACCGATTGTTATTGCTTTTGCAATAGCTTCAGGATTAACACCTGATAAAGGGCTGGTTACTGCAATAATTGCCGGATTTATTGTTTCTGTTTTGGGAGGAAGCCGTTTCCAGATAGCCGGACCAACAGGCGTTTTTATCGTGATCGTTTATGGGATCGTTCAAAAATATGGCCTCGATGGGTTAATGATTTCTACGATAATGGCAGGATTGATGCTCATCGGATTTGGATTGCTAAAGTTAGGAACGATCATAAAATATATACCACATCCTCTGATTGTTGGATTTACGAGTGGTATCGCATTGATCCTCTTTTCAAACCAGGTGAAGGATGCACTTGGGCTCCAAATTGATCAATTACCCAGTGATTTTGTGGAGACATGGGCAGCTTACTTTTCGAACGTTGGACCAATTAATTATTTTGCGCTAATTATCACAATAGTAACAGTTTTAATTTCCATCGTTGGTGGCAAGATGTTCAAGAAGGTGTCAGGATCATTTTTAGCCATCATCCTTGTCACTTTTGCCGTGACTTTATTGAAGTTGCCAGTTGCAACAATTCAGTCTGTTTTTGGCGATATTCCCAGTAGTTTTAGTTTTCATGCGCCTCGTTTCGAGCTTAATTCACTCAGAACATATATTCAGCCTGCATTTACGATCGCACTACTTGGAGCGATTCGCTCATTGCTTTCGGCAGTTGTGGCTGACGGGATGACAAGCAGTACTCATCGTTCGAATACAGAATTAGTGGCGCAGGGAGTCGCGAATATTGTGACCCCATTCTTTGGCGGATTTCCTGCCACAGGCGCGTTGGCGCGCACTGCTGCAAGTATAAAGAACGGCGGACGCACTCCTGTTGCCGGGGTAATACATGCCATTACTTTGTTATTGATAATGCTCGTATTTGGTAAATGGATTACGTTAGTCCCAATGGCTTGCATCGCCGGGATATTGATTGTAGTTGCATATAATATGAGCGAATGGCGCTCGTTTGTAATGATTGTTAAAGGATCGAAATACGATGTTCTTGTTTTATTAATATCATTTTTTCTCACTGTTTTTGTCGATCTAACCATGGCCTTTGAAGTTGGCATGGTTCTCTCTGCAATGTTATTTATACAGCGGATGTCGAAACTGAGCAATATTGAATTGGTTGATATTGATAATGATATTATTGAAAGTTATTCGTTGTTGCCTAAGGGAGTAGATGTTTATGAAATTTCGGGTCCTTTCTTTTTTGCTGCAGCTCAGTCATACAAAGCGACTTTGAAAGGGCTTGGGGCTGATTCCCAAGTGCTAATTCTGAGAATGAGGTATGTTCCTTTTATAGATGCAACCGGAATTCGAAATTTCAAAGAAGTAATCAGAGATTTCAAAATCCGTAAAGTTGCTATCATACTTTCCGGAGTCCGTCCCAAGGTCCTCCAAGCACTTGTAGATTGTGGTTTGGCTGATGAGATCGGAAATGATTTAATTTGCGACAATTTTGGTGATGCCGTTAAAAAAGCGACAGAAGAACTTGAAAAAATTAAATGGTTAAAATAACTTCATGACGGTTTTTCCGGATAGAAAAAAGCCTTGATTTACAAATTGTGAATCAAGGCTTTATTGCAGCGTTTTATTCCGATTATTCTATTGTGACTTTAAAAACGATTTTCCGGACTTTCGAATCACAAGCTACATCTGCAACAGCGGTATGCATATCGGTTGGGAAATAGATGGCAAACATGCCTGGTTCAAGTATAGAGAAAGAAGCATCGGCAGCATAATTGCCGAAATCTTTTTCTTCGTTGAAGGGGCCGATTAAACTTTGCGATTGCAGCGGAGCATATCCCATAAGTTCCGACCCTGATAACCAGTATTGTACATCAATATTTTTGCGGTGAGCTTCCATGGTTACCCTGTCAGTACATATTTGCTCATACTCATTCACAATCATACGAACTTTACCTTTTCTTATTTCATAACTTCCCAATTCAATACTGCTAAGATCGTTATTTTTGATGTATTCAAGCGCTTCTGCAATTCCCGGAGTAAGTGCATAGTATTGTGCTGCATTTTCAATTCTATCGATAATCATTTGGCGTATTTTTTGTGACCCTCAAAGATATTGAAATGTTTAATATCTCTCACTTAAAAGACTATTCAAAAGCATTAGTCAGGTTGAAGAATTTAAATTAGAGTTGCAACAAAATAATAAAGCAGAATGAGCGATACCAGAAGTTTGACGACCGTACCAGCTAAGAACCCAATAAATGATCCGAATCCAGCTTTCATTGCATTTTGCTTATTACCAGCAAGCATCTCGCCAACCACTGCTCCTAAAAATGGTCCGATAATTATCCCAACAGGAGGAATGAAAAGTCCTGCCAGAAGTCCCGCCATACTTCCCCAAACCCCATATTTACTACCACCAAAGTATTTCGTTCCCCATATAGGAATCACATAATCGAGAATTGAAACGAGGATGACAATTATTCCCCACGAGATCAGAAACTTTGATGAGAAATCAATTTTTGTGCTGAAGTGGATCGCTATCAGGCCCAAATAGGAGAGAGGCGGGCCGGGTAGCATTGGCAGCAGGCAGCCGGCAATTCCCAAAATCATTAAGAGCGATCCGCATATAATCAGAAAAATATCCATCCTGTTTTGATTAACTGAATTAGTGACTTGAAAACCATGAGTATAACAGTGGTGAGGGTTCTTTTGATCACAAAAAAATCCTCCCCGAAGAAACGAAGAGGATTTTTCTTTTAAAATATGGTTGACTAATTTGCAGTCAATCGGGCAATATATTTATCAATCGATCTTCCTTCGTTGCTTTCGGCATATTTATCCTTGATGATCTTATAAGCAGCCAAAGCTTTATCTTTATTGCCCAGGGTCTCATAAAGATTGCCGGCTTTCAAATAATAAACCGGTGATGTGAATGCGTTCGGGTTGAGTTCGGCCGCCTCCATATATAATTTGATAGCTTTCTCTTTGTTGCCAAGTTCACTGTAAGCATCACCCGTAGCTCCAAGGACGACTGGTGCAAGTAATAGGTCATCTGTTTTGAAACCTTCAAGATAATCAATAGCTTCCTGGTATTTCCCCAAATGTAAGTTTGAGATACCGGTATAGTATTTAGCCAATTTTCCTGCTTTTGTACTACCGTAATCGTCAATGATATCAAGAAATCCTGGATAGTTGCCGTCGCCGTTTATCGCAAGGTTAAAAGAGTCTTTTTCGAAATATTGTTCTGCAACGAATATTTGTTCTTTGGCTTTAGCTTCCCTAGGAAGAGAGTAAAACCGGTGCGTGGCAAGTAAAATGAGGGCAATTACTACAGCAGCCCCAAAAATTATCGAAATAATCTTTGAATTTTTTTCGAAATATAATTCGGCAGTTGTCAATGCGTGCTCAACTTCCTCTAAATTTTCAATTGGTTTTGGTGTCTTTTCGTTGCTCATTTTATTTTTGTCTCTAAGAATTTGCTTTTTTTCAATTTGAATGCAAAAATAAGCGTTTTTACTAAACCACAGCAATTTTTAGTTATAAAAATGCTTTTAATCAATTGCAACAAATAATCAATTGTTTAAATGGTTTTTTAACCTGATTGTAAGCTTGACTTTGGGCATTTTTTTCACTGTACCTGATAAAAAACGTTAGATTTGTATCCATTAAAATCAATTTGCTCCGATGTTTATCAGGAATCTTGCTGTTGTTAATTATAAAAACCTCATTCAGGCTGACTTACAATTCTCCTCTAAGCTGAATTGCTTTATTGGCAATAATGGAGTCGGGAAAACGAATCTGCTTGATTGTTTATTTTATCTCTCGTTTTGCAAGAGTTGCTTTAATCTTCCTGATAGTCAGAATGTACGTCATTCCGAAGATTTTTTTGTTATTCAGGGAAAGTACGATTGCGGAGGTGAAGCTGAAGATATTTACAGTGGTTTTAAGTCGGGTCATAAAAAGATTTTCCGACGCAACAAAAACGAATATGATCGGTTATCCGATCATATCGGATTGCTTCCGCTGGTCATGATTTCGCCTTCAGATTCAATATTAATTCAAGGAGGTAGCGAAGAGCGGCGTCGGTTTATGGATAGTGTGATCTCGCAATATGACCGGCAGTACCTCGACTGGCTATTGAAATATAACAGGGCATTGCTCCAGCGCAACAATCTTTTAAAGTTTTTTGCCGCAAATCGTCAGTTCGATGAGGATAGTCTTGATGTTTGGAGTGAACAATTAATCGTTACTGGAGAGAAAATTTACAACAAAAGGGTTGAGTTTCTGGATGCCTTACTGCCTGTATTTCAGAAATATTACGATTTTATTTGTCAGGGACACGAAAAGGTAAAACTTGAATACCAGTCGCAATTAAAGGAGCAGGATTTCAGAAAGTTACTTGAAGCATCAGTCGCTAAAGATCGTATTTTGCAGTACACTACTTCTGGAATTCATAAAGATGATCTTGACCTTAAAATTGACGATTACTCGATTAAAAAATTAGGCTCGCAAGGACAAAATAAAACATACCTGATTTCGCTTAAATTTGCACAGTTCGATTTTATTCGTTCTGTAAATAAGGTGAAGCCGATTTTACTGCTCGACGATATTTTCGACAAGCTCGATAGCGCTCGTGTTGGACAAATTGTCAAGTTGGTATCAGATAGCAACTTCGGTCAGATTTTTATTACTGATACCAACAGGGAACATCTTGATGGAATTATTCGCGAAGTTGGTGGTGCCGATTTTAGGATTTTTCTTGTTTCCGACGGGCAAATATCTTTGATGTAATTTATACGATTTTTGACCATGAGAAGAAGTGAAGTTCAATCCCTTGGCAGTGCGATCAAGGACTATTTAAAGGAACGAAAATTTGAAGGCAAAATTGCCGAGATCGAAGCTGTTAATTTGTGGGAATCAATTATCGGAAAACAAATAGCCAGAGCTACTTCATCGATTTATATTAAAGATGGAACACTTTACGTCCATCTTAAATCCTCTATTGTCCGCAATGAATTGTTTATGATGCGAAATGATATCATTCGTGTTATGAACCAGCGTATTGGAAGTGAAGTTGTGAAGGCAATAATTTTGAAGTGATATTTTTGACGTAAAATGCTAATTACTAACGTATGACAATTGATTTTTCAAAAGTACCCACACCTTGCTATCTCCTCGAAGAGAAATTATTGCGTAAAAATCTCCGTTTAATTCAATCAGTAAAGGTGGAAGCAGGAGTTGATATTATCCTCGCCTTTAAAGGATTTTCGATGTGGAAAGCTTTTCCAATTGTTCGGGAATACATTTCAGGTGCTGCCGCAAGTGGCGCTTATGAAGCAAAGCTGGCCGCTGACGAGATGAAAACATTAGCCCATACCTATTCTCCGGCATTCCAACAATCAGATTTTAGCGAGGTTCTGGAGAATTCTTCGCATATCACGTTCAATTCACTGTCTCAACTGGAACGATTCCTCCCGGAGGTAATAAGCTTTCCGCGTAAAATATCAGTAGGTATCAGGGTAAATCCTGAATTTTCGGAAGTGGAGACTGAGCTTTACAATCCATGTGCTCCCGGTACCAGGTTAGGTATTTTGGCAGATCAGCTTGGAGATGAATTGCCTGAAGGTGTCGAAGGTTTTCATTTTCACACCCTTTGCGAATCCTCCGCCCTTGACCTTGAGAAAACGCTTGTTGCTTTTGAAGCCAGGTTCGGCAAATATTTGAGCAGGATTAAATGGGTCAACATGGGAGGTGGACATTTGATGACTAGAAATGGTTATGATACAGAAAAACTGATCAATATTTTAAAGGCTTTTCGCCAACGCTGGAATAATATAGAGGTCATACTTGAACCTGGGAGTGCTTTTGCCTGGGAAACAGGTGTTTTAGTTGCCCAGGTTGTGGATGTAGTTGAAAATAAAGGAATAAAAACTGCCATTTTAAATATTTCATTCACTGCTCATATGCCGGACTGTCTCGAGATGCCATATAAACCGCGAATTCGTGATGCCTATCACGAACACGTCGATGGTAAACCTACTTACAGGATGGGCGGGAATTCATGCCTTGCCGGCGATTTTATCGGTTTCTGGTCATTTGATAATGAACTTAACCCTGGCGATCAGATCATTTTTGAGGACATGATCCACTATACAATGGTTAAAAGTTCAATGTTTAATGGAGTTCCTCATCCATCAATCGGCATGTGGGGTGAAAATGACAAATTTAAACTTTTAAGGAAGTTTGACTACCTGGACTATAAGAATAGAATGGCTTGATAATTGTAAATAGATAATTACTAAATCTTTCCGGTTAAATACTTATCTATTCAACAATTATCTTGCAATTATAACGTGCCTTGCCTTGTGTAACATATACGAGGTAAACTGCTTTTTTTAAACTGCTAATATCCAACTGTTCTGTTTCGCTGTAATTTACAAAAGTATTACTGTAAATCATGCGGCCACCCAAGTCGACTATGTTTACGGTTGCACTTTCGCTAATAATAGCAAGTTTGATATAAAGCACTCCATTTGTAACAGGGTTGGGGTAAACCATCAACTTTTGAATACTACTTGAAGTGTTTAATCTACTGGCATTTCCGTCAAGGTATGCGATCTTCAGACCCTCAGCAATAACAGCTGCATTGACAGTTATGGTACTTACTGCAGTTTTACTTCCGTCCTGTGTTGTCACGGTAATAGATGCATTACCGGCCGCAACCGCGGTTACCAGTCCCGAGCTGTTCACTGTTGCGACTGAATTATTGTCGGAGCTCCAGCTTACTGCTTTATTGGTGGCATTGGCAGGGGAAACGGTGGCAATAAGTTGCTGAGTTCCATTTTCAGTTATACTTGCCGATACCGGACTCACGGTTACGTCTGTTACAGAAACATTAGCTGCATTGACAGTTATGGCACTTACTGCAGTTTTACTTCCGTCCTGTGTTGTCACGGTTATAGTTGCATTACCTGCCGCAACCGCGGTTACCAGTCCCGAGCTGTTCACTGTTGCGACCGAATTATTGTCGGAGCTCCAGCTTACCGTTTTGTTGGTGGCATTGGCAGGGGAAACGGTGGCAATAAG
>JBBRZE010000108.1:0-13320 GCA_038236995.1 Bacteroidales bacterium | reverse complement strand
TCGGACCTCTTAAAGTTGCCCTGGTTAATTTCGGGCATATCAATGACGAATACGCGAAATTTTCCGATAAAAAGATCATTGGATTAATCGGATGTGACTTTCTCTACTCCCGAAAAGCAATCCTCAATTTTGAGGAGGCAAAGTTATTTCTGATTGTCTGAGCGGCAAAGCGTATCGGGCGACAGGTCGGTCTTTTGTTTCTTAGTTGGGAATCCATAACAGTTCCATGTGGCTAAATTCAGTAGTTGAAATTCAAAAGGAATTATCATTTATAACCTGTTATTAATGGCTGATGGTTTTATGGGTTGCTGTAATTGTTAATTTTGTAGTTGACAGATTCGGGAAGATCCGCAATATTGGGTTGGTTGACGGTCTTGAAAGTAGACTTGTTCATGTTGTTGGTTGGATCTGAGTAAAATGCTTGACTGGTCCTTTGGCAAACGTGCGGAAATACGATTATGGTAATACAAATCCTATAAATATATCATCTAATTAAATTTAAAAAAAATGGAAGTAAAGGATCGCATTTATTTGATATTTAAATTTTTTATGGTACTGATTTACATGGCGCTGGGTGTGATGATCTTGTTTTTCGACACATTGCCATTTCCAATCAGCAAAACAGGGAGAACCATTATTGGAATTATTTTTTTGATATATGGTGTCTATCGGACTTATACTATTTATAAAGCATTTACAGCAGAAAGTGACGAAGAAGAGTAATTGACTGTCAATTGAATTGATCAGAACGATGTAAATTCACGTGATGTTTAAACCCCAATTGGGAAATATATGATCAGAATCCGAAAAATATCCAATCCGTATCTCGAAGTGAATATCCGGAAAATGGAAAAGGTGAAGGATATTATCAAAAGCCAGATTCCGCTTCTTGCTGATGAAAAGATCGAAGAGATCGAAAACCAGATGATCGATCCGCTCAAATATAAATACCAGACTACACTTTTTATTGCAGAAGATATCAACGATGCTGTCAGGGGTTTTGCTTTGATGCTGTATATGTCGGACCTGGGATTCTGCTTTCTTGATTACATCGCGGTTTCGCCCGAAAAGACTTCATCAGGACTTGGTGGTGCATTGTACGAGAGGGTTAGGGAAGAAGCGGTATCGTTGGATGCTTTTGGGATTCTCCTTGAATGTTTGCCCGACGACGCTAAACTTTGTGTTGATGATGAGTTGCTCTTAAAACAGAATCAGCAAAGGCTCGCTTTCTATGAACGATTCGGAGCCAGGCCAATCGCGAATACAAGCTACGAAACAACTGTCGATCCGGAGGATGATTCACCGCCTTACCTTGTTTTTGACGGACTCAGTAAACGAAACAGTATCCCAAATGCGAGGGCACGCGAAATTGTAACGGCTATTCTTGACCGCAAATATGGTGACTATTGCCCCAAACCGTATATTAAAATGGTGATCGATAGTATTCAGGATGACCCGGTTGTTCTGCGGGCGCCCAGGTACACGCGAAAGAAGGATCTCCGCCTTTACAAGAAACCGCTCAACGAAAAGAACAAGATAGTATTGATTGTAAATGACAAACACATTATTCATCACATCAAGGAGAGGGGTTATGTGGAATCGCCCGTTCGCGTAAAAAGTATTCAGAAGGAACTCGATAAATCGGGACTTTTTCGCTACGGAAAGGTGCGGGAATATCCCGATAAATTTATTCTGGAGGTTCACGACCGTCATTATTTTAACTTCTTCAAAAAAGTATGCCAAAATTTGCCAAAGGGTAAGTCGGTCTATCCATATGTATTTCCAATTCGGAATCCGGCAAGGCCTCCAAAGGATTTGTCGGTAAGGGCAGGGTATTATTGCTTCGATACATTTACCCCGCTTAATCAGAATGCATACCTGGCTGCACGTGGAGGCGTTAATTGTACGCTAACTGCCACCGATGAGATCATTGCTGGTCGTAAGATCGCTTATGTGTTGACGCGCCCACCGGGGCATCATACCGAAAGGTCGGTATTTGGAGGGTTCTGCTATTTTAACAATTGTGCAATTGCTGCGAACCGTTTTAGCAAATTAGGAAAAGTTGCCATTCTGGACATCGATTTTCACCATGGTAATGGACAGCAACAGATCTTCTACCAGCGCAACGATGTTTTAACGGTCTCAATTCATGGTCATCCCTCGTTTGCATATCCCTATTTTACCGGTTTTGTTGATGAAAAAGGAGAGGATTCAGGTCTCGGATTCAATGTGAACTTTCCTTTACCCGAGAAGATATCCTTCGAATATTATAAAAAGACACTTGGCAAAGCACTGAAACTGATTCAGGATTTCAAGCCAGACTATTTAGTTGTTGCTTTAGGACTCGATACTGCCAAGGGCGATCCTACAGGGACATGGGATTTCACGCAGAATAGCTTTCTCGCAACAGGTACACTCATTGGGGACCTAAAAATTCCGTCGCTGGTTGTGCAGGAGGGTGGTTACAAAAGTCAATCACTGGGGTTGAATGCACGGGCATTTTTCACCGGATTTCACCAGGCATTCAGCAGTAAATGAGAAGTGACAGGGTGAATGTTCAGGTCATGAACATTCACCCTGTCACTGTATTTACGCATCCTGTGCATGCAATAGTTTTTCGATGTCTTTCAATTTGCCAAACAGAACCACCAGGTCGCCTGACTGCAGCCTCTGATTGGCCGATGGTAAACCAAGCGATTTCTTCTTTAGCTGAACATGCCCAAATATTGATTTTGTTTCTTCGGTTTTGATTATCGTAAGAACCAGCAGCGAATGTGTGTTTGTAAAATCAACTTCACTCAACAACATCCCATCATACCGGTCGGGCAGACGTGCTTCAATAATTTTGTACTCGTCGGTTATATCAAAGGAATTGCTGAGCCCCGAAAACAGGATGCTATCTGCAAACCGCGAAGCGGCATCATATTCAGGCTGAAGGATCAGATCAACGCCTAATGCTTCGATTACTTTGTGATGCAACGGGTTTATGGCCCTGCTCACAATCTTTTTGACACCTGCCTGTTTCAGCAGCGCTGTTACCATGATGGATGCCCCAAAGTCTTCTCCGATAGCGACAATGGCATAGTCACACTCTTTTAACGGAAGTGTTGAAAGTGCCTGTTCATTGGTACTGTCAAGGCAAATAGTCTGGGTTATCGAATCTTTGAAATTTTCGACCTTTTCTCTGTTTTCATCAATGCCTATCACTTCGTGACCCATTGAAGTGAGCCTGATTGCCAGTGATGAACCAAAATTACCGAGACCAATAATAATGAATTTCATGTTGTTTGATTTAATTGATCATGATATCTTCTGAAGGATAATTGTATTCGAAGTTTCGCATTCGCCTGAACATACCAACCAGGATCGTGAGTGTCCCGACACGCCCGAGGAACATCGTAACAATCAGTACCCATTTTCCGGCCAGCGACAACTGTGAAGTAATCCCCAGCGACAAACCTACCGTACTGAATGCCGAAATCACTTCAAAAATAATTTTAGTGAGATCTAAATTAGCATCCGTAATTGTGAGCATCAGTACGGACAATCCGATGACGAGGAACGACAGGAAGATCACCGAAAAGGCCCTTCTACCCGATTCGTTGGTCAGTTCGCGGCCAAATACCTCCGTGCGGTCTTTCCCTTTTGACATACTGACAAAATTAAGGATTGCCACGGCAAAGGTGGTGGTTTTTATTCCACCTCCTGTTGATGCGGGCGAAGCACCAATCCACATCAGGAAGAAATAGACCAAAATGGTTCCAGGTGCCAGCATCGACATATCAACCGTATTAAACCCTGCTGTTCTTGCGGTGACAGATCCGAAAAATGCACCTGCCACTTTCCCGCCCAACGAAAGTCCCTTGAGGGAATGATCGTATTCCGAAATCATAAAAAAGACAAATCCGCCTGCCAGCAGAATCAGCGTGGTGATCATTACCAGACGTGTATTTGCATTGATTATCTTGGGGGTACGAATATATTTGCCGTTGGTGACGATTTGATTGTATTTGTTTCGAATGAAATGTTTTAAGAGATGGTAATAATTGAAGACAATTGGAAATCCCAATCCGCCCAAAATAATCATTGTTCCAATGATATAATGAAAGTTGTAATTATTCCTGAAGTCAGGATCATAAAGGTTTTCCGAAAGCGTTGAAAAACCGGCATTGCAAAAGGCCGAAATCGAGTGAAAAACCGAGAAGCCAAGAACGGAAAAACGGTTGTTAAATAAAGATGGATCAAGGGTTGAATAGATTATCAAAGCACCGATTGCCTCAATGGAGAATGTGAGCGCAATTATCTTTAAGAGTGTATTAAAGATTTCACCCAGTTTCTCTTCGTTTATCAGATCTTTTAACAGAAATTCGTTGCCAAAACTCGCTCCGCCTCTAAAGAAATAACCAAAAAAACTGGTGAATGTCATGATCCCCAGTCCGCCTATCTGTATAAGAATGATGATGAAGGTCTGTCCCAGCGGGGTAAAATAGGTGGCTGTGTCAACCACGATCAGGCCGGTGACACACACGGCGCTTGTCGAAGTAAAAAAGGCATCTGTAAACCCGATTCCTGTATAGGTCGCATTAGGCAGCAACAACAGTCCCATTCCTATAAGAATGATAAAAATGAAACTGAATGCAAAAAGGAGTCCGGGATTCGTATTGCGGTTATTAAAGTTTAGTGAACTTGTGGAGATTTCTACAATCAGGGAAAGGATTATTATTGTATGGACAGCGACACTATGATTGAGAATATGGTGAAGTCCTGTCTGCGACCAATCAATACCAGTATAACCCATCCGGGCATCAAGAATCAATAGAAGAATGGGCACGATTGCCAGTTCAGCTATCCGGAACTTGAGCTGACCATTCTGCCATTTTTTAATGTATGCCCCGGCCAGCGCGCTAACGACAATTATCCAAAGGATTAAATTGTATAAATGTTGAATAACAAGCAATTCATCCGGTACGTGCGTGTACCCGATGTGATAGATAAAGATGAGGAACCCGGCAAGAGCAGCCAGAATTCCGATTGCATCCAAAAAACCCATGAACTGCTTGCGTTTATGGTTGAAAAAATCAATAATCCTGATTATCCTGATCCTCGAAAGCATGAAATCTTTGAATGATATAAGTGTAATATACAAAGTAAGCGATAATTTTCGCAACAAGGCATGAGAAGAATGTAGAGACTAGCCATGCCTTGTCTCTGCCACCTCTGAAGTAATTGCATATAATTATCAAAAAAAAATGTAAGCGTACTTGTTTTAAATCAAAAAGTTTTTTCATATTTTTAGAGTGGCCATAATAACCTGCTGGATTTTAGCCTTGATCGCATAAACTAAACCATGATCATCATCAATAAATCCATATAAAATAAGGAAAGTTACAGGTGCCGAATTCTTTTTTCTGTGTATTGAAAAAGTATCACATATTGATTTGAAAAGGTTGTTTTACGCCGAAAAATAAAAGCGATATTACATGGAACGACTAAATCTAACGACTAACTTGCCTGGCAGCATCTTTAAATGGTGCCCGGGCTTCTGTTTCCCGAAAGCTTACGGCTATTGGCAGGAAGTTTTCGGGCACATCCGAAAGCCTCCTGCAGATTGCAGGAAGGTTTCGTTATCATCCCAATATCTCTCTGCAATCTGCAGGAAGGTCTCGGTATATCACCAAAGTCCCCCGTATACTGCAGGAAGGTCCCGTTATCATCCCAATGCTTCCCTGCACGCTGCAGGAAGGTCTCGGTATCGCACGAATGTCTCCTGCAATGTGCAGGAAGGTTTCGGTATTATCAGAAGATGCTCCTGCAAGCTGCAGTGAGGTTCCGTGAATACCTGGTTACATCTTTTTTGAAGAATTTAATTTGACTTAAATATAGTTTCATATTTTTCTAACCATTTAAAATTTAATCAGAATGATTAACGCAATTGAATTGGCAAAACTCCGTCATAGTGAGTTTCTGCAATTTGTTACCAATTTTTCCGAACTGGTTGAAAACAACAACCCTTCCGAACTGAATGTGCTGAAACAGCACAATGAATTCAAAGTGGCCATCAGTATTTTTGAACCACTTTTTAAGAAGGAACGTGTGAATGCCATCACGCAGCAGCTGATACTGTTGGATGAACGTCGTGATAAAGCATTCACCGGTGTGAACGCAGTAATCAATGGTTATCTTTATCACTTTGATGCAGCAATTGCACATGCAGCAAAACTGCTGGCCGATAGCCTGCAAATCTTTGGATCAGGGATCGCACGGCAAAACTACACGGCAGAATCTGCCACAATCAGAAAAATTGTCACTAATTGGGAGTCAAAACCTGTACTCATCGAGGCACTTGTTTTATTGGGTTTAACTAATTGGAAAGATGAACTGAAATTGGCTAACCAAACCTTCGATCTTAAATACCTCGAACGGATTGATGATATTGGTAAAGAAGCCTCCGATACGCTCAGGGAGAAAAGAGAGGAAACGATGGTGGTTTATTATGAACTGAAAAAATACCTCGATGCCAACACAGTGCTTCATAACACTCCGGCTTACGAAAAAACCATCAGCAAGCTCAATGTTCTGATAGAAATGAATAACAATCTGCTGAACGGAAGGCTCCAGGAACCCGATGTCAAACCAGCAACGGCTGTGAATTAGCAGGTGTGAAGCCTTCATCAACAGTGAAGGCTTCACTGTTTTCCAAACTGCAGATCATTCAAGTTTCCAAAAATAATTTTTCAATTCCGGATATTTAAAAGAGTTCAGCTGATATCGCTGGATGTAAATATTGTTGACAAGAAAAGTTCCCTTGCTGACAATTTAAAATACCATAACTTTCCATAAGTATATGAACTAAATGAAATATTCATTTGTTATTGATTCAATAAAGATTTATTTAAAATGCCGCAAGATTATATACCTATATTAATTCAGACGTTTGTCGTTCTTGGGTTTGTGATTACCACGATGGTGCTGACCCATTTTCTTGGTCCCAAAAGGTCATCACGTGCCAAACTTGAAAATTTTGAGTGCGGTATCGAAGGAATGGGAAACGCCCGGAGCCCGTTCTCGGTTAAATATTTCCTGATCGCGATTCTGTTTGTCCTTTTCGACGTGGAGGTTATATTTATGTATCCATGGGCTGTCAACTTCAAGGATCTGGGTAAGGAAGGTTTTCTCGATATGCTCTTATTTATGATCCTTCTTCTTGCGGGTTTTATTTATATCATTCTGAAAGGCGCTTTGAAATGGGATAAGCGTTAATGTGTGTTATAAATACTTAGAATCATGTCTGAAAATCAAAAACAAATAGATAAACCAACCGTAGCCGAGCCACCCGAAGGCGTTTCCGGTCAGGGCTTTTTTGCCACGTCGTTCGAAAAGGCGGTTGGACTGGCACGAAAAAATTCACTGTGGCCATTGCCTTTTGCCACATCGTGTTGCGGCATCGAATTTATGGCGACGATGGGAGCTCATTACGACCTTGCACGGTTTGGTTCAGAGCGGTTAAGCTTTTCGCCCCGGCAAAGCGACCTGCTGATGGTGATGGGAACCGTTGCGAAGAAAATGGGACCTGTATTGCGTGAAGTCTACATACAAATGGCTGAACCTAAATGGGTGATTGCTGTCGGTGCGTGTGCCTCCAGCGGTGGTATTTTCGATACTTACAGCGTTATGCAAGGCATTGACCGCGTAATCCCTGTCGATGTATACGTTCCGGGCTGTCCGCCGCGTCCTGAACAGATTATTGACGGTCTTATGAAAATTCAGGAATTGGCCGGTAATGAATCGCTCAGGCGGAGACATTCGAAGGAATATGAAGACTTAATGAAAAAATACGATATTGAATAACGTGCAGAAGGGTTTTGATTCACCCAAGATAGTTGTGCGAATAGTTCGAACCATATAAAACAGATTTTAGTGTTCCCAATCATTCCAGAAAGAAACCAGTTAGTTGTTACGAAGCTTATTGACCAGTTCGGTGAAGCCATTGAAAGTCATGAACTTTTAAAAGACATGCTTTGTATCACGGTTTCGAAAGATGTAATTCACGAGGTACTGCTTTTCCTTCGCGATGAAAAGGAGATGCAATTCAACTTTTTAACGACGTTGTGCGGGATGCATTACCCCGACAAGGAACAACTCGGCGTCGTGTATCACCTGCATAGTTTTGTGAATAACCACAGGATCAGGATCAAAACATCAGCTGATATCAGGAACCCTGTAATCGCCACGGCAACTACAATCTGGCCTGCGGCCAACTGGATGGAGCGCGAAACTTACGATTTCTACGGAATACTTTTCGATGGTCATCCTAACCTGGTACGTATCCTGAATATGGATGATATGACCGATTTCCCGATGCGAAAAGAGTTCCCGCTCGAAGACCAGACCCGCGAGGATAAAGATGATTCGATGTTTGGAAGATAGTTATGAATTGCCACGGGTTTTAACCCATGGATTAGATACAAGAATACAGTTTTACAGATATATCCTAAATGGCAATAGACCTTGATACTGATTATTGGGACAAAGATTTAGTCAGACCGGAGGAACCGAAAGAGTACAATACACTGAATGTCGGCCCCACACATCCGGCAACACATGGTGTTTTCCAGAATGTGATGCTGATGGACGGTGAATTTATTGTAAGTACCGAGCAGACAATTGGCTATATACACCGTGCGTTCGAGAAAATTGCCGAACGCAGGCCTTTTTACCAGATCACCCCGCTTACCGACAGGCTGAATTACTGTTCATCCCCAATCAATAACATGGGGTGGCATATGACCGTCGAGAAATTGCTGGGTATTGAAACACCCAAACGTGTCGACTACCTTCGCATCGTAATTATGGAGCTTGCCCGCATTGCCGACCACATCATCTGCAACAGCGTAATTGGTGTCGATAGTGGTGCGCTGACAGGGTTCACCTATATTTTTCAGGACAGGGAATATATTTACGAGATCTATGAAGAGATCTGCGGGGCACGGCTCACCACGAATATGGGGAGAATTGGCGGGTTCGAACGCAATTTCAGCGACAAAGCGTGGACTAAAATCCGCCATTTCCTGAAAACATTTCCTGCACATCTTAAAGAATTTGAGACGTTGCTGGCCAGGAACCGTATTTTTATGGACCGCACAATCAATGTGGGACCTTTCCCTGCCGACCGTGCACTTGCCTATGGATTTACGGGTCCGAATCTGCGTGCCTGCGGTGTCGATTACGATGTCAGGGTTATGAATCCCTATTGTTCTTATGAAGAGTTCGACTTTATTGTCCCGATCGGCCAGAATGGCGATACGTACGACCGGTTTATGGTCAGGCAGGAAGAGATGAAACAAAGTATGCACATCATAGAGCAGGCCATCGCCAAGCTTGATAAGATGGAGGATAAGGAGACCTATTATGCAAGCGATCCGCGCTTTGTACTTCCTCCTAAAGAGAAAGTATACAATAACATGGAGGCGCTGATCTGGCATTTTAAGATTGTGATGGGCGAAACCGACATTCCTGTGGGTGAAGTTTACCATTGTGTTGAAGCCGCAAACGGAGAGCTTGGCTTTTACCTTGTGAGCGATGGCGGACGCACCCCTTCGAGACTTCATTTCCGTCGCCCGTGTTTTATCTTTTACCAGGCGTATCCCGAAATGGTAAAAGGGAACATGTTATCCGATGCGATTCTCACAATGAGTTCAATGAATGTAATAGCTGGAGAATTGGATGCGTAGCAAACAGTAAATGAGAAAATGAATTTGATAATGTGACAATTGACTGTGTCGAACTTCGTTTCGGCAATTTGAGGAAGATTATCTGAAGATTTGAATCATTTGTAATGAATAAGGTCAAATTGGGAAGATTACCCTGAAAGGGTTTAATGTCAATAACCCCGGGTAAGGAGGAACGACGCAACCCGGGGAAACAAATGGCCCCCGGATATAGGCGCATCTGCAAAGGCGAATTGAAAAGCTTAGGAAATATGCGCCGCAAATTAAGGCCTCGATGTGCTTGATGGAAAAAACTGAGCTAAGAGAAGACAAAGGAAAATATTAAAGACAAATGGAGGATAAGAATAACATAACCGCATTTAATACCGAAACACTGGCGCTTGTAAACCGGATTATCAAACGATATCCGCCGGGCAGACAAAAATCGGCCCTGCTACCGCTATTACATATTGCCCAATCGGAAAATAACGGTTGGCTTAGTTCCGAAATAATGGACTACGTCGCCACATTGCTCGATCTGCAACCCATCGAAGTTTATGAGGTTGCCTCGTTTTACTCGATGTTCAACTTACAACCCGTTGGAAATTGTGTAATCGAAGTTTGCCAGACCGGGCCCTGCTGGCTGAAAGGTGCTGAAGAGATTGTGGCGCATTACGAAGCACGACTTGGAATTAAAGTTGGTGAAACGACCGCCGATGGAAAGTTTACGCTTAAAACCGTTGAATGCCTTGCTGCATGTGGAAATGCTCCCGTGCTCCAGGTCGGAACAGAATATCACGAGCATCTTACGTTGCAAAAAGCTGATGAACTGCTCGATAAATGGCAGGCTGAAAATAAAATATCGCATACAAATCCTTACCTGTAACAATGGCAAAACAGCTATTACTAAATAATATTGAAGTACCCGGTCTTGCCGGTTTTGATGTTTACAGGCAACTGGGAGGCTATTCCGCTGTTGAAAAAGCATTGAAAGACTTTACCCCCGACCAGGTGACCGACGAAGTAAAGAAATCGGGTCTCCGCGGACGTGGTGGGGCAGGTTTCCCTGCCGGAATGAAGTGGGGCTTCATTGATAAGAAAAATCCAACACGGTACTTTGTCTGCAATTTCGACGAAAGCGAACCCGGGACCTTTAAAGACAGGTTTCTCGGCCAGATGAATCCACATCAACTCATAGAAGGGATGATTCTTGGCTCGTATGCTTTGGGTGCCCGAACATCGTACATCTACATCCGTGGTGAATTGTTTTATGTGTTGAAAATTTTGGAGAAGGCCATCGATGAAGCCTATCGCAATGGATTCCTGGGTGAAAACATCAAGGGAAGTGGTTATTCGCTCGACCTGTATGTTCATCCAGGTGCCGGTGCTTATATCTGCGGAGAAGAAACGGCATTGCTCGAATCGCTTGAAGGGAAACGGGGAAATCCGCGCATCAAACCGCCATTTCCGGCAGTCGTCGGGTTATACGGTTGCCCAACAGTTGTTAATAATGTTGAAACAATCGCCGCGCTGCCCTGGATCATGAACAATGGTGGCGAAGCCTACGCAACCATCGGCATTGGAAACAGCAAAGGGACCAAATTGATTTCAGCCTGCGGTCATATTAATAAACCGGGTGTTTACGAAATTGAACTTGGCTTGCCGGTCGAAGAATTTATCTATAGTGATGAATATTGTGGTGGCATCCGGAACGGTAATAAACTGAAGGCAGTTGTTGCCGGTGGTTCATCCGTCCCGATTCTTCCAGCCAGTCTGATTCTTAAAACGGCAAATGGAGAACCCCGTTTGATGAGCTACGAATCTTTGGCAGACGGCGGTTTCGCAACCGGAACGATGCTTGGCTCCGGTGGATTTATTGTGATGGACGATACGACCTGCATCGTTAAAAACCTTTTGACCTTTGCACGGTTTTATCATCATGAATCATGCGGGCAATGCAGCCCCTGCCGTGAAGGAACCGGCTGGATTGAGAAGATCCTGACCCGCATTGAAAATGGCCGCGGAACAATGAAAGACATTGACCTGTTGGTGAACATTGCAAGACATGTTGAAGGAAATACGATTTGCCCGCTTGGCGATGCTGCAGCCTGGCCGGTTGCGAGTGCCATCCGTCATTTCCGCGAAGAATTTGAAGAACACGTAAAACTACAAAGATGTCCCTTATCAAAGTAACGATCGATAATATTGAGGTTGATGTAGAACCGGGTACAACCATCCTGAATGCTGCCCGGCAAATTGGAGGCAGCGTGGTTCCACCTGCGATGTGTTATTATTCGAAACTCGAAGGCAGCGGCGGGTATTGCCGGACCTGCCTCGTAAAAGTAGCGCAGGGTTCAGCGAAAGACCCTCGCCCTATGCCCAAGCTGGTACCTTCGTGCCGGACACTGGTTCAGGAGGGAATGGTTGTGCAGAATACGACCTCACCCGAAGTAATGGAAAACAGGGCGGCGATTACCGAATTTTTGTTGATTAACCACCCGCTTGATTGTCCGGTTTGTGACCAGGCCGGAGAATGTCATCTTCAGGATCTGTCATATGCACATGGACTTGAAGAGACGCAGACTGTTGAAGAACGCCGCACATTTGAGCCGATTGACATTGGCGACAAAATAAAACTTAACATGAATCGTTGTATACTTTGTTACCGCTGTGTGAAGGTTGCCGACCAGCTTACCGATCATCGTGATCATGGCGTACTGGGTCGTGGTGACCATTCCGAAATAAGCACCCATATTCTGAAAGCTATTGACAACGATTTCTCCGGAAATATGATAGATGTGTGTCCTGTAGGAGCTTTAACCGATAAAACGTTCAGGTTTAAAAGTCGTGTCTGGTATACAAAACCTTTCGATGCACACCGTGAATGTTCCAAATGCAGCGGCAAAACTGCCATATGGATGAAAGGAGAGGAAGTTCTTCGTGTGACCGGAAGAAAAGATAAATATGGCGAAGTGGAAGAATTTATATGTAACGATTGCCGGTTTGAGCATAAGGAATTAAAAGACTGGGTCGTAGAAGGTCCCCGGGTGATTGAACGCCATTCGGTCATCTCACAAAACCATTACGAAAAATAACAATTTGATATGGATTGGACACTACTGATATATAAGACCATTTTTCTGTTTCTGATTTTACTTGTCACCCTTTTGGTGGCAATGTATTCGACCTATGGCGAAAGAAAAGTGGCTGCCTTTATGCAGGATCGCCGGGGTCCCAATCGTGCCGGCCCTTTCGGATTGTTACAGCCATTAGCCGATGGTCTTAAGATGTTTATGAAAGAGGAGATCATTCCGCTTACTGCAAACAGGTACCTTTTCATATTGGGCCCTTCAATTGCGATGACCACCGCGTTGCTTACAGGTGTTGTTATACCATGGGGAGGGACGATCACAATTGGCGGGCGCGAATTCTCGATGCAGATAGCCGATCTGAATATTGGTATACTCTATGTTTTTGCGATGGTATCTATTGGTGTTTATGGTATTATGATCGGAGGCTGGGCATCGAATAATAAATACGCGCTTTACGGAGCCATCAGGGCGGCTTCGCAGATGATCAGTTACGAGCTGGCGATGGGAATGTCGATCGTTGC
>JBBRZE010000107.1:0-13606 GCA_038236995.1 Bacteroidales bacterium | reverse complement strand
TAATGTCCTCAAATTACATAAATCAAAGGATTAGTTTTGCATCCACAAGAAGCAAACTTGAGTACCCCGATTTCCTGGAGGTGCAGATTAAATCTTTTAAAGAATTTTTCCAGTTGGGAACCTCTCCGGAGGATCGAAAGAATGAAGATCTATATCAGGTCTTTCAGGAGAATTTCCCGATTTCCGACACACGAAATAATTTCGTTCTCGAATTTATCGACTATCAGGTCGATCCTCCACGCTACAGCATTGAAGAATGTATTGAGCGGGGCTTAACCTATAGTGTGCCTTTAAAAGCAAAACTTAAGCTTTTTTGCACCGATCCTGAGCACGAAGATTTTGATACCGTTGTCCAGGACGTCTATCTTGGAACTGTTCCTTACATGACTCCAACAGGATCGTTCGTTATCAACGGCGCCGAAAGAGTTGTGGTTTCGCAGCTTCATAGATCTCCAGGTGTATTTTTTGGACAAAGTGTTCATGCCAATGGCACTAAACTTTATTCCGCAAGGGTAATTCCTTTCAAAGGTTCCTGGATCGAATTTGCAACGGACATCAATAATGTGATGTTTGCTTATATCGACAGGAAAAAGAAATTACCAGTTACAACATTACTTCGCGCAATTGGATACGAAAGTGACAAGGATATCCTTGAAATTTTCGATTTGGCCGACGAAATCAAAGTTTCAAAAACTGCATTGAAAAAGTATGTAGGTCGGAAACTTGCTGCACGTGTTCTAAAAACGTGGGTTGAGGATTTCGTTGATGAAGATACGGGCGAAGTCGTCTCTATCGAGCGTAATGAAGTGATTGTAGATCGTGAAGTTGTAATTGGAAACGAGCATGTTGATGAAATTCTTGACTCCGGAACAAAAACTATTCTTTTACACAAGGAAGAAGCTGGTTCTGGTGATTTTGCAATTATCTACAACACGCTTCAAAAAGACCCGTGTAACTCCGAAAAGGAGGCTGTTCTACATATCTACAGGCAACTTCGTAACTCCGAACCGCCTGATGAGGCTACTGCCCGCGATGTAATCGATAAACTGTTCTTCTCTGAAGTTCGTTACGATTTAGGTGAGGTTGGTCGTTTCCGTATCAATAGAAAGTTAGGTCTTAATATTGATATGACTACCAGAGTACTTACTAAGCAAGATATTATTGAGATTATTAAGTACCTGATTAAATTGATCAATTCCAAAACTGACGTTGATGATATTGACCACTTGTCAAACCGTCGCGTCCGCACTGTTGGTGAACAAATGTTTACACAGTTTGGCGTTGGTTTAGCCCGTATGGCACGTACCATCCGTGAGCGAATGAATGTGAGGGATAATGAGGTTTTCACACCTATTGACCTGATCAATTCAAAAACTTTAGTATCTGTTATAAATTCCTTCTTCGGAACGAATGCACTTTCGCAATTCATGGATCAGACAAATCCATTGGCGGAGATGACCCACAAAAGACGTATGTCGGCTTTAGGGCCGGGTGGTCTTTCGCGCGAACGTGCAGGATTCGAAGTACGAGATGTACATTATACACACTACGGACGCCTTTGTCCGATTGAAACACCTGAAGGTCCGAATATCGGATTGATATCTTCACTTTGTGTCTTTGCTAAAATCAACGATCTTGGGTTTATTTCAACTCCATATCGTAGTGCAAGCAACGGTAAGGTCAACCTTAATAACGCTGATGTTGCCTATTTCACGGCAGAAGAAGAAGAAGGGAAAATCATTGCCCAGGCGAATGCAGCGATTGACGCTGAAGGTAATTTCACTAATTCGAGAGTAAAGGCCCGGCTCGATGCCGATTATCCTTTAGCAAGTAAAGAGGATGCTAATTTGATGGATGTTGGTCCAAATCAAATTGCTTCAATTGCTGCTTCATTGATTACTTTCCTGGAACATGATGATGCCAACCGTGCATTGATGGGATCGAACATGATGCGCCAGGCAGTGCCGTTATTACGTCCTGAAGCACCTATTGTTGGTACCGGTCTCGAAAGTAATATAGCGCGTGATGCCCGTATTAATTTATCGGCTGAAGGCCCTGGAGTTGTCGAGTTTGTGGATGCTTCCAAAATCGTTATCCGATATGATATGACCGACGAAGAGCGGTATGTCAGTTTTGAACCCGATACAAAGACTTATAAACTTTCGAAATACAAAAAAACCAATCAGGGGACATGTGTCGACCTTAAACCACTTGTACGTAAAGGTCAGAGGGTTGATACAGGCGATATAATGACTGATGGCTATGCAACTGCAAAAGGTGAATTAGCCTTAGGTCGTAACCTGAAAGTGGCGTTTATGCCTTGGCAGGGTTATAACTATGAAGATGCAATCGTAATCTCCGAACGCATAGTTCGTGATGATATCTTCACCTCAATCCATATTGATGAATACTCACTTGAAGTGCGCGATACAAAACGCGGAGCAGAGGAGTTTACATCTGATATTCCGAATGTTAGTGAGGAAGCAACACGTAATCTTGATGAGAACGGATTGATACGCATTGGTGCCATAGTAAGACCTGGAGATATATTGATTGGAAAGATTACCCCAAAAGGAGAATCAGACCCTTCACCAGAAGAAAAATTATTACGTGCTATTTTTGGTGATAAAGCTGGTGATGTCAAAGATGCGTCTTTAAAAGCGTCACCTTCACTCAACGGCGTAGTTATCGATAAAAAACTGTTTTCTCGTGTAGTAAAAGAGAAAAAGGGCAAAATGGCTACAAAACCTTTGCTTGAACAGATAGATGTAGAGCTGGAAACAGAAACCACCAGGATTCGCGAAATTTTGATTGATAAGCTTTTCAACCTTGTCAATGGAAAAACATCGCAGGGTGTGAAGGACTATTTCAATGCAGATTTAATTACCAAGGGAAATAAGTTTACGCTTAAACAATTGCAGGGTATCGATTTCATGAATGTTAATCCAAACAAATGGACAACAGACAAGGATAAAAACGATATGATCTCAGCGTTGGTGAATAATTTCATCATGAAATATAAGGAAGCAGAAGCTGTAGCACGTCGTAAACGATACAATGTAACTATTGGAGACGAACTTCCTGCAGGAATCCTGCAGTTGGCAAAAATCTATATCGCGAAAAAACGGAAACTTCAAATTGGAGATAAGATGGCCGGACGCCATGGTAACAAAGGTATTGTTTCCAGAATTGTTCGCGATGAAGATCTACCTTTCCTGGCCGATGGAACTCCGGTTGACATTGTTCTTAACCCGCTTGGTGTACCTTCGCGAATGAACCTTGGACAGATTTACGAAACTGTTCTTGGATGGGCCGGAAAAGAGCTTGGTCTTACTTTTGCAACACCAATTTTCGACGGTGCAACTTTGGAACAGATTTGTGAATATACCGATAAGGCTGGAATTCCACGCTTCGGTAAAACAAACCTCTACGATGGCGAAACCGGCGATCCATTTGATCAGCCTGCAACAGTAGGGATCATTTATATGCTGAAACTTGGCCACATGGTTGAAGATAAGATGCATGCTCGTTCTATCGGGCCATACTCCCTGATCACTCAGCAACCACTTGGAGGTAAAGCTCAGTTTGGTGGTCAGCGATTTGGTGAAATGGAGGTTTGGGCACTCGAAGCATTTGGTGCAGCAAATATCCTTCAGGAAATACTTACCGTGAAATCGGATGATGTTATTGGCCGTGCGAAAGCTTATGAAGCAATCGTGAAAGGCGATCCTCTTCCACACCCCGGAATCCCTGAATCTCTTAACGTGTTATTACACGAATTAAGAGGTCTTGGATTAAGCGTAAACCTGGAATAGTAAGTTCAAACTGAATCTTTTACAGCTTGTTGTAAAAAATTCAATTTGATCGTTGAGAATAAAATCAGTTATATTCTTACATTTTTTTTCAAAAAATTATGGCATTCAGACGAGATAATAAGGTTAAGAGTAACTTCACCAAGATCAGTATCAGTCTTGCGTCACCAGAGGAAATACTTGAACGCTCTCACGGGGAAGTTCTTAAACCTGAGACAATTAACTACAGAACTTATAAACCCGAACGTGACGGTCTTTTTTGTGAAAGGATTTTCGGGCCTGTAAAAGATTACGAATGTCATTGTGGTAAGTACAAACGTATCCGCTACCGCGGCATCGTTTGCGACCGCTGTGGAGTTGAAGTAACCGAAAAGAAAGTACGTCGTGAACGGATGGGGCATATTTCACTTGTTGTTCCTGTAGTTCACATTTGGTATTTTAAATCATTGCCGAATAAAGTTGGTTATTTGTTAGGATTGCCTACCAAGAAACTCGACATGATTATATATTACGAACGCTATGTCGTAATTAATGCCGGGATTAAACGCAACGATGGTGTAAAATATCTTGATTTTTTGACGGAAGAGGAGTACATTGACATTTTGGAATCCTTACCAAAAGAAAATCAGATGCTCGATGATGAGCATCCTGATAAATTCATTGCAGATATGGGTGCAATTGCACTTCATAAATTGCTTGAAAGGCTCGAATTGGATGAATTATCCTACGATTTGAGGCATAAAGCTGGCAATGAAACATCGCAACAACGTAAAAATGAAGCGTTAAAAAGATTGAATGTTGTAGAGGCTTTCCGGGCATCAAAGGGAAGAAACAAACCAGAGTGGATGATCGTGAAAGTTGTTCCGGTTATTCCTCCCGATTTACGTCCTTTGGTTCCTTTGGATGGTGGCCGTTTTGCGACCTCCGACCTTAATGACCTTTATCGTAGGGTTATTATCCGCAACAACCGTTTAAAACGATTGATTGAGATCAAAGCTCCTGAAGTTATTCTCCGTAACGAGAAACGAATGTTGCAGGAAGCTGTTGACTCATTGTTTGACAACAGTCGGAAATCGAATGCTGTTAAAACTGACAATAACCGTCCTTTAAAATCTCTTTCAGATTCGTTGAAAGGTAAACAAGGACGTTTCCGTCAGAACTTGTTAGGAAAACGTGTCGATTATTCAGCTCGTTCTGTAATCGTCGTCGGTCCTCACCTGAAACTGCACGAATGTGGTATTCCTAAAGATATGGCTGCTGAGCTTTACAAACCTTTTGTAATCAGAAAACTGATTGAGCGAGGAATTGTAAAAACGGTTAAGTCTGCTAAAAAAATTGTTGATCGTAAAGATCCGGTTGTTTGGGATATTCTTGAAAACGTGATGAAAGGACATCCGGTCTTATTGAACCGTGCTCCAACTCTTCACCGTTTATCAATTCAATCATTCCAGCCTGTATTGGTCGAAGGAAAAGCAATACGTTTGCATCCTTTGGTTTGTACCGGTTTCAACGCCGACTTCGACGGTGACCAGATGGCTGTTCACCTTCCACTTGGAAATGCAGCTATTCTCGAGGCTCAGGTTTTAATGTTGTCATCGCACAACCTTTTAAATCCTGCCAATGGTGCACCTATCACTGTTCCTTCTCAGGACATGGTTCTTGGGTTGTACTATATGACAAAAGCCCGTAAAGATGCCAAAGGAGAAGGGTTGTCTTTCTATTCACCCGAAGAAGCAATTATTGCTTACAACGAGGGGAAAGTCGATATGCACGCCATTGTAAACGTAAGATCTCAGGATCTTGACGAAAATGATGAGCTTAAAACAATGATGATTGACACAACACTGGGACGTATTCTGTTTAACGAATATGTTCCAAAGGCTGCCGGTTATATTAATAAGATTCTTACAAAAAGAGCTTTAAGAGATATTATTGCTGATATACTTAAAAGAACAGATAATGCTACAACTGCCCAGTTCCTTGATGATATCAAAGATCTTGGGTACAAAATGGCTTATCGTGGTGGTTTGTCCTTTAACCTTGATGACGTAATTATTCCTGATGTGAAAGCCGAACTGGTTGCTGAAGGATTTGCCGGAGTTGAGGAGATTCTGAATAACTACAACATGGGTTTCATTACCAATAACGAAAGATACAATGGAGTTATTGATATTTGGACACATGTTAATGCCAAGTTGACACAGAGCGTAATGAAAACGATTAGTACAGATAAACAAGGGTTTAACTCTGTTTATATGATGCTTGATTCAGGAGCCCGAGGTTCGAAAGAACAGATTCGTCAGCTTTGCGGTATGCGTGGCTTGATGGCAAAACCTCAAAAGTCTGGTTCAACAGGTTCTCAGATTATCGAAAACCCGATTTTGGCCAACTTTAAAGAAGGACTTTCGGTACTTGAGTACTTTATTTCTACTCACGGTGCTCGTAAAGGTCTTGCGGATACGGCTTTGAAAACGGCAGATGCTGGTTACTTAACCCGTCGTCTGGTCGATGTTGCACAGGATGTGATTATTAATTTGGAAGACTGTGGTACTTTACGTGGATTGATTGCTTCAGCTTTGAAGAACAACGAAGAAGTTGTGGCTTCACTGTCGGAACGAATCCTGGGACGTACTACTGTTCACGATATTTACCACCCTCTTACCGGTAAACTGATTATTAAGGCTGGTGAAGAGATCATCGAAGATGTTGCTGCAGTTATTGAAGATTCACCGATCGAACGCGTCGAAATCAGGTCTGTATTGACCTGTGAAGCCGAGAACGGTGTATGTGCGAAATGCTACGGACGAAATCTTGCCACGGCTAAGATGATTCAATTGGGTGAGGCTGTTGGGGTTATCTCTGCTCAGTCAATTGGTGAACCGGGAACTCAGCTGACACTGCGTACTTTCCACGTTGGGGGTATTGCTGGTAACGTTTCAACACAATCAACTGTTGTTGCTCGTTACGATGGTATTGCTGAAATTGAGGAATTACGTGCGGTTGAATCGGTCGACGAAAAAGGTGAGTCAGTTGATATAGTTGTCAGCCGTCTTGCAGAACTCAAGATCATTGATAAAAATACCGGCATCACACTTTCAACACACAGTCTTCCTTACGGATCTAAATTGACTGTAAAGAATGGTGCTGATATCAAAAAAGATACGATTATTTGCGAATGGGATCCATATAATGGTGTAATTGTAAATGAATTTAATGGACGTGTTTCGTACAGCGATTTGATTGACGGTGTAACTTGCCGTGAAGAATCGGATGAGCAAACCGGTTACAAAGAGAAGGTAATCATCGAAACTCGTGACAAAACAAAGAATCCTACATTACAAATAGTTGACGAAAGCGGCAACGAAATTCGTTCCTATAACCTTCCGGTTGGAGGTCACTTAAGTGTCGACGATAATCAGATGGTACGAAGTGGAGAGGTTCTTGTTAAGATCCCTCGTGCTTCGGGCAAAGCAGGCGATATCACTGGAGGACTTCCTCGAGTTACTGAGCTTTTCGAGGCCCGTAACCCTTCGAATCCTGCTGTTGTATCTGAAATTGACGGAGAGGTAAGTTTAGGAAAAATTAAACGTGGTAATCGCGAAGTCGTAATTACATCACGCACAGGTGAAGTCAAAAAATACCTTGTTCCACTGTCACGGCAGATTTTGGTTCAGGAAAGTGACTATGTCCGCGCTGGTATTGCGCTTTCCGATGGAGCTATCACACCGTCAGATATCCTTGCAATCAAAGGGCCAACTAAAGTTCAGGAATATATTGTGAATGAAGTTCAGGACGTCTATCGTATGCAGGGTGTAAAAATCAATGACAAGCACTTCGAAGTAATTGTTCGTCAGATGATGCGTAAAGTGGAGATTGAAGATGCCGGCGATACACGATTCCTCGAAAAGCAGGTTGTTGACAAGGGTGATTTCACCACCGAAAACGACTGGATTTTTGCAAAGAAAATCATCATCGAATCAGGCGATTCTGAAGCTTTACGTCCAGGTATGATCATTACTGCGCGCCGGTTAAGGGATGAAAACTCCTTACTTAAGCGCAGGGATAAGAAAACTGTTGAGGCCCGCGATGCGGTTCCAGCTACTTCAAGTCAGGTTTTGCAGGGAATCACACGTGCTTCTCTTCAAACAAAGTCATGGATGTCAGCTGCTTCGTTCCAGGAAACAACAAAAGTTCTTAACGAAGCTGCCATTAATGGTAAAATCGATTATCTCGAAGGATTAAAAGAGAACGTAATTTGCGGTCATTTAATTCCTGCAGGAACTGGTAACCCAATGTTTAAAAACATCGTTGTTGGTTCAAGAGACGAATACGATCGTTTGATCGATTCTAAAAAAGGTGATAGTGAGAACGAAGATGATGATTATTAATTGATTGCTATGAAATAGACATGATTGTGCAATTACCAATCGGTATTACGATGCTTTCGATCATGTCTATTCCATGCGATTATTTTAAAATATTTAAGCATGAATGATGAATTTCAAAATCAGCATCAGCTGAATATTGAGTTAAGCGAGGAAATTGCTCAAGGTACTTATTCCAATCTGGCAATTATTACGCATTCGCCTTCTGAGTTTGTGATTGATTTTGTCCGTGTGATGCCAGGTATTCCAAAAGCCAACGTAAAATCACGAATCATTTTAACTCCCGAACATGCAAAGCGATTGATGTTGGCGCTTCAGGAAAACATACTTAAGTTTGAATCATTGCATGGCCCCATCAATATTCAAGGGGGACAGGACAATATGGCTCCGATGAATTATGGTGGTCCAACAGGTCAAGCTTAATTTATTGGTTTATAATATTATAAAAAAAGCTCTTCTCATAAGGAAGCGCTTTTTTTAATTTTATAAAAAGTCGAGTCCTGAAATGGGGTTGCACAAAAAGTAAAACTATGGAAGGGTTGGCTATATTTTGTACGTTCAAAATATGATTGCGATAGATCGGGTTTGTTTGAAGAGAAAGGGTTGAATGGATATTATTTGTCAAGGGTTAAAGGTTATTTTCATTGGTGAAAAAATCATTTTATATTGGAAAAAACGCACTTTTTTCAATAATCATTCTAAATTAAATCGGTCAAAATGCACGATCTAATTTTCGAATGATTCAGTTATTTGTTCTAATGCCTTGATTGTAAATTATTCATGGGTGTCGGTACACTGTTTATCTGGTGTATGCCGCTTCTCTTGCTGAATTCATAGAATTGAGGTTAATTATCAGAGTTGGTCGGCAAGAATTGAAGTTTTATATTTGCCATCCGAAAGATTCAAAATCATACAGAATAATTATGAAGGGTTTAAGAATTATTGTACTTGCAAAGCAGGTTCCTGACACACGAAATGTTGGGAAAGACGCCATGAAAGCAGATGGAACTGTGAATAGGGCTGTACTTCCTGCAATTTTTAATCCGGAGGATCTCAATGCACTGGAGCTTGCGCTCCGTGTGAAGGATGAGATTCCGGGTACAACGGTTACAATTTTAACCATGGGTCCGGGCAGGGCTGCTGAAATTATCAGAGAAGGGTTATATCGCGGAGCTGATGGCGGTGTATTGTTGACTGACAGAGCTTTTGCCGGTTCCGATACGTTGGCTACCTCATATGCGTTATCTCAGGCCATTAAAGAAATGGGTGAGTTTGATCTCATCATTGCAGGTCGTCAGGCGATCGATGGTGATACTGCTCAGGTTGGACCGCAGGTTGCAGAAAAATTAGGATTGTTTCAGGTAACTTATGTCGAAGCGGTTCTTAAAGTTGAAAAATCAAAGATTACCGTTCGTCGCAGACTTGATAATGGGGTTGAAACTGTGAAAGCACCTCTTCCTTTATTATTGACGGTTAATAGTTCAGCTCCGGATTGTCGTTCACGCAATGCCAAATTGTTGATGAAGTACAAACATGCCCGGACAGTGACTGAGCGTCAGGAAGCAACAGAAGATTATCTTTATTTATATGATTCGCGCCCTTTCCTGAATATCCACGAAATGACGGTGATGGAAATTAAGTCTGAGGCGGATCAACTTGGTTTGGCTGGGTCTCCGACAAAAGTAAAGCGAATCGAGAATGTTATCTTACAGGCCAAGGATGCTAAAAGATTGACTGCTGCCGATAAAGGCATAAATGACTTAATGAAGGAATTAATCGACAGTCACGTAATTGGTTAGTAGTTAATTGTTTACTGGTAAAAAATAATCGAAGAATGAATAACATATTTGTTTATTGTGAAGTTGAAGAAGGAGTTGTCGCTGACGTAAGTCTTGAACTCCTCACCAAAGGGCGTAGTCTGGCCAATGAGCTGAAGTGTCAGCTTGAAGCGGTAATAGTAGGTGCGGATCTTAAAGATATTGAAAATCAGGTTATACCTTACGGTGTCGATGTTGTGCATCTCATTGAGGATCCTCGCTTGGCTCCTTATACCACTTCGCCTCATGCAGCCGTCCTGATCAAACTTTTTCAGGAAGAAAAGCCCCAGATTGCTTTGATGGGCGCAACACCTATTGGTCGCGATTTAGGTCCAAGAGTTTCGTCTGCGTTGCACAGTGGTTTGACGGCGGATTGTACAAGCCTTGAAATCGGTGATCATGAAGATAAGAAAGCAGGTAAAATCTACAAAAACCTGTTGTACCAGATTCGTCCGGCTTTTGGTGGTAATATCATTGCGTGGATTATCAATCCTGATTGTCGTCCTCAGATGGCAACTGTGCGCGAAGGTGTTATGAAAAAGGAAATTTTAAACGCAAAATATCCAGGCAAAGTTAATCGTCTGGAAGTATCGAAGTATGTTTCGGACACCGATTTTGCAGTTCAGGTAATTGAACGTCATCTTGAAAAAAGGAAAATTAATATCAAAGGAGCATCAATTGTTGTTTCCGGAGGATATGGGGTTGGCTCGAAAGAAAATTTTAAGTTGCTTTATGAACTCGCCGATGTGTTGGGTGCCGAAGTAGGTGCATCACGTGCTGCTGTCGATGCCGGTTATACTGATCATGAGCGACAGATTGGCCAAACAGGCATTACTGTTCGTCCGAAATTATACATCGCATGTGGTATTTCAGGCCAGGTTCAGCATCGCGCCGGAATGGAAGAATCAGCTCAGATTATCTCAATTAATATTGACCCGGAAGCTCCGATTAACGCTCTGGCTGATTACGTTATTACCGGAGATCTGTCGGAAATCATTCCTAAAATGATTAAGTATTATAAACAAAATACGAAGTAAATCGTGATTAACCGGTTTATATCAAATAATTAAAAGAGAAATGGCAAATTTATATAACGATAATAGAGACTTAAAATTCCACTTAACGCATCCGATGATGCAGAAGTTGGTAATGCTAAAGGAGCGTAATTTCGTCGACAAATCCAGCTTCGATTATGCCCCAATCGATTTTGAGGATGCGATGGATAGCTATGAGCGTGTTCTTGAAGTTGTTGGAGAAATCAGTGGTGATATTATTGGCCCAAATGCAGAATCAATTGATGCCGAAGGACCACGTGTTGTCGATGGACGTGTAATTTATGCCAAGGGAACTCAGGTAAACCTTGATGCGCTGATTAAAGCCGGTTTACTTGGAATTACCTTACCACGAAGATTTGGCGGATTGAATTTTCCGATTGTCCCTTACATTATGGCAGCTGATATTGTATCTCGTGCTGACGCCGGCTTTGTAAATATTTGGGGACTTCAGGATTGTGCCGAGACTTTAAACGAATTTGCATCAGAGGAACAAAAGGAAAGATGGCTTACGCGGGTTGTTGCCGGCGAAACAATGGCCATGGACCTTACGGAACCTGATGCAGGATCTGATCTTCAGGCAGTTCAACTCAAAGCAACTTATTCCGAATCAAAAGGAACCTGGCTACTTAATGGCGTTAAACGGTTTATTACCAATGGTGACGGCGATATCGCACTCGTTTTGGCGCGTTCCGAAGAGGGTACCCGCGACGGGCGAGGCTTATCTATGTATGTATACGACAAGCGTAAAGGAGGCGTTACTGTTCGCAGAATCGAACATAAGATGGGGATCATTGGCTCCCCGACCTGCGAACTTGTCTTTAAAGACGCCCCCGGCGAATTAATCGGTAATCGTAAGATGGGTCTTATCAAATACGTAATGGCTTTGATGAATGGTGCCAGACTTGGAATTGCTGCACAATCGGTTGGTATTTCTGAAGCTGCTTATCGCGAAGCATTACAATATGCAAAGGAACGTGCTCAGTTTGGGAAAGCGATCATACAATTTCCGGCTGTTTACGAAATGCTTTCAGTTATGAAGGCAAAACTCGATGCATCCAGAACATTACTTTACGAAACTTCCAGGTTCGTTGATCTCTACAAGACTTATCAGCATATTTCGGAAGAGCGTAAGCTGACCAACCCTGAGCGTGATGAAATGAAAGAATATCAGCGTTTGTCCGACTTGTTTACGCCTATGGCTAAAGGAATCACTTCAGAGTTCTGTAACCAGAATGCATATGACGCCATTCAGATCCATGGCGGATCGGGTTTTATGAAAGACTATGCGGTTGAACGCATCTACAGGGATGCACGAATTACCTCAATATACGAAGGAACTACCCAGTTACAGGTAGTTGCTGCTATACGCGGCGTTACTACAGGTGGATATCTGAAACAGATTCATGCTTACGAAAAGTCGGATCTTAGACCAGAACTTGAAAAATTCCGTCGTATCCTGATCTCACTGACACAGGATTATGAAGAAGCTGCTGACAGGGTGATATCTGTTGGAGACAATGAATACATTGATTTTCATGCCCGCAGGTTAGTCGAAATGGCTACTTATATCATTATGAGCTACCTGCTTGTTATAGATGCTAACCGCGATATGGAATATTTCCGTTCTGCCCAGGTCTTTAATAAAATGGCCAAGGGAGAGGTTAAAGCCCGGGGCGAATTTATCAGAGCCTCGTCACTGGAGGATATAGGAAACTACAAATACTAATTAGAAGCCGGATTTATTCCGGCTTTTTTTTGCTCTATACAATTTGTTTATAAATTTAAACGTAATTGATGGGGTTTAAAATCTATGGAAATCTAATTTTCACAAAGGTTCCCTGAATCTGACAGTGGTTTTTCCTTGCGCATCCTCTTTTCATTTATAATGTTTTCATGGCAGTTAATGTAAGTTTGAACCCAAACGAAAGGGTGTAGAACAGAAATAGAGTTCCTTTTATGAAAATTGATCACAATTTTTTTTCCAGCTGCGCCTTAATCCTACGATTTGCCTGGTATTATTCTGCAATAATTTGGCAGATTATCTCATCTCTTAAATTATTTTGCCCGTTTAAAGTGTGCCGAATCCAATGAAGTGTAGTTAAATTGAAATATTAAGGATGATTCTGATGAATTTTTGATTTTAAATGACGTTTATTCTTGGCTGATAAAATGCCAAATTATCCCTGGTTTTATTGGAATATGCGACGATTTAGCTGCTCGGTAATGCCTTTAAGGGAATTGTATTGAGTGAATCTGTGTTTTATGATGCGTTAATAAACTATAATTCAGCAATATATATCTGTCTGAATTATTTTGAAAAAAAAGTCTTTACATCTGTCAGGATTTAATAAAAGAGGTTACATTTGCACCACGATTTAAGGGAACTGTTTTAGTGGATTTGGATCGTCGTTCAGGGCATGTTTAAGGGGATTGAAAGGGAAGAAAAGGGGTTTTAAAAAACGAAAAAAAAGTTTTGGAGAAACAGAATAAAGGATTACCTTTGCCGAACTTTCACCAGAAAAAACGGGTTTGAGAGC
>JBBRZE010000106.1:0-14264 GCA_038236995.1 Bacteroidales bacterium | reverse complement strand
ATTTTGAAAGCTACATTTCTCATCAAAAATAGTTGCCAGCAAATCGCTTTGTTCTTCGGAATAAGTATTAAAAATGGTAGATTTTATCATCCTGAAAAAGCGACCTCTGGCTTCCTCGGTTCTAAAATCAAATAAATTTCGAGTTACCAGAATCTCTTCTATTTCCTTGATTCGATCCTCCCTGTTAATCTTGCTTAAAGCAAGAAAAAGCAGATCGTAGTTCGGAATACTTCCGACAAAATTGAGGTCGCTATTATAGGGTTGTTGTATCATTTTGGGTGATAGGGTTTATAGAATATTGTAATCGTTTTTCAAGTTCTTCAATTGCAATTTTTATTTCTCTTGCACGGCCAACTCTAATCGTATCTACAATTGCCAATAGTTCATAAAATAGTTTATCCTCTTGAATAATTGCTGGTAAGGTTTTATAAAGTGGTTCAATTGCTTGTCCACGGAGAGTGCCTTTGGCATAGGGCCATACATAAACATCACTACCTGATGCGATATACTCATTTATTGGTGGCGCAGAATGCGCAGTTGGAATACCTTTAACAATAGCCCCTGGCTCAACAGGAAATACATACTTCAGGCCATAAATAAGAAACTCTTTAAACGAATTTGTATGAACACTTCTTTTCTTACTATCAATCAAGCCAGCAATTCTACATCTGTTTAATGCTTCAGATACTTCAGAAGGACTTACGTGAAGTGCATTCGCAATATCAATATTACGCCACTTTTGATCGTGAATTGATACTATCTTCAATAACACTACGATATCCTGTGGACGCATTCCATTGTGTTTTTTCATATTCAGTATCATTATTTTGCGATTCGCGAATTACAAATATAGCTATATTATTAACTCATGCAAAATATAGACAATTAGCATACAATTCAAGACCAGAAAGACTTCCATAACCATCACTATCGGAATAGACACAACCAGTATCAAGATTAATTACCTTATTGCTGCTAAATACATTTTCATAACAAAGAGTAACAGGAATAGGACGATGTCCATGAACAATCGTTTTATCTCTTAGCGAAGGATGCCTGTATTTCTCCCTACATTTCCAGATCATGTGATACTTGTCTTCGAACGGATCATTTTCATCATCATTAAAACCAGCATGCACAAAAAGATATTCCTCAAACTCAAAATAATAAGGCAGCTTATTAAAAAACTCAAGGTAACGGGGTTCAAGGTCTTTCAAAGAATTGATTCCAAAACTCTTCAATGTTGCAGAGCCTCCGTTTTGAATCCAAATTGACAAACGCTCATACTTGTCAAATGCATCCAACAACATGGCTTCGTGATTACCCCGGAGCGGTACAATATCAAAACCGTTATTCTGTAATTCAATGATGTAATCGACAACCTCTTTACTGTGAGTTCCCCGGTCAATATAGTCACCAAGCAATATTAACTTATCACTTTTTTTGATCTGAATTTTTTGCTCAACCAATGCTCGAAATGCTTCGTAACATCCGTGTATATCTCCGATAGCAAACAGTCTTTTATTCATGATTTATAAACATTTGGTCAGACACAAGAGATGGCAAAAGCTGAATTTTCATGTGTTTATAATTTGTTTTTTTAAGGCCTGATGGAACTCACATGTTGTTGAAGATTATTTCATTAGTGTCAGTGTTTCCACACATCCTCAAAAACTCATCTTCATAAATAATTTGAATGTTGCATCCCTGAGCGTTGAGTTGATTTATTTTTTCCATTTTTGAGGGTCCAGGAGTGGAACCGGCAATGACAAAATTTGTTCTTTTAGTAATAGATGTATCAATGTCAGCACCCAGTTTTTTAACCAGATCGGCGGCTACTTTTCTGTCAATTGAGTTCAAAACACCAGTAAAAACAACCTTTTTCGCATAAAATGGGCTATCACAATCGGCATTGTCCAAATCAGGTTTCAAAACATTTCCACATAAGTGTTCATGTCCTTCCGGAACAAAGAAATTTTTTGATTTTTCAGAACGTGGCTTGACTTTAGAGTAATCAGGTTCAATTCCGTGCAATAAATTCATGTACACTTTTGCACAAGCTACTGCATCGCATGTGGCATCATGATGGTTATTCAACTCAATTTCAAAGGCATCACAAATATCAGCTAAACTTTGCCCAGTTCTATAAAAAGTGCAATCACACTCCATTTCAGGAATTGGGAGATTGTAAAAACCAAGAGTTTGGTGCAGGCAATTTATATCGAAAGAGGCGTTGTGTGCGACAACTTTTCTACCCTCCAAGAGAGGATATATTTCATTCCATACATCTGGAAATACCGGAGCGTTTTCTGTCATGTCAGGGGTAATTCCGTGAACATTAATATTTCCAAAGGCATATTCATTTTGAGGTGGCTGAACCAACTTAGAATAAGTTTGGGTTATTTCTCCATTTTCAACTACAGCTAAACCTATCTGGCAAATACTCCATCGTTTGCCGATAGCTGTTTCAACATCAATTGCAACAAAATTCATAAATTGGTATAGGCGTTTAGACCGCCCAATATTTTAATATTGCTACTTTCGTAGCATGAATGAACAAAATCAATTTAAAGGCGTGAACTCAATCAAGTTCTATAATGCATTTTCTGGTGATGAAGACTGTTATCGTTACCTGGCTGACATCAAGTGGTGTGATAACAGTTATCAATGTAGAAAATGTGGTCATACAAAATATTGCAAAGGAGTTAAGCCTTTTTCAAGACGATGTATGAAATGCAAATATGATGAAAGTCCCACCGCAGGAACCATGTTCGACAAATGCAAATTTCCTCTGCTACTGGCTTTTCATATCGCATTCAAGATAAGTACAAAGAAGAAAGGAATGTCTTCATTGGAGTTATCCCAGGAATTTGAATTACGTCAAAAGACCTGTTGGGAATTCAAATGGAAAATACAACAAGCTATGCAAAGTAGCAAACAGCATCCAATCAGCGGCATAGTTCATGTTGATGAGTTCTATATCGGTGGAGAGGAAGAAGGCAAACAAGGTCGAAGCAAAGGAGACAAAAAGCTTGTCATTGTCGCTCTTGAAATTGTCAAGGGCGGTGTTGGACGTGCCTATGCTCAATGTATCAACAATGCTTCTGCTGCTTCTTTTCAGCCATTTTTCGAAATATACATCAGTACGGACTCAAAAGTAATTACTGATGAGTGGAAAGGATATATTCCCATAAAAAAGACATATCCGAATCTGGAACAACTCAAATCTGAAAACGGAAAGAGTTTTCAGGATATCCATATCCACATTATGAATCTCAAAGGATGGCTAAGAGGAATTCATCATCATTGCAGTAAAGAACGTCTTCAAGGATACCTTGATGAGTACCACTTTCGGTACAATAGACGGTCAAATATGGATACAATATTCGATTCACTCATAAGAAAGATGGTTTTGAATAATCCTATTCGTTTACAATCAGTTAATTAACTTGGGCGGTCTAAGCGCCTATACCGATTCATAAAATTATTTTTAAGGTAAAATCAGACGGTCATTATTTTTTAGAATCATATTCCCTTTTATAGCATATTCAATTCCTAGTCTCATTGCCTGTTCCACATTGGCTCCAATTCTGGCATAGCCAAACAATCGAGCGGTTTCTTTTACTAGATCATCTTCAGGCAGACTAATTTGATTCGTTAGTATTTCAATTAATCCGGCTGCTACCTCTTCTTTGGGGAGATCTTCAGCATTGCGTTTATGAGCTTCATTCATTGGTATTCGAAATGTTTTGTATGCTTCAGGAGCTTGTTCCTGAAGCCAGTAAAAGAGTAGTCCATTTTGTACAGTATATTTTAATCCCAGATAAGTGTATTGATTTTCCAAGTAATCATTTAATCGAACGCCAAGACGTGTAATTCCCCAAGCACCCAATATTCGCTTTGATAACAATATTTGGCTGATTGGTGCTTCAGCATTCATTACCAGATAGATTTGATTGAATATTTTTTGCTGCCGATGCGATTCAAACAAATCATCAGAAGACTTCAGTGAGGATAATGGCAGAGAACAAACCTTATATTCTCGATATCTTTGAGTGGGTTCGATAACATGCTGAGTGATTCCCTGAAGTTTGATTTCAGCAAATTGCTCTCTTTTCGGTTCAGTTCCTTTTTCTGCTTGTGATTCAGACTCGCCAACTCCTTGAATTTTTTCTTTTGGCTTTTGAGCTTCTTTTATGGATATCAGAATATTCTGAAGTACCTTCTGAGAATCATCCCACCAGTCTGGAGACCAGAGTTTATAAATATTCCAACCTAATAACCTCAAAACTTCCATCCGAACCACTTCCCGGTCTTTGGCTGTTTTAGCCGACTTGTAGTTTTCTCCATCAGTAAGGATAGCTAAAAGATACTCTGATGGGTTTTCTGGGTTGACCACACCAATGTCTATGCGGTAGCCAGAACAACCGATATCGGTATGAACTGTATATCCTGATTTCTGAATTTCTTCAGCAACCAGTTTTTCAAATGAATTTGGCTTGGCTTTTCGAACGTAATTCTTTTGAGTTAACACTATTTTACCTTTTTCCGAATATTCGAGAAAAGCCTTTATACCAGCCACTCCTTCAGATGCTGTCCTTGTAATATCAATCTGATCAGAACGAAGCGTTGAGTACACTTTCATTTCGTATCTGGCCCTCGAAACTGCTACATTTAGCCTTCTCCAGCCGCCATCGCGATTCAATGGACCAAAGTTCAAACTAATCTTACCATCTTTATCTGGTCCATAACCCATTGAAAATAATATAACATCCCGCTCATCACCCTGAACATTTTCAAGGTTCTTAATGAAGATTGGCTCATTCGATTCTATAGCAACCGTTTCCAATTCGGGTTGTTGTTTTAAAGCTTCATTCAGTAAATCCTCGATCAAATTTTGCTGAGCCAAACTAAAAGTAACGATACCAATACTCCTTATTGAAAGTACGGGATCAGCCAATCGTCGAAGAACCTCTTCTACAATTGCAGCCGCTTCAAATTTATTTTGCCGGGTCTTCCCTCTATCATAAAAGCCTGGAACATGAATGTTATTCACTTTTGTTGCAATATCATCAGGCGAAGGGAAAGTCATAAGTTTATTGTCGTAATAGTTTGAATTACTGAAAGCAATCAAACTTTCGTGTTTGCTCCGGTAATGCCACAATAGGTGTTTAGATGGGATTGAAAGCGCGAGGCAATCATCCAGAATACTTTCCAAATCTTCTTTTTCTGCATTATCTTCATCAAAATTACTGGTTGAAAAGAAATTGGTTGGTGGCATTTGTTTGGGATCTCCAACCACAATGACATTTTTTCCACGAGCAATAGCTCCAACAGCTTCACAGGTTGGCATTTGCGAAGCTTCATCAAAAACAACCAGATCGAATTTAGAATGATCGACATCAAAATATTGAGCTACCGAAATTGGACTCATCAACATGCATGGACACATTCGGGGTAGCAAGTTGGGAATTAAATCAAAAAGTTTCCGCACCGACATTCCCCTGCCTTTACTTCGAATAGCTCGCTGGAGTATCCCTATTTCTGAACTTTGGGAAGCTTCCCTTGTAACCGAAGGAATTGAAGATGCCAGTTTTGAATATAATTCTGCTTTGGTCAGTTCCTCGAAGTACTTACTCTTTTCTTTGAATTTCTGGATTTTATTTTCAAATAACTTACCATTAAATGCTGACAACTTGGGATCAAGAGAAATAATATATTCGGAACATTGCCGATAAATAGCCTTCTTGAAAGAATTTACAACCTCCTCATTTTTCAGCTTACCACTTTTATACGCTACGATAACCGATGTAAGATTTACTTTCGAGGCCTTTTCTACTGCCAGATTCCAACTTGTCCAGTCCCTTAAAGAATCGAGATTTTCATTCCATCTTCGCACATTTTGACTCCAAGTCGCAATCCAATCTTGAGTTTTATCATCATTATCAGGAAAGCAAATGCCTAACAATTCTGACAAACGGGTTTCCGCTTCTTTTATCCGGTCATTAATGCCAATGAATGTTTTTAATATCTTTCCATTAACTTCAAGATAAGTTCGGGAACCTTCAGAGATTTGAGCAGAAAGATAAGTTCGTATCTGTTTAGCCACCATTGGATCACCAGTTAGTCTTACCGTTAATTGGTGTATCTTAATAACAGATTCACATATTTGAATCAACTTCTTCCAGTCACTGTTCCCGCTATTCCACATAAAATCCAATGATTTGGAAAGCATAGGAGCATTTTCATCAAGAATTTCCTGCTCATGTTTGTAAAGAATTAATCTCTCCAAATCTCTAACAACGTTCTGTTTGTCAACTTTTCCAGATTTTGATATAAGATTAAGAGATTTCAATACTTTATTCTGTTCCAACCACCGGGGCAAAAACCATTTTAACGAAGCTGAATTCCATTTTGCCAATTCAGGCTCGGCATTAAATTGCAAAATGCTTTTATTAAAATCGTTGAGCAACCCATGCCGATAATCATCTCGTTTTAATCCATGTTGGGATAGTTCGATGATAATTCCAAGCGTATTTTCAACTTTTGCGGCACACATTATTTCGGCAGGAGTATCAGATAGGATAAGGAGTTCTTTTGCTAATTGAGTTGCAGCCAAATCCTGTTCCCTGCTATAAATGGAAGTATTTATTTTTAATAGTTCGCATAATTCTTTGCGGCTTTGATTAGGTTGTGCCAATAACCCAAGATAGCCCGATATCAATTCAAATGCAGTTGCTTTAGCCTGTTGACTATATGATGTTGTTTTTATTTCGGATAAAGGATGGTTAAAAGGATGGCCGCAAAGCGTGCCAATATTCTGTAGTTCTTCAATTGTTTCAGTGAATTCAATAAAATTGGCACTGCTTAATTCTTCGATAAATTGCTCTTCAAACTTAATGCAATCTGGAACTCCATTAAGTTGTGCATATCCGGTAAAACAGTCAAATAAGCAAAGTCCTGACTGATATTGTTTATGGAGTGATTCCACATAATCATTAAGCTCAGTCCTTAGGGTATGTAGTCTTTCTGCTTCACTTTGATATTCAAGCGGAGATGATTTCTTTATTACTTCAGTTGTTTTCTGCAACTGTTCCAGAATCGTTGATTTCTTTGATTTATTTGAATGTAATTCCAGACAAAATGGAGCGAGTCCAATATTATCCAATCTTTTTTGAACGACTGAAAGGGCTGCCATTTTTTCGGCAACGAACAAAACTTTTTTCTCCTGATAAAGTGCGTTGGCAATTATATTTGTAATTGTTTGCGATTTGCCGGTTCCGGGAGGACCATGCAGAATAAAACTTTTATCCTGAACTGCGGCACAAATAGCTTCAAGCTGAGAGGAATCGGCACTGATTGGTAACGCTATATCCGAAGGTAAGTATTCCAAATCGAGATTTGATTCCTCTAAAAGTGTTTCATTTATTTCCCATTCCAATTTTCCGGAAATAAGGCTGGCAACTATTTTATTTTCCTTCAATTTATCTGCATTGTTGTGGATATCGTTCCACATGATAAATTTATTAAAGGAAAAGGTTCCTAAAAATGCTTCCTCTTCTATATCCCAACGTGCCTGGGACATTATTCCCTGCCGAACAATATTGAATATTCTTTTTACATCCACACCGCTTTCGTCTCTTGGAAGTTCATCCAAACCGCTGATTACCATCCCAAAGTCCTGTCGAAGCATTTCCAACAAGGTAATATTCATTAAAGTTTCCTCTTCACGACTGCGGATCACGTATCCTTTTTGTGCAGATTTTCTAATAATTTCAACTGGTAATAAGAGTAATGGCGCATAACGGGGCAACTCGCTTTTAGGCGTTTCATACCATTTCAAAAATCCAAGTACCAAATAGAGGGTATTTGCTCCATTTTCCTCCAATGACAATCGGGAGGAACGGTAAAGTTTCGTTATTGCATTGCTTAATTCACCTTCGGTCAAATACGAACGAAGTCGCTTATGCGCTAGTTCATGTTTCAGTAAATCAACAATGGGATCTGACATATTTACTGCCTGATAAACGCCAGAAATACTCAACGGATTTGCCCAATCATTTGGTTTAGGCAAAACCTGGAACTCAACGCCATCAGCAAGTGCATCCTCAATGGAATTAAGGCTTATTGAAATGAGTTGAATGGTATTCTGGGTTACCCGTAAGTTCAAAAGGTTATTTCGTAAACTCAGGTCTAATAATTTCCGTTCCCAAAGTTTTTGTTTGGTGAAAGAATTTTCTTGTTTTGGCAGGTCTAATTTTTCAATTATGATACTATCGGGGGCATCAATTAACCGGGAAGTTCCATGAATTTCAATAATCTCCCATCCATCAGATGTTTTGATTCTTTGTGGCAGCGGTTTTATTCCACTGAACCGGGCTCTTTTTATATCTACAAAGAGAATAAAATTGTCTTCATTGACCAATTTGTAGTTTGCATTATTCATTGCCTCGTCGAAAGAATCAGAGTGACCGACATTCATGCAGGTTGATTCTACCAAACCAATTTCATTGATACCACTTGCGGTACGTTTTTTTAAGAGTGATACATCATCGTTAACACTATCTGGAAATGTTTGGTCTATTAACCAGCTGCCTACAAATGCATGTCCATTTAAAACAACTAAAAGTGGATTTAATCCAACTGCTTCCAGGCAACTGGCATACAAAATGGTCATATCAATGCAAGTAGCAAGCTTTTGAGAAAAAATCGAATCACACATCCGGATACGTTGCCCTTCTCTTTCAAAACTTGCAGGAGGGGAACAATAAACAATTCCACGATTTGAAATTGCTTCATAAATTGCGGCCATTTGCTTTTTCACACGATCTGGATTCAAGCTCTGGTAGGCATCAAAAGATGGGTCTCCAGTCCAACGAGCAAGTAGCTCTGAGGCTGACAAGAGTATTTTAGATATCTCAGGATGGTTAGGAGTAACAAATGCTGCCAACATTTCAGGTAAAGTTCCTATACCATTCCATTGGTCATAAGCGAGTATATCAACTGAAAAATTCTGTTTTATCAATATTTCCTCATTACGAAAAACAAAAACAGTTAATTCTCCAGCAACCTTTTCAGTCAATTCGGAAAGAAATTTGGCGGAAAGCCTAAATTCTTTCACGTCAATTTCAAGACATTGACCTTGAGGTAGGAATTCTATCCTGTGTTCCCAACTATTTACGAATTCAAGGTCACAAGTTATTTTTATCAAAATATCTGAAAAATCTTCCTCTGATGGATTCTTAAGGATTAGTTTCCTTACTAAAGGAACTTTATTTTGTTGGATAGCATAATTGACAGTTGAAGTATATTCAAGATCAACAATTGGGTATACATTGGATTTAATCATAGCTTAGGATCATAATTGTAAGGCAATACCTCTTTATTGAAGTTGAATAATTTCCGGTTTTTTACTGACCTTAAAATTATGAAATTCATTCAACAATAACTGTATAAAATCTAATTGATTTTCATTATTCATATTATCTCCTTTTTTTCATCGATAGATATCCGTTCTATTTTGGAAAGACAACCTGTTTAAAAATTGGACACTTCATTTATATTTATGTTATCTTTTGACTCTACTTTCAGTAAAGAATAAGTTTACCCTATATTTAAGAACCATTTTTTTACTCTCTTTTGTTTCTTTTCTTCTGAACACTTACGAGTCCATCCAGAGAAAAGAAAGCGCTTCAAAAATTTAGGCGCATCGCGGGTTCCTGAATTTTTCTGCCATTTTTCGAATGGCAGGCGCAAGTTCTTACTTTATGCAATCAGTCCTGATTCTGGCAGAAAAATCGATAAAGTCCTACATAGTGCGAAGCAAAGTAAACGCTCATCAACTTATCAGGATGAATGTTGAATTTTATGACTCGTATGAAAGGAGAGGAAATAAAATTTAGACCTGATGTGTTGATGCCATATAAAATCAGACAGCTAATCCGTAAGATGTGCTATCTGATTGGGTTTCCTCTGTTATCAGTCCTGTGAGTTGGAAAAGCCTGTGTTCTGTGTTAACGGATTCAGGGAGTTAATTCAGAACTCTGGCGTGTGGCGATGAAGATTGTTTGGTGAACGAATGAATTAGCACGGAATGCAGCTATCCATATTCGGGATAGCGGGAACGACGTGCGTTTGAAATGAGGGAGCCGGACGTTCTGCAATCGCATGGGGTTTTGTTTTCCTTTTCGGTTGTTGTTTTAAGTTTTGAAAGAACGGAGATCAGGAAAAAGACTTTCACCTTTCCCCTAACGCAAGCTGTTACGGTTATTTTTCGTAACGACTCTTATAAGATTTGTATTCGAACTCAACCAATTCTTTGTCAAGTTCATCGGCAGCACCCTCGAAATAAATCGTTTCCAGATATTCAACGAATGCATCCCAAACTGTGTTAGTTTCCTGATTCTTTGCAGCTGAACTTAAAGTGTAAGTTTTCATACGATAGTTTTTAATGATTATATGCCTTCTTTGCTGGGTATATGCCGAAATACTCAAGGAGGAACTGGAATACCGGAACGCAATGAAATGAAGTGAGGATATGCCGGGAAAATCCTTGTGTAGCCTGCCCCGGGCAGTTTCGGACATACCCAACATCTTCGCGTATAATCATTTAAAAACAAGTAAGGAAAACACTTACCAGTTTCAGCCAAACCTGGATACTGTTTCGCATTTGTATTGCTTTCGTTTTTAGTAATAGCTTGGATTTGTTGATCGGTGTATTATGTCATGGGCAGTCGTCGGAAAAGGACTGGTCTAATTTCCAGTTCACTTCAGTAATTCGGGAATGGCCATTCTGGTGTTTCGGTTTTATACGACACAAAAAAAAGCCTTTCGGCTTTTTTAAGAGGGTTAGAAAGGAAGATCATCCTCTGTTTCTGGCTGTGGTTGCATTTTCTTCGATGCTTTTCCGGCCTTTTTCTTTGGTTGCGCTACAGGCTCTTGGTCTTTAGACTCTTCGGTTTGAACTTTGGTCTGGAAGTAGCACGTGTGTGTTCTCCCGAATTTGTCAGCTTCTTTCAGCCGTGCGATTTCGAAACTAAGGTATTTTACTCCGTCTTTGTTTTCAAAAACTGCGGCTTCGATGCCTTCAACTGGTAATACGACTTTCACGATGTCAAGATTAGCTACTTGAGTTCCTTTTCCGATGTAATGTTTTTCAAAAGTTGTCATAATACAGATTTTTTAAAGTTAAAATTATATGCCAGGTTAAAAAGAACGCGACTTGCGGCGCAAACAATAAGCAATTGGAATACCGCCATTCGATACGCTTCGCTACTCATGGAGCGGAAAAAGCGGAGAAGAATAAGGATATGCCGAGAAAATTATTGTTTGAGGGGACCGAACGCCACAAGCGTGTTCAACCTTTGCATAGTAATTATGACTGACACGAAAAAATCTGGGTGATCGACTTTTGGGAGTTTTTAAAGCATTACCTTCGGAAAGGATTACTCAAAGTCTAATCCTGATGTCGCGTTAGCAGTATCCGATTTGGGGGATTTGCCAGTAGTAGTTTTCTGTTTTAAAGATGGCATTATCATCAGTTTCGATTCCGGCTGCAAGCTGGCCTTATCCGGATTTTTCACTTGTTACTACCCTGACCAAGTTACCAAGGAGCTAAACCATGAGCAACAACCAAAGATCCATGGAAAGTGTTGATCCAACATGCTGGAAACCTGAGATGATTTTCCATGCAATTACGAAAAATGCCAAAAGGCTAACCATTTAGGAGTATAAACCATTTTTAAATGACCCAAAGATGCCCTTGCATCTTTGTAAAGATTAAGATTTATGTGTCAGCCTCTTCTGAATTTTGATTTCTCTTTGGTGTGGGTAGGCACAGCTGTGCTGGCAAATTTGGTTGATGCAACGAAGTGGAATCAAGCGTATTTGTGTGTGTTATCGAGGGTGGTGGTTGAATATGAGGACTGAAATGACAGGTAGCGAAGCGAAATGAAGAGTTGCGCAGCAAAAGCGAAATGAAGCGGAAGTGCTGGAATGTAAGGAGCGAATAAAAAACCACCTTCCACAGATAAAAGGCTGGCAGTTTGGTCAGCGGTGGGTTATTGCATTAAAAATAAAAGTGTTAGTATATTCACATTTTGATTTGGATGAACAAAAAAAGGGGCGAAAAAGCCCCTTTGAATCAATCTGATTCTTCATGTTCGTTTTTTAGCTTCCAGTTTGGCCTGAGTAATTTCCTCTATCGACCAATCCTGTTTTGCAAACCTGAAAATATCTTCTTCAAGAGAAGCAACGTGCCGTTTTTGTCGTGCAACATCGCGTTCAAGAGCGTTGAGTAATTCTTCAGCATAGGAAATATCATTTCCCATGCGTTTTATCGTGCCGGCTTCCGGCAGATAAGCTGTCCAGTGTTTTTCCATTGTTTCTGATTATTCCATCGACCAGGATGAATGCGTTTTAAAGAACCGGATTGACCTGTAAAACCTTCTGGCTTTGGTCAGTTCATCAATGTTAAATTCTTTGCTTACCTGAAGCTTTTCACCATTTCGGTAGGCTGCAATGATAAAAGTAGAATGATAGAGCATCATTGTTTTGTGCCGGTTATCCCTGACTTTTGATTCTGCAAGACCTGCCAAAAAACCTTTTAGAGAAACTTCCCCCGTCCGGAGGAAGTCTCTGTTTGCTTTAGTTGTCGCCATGATTAATCTTCGTCAGGCTTCATAATGAAAATGGCCGGAGTCGGATCGTCGAAATCCTGTGCCTGACAAGTTGCTTTCAAGGTAACCAGCCTTTGGTCTCTGTTGGCAGGATCTTCCAGATATTCATGTTTCTCCCAGTTTCCCGCGTCCGGTATGCTGCAACTGAATTTGAAACTCATCAACCCGCCGGAACCACCTTTTTTTGCATAGTAGGTAAACATGTACAGGATATCCCAAAGTCGGCCCGATACATCCTGGTAACCTTCCATTCCAGCGGGTACTTCTACATACTTGTCCCATACCGCTCTTGTCATGTAAACCGGAAACTTAATACCTGCCTCCTTCGATGCGGCACTTTCAATCTTTACCAGGAATCCGTCTTCCACAGCCTCTTTGGTTGAATACGTGTGAATTACTTCCCATCCGTTTGAATCTTTCATTTGTTTTTGCTGTTGCCCTACAGACTTATTTTGGCATCCGTCAGTGGACGGACTTTGTCTGGCTCGCCGATTAATTTTGAGCCAAACACCATCGAGCAGACCGGATTCTTGTCAATGGGCGAATGTCAGGTTTTTGCTGGGGCGTAAGGGTCACGACATGTCGTGGCTGTACTTTTAAGCAAAAAGCTGACCGAGCGCGAAGCGATGGTTATGAGTAGCACATCCCGAAAAAGCCTGAATCCCTTGACTTTTCCGGGATGCGGAGATAACTTTGCGAAATAAATTGGAGGGGATAATACCTTATATTTTTAAAACTTTATAAAACATATTAACGTGACTTCACCTATCTTCTCACCAAATAACAATTGAATTTTGACCAATTGATTATGTTTTTTACTAAGTGCCATAAAGCTTATTTCTTAAATCAGCCATATCTTGGCTAACTTTTTCTCAACTACTTTTGCACAAATTTGGGTAGTCTTAATACTCACGAAATATTCGCAATCAATTCAAGGTATTAAATAGATCAGCCATTTCAAGTTTGGTAAGCCACAGGTTACCATCAACCATCTTGGCTTCAACAACAAATTCCTGATCCCCTGATCCTTTGATCTTTACACATCCTCTATTCATGGCGATTGTTTTGTTAATTATTCATATACAGCTTTACGGCACATTTGATTTTGAGGTACTATTGATTTCAACTCTTGTACATTGATAATACCGTAGCGGAAATCTTCAAATACGCCAACCTGGTTATTCAGACTGTAATATCCTCCCATAATCTCACCAAAGAATTTTGAACCGATAATTATCTCGGTGCCGTTGGTTGCAAACTTTATATTTGGGGACGTATACAGAATCTTAAAGTTCCGTTCAATTACAGATATAAAGAAGTCCCGTTCGGATATTTCTTTCAGCTTGCCTTTCTTTGAAAACAGGTAGGTTTCATCCGTAATCAGGTATTTTATTTTGGATTTATCTTCAACTACAGACAGAACAGGTTCTTTTTCGTAATCCATACTTTCAGCCATGCGAGCTTTGATTGCTGCCGCATTTTCCACGGGATTACGGTTATTGACAACCTTTGCCATTTTATCCATGTCCCTGCTTAGCTTGCGGTCGATTACATGGGCGTATATCTGGGTCGTCTTTATATCTGCAT
>JBBRZE010000105.1:0-14268 GCA_038236995.1 Bacteroidales bacterium | reverse complement strand
CTTTACAGCAAAATCCATTGAATACTGGGGTTCCATTCTGGAATAAACACCCACTATCGGACCCGCATAATTTGCAATAAGCTGAAAGGAAAGGCTCTTCGAAGGAGTCCAGCTTGAATTGATGCGACCCAGGTAGGAATAATTGCTGGCAGAATTATCTTGAGCATCATCCTTAATAAGATTACGGAAGAAGCTCGCATTTCCGTTTATTTTCCACCAATTATAAATGGAATGTTCGAAAGTAAATTCAAGTCCATAATTCTGACTGGTTGACATATTCTGGGGTGCCATATGCGATATCCCATTATCATCGAGCAATGTCACCGAATTAATCGGGTTAGCAATGTGTTTGTAGAATGCGGTAAAACCTAAAACCGTTTTATCCCAGTTGCCATTGTATCCAAGCTCAACGGTGTTTATATATTCAGGCTTTAAATTCGGATTTCCGCTGCGGAAAACTTCAAGATTTGACCGGTCAATAAATGGATTGATCATTCGCGCTGAAGGCCTTTTAATCGTGCGGCTATAACTAAGCTGCAGATCGTTATTTTCGTTCAACGGATGAATGAAACTAAGAGAAGGATAAAAATTAAAATAGTTTTGGCTGATTTTTTCATTGTTAACATCCTGCTTTCCATCAATCAGCGTTTGCTCGAGTCGAAGTCCCGACTGAATGGATGTTCCTCCGAGTTTACCTGACCAAAGGCTGTAAATCGCATGAATTTGTTCATTATAGGTAAATAAGTTCTTTTGGGTGAGATCTTCAAAAAGCGTTCCGTCGATGGAATTGTACAGGTGGAAATTACTTTCGTTGCCCCTTACAATGCTGTGAATCCCACTTTCAAGTTTCGAACCATTCTCAAAAGGCAAAACCCAGTTCATTTGCAGGTTTGAATTGTAGCTATCGGAACCCGAAGTTATTTCCGCCAATTCTGTTCGTGTTGCATACTGATAAGTTTGTGGTTGATGAATGGAAGCTGATGAATTGGATAATGTATAATCAACAGTCAGTTCCTCTCCCTTCTTGTCAAATAATTTGCGGTAAGCAAGCAGGTAATCGTTCGAAGTTTCTTTTTCATTCTCTGAATTGATCACAAAAACACTTCCTGTTTTATTCATCGACCGATCAAAATATTGTGAAAGCGTGTTATCAGAATCAATTTGACGCGATGGATTGTACGCATAGCTCAATGTCAGTTTGTTTTGAGAATTAAAATTGAAGTTTGAACCCAGCGTGAAACTGTTTTTAGTAATGTCGTAATTAGTTTTGGCATCCTGCTGTAAAAAGTGAACAGAATCGGAATCAAAAGCTTCCCTTAACAAATAGCGTGAGTTAACAGCCATCCTCTTCATCCCGCTGTACGATCCAAATAAATTGATCATGCCAAAGTTGTAATTCAAATTCAACGACTCGTTGTATTTATCGCCGGTTCCAGCAGTAAACATTGCATTCCCACTAAAGCCAGCTGTTTTTATTTGTTTCATTTTGATGTTAATGATTCCGCTTTTGCCTTCCGGATTATATTTTGCAGAAGGATTGTTAATGATCTCGAGGCTTTCGATATCGGCTGCCGGAATCTGGTCGAGCTTGGTCGCATCAATTGATGTTGGCCGCCCGTCAATCAGGATACTAACGCCGGAATTACCGCGCAAATTCACGACCCCGTCAGCATCTACCGCTAAACCAGGGATATTCTTAATCAAATCAATGGCTGTTCCCCCTGTTGAATTAATATCTTTTGAAACATTGATTACCTTCTTGTCAATCTTTGACTGATAAGTTTTTTGAATTCCTACTACCGAGACCTCTCCGACGGCTGTTGCAACTTTATTAAAATTGATTTTCCCTAAATCCAACGTAAAACCCGGTTTATCAAATACAACCCGTTGCATTTTTTTATCTTCATATCCAACGAATGTAATAGCGAGGTCGTACTCACCCAAGGCAATTTTCGACAATTCGAATGCACCTTTATCGCTTGAAATTGACCATGTCACAACAACCGTTTTATTCAAAGCATACAATACAACATTTGCAAATTCCACTGGAACCTGGTCATCTGCATCAACTAAAACTCCTTTTATCTTGCAATTAGAATCAATTGGAACTGCCTGTTGGGCATGTGTGGTGTGTAAGAGTACAAATAAAAAGATGATCAAAATAATCGCTTTTATTGTTTTCATAGCTTAATCCTCCAAAATTGAATTTTCGTTTTTATGAAACGAAAGTATCCTCCAGGAGGAATGTAAATTCAATAAATGAGATGAAGCTGTAAAACCTGATTGCGAAATGACCTATTGCGGCGGTGAGTTTTGAAAGGAATAATTACAAAAGTCAGGGATTACTAAAAGATTGATCATTGGGAATCTCCGGAAGCTGTGTTAATCAACTTTGGTGTTATTTGTTTTTTTAAACAGGTAATAAGCCGGAATCCCTGCAATAACTGTCAATAAAGCGATTGATGACTCATTGGGCCTTTCAAGAAACGCAAGAACAAGAATGAGTATCCCAGTCGCGATATAAAGAATCTGGGTAAATGGGAATCCAGCCATTCTTAGTGCCGATGGATGATTCTTTCTTAATTTGAAAACACCAATCACAGTCAATATTGGAAATATGCCCAATGCAAATCCCATATAGGTAAGGACCTGTTCAAAACTTCCGGAAAGCGCCAGGACGATGGCAATCATACTTTGAAGAATAATTGAATTGGAAGGTACCCCGAATTTTGGATGAATTTTCGCGACCGATTTGAAGAAAAGTCCTTCTTTGGCCATTGAGTAATACACTCTTGGGCCAATAATAATAAACGCGCTGAGTGACGAAAAAAGGGCAAACGCGATCAGCAACGAAAAGAGTGTATCCGCAGATTTTCCGAATAGGTTTCCCATTGCAAGTCCGCCGACTGAAATGACACCTTTCATTTTATCCGGAGCAATGCCATATATGTATAATGCATTCAGCGAAAGATACAATAGCATTACAATGCCTGTTCCGACAATGAGCGACCTTGGTAGTGTTTTTGAAGGATTCCTGATCTCTGAGCCAAGATAGGTTGAGGCATTCCAGCCACTGTAGGCAAACATGATCCACATCAGTGAAAGTCCGATTGTTTTCCAACCATCAAAACCAGCAGAAACGCCCCCACCAGTGCTGAAATTGATGATGTCTCCTTTTCCTGAAAGAAATCCGGCCAGCAACAGGAACACAATCAATGCGACCTTAAGAAGCGTGAGGATATTTTGAACAAGCGCACCCGTTTTTATTCCGCGGTAATGAATCATTGTAAATATCATTATCACACTTACTGAAAGAAAGGTCTTGGTGACAGCTTGATTCATAATTCCGGCATGCTCAAACCATCCGGGAATGGCAGGGATTGCCCTGCAGAAATATTCACTGAAGCCCATCGCTGAAGCTGCAATGGGAGCAGAAAATCCGACAACGAAAGAGACCCATCCGCTGAGAAAACCAAACAGGGGATGAAAGAGTTTTGACAGGAAAAGATATTCCCCTCCTGCTCCGGGCATCGCGGCACCAAGTTCGCCGTAGGAAAGTGCACCGCAAAGTGCAATAACTCCTCCGGCAACCCACAGCGACAACATTAACAGGGGATTATTCAAACCGGTCATCAAAAGACCAGAAGTGGTAAAGATCCCGGCACCAATCATATTGGCAATCACAATATTGGTAGCAGGGAAAAGTCCCAGTTTCCGTTGCAGATTATCCTCAGCCATGCTTAGACCAGTTATTTTTCTGCTCTTTTATAACTTATTAATAACCCCGCACCTTCAGTGTTCAACGTGGATTCATAATTTTTCATGCTTCTTACATACTTCAGATATTCTCCCTCACCCATACGTCTTGTTTCCGAAATATTATGAGTAGTGAAACACCCTCCGACTTTTAATTTGGGATCAACATCATTAAAATAGTTTGTATACCAGTTTTTATCGGCATCGCTGAAGACAAAATCAAAGGGTCCTTTCAGTTCCTTGACAAGCGAATGGGCATCGGAAAGCCGTGCATCAATATATTCAGAAAGTCCCGCCTTTTTAAAATTCTCGAGGGCAATATTATGCCTCTCTTCATCAATATCAATTGTAATAAGTTTTCCTCCGGTTTTACTGAGCGCCCAGGCAATATAAATCCCTGAATAGCCGGTTGAAGTTCCAATTTCAAGTGCACTTTTGTAGTTCCCCTTTATAATAAGATCATAAAGAAGCTTTGCATCAGAAATGGGAACATTCATATCATGCCATTGCCCGGAATGTTCAGAAAGAAAAGCTTTTACTTTTTCATCAAGTGCAGGATCTTCCTTCAGTGCCTGGGATTTTACCTGTCCAGGAATAATCGCAGCTGTTATCAGCAGACTAAAAAATAGACCAACCATTTTCCTTTTCATATCCTTCGGATTTAAAATAAATACTTAGAATTTTTATAAAATGACAAATATTCAGTCAGAAATGTTCCACGAACTCTTAGATTAATTCTTCCTGCTAAAGTTTAATCAGCAATGATTTATATCCATCAAAATAGCTTTGTTGAAATTGGTCAAAAAAATCAGCCTTGACTGAACCACAGTTTAAAATCAGTGATCCGGGCCTTGCTGACTAATACTTTTTCGGGCGCAACTGGTTTTAAATTAATGGAAAGCCGGTTATTAAACCACAAATCGATATCCTTTATCGCTATCCGTGCAATGATAAACTGGCGATTTGCCTTGTAAAAATCTTTTGGGTTGAGCATTTCTGACAATTCATCCATTGTATATTGCATTACAAATGTCTTTTCGTCAAAGGTCAATGCCTTTACAATGTTTAGCTCAATATAAATGTAGGCGATATCGTTAGCAATCAACGGAACAAGTTTATCCCCTTTTTGACTGACCAAAAAATGTGTTTTGTATTCGGCACCGGGTTTTAGAATAGTTAATATCCTTTTCATGTCATCGGAACTAATATTGCTTTTAGTTATATTTTTAAGTTTTCCGAGGGTTTTTTTAACCGCGGCAACATCAACCGGTTTCAGCAAATAGTCGATACTGTTTACCTTAAATGCCTGCAAAGCATATTCATCATAGGCCGTTGTGAAAACAACCGGACAATTGATATCAATGAGTTTAAATATTTCGAAGGCTGAACCATCCGCCAGATGGATATCCATAAAGACCAGGTCTGGATCTTCATTCATTTCGAACCATTCTACGGTGTCGGCAATACTTTCAAGCACTGCAGCTGTCGTAAAACCGCCGATCTCGTTGAAGATACTTTCGAGATTGCGAACAGCTAATTCCTCATCTTCAATTATCAGTACTTTCATAGTTTCAGCAACGGTATTTCCACCATAAAGTTACTTTCATCCTTTTTAATCAAAATCTCTTTCCCTACAAGAATCCGGTACTGGTTGGATAAATTGACTAAACCCACTCCTGCACCGGGCTCCGGGGAATATTTCTTATTGATATTGTTCTTTACAACAAGGTTCTCATCATTTGTAAACACCGATATTTCCAATGAATTCCGTTTGCTTATCTCGTTATGCTTTATTGCATTTTCTATTAATATTTGCAATGCCAACGGAGGAATTTTATAATTCATCAGTTTGCCATTGATATTTTGAGACAATGTGATGTTTTTATTAAAACGCAGTTTGATTAAAAAGAAGTACGACTCAACAAATTGTAATTCATCATTTAAACTTACCAATTTGTTTTCGTTAGCCTGTAAAGTGTAACGCAAAACCGACGATAAATGATTCAGGTATTCCTGTGCCACTTCAGGCATTTCCCGGATTAATGTTTTCAAAGAATTGAGCGAGTTGAACAGAAAATGAGGGCTTACCTGGTTTTTAAGCGCATCAAATTGACTTTGAAGATTTTCAATTTTCAAAGCTTGTATTTCCAACCTGTTTTGCTGGTTCTGGTAAATTACTTTGATTACATATACACTAATGATTACAACCAAAGCAACAAAAAAGTCCTTAAACATAAAAGCACCTTCAGGCCTGCCAGTCTCCACCCTTGGAAAGATAAGACCTTTTAGCTGAAAAAGGTAATGACTAAGTATCAGAACAATTGTAAATGAGACAATCAAAGCAATAACGATGGTAACAGGTTTATGCGTTTTATTGGTTTGAAGCGGCTTTAAGATGTAAAAATTGATCAGGAATAATAAAAAACAAATTAAAAAGGTGATAAGGACCTCGGATAAAATATTGCCAAGAAAATAAATTGTGGAACTCTGCGATGATGAATGTGAAATTGTCTCATCGAATACACGGCTGAAATGCACCAATATGCTGATGGATAATGAAAGCAATATTGTTAAAGCAAAATATTTCCTCGTGATTTTATTATCCATCCGGCTAAGTTTTTACAAAATAAAGATCTAAATACCCTTCAATTCAAAAATCACCATAAAGATAAAATTAAGTTTGATGTTTATAATTACAGGAATCTAATTGGCGTAAAACTTTCGTTTGAAATAAAAAGCCACATTCACCAAAGCAATCATTACCGGAACTTCGACCAATGGACCAATAACTGCGGCAAAAGCCGCACCTGAATTGATACCAAATACCGAAATCGCCACAGCAATTGCCAGTTCGAAATCGTTACTTCCTGCAGTAAATGCCATGGTTGTCGATTGTTCGTAACCTTCACCCATCCATTTGGCAATAAAAAAGGTAGTGAAAAACATCAATGCAAAATAGATCGTATAGAGAATTGCAACCCGGATAACATCCATTGGTAATCCAACAATTTTCCCGCCTTTTAGCGAAAACATCACAAAAATAGTGAACAACAGCGCTACCGGTGTCAGCCACGAAATATTGGGAATAAATCTGGTAAAATACCATTCGCTGCCCTTCCACCGGCGAAGGATAAAGTTCGAAATGAGTCCGGCAAAGAAAGGTATTCCCAAATTAATCAATACCGTACAAGAATAACCCCAACCATCAGTCCCGGATAATTGTGGAGAAAAATAATGGAGAGGAAAAACATAACCAGCGGACCAACAATCCAGTTTTGAGTAAGCGACAATGTCAGTAACCTGACATTTTTAAATACCAGCAGAGGTAACGATCGAAAAATGATAGTTATTTAGTAGTTCCCATATGGTCGGTTTTGAATGAGTTAAGAATTACAGGTTTAATTTCAGTTCTTAATTAATTCACAGCATTCCAGTTTCAGACAGATTCTGCTATGCGTTGCTTCAAGAGCTTCTTTTATGATCGGGAATCCAAGCAGATCCAATAACTTTTCATTTAACCGGCGGTTTTTCCCCTTGAAAGGATGACAGTGAATATGAATAGCAGGATTGAAATTCAATTCAATAATCGCATAATTGTCTTCTGTCGCTTCTTGATGATAGTCGGGAATAATCATATCGAGTCCCGTGATTTTCACATCCAGGGCATGTGCAGCTTTTACTGCAATTTGCTTATACGATTCAGGAATCTCATCCGTAAAATCGATACTGTCACCACCCGTACTGATATTTGAGTTTTCGCGTAGAAAAATCGTTTCTGCATTATCCGGTATAGATTCAAAATCTTTGTCCTGAGCTTTTAAAAACATCAGTTCTGCTTCTCCCATTTGTATTTTCTCCAACGGCGTATGGTAACCTTTCCCCCTCAACGGATCTTTGTTTTTCTCAATAACCAGTTCACGAATGGTTTGTATGCCATCGCCGGTCACGTTTGCCGGAACACGGTACAGTATCCCCACAACTTCACCAGCCATCACAAATAACCTGAACTCTTTTCCTTCAATAAATTCCTCGATCAAAATACCTGAATCGAAGTCAAACGCAATATCAACCGCTCTTTCAAAAATACTTTTGTCAGTATTGCTTTTTAGAATAGTGATTCCCAATCCGAAATTTGTAAGCTTTGGTTTTATCACAACCGCCTTATCCTTGAAATACTGAAAACCGGCTTTTGCACTGATTTGATCCGTATAATCCAATCCTTTTGGAACCCTGATACCATGTTCTTCAAGAATTAGTTTGGTGATCACCTTGTTCTCCATCGCCAATATGCTGGCATAATTATCAAGCGAAGTTTTGGTTGCCTGGCGGACGTATTGGATATTCTGATCGCGTTTCAGGCGAATGAAATTCTCGCCTCTGTCGAGGATATCAAATGCAACACCCCGACGAACAGCTTCGCGAAGTAACAATTGCGTCGAGAGCTCCATATCTTCCAGTCCTTTGAAATTGAAGCTGTTTTGTTTGCTTTGCCGTAAATAGTATTTCGCCTTTTCGAGATGAAAAGGGATAAAACCTTTAACATCCGTTTCCTTCAGTATTTGGTGAACGATTCTGCGGTCAGGATGATTGATCATTTGCTGCACGTACATCAACGAATTTAAATAGTCGCTGTTATCAATTCCGAATGATGCATATAAATCGAGCATTTCCCCGATCACCCGTTTGGCCTCGTCAAAGGCATTTACTGCAACGCCATTTTCAGTTTTAACCTCAACATTGGTATTTAAGCCATACAATGAAATATGTCCATGGTTCGAATTCGCAATGGTTTGAAATTCGGAAGTGAAATCATTCTGCTCATCGGTAAGCAGTCCATAAATCGCCAGCAAATGAATAAAATGAAGCATTTCCGGAGTAATTCCTGTCTTGATTAGCGGATTAATATCAGGGAATCGGGCCTCTATATAAGAAATCGATTCTGAATTATTAAGGAATTTAGGTCTTACAGAAGCGTAAAGTTCTTTCGTTGCTGTGAGCGTTCCGTTTTTCACCATTTGCTCAATGCTCCTAAGGTATCCGTTTGCGGTGCCATAATCGGGATAAAGATCTACCAGATTTCCATACCCGAAACAACTGTTGCGAAGCGATAACCCGCGTGTTTTAGCATTGAAATAGAGCGGGAGATCACAGCATTTTAATTCATAGGTTGGATCGACAATGGGGCTGCTTCCAAAAATCAACACATAAAGCCATCGGTAACGCAAGAGCTGTCGCGTGATTTTCAAATAAACTTCATCACGAAATGCTTCAAAAGAAATTGCCTGCGAAGTGCTTTGATAAAGCATCTTCAGCAATGTTTCGTCGAGCGAAATATTAAAATGAATGCCCGAAATGGCCTGCTTTTTTCTTCCATACTTCAATGCAAGATTATTCCGGTACTCCTGTTCCTTGCGGCCACCTTTTGCATATTTCGCAATCGGAATCTGATCCTCGTCGGGCAAAATGGGGGGTATACTTTGCGGCCAGAGATATTCATCTTCGAGTTCAAGACTCACAATATCATGAATCGTTTCGAGGAAACCCAATGCTTGTTCAATGGATGGCAATGGCGGCGTAATCATTTCAACCTGGCTTTCCGAAAAGTCGGTGGTGATGTACGAATGATTCAGTTTGTCGCCAAAAATCGCAGGATGCAGTGTCTGCGCAATCACACCCTTTCGATCAACCCGGATATTTTCCTTCTCAACGCCAAATAAACCTTTGAGCCAGGTATTACCCGTTAATTGCGAGCTATTTATATTTAATAAAGATGATTTGTTCATGGCAATTTTAAAACGCTGTTTCTATAATTTGTACCCGGAAACTGTAATACTGAATATCCCCGTTTCACAGTTTTTGAAATCTCCAATTTCTTTTTTCGAAAGATAGTTTCCAAGAACCTCATCCGGAATTGCAATCACCTTTTGTTTATGAATGGTTACATCCTGAAAACCCTTTCCCCTGATGATTTCCAGGTATTCATCCATATCAATGGCACCTGAAACACATCCGGCATACATCTCTGCATCTTTGCGAAGCTTTTCGGGCAATTCACCTTTGATTACGACATCCGAAACACAAAAATGGCCATTCGGTTTTAGAACCCGCATGATTTCAGCAAAGGCTTTGTGCTTATCAGGCACCAGGTTTAAAACACAGTTCGAGACAACTACATCAAAACTGTTATCTGGCAAAGGCATCTCTTCGATGTCGCCTTTTACAAATTCTACATTGGTATAACCGAGTTTTTGCTTGTTTTCATTTGCTTTTTGGAGCATCGCTTCCGTAAAGTCTAAACCTGTAACTTTCCCTGATTCACTCAAGATGGCACAGGCAACAAAACAATCGTTTCCGGCACCGCTGCCTAAATCAAGCACATGATCACCTGTTTTGATAGCCGCATAGTTTGTGGGAATTCCACAACCTAAACCTAAATCTGCATCCGGGTTGTATCCTTCCTGACCCGAATAATCATCACTAAATATTGTATAATCAACATCACAGCAAGAGCTTGTACTTCCACAGCATGACGACTGATTGATTGACTTGGTCTGACTGGCTATTTCGCCGTATTTTTCCTGAACAACTAACTTTAATTCATTTGGATTCATAACTGTGGTTTAATTTGATCGGTATAAAATTTATAAAAGCCATCTTTGATCTCATCGCGAACGCGAATAAATTCACTCCGGATAAATTCATCGGCACCAACAACATGGGAAGGATCATCAAAACCCATATGCAGACGGTGTTTTACCTTCCCGATAAAGGCAGGACAAGATTCGTTTGCTCCTCCGCAAACGGTGATTACGTAATCCCATTCTTCGTCCAGGTACAGATCAACTGAGTCGGAAGTATGGTGACTAATATCGACGCCCGCTTCTTTCATAACGACAACTGCTTTCGGATTTAGTTTGCCTGATGCTTCGGTTCCTGCCGAGCGAACAGTAATTTCAATATTGAACGATTGTAAAAAGCCGTGTGCCATCTGGCTGCGGCAACTGTTTCCTGTACAAAGAATTAATATTTTCATTTTATTTGAAGATTTGAAAGAAAGAAATTTTGAAACAGACTATCCCAAATGTTACCGACAGCAAAAGTTTTCCGGAAACTTAATTTCATCGAGAAAGCCGGATAGGATTTTTTTCATCTGATCCACCTTCGTGTAATCGAGACAATAGTTTGTCTTGGCCCCTTCGACGGTTCCCCTGATCAGTCCTGCATTTTTCAATTCTTTCAGATGCTGATTGACAGTTGTGCGGCTCAATGGCAATTCTTCCGAAATATCTCCCGATATACAAGTCTTCGTTTGGGCCAGAAACTGTAAAATTTGCAGTCGCGCCGGGTGTGCAAGAGCTTTGAACAAGTTAGCCCGTTCCTGAAGCACATCATCGAAAAGTTCTGTTTTTGAGACTACCATCTTCTTTGTTTTTAATTACGTCGTAAATATACGTCATATTTAAATACGACGTATATTTACGACATTAAATTTCATTAAAATTTTTATTTTTTTGTTTCGTGCAGGATCAGGTCATAAACAATGGCTGTCGAATCGGCGATCACCTTCCGGCAAATCAACCGGTGATGGACCCTCCGGGCTACTTCATCCTTGGTGGCATGATTATTCAGCAATTCGGCGCAAACACTTGTACCGTTTATCGCTTCGAACTGACGGTTCATTTCCTGCACTTTATCGTAGGCTGCCAATTTGGTATCCATATCTTTCGGATCGGTATTGCCATAGGCCAGTCCAAGAACCATAAATCCGCCCGTTACTGCACCACACTTTTCACGTAAACGCCCCATTCCACCACCAAAGGTGGAGGAAATTAACTTGGCTGCATTTTCGTCGAGTCCGAACTGACCCGAATAGGCCAACAAAACCGATTGCGAGCAGGCATATCCTTCATCGAATAAGGATTGGGCCTTATCGATCATTTCCTGTTTTGTACTCAAAGGTAATTTCATAAGTGTTTATGTATGATGATCAAACTTATTTCCCCATCACATCCTTTAAAGTCTGTCGCAGGATTTTCACTTCCATCTCAAGTTCCTTAATACGTTCTTCATAACCATTGGCAGCAATTGCCATCGACTTAATAAGTGTTGCAGACGGTTCCGCATAAGGCAATAAATCGGCCACTTCCCTGAAAAAATTGTAATTACATACTTCCGACAAGTCCAGCAATCGCTGAACCTGCAAGGTTGGCCGGGCTAGCATACCTTGTACAGACGAAGGATTTAAGTTCAGCCTCCTCGATAAATCGGAATGGCTAATATGCCTGTTATCGAGCTCACGGTTGGCAATCGAAACGATGTCTATCTTATACATATCAGTAAATTAGTTTAAAATACAAAATATATTTCGTAAATTTAAGAAGTATTTCTGTATTATACAGAATTAATTCATTCTTTTACAAAGATATTTATTTATAATACAGAATAATCTTAGTTATTTAATAATTTAATTGTGTTATTAGCTAAATTTATTCTATTTATTACATGTTTAATTCTGTATTTTAATTAATTAATTCTGTATAAAACACAATATATTTTGTATTTAAAATATTAAACGCTGTATTATACGCATATTTAATCTAAAATCGGCAAGGCAGATTATTGTCAGCCAACCAGTTTCAGATGAAACTAATTTTAATTTGAACGAAAAATGATTATACTAGTATGCAGAACAAGGGTGTTCAGATCTGCTACCATACTTTCGCCGCTATGCGGCTTGATAAATCATTGCGTTTTTGTTTTATTCTACCATAATGTCACCACTAACGCGGTTATTTAAGCATTTTGGCTGTGAAAATTGGACAGCTAAATATCATGTTGAAAATCCAAAGCCGCATCGCAACGACATTCTTGTAGCTAGTTGTGAAAAAGAAAACTGAAAAGCTGCGTAGCTGCGAAAATATGGTAGAATACATTTCAATTTGTACCACCAAAGCCGCATCGCGGCGACATTATGGTAGCAAATAAAAATGCACAAAGCCACCGGATTTCTCCGTGTCTTTGTGCATTTTTGTTATATATTCTTTTAAAGAATTATGCCTGTGACACAGCAACTGTAACAGCAACCGTAGCGCCCACCATCGGGTTGTTGCCCATTCCGATCAATCCCACCATCTCGACATGAGCAGGAATGAAAACTAAGTTTGATTGAAAGAATGTCCAAATTTTCATAAATTTGAAAAAAACTCATTATGGCAAACACTTATACTCAATTAAATGTACAGACAGTTTTTGCAGTAAAAGGGCGCGATAACATTCTTTCATCAAATTTCAGAAAAGAATTATTTAAATACATATCTGGAATTATAAAAGGCCTTGGTCAATTTCCTTTGGCAGTTAATGGACACAAAGATCATGTTCATATTTTTTTTGAAATGAACCCAATAACTTCATTGTCTGATATTATGGAAAAGGTCAAGGCAAATTCCTCGAAATGGATCAATGAAAATCGGTTTGTTCAGGGGAAATTCGAATGGCAACGTGGTTATGGCGGCTTCACTTATTCCAGAAGCCAGCGAAATGATGTGATTCAGTATATTATGAATCAGGAAAAGCATCATGGATCAAAATCATTCAAGGAAGAATATTTGGAGATGCTGAAGAAGTTTGAAATAGAATACGATGATCGGTACATTTTTGAATTTTATGAATGAACCAACTATTTCGAGCATAATGTCGCAGCTACGCTGCTTTGATCTCATCATCGATGCGATTTACTACCATACTCTCGCCACTATGCGGCTTGAAAAATCATTACGTTTCTGTTTTATTCTACCATAATATCACTGCTAACACGGCTTTTTGAGCATCGTGGTTGTGAAAATTGGATAGCAAAATATCATGTTAAAAATCCAAACCCGCATCGCAACGACATTCTTGTAGCTAGTTGTGAAAAAGAAAACCGAAAAGCTGCGTAGCTGCGAAAATATGGTAGAATACATTTCAATTTGTACCGCCAAAGCCGCATCGCAACGACATTCTTGTAGCTAGTTGTGAAAGAGATAACCGAAAAGCTGCGTAGCTGCGGAAGTATGGTAGAATGTAATTCAATTTGTACCACCAAAGCCGCATCGCGGCAACATTATGGTAGCAAAAAAAGTAAAAACCATAAGCGGCGTAGCTGCGATAGTATGGTATAATAAATTTCAATTTGTACCACCAAAACCGTACCGCGGCGACAGTCTGGTAGCAAGTTGCGAAAGAGATAACCGAAAAGCGGCGTAGCTGCGAAAATATGGTAGAATACATTTCAATTTGCACCACCAAACCCGCATCGCGGGAACATTATGGTAGCAAAATGTGAAAAGTAAAAACCAAAAGCTGCGTAGCTGCGAAAATATGGTAGAATACATTTCAATTTGCACCACCAAAGCCGCATCGCGGGAACATTATGGTAGCAAAATGTGAAAAGTAAAAACCAAAAGCTGCGTAGCTGCGAAAATATGGTAGAATACATTTCAATTTGCACCACCAAACCCGCATCGCGGGAACATT